>CAWISZ010000005.1:0-449484 GCA_963838955.1 uncultured Thermoplasmata archaeon | reverse complement strand
CACCGTCACTGTGTCCACCGACGAGTACTGACTCACGGGAGTGTTCGAGGAGTCCGTGACTTCGAAGCAGTAGTAGTACGTCCCGGTCGTCAGCACCGTTGTCGTGTACGCTAGAGTCGTTCCGCCGCTGCCACCGACGACCGGCGTCAGATCCCCTGGCGAGTTACACGAAGCGATCGATGACGTGTACCACTGGTACGTATACGGGCCCGTCCCGGTCGTCGGCGTCGTCGCCGTCAGCATCACCGTCTGGCCGTTGTCGATCGATACCGGCGAGGGGCTCACCGTTGACGCCTCCAGCGCTGAATTCACCGTCACTTCCACCGCGTTCGAAGCTGACGTGAATCCCGGTATTCCGCTGTCCGAGACCACCGCACAATACCATGTCGTCCCGGGCGTCGATGTGCCCGGAGTGAACGTCAGTCCCGACACCAACGTGTCCGTCGATGCGGCGCTGCAGGAGGAGCTGCCCGAACTGTACCACTCCACCGTTGCCGTGTTCGGTCCCGAATACGTCACCGTCGCGGTTAGCATGCCCGCCGTCTGACCCACATCATAGCTGAACGGTCCGGTCGGTGCTACGCTCACCGTCGGATCCGCGAACACCGTCACTTCCACCGCGTTCGAGGCTGACGTGTATCCCGGTACTCCACTGTCCGAGACCACCGCACAATACCACGTCGTTCCCGCCGACCCCGTACTCGGAGTGAACGTCAGTCCCGACACGAACGTATCCGTCGATGAGGCGCTGCAGGAAGAGCTGCTCGAACTGTACCACTCCACTGTTGCCGTGTTCGGTCCGGAATACGTCACCGTCGCCGTTAGCATCCCCGCCGTCTGACCCACGTCAGAACTCAACGGTCCGGTCGGTGCTGCGCTCACCGTCGGATCCGCGAAGACCCTCAACGTGAACGATTCCATCACCGCGTTCCCATTTGAGTCCGTCACGATCACGGTGACCGTGTACGGCGTCCCGGAATTGTCACTCGGCGTGCAGATGAACGACCTCGCCGTGCTGCTGCATCCAGCCGGCAGCCCCGACCATGAATACGTGTAGCTCCCCGACCCGCCACTCTCGCCGGCCGAGATCGTCGTCGCTTGGCCCACGTCTACCGGGTTGATCGTCGCCGTCGGCGACGCTGTCAGCGTCGGGTCCACGGTCAACGTGAACATTTCCGTTACCGTGTTCCCGTTCGTGTCCGTCACCGTCACGCTGACGGTGTACATCCCATGCGCCCCCGAGTTCGGCGTACAGTCAATCGTGGAAGAGTTCGTGCTGCTGCAGCCCGCGGGGAGCCCTGACCATGAGAACGTGTAAGGCCCCGACCCGCCACTAACCGTCGTCGAGATCAGGGTCTCCTGCTGCTCGTCCACCGGGTTCGGGATCGCCGTCGGTGTCGTCACTGTCAGGACCGGGTCCACTGTCAACGTCATGAAACCCATCACCGTGTTCTCGTTCGAGTCCGTTACCGCGACCTGCACCGTGTACATCCCCTGCGACCCGGAGCTCGGCGTGCAGCTGAAGAACGAAGCGGAGCCACTGCATCCCGCCGGCAACACCGTCCACACGTACGAAATGTAAATCCCCGACCCGCCGCCCGCGTTCGCGAAGATCACCGTCGCTTGGCCCACGTTCACCGGGTTCACGGTCGCTGTCGGCGCTATCGTTAGGTACAGCGTCGGGTCGATCGTCAGTACGAATGACGCCGCTACGGAGTTCCCATTCGTATCTTTGGCCGTTACCGTGATCGTGTAGCCCGTCGGGCCGAGAATGAAGACACTCGGCGTGCAAATGAACGACGAGCCCGTGCCGCTCGTGCATCCCGGCAGCAAACTCGACCACTTGTACGTGTAGCCTCCTGACCCGCCCGTAGCTGCCGTCGTCGAGATCGTCGTCGCCTCACCGGAGTCTGCCGGGTTCGGGCTCGCCGATGGGGTTCCCGCCACCAGCGCCGGGTCCACCGTCAACATGAATGATGCCATCACAGTGTTCCCGTTCGTGTCCGTTACCACGACCTGCACCGTGTACGGCCCCTGCGTCCCGGAACTCGGTGTGCAAATGAACGACGTCGCCGTGCTGCTGCATCCGCCCGGCAATCCCGACCACGCGTAGGTGTAGCTGCCCGATCCGCCGCTCGCCGAGGTCGAAATCGTCGTTGCCTGGTCCGCGTCCACCGGGTTCACGCTCGCCGTTGGGGTTGTCGTCATCAGCGCCGGGTCCACGTTCAACGTGAGTAGACTCGTCACCATGTTCTCGTTCGAGTCAGTCACCACGACCTGCACCGTGTAGATCCCCTGCGTCCCGGGACTCGGTGTGCAAATGAACGACGCCGCCGTGCTACTGCATCCCGTCGGCAACCCCGTCCAGACATACGACGTGTAGCTCCCCGACCCGCCGCCCGCGTTCGCCGCGATCGTCGTCGCTTGGCCGACGTCCACCGGGTTCACCGTCGCCGTCGGCGAGGCCGATAGCGTCGGGTTCGGGTCCACCGTCAGTATGAATGACGCCATCACAGTGTTCCCGTTCGAGTCCTCGTCGGTTACGGTGATCGTGTATGGCGTCGGGCTGACGATGTAAACACTCGGCGTGCAGATGAACGACGAACCCGTCCCGCTCGTGCATCCGGGTAGCGAACTCGACCAACTGTACGTGTAGCCTCCTGACCCGCCCGTCGCCGATGTCGTCGAGATCGTAGTGGGATCGCCGGAATCTACCGGGTTCGGGAGCGCGGATGGAGTTCCCACCACCAACGCCGGGTCCACCGTCAACACGAACGACTCCGTCACTGTGTCCCCGTTCGTGTCCGTCACGACGACCTGCACCGTGTAGGGATTGCCTGAGTTCGACGATGGTGTGCAACTGAACGACGACGCCGTGCTGCTGCATCCTGCCGGCAACCCCGTCCACGCGTACGACGAGTAACTCTCTGAGCCGCCACCCGCAACCGCCGAGATCGTCGTCGCTTGGCCGACGTCCACTGGGTTCACCGTTGCCGTCGGAGACGCCGTTAGCGCCGGGTCCACCGTCAACATGAACGACTCCGTCACCGTGTTTCCGTTCGAGTCCGTCACTACGACTTGCACCTCGTACGTCCCCTGCGTCCCGGAACTCGGTGTGCAAATGAACGAGGTCGCTGTGCTGCTGCATCCGCCCGGCAGTCCGGACCACACGTAGGTGTAGCTGCCCGACCCGCCGCCCGTCGATGTCGAGATCGTCGTTGCCTGGTCCACATCCACCGGGTTCACGCTCGCCGTGGGGGTTGTCGTGGTCAACGCCGGGTCCACCGTCAACACGAACGACTCCGTCACCGTGTTCCCGTTCGTATCCGTCACTACCACCTGCACCGTGTACGGGTTGCCGGAGTTCGACGCGGGCGTGCAAATGAACGACGCCGCCGTACTGCTGCACCCTGTCGGCAAGCCCGTCCACGCGTACGACGTGTAACTCCCCGACCCACCACCCGCGTTTGCCGAGATCGTCGTCGCTTGGGCGACGTCCACCGGGTTCACCGTCGCCGTCGGCGACGCCGTCAGCGCAGCGTCCACCGTCACCAGGTCCCACGCCGAGGACTGGCTAACCGGTGAGTACGCGCTGTCCGTCACCACGTAACAGTAGTACGTGCTGGACGTCGGCGACACCACCTGCGTCGCGCTCACTCCCAACGCCGCCCCCGAGTCGCACGCCCCCGTGTTCACGCTCGAGGAATACCACTGGTAGCCGTACATCGTCGTCCCGCCCGACGGGTTCGCCGTCAGCAGGATCGATTGCCCGTCGTCGATCGTCGGTGATGCCGGGCTCACAGTCCCGGTCACCAGCGCCGTGTTCACCGTCACCGCCGCGTTGGTCGCCGGCGTCGCCGTCGGCGTCGGCGTCGCTCCTCCCGTCGTCCCCGTATCGGTGAGCGTCACCGTCAGCACGCACGTCGTCGTCGTCCCGCTCGGCGTGTACGTCAGAGTGGATACGCCCGAATTAGCGAAGCCTGGGCAACTCCCCGAGAACACCGACCAGACGTAGCTGAACGTCCCGGTCCCACCCCCGGGTGTCGCCGTGATCGTCACCGACTGGCCCTGGTCCATCACCACCGACGTCGGCGAGATCGATACCGTCGGTGTCGCGTCCACCGTCACCGCCGCGTTGGTCGCCGGCGTCGCCGTCGGCGTCGGCGTCGCTCCTCCCGTCGTCCCCGTATCGGTGAGCGTCACCGTCAGCACGCACGTCGTCGTCGTCCCGCTCGGCGTGTACGTCAGAGTGGATACGCCCGAATTAGCGAAGCCTGGGCAACTCCCCGAGAACACCGACCAGACGTAGCTGAACGTCCCGGTCCCACCCCCGGGTGTCGCCGTGATCGTCACCGACTGGCCCTGGTCCATCACCACCGACGTCGGCGAGATCGATACCGTCGGTGTCGCCTTCACCGTGATCGTTCCCGTCGTCGCCGTCGCCAACCCTCCCGTCGGTCCGCCCACCGTCCCCGTGTCCGTCGCGGTGACTACGAACGCACAGTTCGTCGTGGTGGCCGTGGGCGTGAAGGTGAACGTGAGCGCGTTCCCCGGCGCCGTGAAGCCGGTGCACGTGCCGGTGTTCGTCCACGCATACGTGAACGGCCCCGTCCCGCCCGTGGCGGCATTCGCCGTCACCGTGATGTGCTGGCCCTGATCCATCGTGACCGCCGAGGTCGGAGTCGAGATCGTCACCGATACCGCCGTCTTCACCGTCACCGCCGCGTTGGTCGCCGGCGTTGCCGTCGGCGTCGGCGTCGCTCCTCCCGTCGTCCCCGTATCGGTGAGCGTCACCGTCAGCACGCACGTCGTCGTCGTCCCGCTCGGCGTGTACGTCAGAGTGGATACGCCCGAATTAGCGAAGCCTGGGCAACTCCCCGAGAACACCGACCAGACGTAGCTGAACGTCCCGGTCCCACCCCCGGGTGTCGCCGTGATCGTCACCGACTGGCCCTGGTCCATCACCACCGACGTCGGCGAGATCGATACCGTCGGTGTCGCCTTCACCGTGATCGTTCCCGTCGTCGCCGTCGCCAACCCTCCCGTCGGTCCGCCCACCGTCCCCGTGTCCGTCGCGGTGACTACGAACGCACAGTTCGTCGTGGTGGCCGTGGGCGTGAAGGTGAACGTGAGCGCGTTCCCCGGCGCCGTGAAGCCGGTGCACGTGCCGGTGTTCGTCCACGCATACGTGAACGGCCCCGTCCCGCCCGTGGCGGCATTCGCCGTCACCGTGATGTGCTGGCCCTGATCCATCGTGACCGCCGAGGTCGGAGTCGAGATCGTCACCGATACCGCCGTCTTCACCGTCACCGCCGCGTTGGTCGCCGGCGTCGCCGTCGGCGTCGGCGTCGCTCCTCCCGTCGTCCCCGTATCGGTGAGCGTCACCGTCAGCACGCACGTCGTCGTCGTCCCGCTCGGCGTGTACGTCAGAGTGGATACGCCCGAATTAGCGAAGCCTGGGCAACTCCCCGAGAACACCGACCAGACGTAGCTGAACGTCCCGGTCCCACCCCCGGGTGTCGCCGTGATCGTCACCGACTGGCCCTGGTCCATCACCACCGACGTCGGCGAGATCGATACCGTCGGTGTCGCCTTCACCGTGATCGTTCCCGTCGTCGCCGTCGCCAACCCTCCCGTCGGTCCGCCCACCGTCCCCGTGTCCGTCGCGGTGACTACGAACGCACAGTTCGTCGTGGTGGCCGTGGGCGTGAAGGTGAACGTGAGCGCGTTCCCCGGCGCCGTGAAGCCGGTGCACGTGCCGGTGTTCGTCCACGCATACGTGAACGGCCCCGTCCCGCCCGTGGCGGCATTCGCCGTCACCGTGATGTGCTGGCCCTGATCCATCGTGACCGCCGAGGTCGGAGTCGAGATCGTCACCGATACCGCCGTCTTCACCGTCACCGCCGCGTTGGTCGCCGGCGTCGCCGTTGGCGTCGGCGTCGCTCCTCCCGTCGTCCCCGTATCGGTGAGCGTCACCGTCAGCACGCACGTCGTCGTCGTCCCGCTCGGCGTGTACGTCAGAGTGGATACGCCCGAATTAGCGAAGCCTGGGCAACTCCCCGAGAACACCGACCAGACGTAGCTGAACGTCCCGGTCCCACCCCCGGGTGTCGCCGTGATCGTCACCGACTGGCCCTGGTCCATCACCACCGACGTCGGCGAGATCGATACCGTCGGTGTCGCGTCCACCGTCACCGCCGCGTTGGTCGCCGGCGTCGCCGTTGCCGTCGGCGTCGCTCCTCCCGTCGTCCCCGTATCGGTGAGCGTCACCGTCAGCACGCACGTCGTCGTCGTCCCGCTCGGCGTGTACGTCAGAGTGGATACGCCCGAATTAGCGAAGCCTGGGCAACTCCCCGAGAACACCGACCAGACGTAGCTGAACGTCCCGGTCCCACCCCCGGGTGTCGCCGTGATCGTCACCGACTGGCCCTGGTCCATCGTCACCGACGTCGGCGAGATCGTCACCGATACCGCCGTCTTCACCGTCACCGCCGCGTTGGTCGCCGGCGTCGCCGTCGGCGTCGGCGTCGCTCCTCCCGTCGTCCCCGTATCGGTGAGCGTCACCGTCAGCACGCACGTCGTCGTCGTCCCGCTCGGCGTGTACGTCAGAGTGGATACGCCCGAATTAGCGAAGCCTGGGCAACTCCCCGAGAACACCGACCAGACGTAGCTGAACGTCCCGGTCCCACCCCCGGGTGTCGCCGTGATCGTCACCGACTGGCCCTGGTCCATCACCACCGACGTCGGCGAGATCGATACCGTCGGTGTCGCGTCCACCGTGATCGTTCCCGTCGTCGCCGTCGCCAACCCTCCCGTCGGTCCGCCCACCGTCCCCGTGTCCGTCGCGGTGACTACGAACGCACAGTTCGTCGTGGTGGCCGTGGGCGTGAAGGTGAACGTGAGCGCATTTCCCGGCGCCGTGAAGCCGGTGCACGTGCCGGTGTTCGTCCACGCATACGTGAACGTCCCCGTCCCGCCGGTGGCCGCATTCGCCGTCACCGTGATGTGCTGGCCCTGATCCATCGTGACCGCCGAGGTCGGAGTCGAGATCGTGATCGCTGACGCCGTGTGCACCGTGATCGACGCCTTCGTCACCGGCGTCGCCGTAGGTGTCGGCGTCGCTCCTCCCGTCGTCCCCGTATCGGTGAGCGTCACCGTCAGCACGCAGCTCGTGACCGTCCCGCTCGGTGTGTACGTCAGAGTGGATGTGCCCGAGTTACTGAAGCCTCCGCACGTCCCCGAGAACACCGACCAAACGTAGCTGAACGTCCCCGTCCCTCCCGACGGCGTCGCCGTGATCAGCACCGACTGGCCGAAGTCCATCGTCACCGACGTCGGTGAGATCGATACCGTCGGTGTCGCGTCCACCGTGATCGTTCCCGTCGTCGCCGTCGCCAACCCTCCCGTCGGTCCGCCCACCGTCCCCGTGTCCGTCGCGGTGACTACGAACGCACAGTTCGTCGTGGTGGCCGTGGGCGTGAAGGTGAACGTGAGCGCATTTCCCGGCGCCGTGAAGCCGGTGCACGTGCCGGTGTTCGTCCACGCATACGTGAACGTCCCCGTCCCGCCGGTGGCCGCATTCGCCGTCACCGTGATGTGCTGGCCCTGATCCATCGTGACCGCCGAGGTCGGAGTCGAGATCGTGATCGCTGACGCCGTGTGCACCGTGATCGACGCCTTCGTCACCGGCGTCGCCGTAGGTGTCGGCGTCGCTCCTCCCGTCGTCCCCGTATCGGTGAGCGTCACCGTCAGCACGCAGCTCGTGACCGTCCCGCTCGGTGTGTACGTCAGAGTGGATGTGCCCGAGTTACTGAAGCCTCCGCACGTCCCCGAGAACACCGACCAAACGTAGCTGAACGTCCCCGTCCCTCCCGACGGCGTCGCCGTGATCAGCACCGACTGGCCCTGGTCCATCACCACCGACGTCGGCGAGATCGATACCGTCGGTGTCGCGTCCACCGTGATCGTTCCCGTCGTCGCCGTCGCCAACCCTCCCGTCGGTCCGCCCACCGTCCCCGTGTCCGTCGCGGTGACTACGAACGCACAGTTCGTCGTGGTGGCCGTGGGCGTGAAGGTGAACGTGAGCGCATTTCCCGGCGCCGTGAAGCCGGTGCACGTGCCGGTGTTCGTCCACGCATACGTGAACGTCCCCGTCCCGCCGGTGGCCGCATTCGCCGTCACCGTGATGTGCTGGCCCTGATCCATCGTGACCGCCGAGGTCGGAGTCGAGATCGTGATCGCTGACGCCGTGTGCACCGTGATCGACGCCTTCGTCACCGGCGTCGCCGTAGGTGTCGGCGTCGCTCCTCCCGTCGTCCCCGTATCGGTGAGCGTCACCGTCAGCACGCAGCTCGTGACCGTCCCGCTCGGTGTGTACGTCAGAGTGGATGTGCCCGAGTTACTGAAGCCTCCGCACGTCCCCGAGAACACCGACCAAACGTAGCTGAACGTCCCCGTCCCTCCCGACGGCGTCGCCGTGATCAGCACCGACTGGCCCTGGTCCATCACCACCGACGTCGGCGAGATCGATACCGTCGGTGTCGCGTCCACCGTGATCGTTCCCGTCGTCGCCGTCGCCAACGAGTCGGGGCTAGTCGTTCCCGTGTCCGTCGCGGTGACTACGAACGCACAGTTCGTCGTGGTGGCCGTGGGCGTGAAGGTGAACGTGAGCACGTTCCCCGGCGCCGTGAAGCCGGTGCATGTGCCGGTGTTCGTCCACGCATACGTGAACGTCCCCGTCCCGCCGGTGGCCGCATTCGCCGTCACCGTCAGGCTCTGACCGTGATCCATCGTGACCGCCGAGGTCGGAGTCGAGATCATGATCGCCGGCGCCGCGTACACGGTCGTGTTCGAACTGCTCGCCACTGAGGTCGTGGTCGCCGGGCTGACGGCCGAATCCTTGAGTTGCATCTCGAAGAAGTAGGTGCCCACCGTCGCGCCCGCCTTCGCTACGCAGTTCACTGTCTCCTTCGCTGTTGCCGTACCGGTCGCCGTCGCGCAGATCAGCGCTGCCGTCGCCGCGGTGTACGTCCCGCCGCTCGTGGCCGACGCCAACCACGTGTACGTCACGGGTGCGATCCCGCCCAGCGTGGCGGGCAAAGTATCGGTCGCGGCCGTCGGGGTTTGTCCCACGTCGATCTTTGCCGTCGAGATCGTCGGCGCGCTCGCGGTCGCCAGCGGGGCTCCTTCGACGGCGATGGCTACCCCGCCCATTTCCTCGGACGCGGAAATCGTCGGATCCGAGGTGACGCTCCCGCCCGTCGATACCGCTTCGTATTCGGCATACGACTGGGTGTGGGCAGCGTCAGATTCAGTACTAGCGATTTGAGTAAAGCCTGACGTCTTCGTGACCGTTGCGGGCTCGTGAATCGACCAGAGTCCGAGCACGGTGTCGCCGGCGTTAGCCGAGACGCTCACGTTGGTCAGGGTGGTAACACCTACATTATTCGAGTTACCATTACCGGAGCCGCGGACGGGTGAGGCGGTGTCGACACCCTGAAGCGCGAACAGAATCGCACTAGCCGAAGTGGCCGTGGTAAGGGTGTGGCCCGCTGTGTTCAGGGTGACCGTCTCGGACGATGTGCTACTGCTGGTATCGGTGGCGTAGAAGACGTACTGGCGGTCTGTAGTCAGGCTCTTGCCGTGCCAGTAGAAGGGGCCCAGCTCGCTCCACGTCGAGAGGGTCGTAGGGCTTGCTGAGAGGTCCGCGGTGGTGAGGGGTCCAGTGACCTCGACATCGGTCGTGACGAGCAGGACAATCAAGTCGCTGCCTGAACCCGAAAGAGTACCCGTGGCCGGCGCGAACCAGGTCCCGGCGGTGCAAGCTCTGGTGCATTCGGCCACGCCCCCGGTCCCGTCTGTCGAGGGGGCGAATCCGCGGATGGGGGAGGACGACGAGACCGCAGCCGTGGAGGCAGTCGGCGCGAGGGCGGCTGGGCGTTCAGAGTTAGAAGAACTCGCAGCGGGGGAGGAAGGAGTCGAAGAAGAGGCGGGGCCCACGGAAACGCTGGACCCGTCAACCGAGATCGTGAAGGTCTGGCCCGTAGAACTCGCGGCCGAACTCGCCGGCGAGATTGTCACCGTCGAGGAGGCCGGGGGCGTCGAGGGTGCGCTCGCACCGCCGGATGAGGACGCGGGAGCCACCACCGCCCCGAGGGGCACGAGCGCGGCTGAGCCCAGCATGACCATCGTAACGACTACGGCAAGCCAAACGGCCCTCCTATGGGCCGGCACGGGATGGGCTCTCACGCTGCCCCAGGGTTGTCGTTATTCTCATTCACTCGGGGGAAGCGGCCGCTGTGTCGATCGTAGGCAAGTCCGGTAGGTCCTCGGTCTCGGACGCGAACGAGCAATCTAGCAAGGAGTCCGGGCCCGAGACAAGCAATTCTTGGGGCTGAGCGAGTCATGTCAAATTCTCAAGAGTTCATTGTCGGGTAATCGTCGTCAGTCGACGGGGTCCGCACGGTGTTTTTTCGGATATAAAGGTTGGCGCACTTCTCGCCGTGCGAGGTCCTAGCACGACCTCTCCGCTTGATCGCGCGCTGCGCTCGACTGTCGGCCTCCGGGTGGCTCGGGAATCGGGCACGGTCGCCCTCACCGGGGGTTGGGCTACTGGCTCCGCGGGGCCGCCGACGAACTCATCGTTGGTAGTCACTGCTCGCTAGAGGAGCACCCCACGGGCCCCACGGCACCACCGGGAAGGCGTGGAGCACTCTGCTCCCGGCGCCCCGATACAGTCACCCCCAAAAGTCCGTCGAGGTGTGAGCGATGGCCGAGGACCTCGGCCCCGCGCCTCGCCTGGAGCTGTTCGCTCGGAACCACCGGGGCGGCTAGGCAACGTGGGGCAACGTCACCGCGGAGGCTTCGTGGACTTGAGACGGGGGGGGCCCACGCCCGTGCTCAAGGCCGCGCGACCTCGGACTCCGACGGATCTTCCCGCCTGGGCGGCCCCACTTGCGCTCCCTCATCCATCACCGTAAATCGAAGGGGTCGACGGGGGGACCCGGCTCTGTAACGTTGTCGAGGCTTCTGACTCCATTGCCGATCAGTCTATGCGCCGAGAAGCCCCGAACCGTTACAGAACCTGCCGAATCTAACACCCTGGCTAACAGGATGTCAGTTGACACTGTCAGAAACTGCAAGAAGCGCCCTTTGCTTTTACTCGCTCCCGGTCGGCGAGGGGCGGAGAGGCGCCGGCGAGTGAGCCGGAGTGTAAATTACGGGGCTGATCACCCCCGTAATCGGCGGGCGTAATCACCCCTGTAATCGGTGGGCGTAATCACCCCTGTAATCGGTGTAAGATCGGTATGCGTTCATGCCCCGGAGTCGACCACGAGCGTTCCGGTAACCTTCCGAGTGTCCGAGAAGGATCGCGCCTGGCTCCGCGCCCTTCAACAAAAGACCGGGGATTCGCTCGGCAACTTGTTGCGCACGGCTCTCGGGCTCGTGGAACGCGACGCGAACGCCTACAACTCTGGATATCAGACCTGAGTTCCACGCATCATAGGCAGCAGGCGCTTCTCGACTGATCGTTCCTCCTCGAAGCTCGGGCGGCCGCTCCATCGGCAGGTTTATCTCGTATAGCGCCTATTAGACGCCATATGGCCTATACCCGGGTCAAGCCTCAGGGCGACCGGTTCTACCTCTGCGAGTACGAGTCCTACTGGGACCCCCAGATGGGTCGGTCGCGCCAGCGATTCTTGCGCTATCTCGGTCCGTGCGATCGCCACGGGAACCTCCTCGCCGCTCCCCAGCCACGGGTCGGGATGATCCACTCCGCGTTCCCGGTCGGAGCCCTGGCGGTCTTCTACGCGGCGGCTCAGGAGCTCAAGGTCCGGTCCCGGGTCCAGGAGATCCTCGGCCTCGACGAGAAGGAGGCCGCGTGGGTCCTCACCTTGGGACTCAACCAGGCCACGGCCCGGGTCCCCCTCCTCCATCTCCCTGACTGGTTCCGCGCCAGCCCCCTTCCGGGCTGGCTCTCGCTCGATGCCGAGACCCTGACCCCACGCCACTTCGAGAATGCGCTCTTCGGACTCTGCCATCTCACTCCCGAGAAGACCTGGCACGATCGGGGCCTCCTTCTCCAGCAGGAGCTGACCCACGGTTGGCGCGGTTCCTCGCGTGAGCCGGCCGGCGCCTACTACGACATTACCAAGCAGGCGTACTACGGGAGCCACTGCCCCTACGCTCAGCTGGGGCACGATGAACGTGGCACCGCGGTCGTGGTGGGCTTCGGGATGGTGGTCTCGAAGGAGCATCATCACCCCCTCCTCTGTCGAGCTCTCTACGGTGGGCAGAACGATTTCCTCAGTGTCACTCCCACTCTCGAGTTCCTCCGGGGTCAGGGGCTGAAGCACCTGACCCTCGTGATGGACAAGGGGATGACCTCGAAGCCGAACGTGCAGCGGGCGGTCGACGCGGGCTACGAGGTGGTCGGCTCGGTCAAGGGATGGAGCTCGGCGGCGGTCGCCTACGCCTCCCGATGGCCGGGGGAGAAGCTCGAGCGCTCCGAGTATGTGGTAGGCACCTCGCACGGCGGAGCGGTGTATGCGCGGGCGTTCACGGCCCCGCTGATGGAGTTCCCGAAGATGCGGATCGCGGTGGTGGAGAACCTGTCGAGGAAGGCGGACGACCGTCAGGCCCGCGATCTCCTCCTGCAGGAACTCGAAGGGCCGGTCTCGAAGGATCGGTTGGCCGAGATCAAGGCGGAGTTGGGGGAGGTGATCGTGTCCTCCCCGGGGCGACGGGGATTTCGGGTCGACCCGAAGTCGGTCGATGTGGAACGGGCCTTGGACGGACGCTTTCTTCTGTTCAGCACGAATCTCTCCCTCGATGGCCGAGCGATGTACCGGACCTACTTCGCGAAAGACGCCATCGAGAAGGCGTTCCGCACGAGCAAGGGGGAACTCTCCCTCGGCCCGGTGCGATATCGACGGAAGGACCGCCTCGACGCCTACGCTACGGTGGTCTATCTGGCGTATCTCTTGTGGAGTTGGGCGGAGCGGAAGCTGCAGGCGAAATACCCCGAGCGGCACCTCTCGGAGGCACTCCGCTCTCTCGAGAGCGTGTCGTGGGTACGGTTCGGTGCCGGGAAATCGGTCCGGGAGTGGGTCACCCGGCTGACCCAGGAGCAGAAAGACCTCGTCACGGCCCTCGGAGCGACCTGCTGCCTACCTGTTGCCTAAGTCCGTGGGAACGCAGGTCAGAAGGCGAAGCTGGAATGGGGAACCATCTCTCTCACCTGTTCGATCTGCCATGGTCCGATGCCGGTGCAGCTTCGAGAGAAGAACGCAGAGGCGGCGATCCGAGCGGCGCTTTCTACGTTCCACCACGGCACCCCCTGCTCCCCGCCCCCGGGAAACGCCCCAAGCACCGCAGCGCCCCCGCTGGTGTGGGAGCTCCAGCTCCCTACGATGCTCGACGTCTTCCCCGACGAAAAGCAGATCGACCGTACCATGCCCCCTGCGCGACTACGACCCGGCAAGAAGTCCCCTTGACTAGCGGCCACCTTGTGCCGCTTCTAGCCAAGTAGTTCGACCTCTGGACCGAAAGAACTAGTGTAGCGTCCTCTGAATGGCTACGGTTATAACCGGGGAGGTCTTGGGGGCCATGTGCGAGTCGCCCCACCATTGCCTCTCACGCTGGAGGAACGGGACAGCCTCGAGAGCTGGGCGAGGGGCCACTCGACCCCTCATCGCCTCGTCCTCCGGGCCAAGATCGTCCTGAGGGCCACCGAAGGGGCTCAGAACAAGCAGATCGCCGAGGAGCTCGGCGTCCAAGCCAACACCTGCGCTCTTTGGCGCCATCGCTTCCACCACCTTCGCCTTCCCGGTCTCGAACAGGACGCCCCTCGAGCCGGTGGACCGCTGCAGATTCCCGACTCCACGATTCGGTCAATCGTCCACGACACGCTGCACACCAAGCCCCCGAACGCCACTCACTGGTCCACTCGGACGATGGCCGCACGGTACGGTGTGAGCCCCAACACCATTCACCAGATCTGGAGGGCGCGACGGCTCCAGCCACATCGACTGGAGCACTACAAGCTCAGCAAGGACAAACATTTCGAGGAGAAGCTCCGGGATGTTGTCGGCCTCTACCTCAATCCCCCCGAGCATGCCCTCGTGCTGAGCGTCGACGAGAAGACCCAGATCCAGGCGCTCGATCGGACCCAATCGATCCTCCCCTTGCGCGAAGGCATCCCCGAGCGACAGACCCACGACTATCGGCGGAACGGGACCACCGACCTCTTCGCGGCGCTCGATATCCTCAGCGGAAAGATCGTGGGGGAATGCCACAAACGGCACCGAGCGAAGGAGTTCCTGACCTTCCTCCGAACCATTGACCGCACCACTCCTCCCGAGTTGGACCTCCACCTGATCCTCGACAACCTCGCTACGCATCGCACGGCGAGAGTGAAGCGGTGGGTTCTGCGGCACCCGCGCTTTCACTTCCATTTCGTTCCGACCAGCTCGTCTTGGTTGAACCAGGTCGAGCGGTGGTTCAAGGAGATTACCGACAAGCGGATTCGTCGGGGAACCTTCCGCAGCGAACTCGAGCTGATTGGGGCCGTGAAGCTCTACATCGAGCGGTACAACGAGGTCCCGAAACCGTTCATCTGGAGGGCTACGGCCGACGCGATCTTGTCAAAGATACAGAAGCACCAGTTAAACGTAGAACTGACGAGGACACTACACTAGGCCGGAGGAGTGTGTGACCCTCCAGCATGGTCCTTCACATCCGAACGATCTCTAACGAGGAAGGTCAGAAACTCGCCCGATTCCGACATTCCGTGGAAGGAGTGCGACTCCGTGGAAGGCGGCCGCCCGGGGGAAGCGAACGGTCGCCTGGATGCCGCGAAAGGTAAGTCGCTGGAGGGCTGCGTCACGCTTCGCCGCGCCTGCTACGTACCCCACCAGCCCGCGTCGGGGGGTTCGTCAAGCTCCATGGCTCAACAGAACCAACCGTGATGGCCAAGCCGCGGGCGTTTGCGTCATCGGTTAAATAGGTGGTTCAGCCATCGCAACGCCGGAGCGCAGTCCCCGGGGTGTTGGTGATGCGTCGTTCGGCTCGGCTGCCCAGCATTTTATTAGTCGCCTTGGCGCTTTTTCTACCGTTTTTCATTGCTGCCGGTCCACAGGCCAGCACCGTCGGGCTGACGATACTGGGCCCTCCGCACGTAGGACCCGAGGCCCCAACGGTTCCGCACTCTGCCGTCTCGGCGGGTTCATCGTCGTACGCAATCATCTTTGACCAGACAGGGCTTGCATCGGGAACGTGGTGGACGCTGGTTCTGAATGGGACCTCTCGTACGACGCAGGGCGGTGACTCCAACATCGTCTTTAGTGAACCCAACGGGACTTACGCCTTCGAAGCAAGCGCCGCGGGATACACGGCCGACCCGTCCTCCGGGACTGTGGCCGTGGACGGGCAGTCGATCAACGAGATGATCGTGTTCACCCTACCGGGGAGCCAGTTCAATGTCACCTTTGAGGAGACGGGCCTACCGCCCGCTACCCCCTGGTCGGTGTCTTTGAATGGAAGCCAGCAGAACTCGACGGCGACGTCGATCGAGTTTGTGGCAATGCCGAATGGGACCTACACCTTCATGACGTCAACATCGTCCCCATCTTGGCAGACGACCGAAGAGAACGGAACCGTTACGGTCTCCGGGTCGAATGCGGACATCCCAATCCCGTTCGAGTACGCCTACCGTGCGACGTTCGATGCGGCGGGCCTGCCGCCCGGTGTGGAGTGGTACGTAAACCTAACCGCGAACTTCTCCGCCCCAAGTTCCGGCCCCCCGCCGCCGGCCGCACCGCACCTCGTGGCATACTCCTTCACGAGCGGGACCTCGATGCTCCTGTTCTCGCTGCCGAATGGGACCTACTCCTACACGGTCGCCTCCGACTCGCTCGCTTGGACGCCGCCCCCTACCAGTCACTCCCTCACGGTCGCCGGCGCGTCCCCACCGGTCCAGTCGATCCAGCCGCTCGAATTGGTCCCGGGTCCGAGCGGCCCGAGCGAAGCGCTAACCTCCATCGTGGTCGGGGCTGCGGTCGTGGCGAGCATCGCTGTGGCCTCCGTGGGCTACCGCACCTATGCCCTCCGGCCGGCACCCTCTAGCGGGCCCACAGCTGTCGACGAGCTTTACCGCAGTTACGATCTGGCGACCGAGGTCGATCCGGCCACGGTCGACGGCACCCCCGACGCGCTGGACGACATTTTTTGATTCCCGGGCTTTCGGCGTGCTCTCGACCCTGTCGACCCCCTCCGAACTCAGTCCCGGGACCGGTTCGACGCATCTCGTCCGCCGGCAAGGCTGAATTACGAGGAGGGCCCTCGGGGGCCGTGTCCCCCGCACCCCCGGACGAAGTCGCTTCGAGCGGCGCGGGACGCCGGCATGCGATGACCCGGCTCCAGGCCGCGGTCATCGATTCGATCTTCTCGGGAGCGCCCGGCTCGGAACGGGAGCGGATCCGGTTGAGTGGGATCTCCCCCCGAACGTACCAGGTCGCGAGGCGACGCGCCCTTGATTCAGAGTGGATAGCGGAACGGTTTATCCCCGATCCCACGCTCTTTGGACACGCACGAGCTTCGTTCGTTCTCGCTCGGCCCAACCCCGAGGAGTTCGCGTCGATCATCACGCGTTGGACCCAGATCAAGCACCCGATTCTCGTGTGGAAATCCTCCGATATGCTGTTCGGTGTTTTTTCCACAGCGGACCCAGGCCGTGAGACCCCCATCGCGCGCGAGGTCGCCTCTCCCGGGCGATACACTCGTGTCTTCCTCCTCGAACTCAACCTGAACGATCCGACGCTCCCGATCTACTTCGACTTCGAGGCGGAGTGGGCTCGAGTGGCAGGGATTCCCGGCACGTCCTTCTATCCCCGACCGCTCCCGCGACATCCCCGAGGAAGCGCACGAGCCCGGGCCGCCATCTCTCCGCGATGGAGGAAGATCGTACAGCGGCTGGGACGTGTCCAGGACGAAGCGACGGATCCGTCCGAGCGCGAGGAGGTCCTCCCGCGGATTGGTCGACGGGCCAGTCTCGCCCGCGCTCTCCGCAGCGGCTGGATGGATCGTCGGGCGTTCCTGAACCCCGCGTCCGTGCCTCCGTACGAGGACTGGGCCCTGGGCCAAGTCGTATTCATCCACGGCAATCTTCGCGAGGGACATCGACCGGAGACCTTGCTGCACACCCTGTTCGTGTCCTGCGCCGTGCAGCCGTTCCTGTTCGCCACTTCCGGAGGAGAGGTCCTCATGGCTTCGCTTTCTCCCGTCCCGCCCGGGGAGACCGGGTCGCGGCGAGGGGTTTCGGTCTCGGGGACGCTCATGCGGTTCCTCGAGCACCTGGAAGTCGAACGCCTCCCCGCGGAGGAGCTCGAAACGGTCGTCAGCCATCGAACCGATCTCTTCGCCGAGGCGTGACCGCGCTCCCGGATCGCGACGGCGCGGCCGGCCCCGGGGCGCAGCCCAAGAGACGGGGAGCGATTGGCGGCGCAACGGGAATGTACCTGCGCGGGTAGGGTCGGGGGAGGTCCGGCCGTGCGTCTCGTGCATCACGACCGCCTTACGGATCTCTGGAAGCTCCGGCTCGAAACCCCGAGCGATCTCTGGCGGATCACCCGGTTCATCCATCCGGGGGAGATCGTCGGCGCCTCGACCACCCGCCGGGACCCGGAAGCGCCGGCCGAGGTCGCCTCGGCCGAGAAGATCCGGCGGCGGGTCTGGCTCGTGGTTCGCGCGGAGCAGGTCGAGTTTCACGGGTTCACGAAGCACGTGCGCATTTCCGGTCCGATCGTTGAGGGGCCGTTCGATATCGGCCGTCACCACACCCTCGATCTCGCGGAGGGTGACGAGGTCTCCGTCGTCAAGCCGGCCCTCTCCGCGGGGGATCGCACGATCCTGGACGAAGGAATCGAAGGACGAGGGGACGCGACGATCCTAATCGCCGCGGTCGACTGGGGGGACTCCGCTCTAGTCCGCGTCCGGGGGCGGGCTATCGTACCCTTGGTGGATCTCCGGCGCACGATCGCCGGCAAGCAGTTCGGCGGGGGCCAGGGCGAGAAGGACCGGACGCAGTACGTCGAGGAGCTCCAGACGCTCATCCGCCGCGAGGCCGCTGGCGCGACCGCGGTCATCCTTGCGGGGCCTGGGTTCCTGAAGGAGGAACTCGCGAAGCGCCTGGCCGAAGCCGATCCGGCCTTACGGGCCCGGTTAAAGATCTTCGCCACTTCCGAATCGGGGCGGGTCGGGGTCGACGAACTACTCCGATCCGGACGCGCCGCGGAGGCGCTCGCGGGAACGGTCGCCGCGGAGGAACTTGGACTCGTCGAGCAGCTCGTCCGTGGCCTCGGCACGGGGACCCGGGCGGCGGTGGGCCGGGAGGAGGTCGAGGAGGCCGTGCGGTTCGGAGCGGTTTCGACGCTGCTCGTCTCGGAGTCCTTGCTCGCCGACCCGAAGGCGATCCCGGTACTCGAGGAAGCTCATCAGGCGCGCGCCCGCTTGTTCGTGGTCCGGGAGGACGGGGAGGCCGGCCGCCGCCTGAAATCCCTCGGGGGACTCGGGGCGATCCTGCGCTTCGACTGGACCAGCGCGCGCGCGAAGGACGCGCCTAGGGGATCGCCTGGACCGCCTCGCGCAGGTCCTCGAACCGGCGTTTGAGGTCCTTGACCGAGTAGCGGAAGGCTTCGCGTGCCGTTAGCGAGCCATCGGTCTCGAACCGGAAAAAGAACCGGTCGGGTGCCCATTCGAGTTTGATCGATCCATGGGGGCACGCTTTCTCGATCCCGGCCGTGAGGGATCCCTTGAGCTCGTCAAGTATCGTGATTTGGCCGTCGGAGAATGAAACGACGCCGGCGGGGAGCGATTCCACCGCTCGCTTCAGGCATGCGTCCGAGCATCCGGCCTTCTTCGAAACTCGGATCTCCACCGGGGAGCTGAATCCCACCGCCTGAGCGACCTGCCACTTCGCGTGCTCGCGGGCGGTGCCAACGACCGCGGTCGCGTAGGCGAGCAGCGCCTGCTTGGCGCCGAGTCGCACGATGGGGATCTCCGGTTCGATGATGGCAAGCGTCGGGTCGCCGAGCGGGACGACGTCCCGTGCGTAGACAGTGCACGGACCCTTGCGATCTATGGAGTACATCACTTGGCAGCTCGGGCACCCCGCGCCATTGCAGGTGCATTCGGAACGCTTGCGGAACTGACCGAGGTCGGTCGGGATCGGCAACAGGCCGAGCCTCAGCGCGACCCCCTCGTCGAACATGCTAGTGGAGGAGTCGTAGTCCTTGCCGGTCGCCTCGTCGCGGATCGGCCCTAGGTGGAACTCGACGTCCTCGATCGCGAGCTTCGGGACGTCGGCGACGAGCACGCGTCGGATCGCGTTGACCTCGGCCGAGGTGGTGCCCGAAAGCTCGAGCATCGCCGAGCGGGGATTGAGCGTGCGCACCGCGACGTCCATCGATCTAGATCCGCCGCCCGCGGCGGCCTCCCTTCGGCTTGGTTCCGTCGTGCGGGACCGGAGTGACGTCCTCGATGCGATGGATCTTCACGCCCGCCCGGGCAAGCGCGCGGATCGCTGCCTGGGCTCCGGGACCCGGAGAGCGGGCGCGGTTGCCTCCCGGCGCGCGGACCCGGACGTGCAGGGTGTCGTATCCCTTCTCCCGGATGGCGGCGGCGACCTGATCGGCCGCCTTCATCGCTGCGTACGGGCTCGACTCGTCCCGTGCGGCCTTCACGACCATTCCACCGGTCGCCTTGGCTAGAGTTTCCGCCCCGGTGATGTCTGTGACGGTAATGTGGATGTTGTTGTAGCTCGCGTAGATGTGCGCGATCCCGGTCTTCGCCATGGAGCTCTACGCGTCGCCCCCTTCGGCCGGAGCGGCTGGGGCGTCCCGCGACGCCTCGCGCGCGGCGGCCCGTTCACGGAGCGCCACACGAACCGGGTGATCGTCGCTCGCGATAGGGCTCGTAGGGCAGTAGGAGATCGCGCCCTCCTCGCGTGCGCCGACGAGGTATCCAGGTCGAGTCACGCGATGCTCTCCGATTGAGATGTGTCGGTGGACGATGATCTGGCGCGCACCCTTTGGAGTGGGAGCAAGGCCGCGGTGGTACACGATCCATTCCAGGCGTCGCTGCAGTAGGTCCTCGGTCGTGAGCGCAAGCACGTCGTCGATCGTCGGGGCTCCTACTGGGAGCACGCCGAGCCGAGAGAGTCTTCCGAGCAGATCGGTCGTCTCTTTCTGGGCCTGCGGCTCCGCGGCGCGGATACGGGCTTGCAGCTCGCGCGCCTGGCGGCGGATCCGCCGAAGGATCGACTGCGCCTTCCACAATTCGCGCTTGTTCTTCAGCCCGTACTTCGTGAGCAGCTTGCGCTCCTCGGCCATCCGGGTCGCCTCCCACGGATGCTTCGGGGTGTCGTAGGTGCGGCGCAGGAATTTCGGATCGCCCATCGTCGCCTCACTCCTTCTTCGCCGATGTGGCCTTGGCGGCCGCAGGCGCCGGCTTGGCCGGCGCTGCTCCCTTTGGCGGAGCGGGGGCTGCTCCCTTGGCCGGGGCGGCGCCCGGCGTCGCGGCGGGCGCGGCGGTCGGGGCGGCACCTCCACCGCCCTCCTCTTTCGCCCTACCGGCCGCGGCCGCCTCGCGCGCCGTCTTCTTGATCACTCCAGCGGCCATGCCGGTCCGTCCGTTGGAACGCGTGCGCTGGCCGCGGACCTTCTGGCCACGCTCGTGGCGAACGCCGCGGTAGGACCGGATCATCTTCATCAGATTGATGTCGTCGCGTCGGCCGGTTTCGAGCTCGGGTCCGATGTAATGGAGAGTCTCGCCCTGGGCGTACTCCCGCGGGTGGTTCACCATCCACGACGGCACGTTCTGGGGCAACTGCGTCAGCGTCGTTTCGATCCCGTCGACCGTCGCCTCGGGCAGATTCCCGATCATCTCGTTGGGATCGACGTGCGAGAGGTGGCAAGCCGCTTCGGCGATCCGCAGCCCGACCCCCCTCACGCCCGTCAACGCGAGTGCGGCTGAGCGGCGTCCATCGAGGTCGGCGCCGCCGATTCGGACGATGTACCGGAAGTTCGGGTTGTCTGGGACCGGCTTGCCGCCTTTCTTTTCACCCGGCGTGGGAGCGGTCTTTCCCTTGCCTTTCCCCTTCGGAGCGTCCTTGCCGTCCCTTCCCTTCGCCGGTCGCTCCTTCTTCCCGCCTTTGTCGACGGAATCAGTCGGAGGTCCGGCGGCCGGGACGGCCGCTTCGTCCTTAGGGTTCTTGGGCACGGAGTTTCCTCTCTTGCTGAGCCCGTGCAGGAAGTGCGGTCCCGACGGGGCCGGAACCCTCTCCCTACCGAGAGCGGCGGCGGAAATGACCTTCCCTTTTAAGCGCTTCGGGGAGGACCGCTCTGCCTCGCGGACATCGTGCATCAATCTCATTGCCGTCCTCGCGATTCTTTAGAGGGTTCTAACATCGGGAGGCTTGGATGAGGCGCCCACGCGAGAGTACCGATCGGAATCGCGTGAGCTAATGGTGGATGGCGTGCCTAGGATCGCTTGTTAGGCCGTCTCGGGGGCTGCAATTGACTTCAGAGTCCGCCCGGCCAAGTCATTACGGAAGGTCCGCCACAGCTTTGATCCAACTAGGGCGGGCGTATGAGCTCAGGTTTCTGGCCGGACGGACGAGAGCGGGGGACCCGTCCCCGTCAGGGCGTTGAGCAACGTTGCCCGGAACGACTCGCCTCGCTTCCGGCACGTTCGATAGATCGTGAGTAGCCGTTCCAGCACGCGCGCTCCGCTCCAGGTCCGTCGGCCCCCACTGACCTTGCGGATCAGCACCCCTTGACGGATCGCGTTCTCCGCTCCGTTGTTGTTCCAGGGAACCCCGGGCTTGAGCAGGAACGTGAACAGCATCCCCCGACGATGCCGCAGCTCCTTCGCGATCCGTCGCGCATCGGCATCTTTCCAGTCGACCCGGAGCAACGCGGCCATCGCCCGTCGCGCTCGACGGTAGGCCGCCTTCCGCTCGGCTCGGGGCACCCTCTCCCGATCTTTCACCACGAGGATCGCCTCGCGGTAGATCGACCGCACCCCGTCCACGAACCGTAGGAACTCCTCCGGGGGATGCCCCGCGCTCGTCAGCTTCGCCGTCCGTTCCTCCAACAGGGGTCTCGGCTCCACGCGATGCCGCACCTCCGCTCGTTCCAGCCACCGATTCACATGCACCGGGTCGAGTTGGTGGTCCGCGGTGATGATCGCGTCGTACGGGTCCCACGCATCGTGCTCGAGGGTCCCATCATACCCTTCGAGCACCTCGAGCACCGCCTTCCGACCTCGGGTCGGCGCCAACTGGTAGACCGTCGCGGAGAGGTGGGTGTAGACCCACAACCATCCGTTCTCCCCGTTGATGCGGAACGAGGTCTCGTCAGCGCCCACCGCGCGCGCCTCCTTCACCTGCGCCTTCAGCGTCGCGTAGGTGGGTCCCAGCCGCTCGGCGGCCCACGCTTCCAGCGCGAGCACCGTGGCCTCGCTGATCTCCAGGCCGAAGCTCTCCCGGGCGCTGGTCCGAACCTTCTCCACGCTGAGCCCCAGCATCCGCTGGTGGGCGACCCACGAGGCCAGCACCGGGCCGAACTGCTGGTGCGGGGGGAAGGGAGGATCGGCGTGGACTCGTTGATGACACCCGGGGCAGCGGTAGCGGAACACCTCGAGGTCGAAGACGAGGAGAGCGGTCAGGGGGAGGTCGGTGATGGTTCGGTGGAACGAGTCGCAAGGGTCGCCGAGCTTCGTGGTGCAGTTCGGGCAGTGGTCCAGGGTCACGCGAACGGGAGGAGCGTTCGGTGTCGGTCGGGATCGACCGTGGCCCCGATGGCCGGGTTGGCCACCGGTCGGGCGCCTCTTCCCGGCCGGGACGGGACGACGGTAGAACGTCTTGCTGGAGGGAACTCCCCCGGCCTCGGCGGTGCGGTCCGAGGCGGCGAGGACGGGAGCGGAGGTCCTCAGCCGCTCGTTCTCCTTCTTAAGACGGAGGTTCCCCTCCCGCGCTCGGCGGAGTTCCTCCCGGGTCTGGTGGAACTCCTCCCGGGTCCGGCGGAACTCCTCCTCGAGCTTCTCCAGCCGCTCGAGCTTGCGAAGGATCTCTCGGCGCTGCTCCCGATCGAGGGTCAGCGAATCCTCATCGGAAGCCAGTTCGATCTTCAGGTCCCGAGCGAGCACGGTGCCCTCGGGCACCGAGGTAATGGGTTCCCGGATTTACATTTTGGGTACGCGAGGAACCCGCCGAGGGTCACGAGGTCATTGACCAGAATCGTGAGCTACTACGGGCGGGCGACACCGAAGCTGTTCGACACATGGCGAATGTTTCTGGGCGGAAGAATTAGTTAATATAGATTGGGCGTGCCACAATCTTGCATGGCTCCCCCCGTGCGGCAAGCCGCCGATCAGCCTCCCCATCGCGATTTTCCGGGCACCCGGCTTCCGCCGATGGGGACTCGCCGAATAGTTTCGTCAGCCCGTCGACGCTCCTCCGAAACAAGACTCGCCGCGCCCTCCGATAAGCCGGTTATCGTGAAATTCAGTTTCCGCACTCCGCGAGACGCGTGGCTATCTTCGTTTACGACGAATCATCCGAAGCTACGCGTCGAGCTCCACACCCTCGCAGCCACGGCAAACAATACCTGGTCGGGTGAGTTCGAGATCATAGGTCCCTCGACGGATTGGGCGACTGAAATCGCGCAGTCCCCGGATGTCGTAAGTGTCCAGCTCCTCGGTAAGCCGTCGGCGCTTGGGCGTTATCGCGTCCAGTTCCGCGCGACCCAGGTCTTGCCGCACATCACTATAGTCGGACTTCTAGTTCGATACCCCATGATCATCGAACACAACGTGACCACCGTGGAACTGCTCACTACGATGCGTCAAACCCGGGAGTTGGTGATTGCCCTCGGCACCACGGGGCACGAGGCAGAAATCCTATCGATCCACCCAAGTGCCGAAAGGTCGCGAGAACGGCCCCTCACTCCGAGACAGCGTGCCCTCTTCCGTCAAGCCTTCCTCAGCCGGGTACTACAACGTTCCTCCCCGCATCGGCCTGAGCGACCTCTGCAGGAACCTCGGCCGCAACAAATCCACGGTTTCCAGGTCCCTCGCCATTGTTGAACGAACCCTGCTTGAGGCCGCGTACGAAAGGATGGTTTAGCGGGGTCCAAGCGAGGGGCTCAGATCTCGAACCGGCCGAGGTAAGTCAGGTAAATTGGCCCTTCGCTGGAAGGCTGCAGCTCGTTCCCCGCGTCGGCGGGCCGACGGGCGAATGAGTTGACCTAAACATTCGCCGTCTGGCGCCCGGAACTCCTCGGAGGAAGCGATCGATTCGGGCCTGGCCACCTCGGCTGCTGAGGGGGAAGTGGATTGGACGCCTCAAGTCCTGACCTCCCGTGCGACGGAACTGTTGCGGCTTGCGCTCACACGCGGTGGGTCCCTTCGGGCAGTGCATTCTGTTCAAATCTGGAGCTCGAAGCTTACTCCGCGCCCGGTGACAGCGCATGCAGGGCGTATGCCACCGTCTACGACCGCGGGATCGGAGACGTCGGGCCAGCTGCGGCTACCTGCGGTGCGAACCTCGGTACGCTCGTCCATCCCGATCCTTCGTTCATCGCTCCCGCGGTGGTGTCGGGGGCGTACTCCGGACGCGGGCCGTCTCCGAATCACGAACCCTGGCTTCCAGGACGCGGTACCCGGATCCGCGGGCTACCACTTCCACGGCGCCGGGCCAGTGCTCTTCGAGCCACGCTTGATAGTACCGGATCCCTTGGCTGCCCTTGCCGACGAGGAACAGTCGCCCTCCGGGCTCGAGGTGCGCGGGGGCCTCGGATAGGAGCTGGACGATGAGCTCTCGGCCGGCATGGTACGGAGGGTTGGTCGCGATCACGTCGAACCGTTCTTCTCCGACCGGGGCGAACAGCGAGCCGGTGCGCACTTCGGCGTTCGTGACCGCGTTGCGCTCGAGATTGCGTCGAGCGAGGAGGGCCGCGCGCCGGTTCACGTCGGTGAGGACCGCGTGGCCCTCGCCGGCGGATTTCGCCGCGGCGAGGCCCACAGGGCCCCAGCCGCATCCGAGGTCGAGGACCCGGTCGTGCGGGCCGACGATCATGTTTGCGATGAGGAGCTCGGTCCCTCGATCGAGGCCGTGGCCCGCAAACACTCCCCGATCGACCTGGAAGGAGAGCATCTCCCCTCGGTACAGGAACCTCAGCTCCGAGACACGGGAGCGCGAACGCGGCCGCTCGCTGAAGTAGTGCTCGCCTTCGGGGGATTCGGCTTCCTCGCTCATTCGTCTCCCCGCCGACCGAAGATCGACGATCGCCGAGGGAGGGACGCTCCGTCCCCGAGGGCCTCGTGGAGGAGCTCTTTCTGCCGTCCGGACAACGACTTCGGCAGTTCTACGTGGACCGTGACGTAGAGATCGCCCCGAGACAAACGCCCGAACGAAGGGAAACCCTCTCCGCGTAACCGCAGCGGTCGCTCTGGCTGGGTACCCGGAGGGATCTTCAAGGTCGCCTCGCCCGTGATCGTCCGTACGTTCACGTCGCCGCCGAACAATGCGACCGCGAGCGGAACGGTGGTCTCCGCGTACGCATCCGTGCCGTCGCGGCGGATGCCCGGAAGCGGTTCGAGCTGGATCCGGACGAACAGGTCGCCCGCGCCTCCGCCTTCGGGAGCCTCGACTCCCTGGCCCGGGACCCGAAGGACGGTGCCGTTGTCCACGCCCGGAGGCACGGTCACCTCGATCCGGCGCATCGCCCGTCGCTGACCGGAGCCCCGGCAGCTGGGGCATTTTTCGAGGATCCGGCGCCCCGAGCCGCGACACCTCGGACACGGACCCACGGTGACGAACTGGGTGTACCCCTGACGCCGCACCTGACGCACCTGGCCCTGGCCTTTGCATTCGGGGCATGTCTCGAGCGCGGTCCCGTTGCGAGCCCCCGTTCCGCGGCAGTCGGGGCACGGTCCGACGTGCGGCATCTCGATGTTCGGCCGAGCTCCCTGGACGGCGGCGGAGAGCGGGAGGCGCAGGGCCACCTCGACGTGTTGACCGACGCCCGGAGCGCGACCCGCGATGCCGCCGCCTCCGAACATGCTGGCCATGAACTGCTGGAGGAACGGGTTGTTCCCGAGCATGTCCTCGAGATCCCCTTGGTGCGTGAAGTTCTGCCAGGTGAATCCCGCCGGACCGAAGTCCTGCTCGACGCCGGAGAACCCCCGCTGATCGTAGTGCTCGCGCTTCGCCGGATCCGCGAGGACCTCGTACGCCTCGCTGAGCTCCTTGAACTTCTCCTCGGCCGCCTTCGGATTGTTCCGGTTCATGTCCGGGTGGTGCTGGCGCGCGAGGCGACGGTACGCCGATCGGATGTCGTCGGGGCTCGCCGTACGAGCGACCCCCAAGACCTCGTAGTAGTCGTGCTTCGCCATTATCGGAAGAACGCCCGAGCGCCGGACGCCCTCGCCTCCCTCTTCGATTAGAAGCGGCGCTATTAACCTCTCACGGAAGCCTGGCGCCTGGGAAGTACCCCCGCCCAACGGACGCGGATGGGCGTTCCCGCGCGGGGAGCCCCGACGGACGACGCGCGCCCCTCGCGCCGCGCGATCTCGACCTGGCCGAAGCTAGACGGAAGGGCTCCGAGCGCGTGGGAGGAGAGGCGCTCGTAGACTGGAACCCATGGGAGCGCGCGACTCCGCAGCCGTCCCCAGCGTACGGCAAGCCGCGTGGTACCTGCGGGAATCCAGTCGCTCGGAATGTTCGTGATGAGGTTCCCGAATCGGTCGATATGAACGATCTCTCCCCGGGCCCCGCCGGGAGCGCGCTTCGCTTCCGCGAGCTGCAGGCGGTGGAAGCGGTGCGGCGGGCCGATCGAGTCCACGGACGCGCCGAGCGCGAGACGCGCGGCAGTCGGAGCGAAGAGGTCCCGACCGTCGAAGGTCGCACCGACGCGAGGGTCGGAGGCGAGCGACGGACCGATCCGCCACGCACGGGGGTTCCCCAGGGTCTCCGCAAGCGGAGCCAGGACCCCGTTGTCCGGCCCGACGAGATAGGAGCCGTCGCGGCATCGGATCACGATCGGGACGCGTCGGCCTCCGACCCCGGGGTCGATCACCGCCACGTGCACGGTGCCCGGCGGAAACGATGCCGCCATGGAACGGAGGAGGAACGCGGCCTCCGCAATCCGATGGGCCGGGAGGTCGTGCGCGAGATCGACCACGTGGCCCGGAGGTAGAGTGCGGGCGAGGACCGCCTTGATCTGAGCGGCGTAAGCCGCGCCGAGATCGCTCGTCAGCGTAACGAGCGCCGGAGCGCGCCGGGCCCTCGAGCGCGGTCGAGTCACGGGGCGGCTCCGCGGAGGAGGCCTAGGACTTCATGATCGCGACCAGGAAGATCCCGATCGCGACGAGGGCTCCGATGATTGCGGCGATGAGGACGAGGAACGACTCCCAGATGAGGGTCCCGAGAAGGTGGGTCCCGGTGCTGTAGAAGTAGGCCCCCAGGATCCCGACAACGAGGCCGAACACGATGAGGCCGACCCCAATCGTCCGGCTGCGGCCGCTGCCGAAGTACGCGGTGAAGGCGCCCGCGAGAATCATGAACAGGCCGAAGATCAGGAGCAGGATGGTGAGGAACTCCCACCCACCGATGCTCAACGTCGCCGCCATCAGACTTCCTACCATGTATGTTTCCTCCGTTTCAGAATCGAATGCCTGTCAACGTCTTGGTGTCGATCACACCCGGCACGGAGCGGATCCGGTCGACGACGAGTTGGCCGAGCGCATTAAAGTCCTCGGCCTCCACCTTCGCGATCAGATCGTACTCCCCGAACAGGGGATGGAGTTCGACGATCCCTTTCACCCGGAGGAGGTCGTTGTAGACATCGTGTTCCTTGGCGGGTGCTGTGCTGATGAGCACAAATCCGATCGCCACGTCCTATTCCTCGCCCTGACGCAACGCCGACATCGGACCGCCTAATAAGGATGTAGGCGCTCTCCGTTCCACCCCCGGAGGACAGCGTGGGGTGCCTCCGCGTACCTTCGACCTCCCGGAGCCAATTGCCGACCCGCGCGGGCCAGAGGAGACTCGCGATGCGCCTGGGGTCGCTTGGCCCCATCAAGCGCGCACGGACCCAATCTCCGCTCGTTTAGAAACGAATTCCGGTCAACGTCTTGGTGTCGATCACGCCCGGCACCGAGCGGATCCGGTCGACGACCAGCTGCCCGAGCTTATCGAAATCCTCGGCCTCGACCTTCGCGATCAGGTCGTACTCTCCGAACAGTGGATGGAGCTCGACGATTCCTTTGACCCGAAGCAGTTCATTGTAGACATCGTGCTCCCTAGCGGGTGCCGTGCTGATCAGCACAAATCCGAGCGCCACGTCCGATTCCCCGTCCAGATGGAACTTTAACTGCGGCCCGCCTAATAAACATGTAGGCCGTTATCCATTATCTTCCCTGCCGGGAGAGACCGGTCTAGCATGGTCGGCTTCCCTCCGGCATTTCCGCGCCTCGTTCGACCCCCGCGCAAGCACGGGCTCCCGCGTTCGAGAGTTCTACGCTCCGTTCCACTGCGGGCGTCACGGCTTAAGTAGGCCGTTCCTCGGAACGGGTTGCGTCCTCTTCCTAGAATGGCGATCTCGCTCCGTACTTGGCCGTCGCGTCTCCTTGCCCGTCCTTGGCTACTGTCGTTCGTCCCGATCAATGCGGCCACCGCGGGCTTCGGGGTCGTTCTCCCGCTGTTGATCCTGATCCCGCTGCACGGGTCCTGGTCCGCCGTCGCGCTCTCCGCGACCTTGTACAACTCCACGGTCATCCTCTCGAGCGTGCTCTGGGGGCACCTCTCCGACCGCTACCACCTCCGGCGGGCCTTCCTCGCGATCAACTACGGGGGATTCGCGGTCCTGTACATCGTCCTCACGCAGGTCCACTCGCTTGCCTCGCTCTACGCGATCTACGCGCTGATCGGGCTGATTGCGCCCGCGGGAGCGAGCGCGTCGAACCTGCTGATGCTCGAGAAGTTCCCGGGCAAGGAACGAGCGAACGCGTACTCCTCCTTCCAGGAGATGTCGATCATCGGCAGCATGGTCGGCCTGCTCATCGGATTCGTCTGGACGACGGACGCGCTCGCCCTGAGCTCGATCCTGTACGTCCTCGGGGCGCTCGCGGCTGTCTCCGCGCTCTGGATATGGTTCGGGGTCTCGGAGGGCCCGCGCACCCATCGCACCTCGGACGTGGCGCGGCACCCGGAGAGCCTTTTTTCCCGGTTGCGCCGCAACTCGACCACGCACAACGCCTTCCCATTCTTCCCGGTCCGCCCCCCGATCTCGCCGAAACCGTTCGAGCGGTTCGGCCGGTGGGCCCGGCAGGAGATCCGCCACGAGCTCCCGCTGATCTTCCTCGCGATGTTCCTGTTCAACCTGTCCTCCAACCTGTACAACATCTCGCTCACACCGTATCTCACCTCGATCGGGATCGCTGCGTCCTCGATCTTCCTCATTAACTTCTCCAACAACGCCGCTCAGGGCGTCCTCTTCCCCTTCACGGGCGCGCTCACGACGCGCCTCGGTCCGGACCGGCTCGTTCGAAGCTCGACCTACTTACGGAGCCTCGGCTACCTCGCGACCGCCGCGTTCCCCCTCATCGCCTTCACGGTGCCGGGAGCGTTCGGTGCGAACGTGATCACCTACGGCGTCATCGGCGGGGCGGTCGCCTTCTTCACGATCGCGAGCTCGATGATGCTGTTCCGAGGTCTCCACGACCGGGACGCCGGCCGACTGCTCGGAGTGAACAGCGCGCTCGGAGGTGTCGCGGCGGTCGCCGGGGCGGGGCTCTCGGGCATCATCGCGCTCTTCGGGAGCTTCCAGCTCGTGTTCCTCGTAGCGGCGGGTGCTCTCCTCGCATCGCTCCCGATCTGGGCGGCGGCGACCGTCGCCTACGAACGCCGCACACGGCCGAAGCCGGTCGCGACCATCCCCGGGCCTCCGACCTCGGGGGTACCGAGCCCGATCGACCTCTCCCGGGCTAGCGAAATAGGATAACCTCCGGTCCCCTCGCGCCCACGCGCGTAGGAGGGTCCGATCGATCATGCCCGAACCGACGGAAGTGCAGAAGGGGCTCCAGGACGTGGTCGCACTGCAGTCGCACATCTGCTTCATCGACGGGCTCCAGGGCCGGCTCATCTACGGCGGGTACGACATCCGGGACCTCGCGGCGAACTCGACGTTCGAAGAGGTCGCCTATCTGCTGTGGTACGGAAAGCTCCCGACGCAGGTCCAGCTGGACGACCTGCACCAGCAGTTCGTCGCGCTCCGCTCGCTCCCCCCCGAGCTCGTCCAGCTCATCGACGCGATGCCGCTCGACAGCCCTCCCATGGACGTGCTCCGCACCGCGGTCAGCGCGCTCGCGCTGTTCGAGCCCGGCGAGACCAAGCCCGGACCCACTTCGATCGGAGGGGCCCGGCGCCTGACGGCGGCGCTCCCGACGATCATCGGCCAGTTCCATCGTCGGCGCGCGAAGCTTCCTCGGATCCGTCCGCGCCCGGAGCTCTCGCACGCGGCCTACCTGCTCTACGCCGTTCTCGACCGCGACCCGACGCCGCTCGATGCGCGGGTGATGGACATCGCCTTCATCCTCCACGCCGACCACGAGCTCAACGCGTCGACCTTCGCGGCTCGGGTGACGGCGTCGACGCTGAGCGATCTCTACAGCGCCGTCACGAGCGCGATCGGCACGCTCAAAGGACCGCTGCACGGCGGCGCCAACGAGCGGGTCATGGAACTGCTCGATGAGATGCAGACCGTCGACCGGGTCGAGAGCGTGGTCCAGGCGAAGCTCGTCGCCCACGAGCGGATCATGGGCTTCGGCCACCGGGTCTACAAGGTCGAGGATCCACGGGCCACGATCCTGCGCGAGTGGTCCCGCCGCGTCGGCGAGGAACGCAAGGATCTCCACTACTACGAGCTCCTGCGCAAGCTGGAGGATATCGTCCACCGGGAGAAGGGTCTCTACCCGAACGTCGACCTATACTCCGGATCCGTCTACTCGCTCATCGGGATCCCGCACGATCTGTTCACGCCGCTGTTCGCGGCGAGCCGGATCGCGGGCTGGACCGCGCACGTCCTCGAGGAGTACACCGACCTGAGGCTCATCCGCCCGACCGCGGCCTATGTCGGCCCGACCGAGCTGAAGTACGCGCCGATCGCGAGCCGAAAGTGACCCGGGTCGCGTGCGTCTCCCGCACGCGATCGATGCTCATCAGCGGATAGGCGAGATCCGGGCGCCATTCGAGGCGCGCCGTCACTACGAGGTTCCGGTCGGCGAGCTCGAGCCGGACGTGGATCATCTCGGCGACGAGGTACCGATACGCAAATCGGCCCCGTCCGGCGGGGCCCCCCTGCTTCGGGTCGATCCGGACATGGATCGAGCGGACGTACGGCTGCAGCCCCACCGCCTCTTCGATCGCACGAGCGAGCGAGCGGGCCGTGCGTCGGTCCACGGGCGTCCCGAGATACTGGTGGAAGAGGCCCCCGAGCTTGATCCCCGCCTCGAAGAGCAACGCTTCGCGTCGCGTCAGCTGGGCGCGATGGATGGAGCGGGTTCGGGTCATCGTCTCTTCACGCCTTCGGGGAAGGGCCGGAAGACCGCTTCACCGTGAACGGCCCCAAGAAGTAGTACAGGAAAAGACCGGCGGCCATCGCGTAGCTCATCCCGGATGCGAAGAGGTAGAGCGGCGAGCCCGCGTCGGGCCGGAACTGGATCGGGACGAGAGCGAGCGCGGCGACGATCGCGGTGAAGGCCATCACGGGGCGGAGCGCGGAACCCCGTCGGATCTTCGGATACATCACCGGGATCACCATCGCGAGCGCGACGAGCCCGACCGCGAGGAGGAACGGCAGCGGTGCGACCCCGAGGAAGCCGGGGAGGTACCACCACAACGAGAACAGCACGATCGCGAGCGCGGTCTGCGGGGTCGGCACACCGACGAAGTCGTGGTGTTGGAAGCCGCGCACCGTGAAGTAGGAGAGCCGGGCGATCGCGAGGACCGCCACCGCGCCGGCGAGGGCGAACGTGGCGAACCCGATCGTCGCCCACGGTGACCCTTGGCCGGCGTGCCAGCCGACGAGGAACGCGGGGGCGATCCCGAAAGTCACGGCGTCGGCGACGGAGTCGGCGATCCGGCCGAACGGGCCTCCCGGGGAGCGGCTGCGCCGCGCGAGCAGCCCGTCCATGCCATCGAACGCGACCCCGAGGGCGATCAGGAGCATCGCGAAGATCGGATTGGCGAGCACGATGTACGCGATCGCTCCGACTCCGAGAAGGAGGTTGCCGAGGGTCGCGGCGTTCGCCGCGGCCCGCCACCGGTCCGTCACCCGATCACCCGAGCGATGGTAGACGCGCCGGCGTGGACGGCTGCGCCGACCGAGACGGCGGGCTCGGCCCGGTCCGCCGGGACCAGCACGTCCACGCGCGAACCGAGGACGATCATCCCGAGGCGGCTCCCCTTGGCGCCCTCGTCACCGATCTCGACGAGCGAGACGAGACGACGGGCGACGATCCCCGTCATCTGCACGACCTCCACCGGACCGATCGCCGTAGCGATCCGATAGGAGCGCTGGAGATTGTGGAGCGCATCGACCCGGTAGGCAGGCCGGAATCCCTCGCCGCTCGTGGTGATCGATTCGACCCGGCCGGCGAGGGGGAACCGGTTCACGTGGACGTTCGTCACGTTCATGAACACCGAGATCCGCCAGCGCGCTCCGTCGCGGACCACTTCGCGCACGCGTCCGTCCGCCGCGGAAACGATCCCCTCTCCCGCCGCCCGGTCGGGATCGCGCAGGAACACCGCGAAGAAGATCCACGCCGCGACCAGGGCCGCTACGAGGATCCACAGAGGCCACCATGCGATGAGCGCGATGAGCACGGCCAGGACGAGGAGCGCGGTCAGGCCCGCGCCGAGGTAGCGGCTCGCCCCCGGGGCGAACACGTTCGGATCAGCTCGTCAGGACGATCTCGATGTTGACGCCGTCGGGGACTTGGATGCGCATCACCTGGCGGAGCGCACGCTCGTCGGCGTCGATATCGATCAGGCGTTTGTGGATCCGCATCTCCCAGTGGTCGATCGTGCTCGTCCCGCCGCCGTCGGGGCCCTTGCGTACGGGCACCCGCAGCTTCTTCGTCGGAAGGGGGATCGGGCCGGCGATCTTCACGCCGGTCTTCTGACCGATCTCACGGATCTGCTTGCAGATCTGGTCGACCTTCTGGGCGTCGCGGCCCGTGAGCGAAATCCGAGCCTTCTGCACCATGAGGTCCGTTCTGCTCAGGCCGAGGCGCGGGACCGCCTTAGCCCTCGCGCTTCTTGACGTCCACGACGACGCCCGCGGCGACCGTCTGACCCATGTCGCGGACGGCGAAGCGGCCGAGCTGGGGGAACTCCTTGTACTTCTCCAGCACGAGCGGGCGCTTCGGGGTGATGCGAACGAGCGCGGCGTCCCCGGTCTTGAGCGTCGTGGGGTTCTCTTCCGCGGTCTGGCCCGTCTTCGGGTCGAGGCGCTTCAATAGCTCGGTGAACTCGCAGGCGACCTGAGCCGTATGCGCGTGGAAGACCGGCGCGTAGCCCGCGGTGATGACGCTGGGGTGGTTGAGGACCTGGATGTTCGCGGTGAAGCTCTCCACGACCGTCGGGGGCGCGGAGGCCGGTCCGGCGACGTCACCTCGGCGGATGTCGTTCTTCTCGATCCCGCGGACGTTGAACCCGACGTTGTCCCCGGGCTCGGCGATCTGGACCGCTTCGTGGTGCATCTCGATCGACTTCACTTCGCCGGTCTTGCCGCTCGGCATGAAGGTGATCTTTTCGCCGACCTTGAGCCGCCCGGTCTCGACGCGGCCGACGGGCACCGTTCCGATCCCCGTGATCGTGTAGACATCCTGGACGGGGAGGCGCAGCGGCTTGTCCGTGGGCTTCGCTGGAACGACGAGGTTGTCGAGCGCCTGGAGCAGGAACGGGCCCTTGAACCAGGGCATGTTCGGGCTCGCCTTGATGATGTTGTCGTCCTTGAAGGCGGACATCGGGAGGAAGACGACCTGCGTCTCCACCTTGAACCCGACGTTCTTCAGGAGCTTCGTCAGCTCCTCCTTCACGGTGTTGTACTTGGCCTCGGAGTAGGCGACCTCTTGCCGGTCCATCTTGTTGACGGCGCAGATGAGCTGCGCGACGCCGAGCGTACGGGCCAGGAAGATGTGCTCGCGCGTCTGCTCCTGGATCCCTTCGGCGGCCGAGACGACCAGGACCGCGGCGTCGGCCTGGCTGGTCCCCGTGATCATGTTCTTGACGAAGTCCCGGTGGCCGGGGGCGTCAATGATGGTGAAGTAGTACTTCTGACTGTCAAAGCGGCGGTGGGCGATATCGATCGTGACCCCGCGCTCGCGTTCCTCCTTGAGGTCGTCCATGACCCACGCGAACTCGAACGTCGCCTTGCCCTTCGCCTCGGCCTCGGCCCGGAACTTGTCGATCTCTTCCTGCCGGATGACACCGGTGTCGAGCAGAAGTCGACCGACGGTCGTCGACTTACCGTGGTCCACGTGTCCGATGAAGACGATGTTGAGGTGGGGCTTGTTCGCCATTTCCTGAGGGCTCCGGCGGCGGCCACATGGCGCCACTATTTATGAGTTGTTACGCCGGGTCTCCGAGAGCCCGCTTCCGGTCCACCGCGTCCGACCTCGCAGGAACGAGGCCTCGGGGACCTCGCCGATGACCGCACGCGACCCCTCCCGGCCTCCCATTCCGACGATGCGTTGGCCGTTAGCGTGGTCGAGCCGACCGAGCTCGGCGTGGCTCCAACGGCTCCCAGGTCGCCGGATCCGCCTCCGCGACCTGCTCCGCGCGGCCGAACGCGGACTCCCCGCGGAGGCGGTGGTCTACGATGCGGGCGGCGGCACGGGCTACCCGTTGCGACTCTTCTCCGCCGCCGAAGGGGGCCGCTCCCACCGGACCTACGTCCTGGCCGAACCCCAGAGGGAAATGCGCGACCGCGCCCATCGCGTTGCGGCTGTCGAGGGCGCCCCGGAGATCCGGCGCGTGCAAGCCGATGGGGTCGCACTCCCATTCCGAGACGCCTCCGCCGACCTCGTCCTGTCGATCGGGGTGCTCTGCTGCACGGCCCCCGAGGCCGTGCCGCGAGCGATCCGCGAGATCGATCGGGTTCTGCGTCGAGGCGGCCGGCTGGCGTTCGCCGTTCCGCGGCGCCACGGGGCCGAGATGGAGCGGCTGTTGATGTCCGGGGGGTTCCACATCGTGGAGCGGGTCCGCCGGAATCGGACGCTCTTCGAGAAAGGCTAAACCGCTCCACCGCTTCCTCGATAGGGGTCCCGGTTCCGTTGCGGGATGCCTCATCGGAGTGGGATCGGATTGTTGGCGAGGCCACCGAAGCCCGTCTCGGCGAGCCGGACCCACACCGTTCGGCTCATGCTGCCTGCCGAGGCGAACAACCTCGGCAGCGTGTTCGGGGGGATCATCCTCGCCGAGATCGACCGGGTGGCGTACATCACGGCGAGCCGGCACGCGCTCGCTCCGTGCGTCACCGCATCGTTCGATCGGGTTGATTTCATCGCACCCGTGCACGTCGGGGACGTCGTCCAGTTCGACGGGCAAGTCACGTTCGTCCGCCGGACGTCGATGGAGATCTGGATCCAGGTATCCGCCGAGCGCATCGACGCCGAACAACCTCAACTAGTGGGGAATGCCTTCGTCACGATGGTGGCCATCAACGCGAGCGGGCACCCGATCCCGGTCCCGGAGCTCGTGGTGACCACGGACGAGGAACGCGATCGTTTCGAGAAGGGCCGGCAACGGATGGACGAGCGGCGAAAGACCCGGGCGGGACCCGGTAGATAGGAGTGAATCAGATGCTGTGCGAAATGTGCGGGATGGATGCGGAGTCGACGAGCCGCGTCAAGATCGAGCGTTCGGTGCTCCAGCTGTGTCCGAACTGCGCGAAGTTCGGGACCCCGGTCGATCCGCCCCCGACGCCCTCCGCCGCCTCCTCCGTTCCGAGCCGGATCCGCGTCGGACCGATCCGCCCGTCCGCATCGCGACGGTTCGAGGAGCGCGATGTCTACCTCGAGATGCCCGAGATGGAGCTCGCCCCGGATTGGTTCCAGCGCATCCGCGTCGCCCGGGAGCATCGCGCCTGGACCCCGGAAGTGTTCGGCAAGAAGCTCAACGAGAAAAAATCGGTCGTCCTCAAGATCGAGTCGGGGAGCTTCCGCCCCCCGGACTCGCTCATCCGGAAGATCGAGCATCAGCTCAGGATCCGGCTGCGCGCCGACCCCGAGGCGAACCCGACCGCCTGAGCGGAAGGGTACCTATCGAGACTTCGCGCGACCCCGCGAACCCTTCGCTCCGAGGAGCGCCCATTCCAGAAGCGCCTTCTGGGCGTGGAGCCGGTTCTCGGCCTGGTCCCAGAGCGCGGCGCGGGGACCGTCCATCACGGCATCGGTGATCTCGAGTCCGCGATGCGCGGGCAGATCGTGCAGGACGAAGGCGTCGGGGTGAGCGCGGGCGAGCAGCGCATCGTTGATCTGGTATCCCTGGAACGCGGCGGTCCGGGCGGCCGTCTCCGCTTCCTCTCCCATCGATACCCACACGTCCGTGTACACGGCGTCCGCCCCTCGGACGGCCTCCTCGATCGAATCGGTGAGGGTGATCGAAGCGCCGCGGGTGCGTGCGAGCGTTTGGGCCCGCTGCACGATCTCCGCGTTCGGCCCGTATCCCTTCGGGCTCGCCGCCGCGATGTCGAGCCCCACGGCCGCCGAGCCGAGGAGGAGGGAGTTGAGGACATTGTTGCCGTCCCCGATGTACGCGAGGCGGTGGCCGGAGAACGTGCCCTTCCACCGTTCGTACATCGTGAGCAGATCGGCCGCGATCTGGCACGGATGCTCGAGATCATCGAGCGCGTTGATCACGGGTACCGAGGCCCACTTCGCGAGCTCGACCTCGTCGGCGTGGTGGAAGGCGCGGTAGACGATCCCATCGACGTAGCGCGAGAGGACGCGCGCCGTGTCCGCGATCGTCTCTCCGCGGCCCAGTTGGAGATCGTGCGAGGAGAGATAGATCGGCGCGCCCCCGAGGTCGCGGACCCCCACCTCGAAGCTCGTGCGGGTGCGGGTCGAAGGCTTCTCGAAGACGAGCGCAAGGGTCCGATTTCGAAGGGTCCGCGGACGGCGTCCCCGCGCCCGGTCGCGCTTGAGGGCGAGCGCCCGGCGCAGGACCCAAGCCACGTCCGGGGCATAGTCGGTGACCGAGAGGATGTCACGTCCGGCAGCGCGGGTCGGCATGCCGACGGTCAGCATGTACGAGCTAATGGGCTTGGTCCTCGGGCGTACCCTCGGAGGCATCTCGGGGCCCTTCACGCGGGCTTCGGTCCGAAATCGGCGGCATCGCTAAGAACCGGACCGAACTCGCCTCGAGCGGGGGAATCGATCGTGCCCGCTCGCTCCAAGTCCCGCGACCGAACGCCGAAAGCCGCGCACGCCTCCGCACGAACTCCCCGCTCCACCGCTCGGCGTGTGTACATGGTCACCGGAGGCGTAACGAAGTTCGCCAAGGCCCATCCGGCGATGGACTTCCGGCTGATGGTGCGCCGGGCGTACGACTACGCGCTGAAGGGGATCCCGAACCTGACGCGGGATCGGATCGACGGCTCGCGCATCTCCTACTTCTCCGACCATTTCGCCCGCCAGCTCAAGGCCTCGAGCATGGTCCAGGACTACCTCGGCCTCAACCCGAAGGGCTCGGTCCGCATCGAGTGGGGAGGCGCCACGGGCGGCGAGTGCTTCCAGGCTGCGTACGAGGCGATCGCGAGCGGTCGGATGGACGTCTGCCTCGCGGCGGGATTCGAGACGATGAGCCGGGTGGAGACCTGGAAGGGCAACGAGTTCATCGCGCTCGCCTCCGACACGAACTTCGACTTCCCGCTCGGCGGGTTCTATACCGGCTACTACGCCCTCATGGTCCAGCGGCACATCTACGAGTACCTCCGACGGACGAAGTTCGCCCACATCACCGACGAGCGCGAAGCCCAGCGCCGGGCCACGGCCGAGGGCAGCCGCATCATGGCGCTCGTCTCCGTCAAGAACCACCAGAATGCGCTCTACAACCCGTACGCGCAGTACCCGAAGCAGCTCACGGTGGAGCAGGTGCTCGCCAGCGAGATGATCAGCTACCCGCTCGTTCGCGAGCAGATCTGCACCATGAGCGACGGGGCGGCGGTCGCGATCCTGTGCGACGAGCGGCGGGCGCGCGAGTTCACGGACCGACCGGTCCGCATCACGGGGGTCGGGACGGGGACGGACACGATGCGTCTCGCGGACCGACCGTTCGGCAAGGTTCCGCTCCTCCCCAAGGAGAAGGCGAGCGACTACGCCGATCTCGACTATCCCGGGATCCACTCCTTCCGCGCGGGTCGAGCCGCCGGCCTCGAGGCGTATCGCATGGCAGGGATCACCGATCCGAACCGCGAGCTCGACTTCGTCGAGCTCCACGACGCCTACGCTTCGAGCGAGATCCAGACGTACGAGGACCTCGGCCTGTGCCGGTACGGGGAGGGCTACGACTTCACCGAGCGCGGGGACCCCTTCCTGTCCAACATCCAGTATCCCTTCCCCACGCCGAACGCGGGCGCGATCCCGGTCAACCCTTCCGGAGGGCTCATCGCCTGCGGCCACCCCGTCGGAGCGACGGGGCTCATGCAGGCCGTCTTCGCGTTCTGGCAGCTGCAGGGGCGGATCGCGAAACACTTCGGCAACAAGACCCTCCAGGTCCCCAACGCGCATCGCGGAGCGATCCACAGTCACGCGGGGACGGGGTCCGCGGTGACGGTGTCGATCCTCGAACGGGGGTACCGCCCTTGACGATGTCGGCAAGCGCAAGCCCCTCAACTTGTTGGGGGGTTCGCGAACCTCTTACACGGGTCGGGGGCGTGCCCCATTCGCTACCCTCGATGTATCAACCGTGCAAGTATCGCCTCTACCCATTCCCCGACCAAGAGAAGGAACTCGACCATCAGTTCGAGGAACTGAGGTTCCTCTGGAACCACGCGCTCGAACGGCGACAGGAGACGTGGCGGAAGGAGAAACGGTCGATATCGTACGTCGACCAGTGCCGAGACCTCGCTCGGTGGCGCGCCTACGACACTGAGGGGATTGGACGGGTCTACGGGCATGTGGCACAGGAGACTCTCGCGCGGCTCGACGACGCGTTCAAGCACTTCTTCCGGCGGGTGAAGGCGGGCGAGAAGCCGGGCTTCCCTCGTTTCAAGCGGGAGGTCACGTCGCTCTGCTATCCGGACTCGAACGGGTCGGCGCGTATCGTTCCGGGGCGTAACGGAACATGGCGGCTTCGGCTCTCGATGATGGGAGACATTCCGGTCGAGGTCCACCGTGCGCCACCGGACGGCCCTATCAAGACATGCACCGTGAAGCGGGAGGGCGACCGCTGGTTCGTCATCCTCACCTACGAGGTAGAAGACCCGACCCCCTCCCCACTCACCATAGCCGAGAATCCGGTAGGAGTGGACCTCGGCCTCACGCATCTCGCCACGCTCTCGACTGGAGATGTTGTGGAGCCGCCCCAGTTCCTTCGACGAGCTGAGGTCCTGTTGAAGCGCCAGCAGCGCAAGCTCTCGCGGAAGCGGAAGGGCTCGCACAACTGGCACAAGCAGCGTGTGCGCGTGGCTCGGTGCCATGCTAGGGTGCGGGACCAGCGTCGGGACTTCGCCCACAAGGTCAGTACGGGCTGGGCGAAGCGCCACGACCTGATCGCCTTCGAGGACTTGTCCGTCCCGTCGATGCTCGGGAATCACCACCTCTCCATGTCCATTTCGGACGCGGGGTGGGGGATGCTCCGGCAGATGTCTCATTACAAGGAGGCACGACGCTCGGGTCGGTACGTCGAGGTTCCCGCGAAGGGGACGACCCAGACCTGCGCAAGATGTGGTCGGCTGGCCGATCCGCCGCTCACGCTCAAGGACCGTACGTACTCGTGTCCGTGTGGTCTCCGCCTCGACCGAGACTTGAATGCGGCCAAGAACATCTTGGCTCGCGCACTCGCCTCAGTACCCGGGGGCACCGGGGAATCTACGCCTGTGGAGACTGGACCTCCACCGCACCGCAAGGGGCGGCGAGTCCGGTCGTTGAAGCAGGAACCGCCTCGGGCTACGGGGGTAGCAACTTGAAGCCCGAAGGAAGCCACCGAACTCGTTCGGTGGAGGATGTCACCGAGCGCCCACCGGTCTTCTCGAAGTTCCGTGAAGTGCAGGCGGAGCTCGGGCGCAGCGGCCGCGCGATCTTCCGGGACGCGAACGGCGTCGACAGCTTGATCATCCGCTACCCGTACTCGATCAACTACATCCACAGCTACGCCGAGGACTCCGAGTTCTTCCTCGGGCTCGCGGACGGGAAGCTCAAGGGTTCGAAATGCACGCGCAAGTCCTGCCGGACGGTCTACGCGACCCCGCGCAGCCACTGCATGGCGTGCGGCGCGCCCACCGAATGGATCGATCTTCCGCCGAGGGGCAAGGTCCACTCGTGGACGACGTGCCACTACGGCAGCGAGGCGTTCCTGAAGGAGACGCCGTACAACCTCGCGATGGTCGAGTTCGAGGGCGCGGACAGCCTGCTGCTGGTGCGCCTGAAGGACTGCGTCGAATCGGAGATCTACATCGGCATGCCGGTTGAAGCGCGCTTCGATCCCCAGCCGAAGTACTCGATCACCGATGTGTGGTTCGTGCCGAAGCGCGGCTGAGGCGATCGGCCGCGCCGGACCGGAGGAGTGCCGCGGGCCGGGCTTGAACCGGCGGCTTCAAGATCTTCAGTCTTGCACTCTCCCAAACTGAGTTACCGCGGCACTGGGCGCTCCCAGTCCATCGCCCGGTTATAATAAGCGTGGGTCGAAGGGGCCGCGCCGACCCGACGGGCCGAAGTGCGTCCTCCGGACGCGTGCGCACGCGTTCGAAAACGATCTTCCTCCCGTTTGCGCCCATCCCCTTATCTACCGGCGGCGAACTAGTTGCTCGGGTCTTCCCATGCAACGATCGCTCGTCGTCGCGGAGAAGTTCAACACGGCGCTCCGCATCGCCGTTGTCCTCTCCGACGGCCACATGCAACGCTCCCGGGTCGAGGGCACGAACGTGTTCCGATTCGAGCGACCGGACGGAGCGTACGCGGTCGTGGGGCTGCGCGGGCACATCGTCGAGCTCGACTACCCGAAGGAGCTCGCGGAGTGGTCGCTCGAGTCGTTGCCGAAGCTGCTCGAGGCCGCGCCGCTCAAGCGCGTGACGGAAGGCTCGATCGTCGGCACGCTCCAATCGATCGTGCGGGAGTTCGACCGCGTGATCCTCGCGACCGATTTCGACCGCGAAGGGGAGCTCATCGGCCTCGAGTGCCTCGAGCTCCTGCAAAAGATCCACCCCGACATCGAGGTCAAGCGCGCCCGCTACAGCGCGCTCACGCGGGACGCCATCGAGCAGAGCTTCGCTCATCTCGAGCTGCTCGACCGGGCGCTCGCCGAGGCTGCCGAGGCCCGGCAGGAGATCGATCTCGTCTGGGGAGCGCTCCTCACGCGCTACATCTCGCTGACCGCAAACCAGCGGGGCAAGGGCTTCCTTTCCGTCGGTCGGGTGCAGACGCCCACGCTCGCGCTGCTCGTCGAGCGGGACCAAGCGATCAAGGAGTTCAAGCCCACCCCTTTCTGGCAGCTTGTTGCGACCGCCCGGAAGGGGACGGAGACCTTCCGAATCACGCACGAGCACGGGACCTGGGACGTCCAGGCGGAGGCCGAGCAGGTCTATGCGAAGGTCGCGGGCGCGACCGAAGGCTCGGTCGCGGAGTGCAAGGAGGAGGAGACCCGACGGCGGCCCCCGATCCCGTTCTCTACGACGCTCTTCGTCGCGGAGGCGACGCGCATGGGGCTCGGAGCCTCGATGGTCATGCGGATCGCGGAGGATCTCTACACCCAGGGGATCATCAGTTACCCTCGTACGGACAACACCGTCTATCCCCGGGGGCTCGGACTGCGGACACTGGCCGAGAAGTTCCGCGAGACCCCGTTCAAGGAGGCCGCCGATTTCGTCCTCGCGCAGCCGTCCTTCCGCGCCACCCGCGGCCGGGTCGAGACGACCGATCACCCGCCCATTTATCCCACCGCGGCGATCGATCCCAAGAAGCTCAAGCCGGACGCGGCGCGGATCTACGAGCTCGTGGTCCGCCGCTTCCTGGCCACGCTCGGCCCCGATGCGATCGGGCTGCGCCGCACCGGGAAGATCGACGTGAGAGGGGAGAAGTTCGATGTCCACGGCCAGACGATCACCGATCCCGGCTGGTATCGGATCTACCCGTACTACCAACCGGAGGAGACCCTCGTCCCCGTGCTCGTCGTCGGGGAGAAGGTCGGTCTCGACGAGATCAAGCTCCAGCAGGAGGATACCAAGCCGCCTCGTCGCTACACTCAGGGTACCCTCATCCAGGAGATGGAGCGGCTCGGACTCGGCACGAAGAGCACGCGCCACGACGTGCTGCAGAAGCTGTTCGATCGGCACTACATCAACCAGCGCGGTCTCGAGCCGACCACGACGGGGATCGCGGTCACGGAGGCGTTGAAGGCGTACGCGCCGCTCGTCACCCGGCCGGAGATGACGCACCAGCTGGAGGAGGACATGCAGCTGGTCGCCGAATCGAAGAAACCGAAGGCGGAGGTGCTCTCCGAATCGCGCGAGATGCTGCGCGAGGCGTACACGCTGTTGGCCGCGAACACCGAAGGAGTTCGCGGAACGCTCACCGGGGCCCTCGACCGCCAGCACTTCGTCGGACCGTGCATCAAGTGCGGCGGCGCGCTGCGGATCCAACGGAGCCCGCGCGGCACGCGCTGGGCCCAGTGCTCGAACAACCCGGGGACCTGCACGGCGAGCTACGCCCTCCCATCGGCCGGCTTCATCGAACCCGCCCCGGAGTTTCTCTGCGGGGTCTGCAAGGTGCCGCGCGTGAAGATCGTCTTCCGAGGCCAGAGGCCGGACCTATACTGTATCAATCCGGAGTGCACCGAGCACGACCGTGCGTTCCGGATCGGAGTATGCCCCACGTGTTCGAAGCCTCTGGAGATCCGATACTCCTTCCTGGGGAAGCGGTTCGTCGGGTGCACCGGATACCCGGAGTGCCGCACGACCTATCCGCTGCCGCAACGAGGCAAGCTCGAGAAGGACCAGCCGCCCTGTCCCGTCTGCCACGCGCCGGTCGTCACCGCGATCGAATCCGGGCGTCCACCGTGGACCCTGTGCATCAATCCGAACTGCCCGACCCGCGCCGAGGCGGACAAGCTAAAGAAGGAGAAGGCCGACGCCCGGGCCGACGCGAAGGTCGTCGCGGCCCAGGCGAAGAAGAGCGCGACCCGAGCCAAGGGAAGGGCCGCGGCGAAGAAGGGCGCGAAGCACGCCGGCGCCGGATCGGCATCGCCGAGCCCGGCGACCCCGCGCCGGCGGAAGGCCCCGGCTTCCACGGAGAGCCCCGCGGCCCCGGTCGACACTGGCCCGGCGCCTCCGTAAGGATCGAACCCCCGAGCCGGCCTCCGTTTCATTTCCCCCCTTCCCGACTTAAATAGCCACGACGGGTCGTTCCCCCTATGGCTAGCCATCGATTGCTCGAGATCGACTCCCGGACCTGGGAGACGCGGCTGAAGACGAACCCGCTCCTCATCCTGCCCGTCGGGGCGCTGGAAGCCCACGGTCCGCACCTGCCTCTCGGGGCCGATCAGATCCAGGCCGAATCGACGGCCGCTTCGCTCGCCGAGCGGGTCGACGGGGTCATCGCTCCGACCCTCCCGTACGGCGCGTGCCCGGAGGCCCGACCGTTCCCCGGGACCGTTTCGATGTCGATCGCGGACCTTCAACGCTCGGCCCAGGGCGCGCTCTACGAGTTCGCCCGGATGGGCGTGCGACGGATCCTGGTCCTCTCCGGCCATGCGGAGCGCGGCCACATGGCGGCGCTCCGCGAGGCCGCCGGGGAGACGATGCGGGCGTATCCGAAGGTGCGGATCGTCGTGCTGTCGGACTACGATTTCGTCTACGAGCTCCGCGGGAAGGAATCCCCGCCCACGGACGGCCACGCCGGCCTCATGGAGACCTCTCGGGTCCTCTTCCTCGCCCCACAGACGGTGGGACCGGCACGGCCGGTCGTTCCGCACCGCGGGAGCCCTTTCGTCCCGGGGACCCAGTCCACGGAGGAGTGGCCCGAGAGCGTCGTGGGCGATACGCGTCCGGCATCGGCGGAACTCGGCGGACGGCTCCAGAAGCACGTTCTCGAGCGGCTCGAAGCGACCGTTCGCGAGCTGCTACCCGCGTAGGTGCTCCGATCCACATGCCCGAGCCCTCCGACGTGATCCGCATCCGCGGCGCCCGACAGCACAACCTCAAGGACGTCTCGATCGATCTCCCCCGCAACCGCTTCATCGTGATCACGGGGGTCAGCGGTTCGGGCAAGTCCTCGCTCGCGTTCGACACCCTGTACGCCGAGGGCCAGCGACGCTACATCGAGAGCCTATCCGCGTACGCACGCCAGTTCCTCGGCCAGATGGACAAGCCGGACGTCGACTCGATCGAGGGCCTATCGCCCGCGATCGCCATCGAGCAGCGGGCCGGGAGCCGCAACCCCCGGTCGACCGTGGGCACCGTGACCGAGATCTACGACTACCTCCGCCTACTGTTCGCCCGCATCGGCGTTCCCCACTGCCCGAATGACGGGGAGGAGATCGCTCCCCAGTCGGTGGACAAGATCGTCGAGTCGATCCAATCGCAGGCTCGGGGAGAGAAGATCGACCTCATCGCCCCGGTCGTTCGCTCGAAGAAGGGGGAGCACCGGGAGGTCGTCGACTTGCTGCGGAGCCAGGGCTACCGGCGCTTCGCGATCGACGGGGTCGATGTTCGCCTCCCGGGTCCGGAGATCCGCCTCGCCAAGAACAAGCAGCACACGATCGAGGTCGTCATCGACTCCTTCGAGGTCGCGCCGGAGGAGGCCGCCCGCCTGGCGGAAGCGGTCGAGCTCGCTCGCACGATGGCGGACGGACTGGTCGTGGTGCGCCGCCGGGCGGGGTCCGACAGATGTTCTCCAGCCGTCGCGCCTGTCCGGAGTGCGGGTTCTCCGTCGAGGAGTTGACCCCCCGGATGTTCTCGTTCAACAGCCCGTTCGGCGCGTGCACGGAATGCTCCGGGATCGGAGCGACGCTCCATGCGGACCCGGATCTGATCGTCCCGGACAAGGACAAGCCGCTCTCCCGCGCGATCTCGGTCTGGGGCCTCACACCGAGCTCGAGCGCGATCACGCGCTTCGCGGCCATGTTCGGCTACGAACCGAGGCACCCGGTGCGGGAGCTCAACGAGAAGGGCTGGCAGGCCCTCATGTACGGAACCGAGCGAGGGCCGGACGTGGGTGCGGGCCGGGCCTCCCACTGGTGGCTCGGAGGGTGGCTACGCGAGGGCCTCGCCCCGGCGGTCGAGCGCCGGTGGAAGTCGACCAAGAGCGAAGGCGCGAAGGAGTACTACCTCGGGTTCATGACGTTCCACCCGTGCCGCAAGTGCGAGGGCCGGCGCCTCAAGCCCGAGAGCCTCGCGGTCACGGTCCTGGGAAGATCGATCTCGGAGATCGTCCGGATGACGGTCGGCGAGCTCGTTCCGATGTTCTCGACCCTGACGTTGACGGCCCACGATGAGCAGATCGTCGGTCAGGTCGTCAAGGAGATCCGGGCCCGGCTCGGATTCCTCCTGAACGTCGGACTGACCTATCTCTCCCTCGACCGTGCGAGCGCCTCGCTGTCCGGCGGGGAGGCCGAGCGGATTGCGCTCGCGACCCAGATCGGTTCGGGGCTCGTCGGAGTGCTCTACATCCTGGACGAACCGTCGATCGGGCTCCACCCGCGCGACCATACGCGGCTCCTCGCGACCCTCAAGACGCTCCGCGACCTCGGCAACACGCTCCTCGTCGTCGAGCACGACGAGATGACGATGCGCGAGGCCGATTGGCTCGTCGACCTCGGACCCGGGGCGGGGGTCCACGGCGGCGAGGTGCTCTATTCGGGCCTCCCCTCGCGGATCGGCAACACGCCCCGATCGGTGACGGCGGACTTCCTCGCCGGTCGTCGGAGCATCCGGGTCCCCGAGAAGCGCCCCGCCCCGACCGATCGGTGGCTCACCATCCACGGGCCGCGCGAGAACAACCTCCAGGGCGATCCGATCCGCATCCCGCTCGGTCTGTTCGTCGCCTTCTCCGGGGTCTCGGGAAGCGGCAAGTCGACCGCCGTCCAGGAGATCCTGTACAAGGCCGTGCGCCGTCACCTCGGGCTGGGCCGGGAACCGCCGGGCAAGCACGACTTCATCGAGGGGATCGACGCCATCGACCGGGTACTCCTCATCGACCAGGCCCCGATCGGGCGCACTCCGCGGAGCAATCCGGCCACGTACACCGGCGTGTGGACCCCGATCCGCGAATTGTTCGCGGGTCTGCCCGACGCGAAAGCCCGTGGGTTCGCGCCCGGACGCTTCAGCTTCAACGTCGCGGGCGGCCGCTGCGAGGCCTGCGAAGGCGACGGAGTCCTGCGTTACGAGATGCACTTCCTACCCGCGGTCTATGTGGCCTGCGAGGAATGCCACGGCCGACGCTTCAACGCGGAAACGCTCGAAGTGAAGTTCAAGGGAAAGTCGATCGCCGACGTGCTCGAGATGACGGTCGACGACGCCGCGTCGTTCTTCTCGACCCACCGCCGGATCGCCGGTCGCCTCACGCTCCTGTCCGACGTCGGTCTCGGCTACGTGTCGCTCGGGCAGAGCTCGACGACCCTCTCCGGCGGAGAGGCCCAGCGGATCAAGATCGCCTTCGAGCTCGCCAAACTTCCCACGGGCCGGACGCTCTACCTGCTCGACGAACCGACGACGGGCCTCCACTTCGCGGACGTCGAGCGCCTCCTCGAGGTGCTCTTCCGGCTGCGCGGAGGAGGCAATTCGGTGGTCGTGATCGAGCACCACCTGGACGTCCTCAAGGCCGCCGACTGGATCATCGACCTCGGACCCGAAGGCGGCAACGCGGGCGGCCATGTCGTCGCTCAGGGGCCTCCCGAGGCGATCGCGGCCGAGCCCGCGTCCTACACCGGACAGTTCCTCAAGCCTCTCCTCGGCCGACGGGCGACCCCGCGACTCTCGGTCGCGCAGGCACCACCGTGAGCCCTGCGGGCGATCCACGCTCCTTCGTTCCCGCGAGCGAGCTCGCGGTCGCGAGCGGAGATGGATTCCGGCGCGGCCCGGATGCGCCGGGCGTGTACCTCTTCCGTTCCGCCCGCGGGGCCGTGGTCTACGTCGGCAAGGCCCGGAGCCTGCGCCGTCGGGTACTCGATCATCTGCGGGCCAAGATCGAGAAGGACGGGACGATCCTCGCCCAGAGCGCGAGCGTCGAGTTCGTTCCCACGTCGAGCGAACGCGAGGCGCTCCTGCTCGAGGCGAACCTGGTCAAGCAGTACCAGCCTCCGATGAACACGCTCCTCAAGGACGACAAGAGCTTCCCGTACCTCGCGATCTCCACGCGCGAGGAGTTCCCCCGCCTGTTGATCGTGCGCCGGCCGCACCGGGATGGCCGATCGATCCTCTTCGGCCCCTACACGAGCGCGCGCGAGGCCCGCAGCGTCCAGCACCTGCTCGCCGACACGTTCCGGCTGCGTCGGTGCGCGCGCCTGCCGAAGGAAGCGTGCTTGTACTACCATCTCAAGGTCTGCAGCGCCCCGTGCATCGGTGCGATCACTCCCGCCGAGTACCGGTCCACGCTCGATCGCGTCGGGGAGATCCTCCGGGGACGCGGGGAGCCTGTGGGACCGACGATCGAGGCCGAGATGCGCGCGGCGGCCACCCGGCAGGAGTTCGAGCGGGCCGCGTTGCTCCGGGACGCGCTCGCGGGCCTCGGCGCGCTCGAGGAGCGCCAGAGCGTCGTCGGACCCGGTACCGGACGGTCGGACGTGCTCGCCCTCGCGTTCTCCCAGGACCCGGCCACGCTCCGGGTCGCCGTCGGGCTTCTGCACGTCGTCGACGGGGAGGTTCGAGGCGCGGAGCCGCACCTCCTCGAGATCCCAGCGGACGATCTCCCCGATCCAGGCGAGACCTTGCGTCAGTTCCTGGGACAGTACTACGGCGGCCGTCTCGAGCTGCCGCAGCGCATCTACGTCCACGGTCCGAGACCGGCGGGCATCGAGGCCACCGTCGACGAATTGTTCGCGAGCCGAGGCATCGAAGTCCAGTTCCGTCCCACGGGCCGGTACGCCTCGCTCGGACGCCTCGCCGAGCGGCTCGCCCGGGCGAGCGTCGATCAAGTGGTGGCCCGTCCGGCGTCCCGCGAGGTCCTCCTCGCGCTGCAGAGCCTGCTCGAGCTGCCCACGATCCCGAACCGGATCGAGGGGATCGACATCTCGATCTTCCAGGGATCGAACGCGGTCGGATCGCTCGTCGTCTTCGAGCGAGGAGCGCCGAAGAAATCGGAGTACCGACGCTTCCGGATCCGGTCGGTCGAGGGGACGAACGATTTTGCGATGGTCGCCGAGGTCGTGCGCCGCCGCTTCGCCCGACGCGTCGCGGAAGAGGAGATCCTGCCGGACCTCCTCCTCATCGACGGCGGACGCGGGCAGCTCGGGAGCGCGCTGAGCTCGCTCGCGGCCCTCGGACTCGCCGAGCGGATACCGACGATCGGGCTCGCCAAGCGCGAGGAGGAGGTCTACGAGCCCGATCGGGCCGAACCGCGCCGGCCGAACCCGAACTCCCCGCCGATGCTGCTGTTGCGAGCGGTCCGCGACGAGGCCCACCGCTTCGCAGTGACGTATCACCGGACCCGGCGCCGGATCCGCCTGCGCGAAGAGTTCGCCCGCGCCGATCGATGAGCCGACGCTCTACGTCCGCCGGCGCTTCGAGCTGCGGGAGCCCGGACGCAGTTCGATCCACGTCATGGCGGGCGGTTCGATGTTCAGCCGCCACATCGCGCCGATGAGCTCGCCGATGTGGTGAGCCTCTTCGAAGGATATCTGGAGGATCGCGTCGCGGACGGTGTAGCTCCCGGGCATCCAGAACGCCTTCACCCGGCGGTCGAGCTCCTCCGCGGTGAGCGTGGGGAGGCGGGCCTCGATCCCGTCCCAGACGCGGGCGGCGTACGCGTCGAACGCCTTCCAGTCCTTCGGCGTGCGCGTGGGGTCCTGCCAGAGCGTGTCGATCTCTCGCTGGCGTCGAGGAACGATGTACACAAGCCAGGACTCCTGCACGTGGAGGATGTGCGTGAGGGTCGCGATCATCGAGCCGTGGCCGATCCCGAGATCCCGGTGCGTGACCGCATCCGGCAGGCGGCGGATCCGGCGCACGTACGCCTCGAACAGCGTGCGGTCGTAATCGAGGAGCGCGCGCACTTCGAGCACCGGAGCCGATGGACGGGTCGCCATGGACCGGCCAAGCCGAAGAGGGGTTTAACCGCACGAAGGGCACGGTAGATGTTCGTTCAGCGACCGTTCGGCTTGCGCTCGGGCGTTCCGATGAACGGCATGCCCTGGACGCGCTTGGCGATCTCGACCGGCGTGAGCCGGCGCAGCTCGCGGTCGGGCTCGAGGATCGAGACATCGAGTGCCTCGGGAGGGAATGGGGAGGGCGAACCTTCGGCCACCGCCTTGACCGCGAGTTCGAACGCCGCGGCCTCGTCCCGGCGGTCGCTGATCTTCTCCTCGAGGTAATCGGCCACCGCGCGACGGTTGCGGCCGATGGCGTACGCCTTCCATCCGATCGTGGCGCCGCTCGGGTCGAGCTCGACGAGCCCGGCCTGTCCATTGGAGAAGCCGCCGAGCAGCAAGGAGACCGCGAACGGTCGCGTCCCGCCGAACTGGGTGAACTGCTGGAGGAGCGTGCCGAGGGAATGACCGAGCATCGCGTACGGAGCAGACTCGGAGTAGGCGATGCGATGGCGCTGGGACTCGACCCGCAAGAACTCGACGAGGACCCGAGAGTCGGCGATGAGCCCGGCCGTGACGCATCCGAGACCGGCGTCGATGGCGAAGCTCTTCTCGATCGAGCTCGCCTCGGCGAGGCTGCTGACGGGAAGATTGCGATAGGCCACGAACACGATCCCCGTATCGTACGTGACCGCGACGGCGGTCCCGCCCATCTGGATCGCCTGCAGGGCGTACTCGACCTGGAACAGTCGGCCATCCGGCGAGAACACGGTGCTCGCGCGGTCATACGCCATCTGGCCCGGTTGCATCTCCATCGATCGTCCCTCGGGAACTGAGCCGCCCAGCCGGGTGGGGGATTTGAACCTGCCCCTCGGTGGGGGGGTTGGTCCACCAACTAACCCCGCCGCCCGTAGCCCTCCCCGGCCGGACCGACCGGGGGTCCTCGAACCCCTCAGGAAACCGTCTTAATCTCGGCCCGCGCCTCCCTCCCGAGACGATGGCGACCGACGAGCTGCAGCTGCTTCCGATGGCCTCGAGCTACCGGGGGGCGCTCAGCCCCGCCTGCGTGCAGTGCGCCGAGGGGCGCAAGATGGTGCTCTTCGTCACCGGGGTCTGCCGGTTCCGCTGCTTCTACTGTCCCGTGTCCCCGAACCGCAATCAGATCGACGTCGCCTATGCGAACGAGCGCCGCATCGAGTGCGATGCGGACGTCCTCGAAGAGGCGCGCGCGATCGGTGCCGCGGGAACGGGCATCACGGGGGGCGACCCGCTCGGCGTCGTGGACCGCGTCGAGCACTACGTCCGGCTCCTCAAGTTGGAGTTTGGCCGCGAGCACCACATCCACCTCTACACGCACGAACCGAACGCGGAGAAGCTCCAGCAGCTCGCGCGCGCGGGGTTGGACGAGTTCCGCCTGCACATTCCCCACTACCTCTGGGGCCCGCTCTCGGCATCGGGAGGGGCGTACCGCTCCGTGCTCGAGGAGGCGCCCCGCTGGGGGATCCGCCGCGGCGTGGAGATCCCGGTCCTCCCCGAGAAGGAGGCCGAGCTCAAGCGTCTGCTCCAGACCCTGGAGGAGATCGGGGTCGACTTCGTCAACCTCAACGAGCTCGAGTTCTCGGAGACGAACGAACGCATCCTGAGGGACCGCGGGTATCGGAGCGACGAGCGCAACGGCTACGGCGTCCACGGCAGCCGAACGATCGCGGAGCGGATCGTCCGGGAGAGTCGTATATCGGTCCCGGTCCATTACTGCTCGTCGCGGTTCAAGGACGCAGTCCAGCTGCGCCACCGTCTCCAACGGCGCGCGGAGATCACCGCACCGCCGTTCGCCCGACCGACCGGGGAGGGCACCATCGTCTACGGCATCGTGGAGGCGCCGCGGGCCATCCACCTCGAACGGATCGGCGCTCGCCTGGAATCGGTCGGCCGTCTTCGGCCCGCGGACTACCGGTTGGACTTCGGGCGCCGCCGGGTCGAGCTCAATGCGCGCGCCTTGCGCGGGGTGGCGTCCCGCTTGCCCTGGCCGGCGTTCGAGGTCGAAGAGCATCCCACGTCCGAGCGCTTGGAGGTCGAGCGAGAGCCTCTCAACCGCGCGGCCTTCCCCGGGATCCCCCGCGGGGGGACGTAGTTTTCGTCGCACTGGTGCCCGCCCCAGGTGAGATAGCGCGTGTCTCCGCGGCGGTGCTTGATCGAGCACGGGCCCCAGCCCTCGTCTTCGGCACCGTACCACATCGGGCAGTCCTTGCAACGGAGGACGGGGCCGGCGAGCCTCGCTCGCGGAGGGGTCACGAGCGTACCTCCCCGAGTTCCGCCAGTTGCCAGGCCCGCACCGTGTTGCCCATGAGCTCCGCCACCGTCACCGGACCGACTCCACCCGGCACCGGGGTCAGCGCTCCGGCCCACCCTTCGAGGTCCGCGGCGTTGGCGTCCCCGACCGTTCGTCCGCCGCCCGGCGCTAAAGCATCCTCGACGCGCGAGAGTCCCACGTCGATGATCGCGGCACCGATAGGAACGTTCGCCCGGGTCAACAGTCCCGGCCGACCGGCGCAGCTGAAGATAACGCTCGTCCCCTTCAGGGCCTCCGCGAGGACGCCCGTCTGGGAGTGGGCGATCGTGACGGTCGCATCGACGCCTCGTGCCAGGAGGAGCATCGAGAGGGGGACCCCGACGGTCTCGCTCCGTCCTACGACCGCCACGCGATGTCGAGCGAGCGGCAGTCCGTAGTGACGCGCGATCGCAATCGCCGCACGCGCTACAGCGGGAGCGTGCAACGGTCGCTGAGCGGCCAGGAGGCCGAGACTCAGAGGGCTGACCCCGTCCACGTCCTTGACCGGGGAAAGACCGCTCACCGCGCGGATGAAATCGAACGGAGCCGGCAGTGGGTGTTCCAACAGTACGGCATCGACCTTGGGATCGTCGGAGAGGGCACGAACGCGCCGGACGAGCTCCTCGGGGCCGTCGCTCGGCGCGAGGGCTTCTTCGCGGAATCGGATCCCGAGCGCCTCGGCCGCCTTGCGTTGCCGCTTGAGGTAGAATCGGAAGGGGCTATCGACCCCCCGATGCACGCTCGCGAGCGTCGGGGGCCGCGTCGAGGCCGGCACGCTACGGATCGCGGCCCGGACCTCGGCATCTACGGCCTCCGCGACGGGCTTTCCCTCGAGGCGCTGGGTCTGCACAGGAGCGCTCTACGGAGCCAGTTCCGCGCGGTAGATAAGGGGCGGTAGGACGGGTGGGCATCTCGACCGTTTCCGGCCGCCGAGGACCGCACGAAGTCAACCGTGCGTGCGGAAAGGAGTTAATACACCTCCCCGCATTGATTCCACTGACGGAGCGCCGTGGGGTCCACGGCAGCGCCCGCCCGAGGGAACGTACGTCCACACCAGCCGAAGGCGTCACGCAGCCCGCGGCTACGACCCCTCCGTCGGACCCGCCGACACCTCCCCCATCGACTCCACCGACGGCTTCCCCGCCGGCTCCGCCGCTGAGCCCCTTGGACGATTGGGCCAAATCTCTGCCCTACACCACGACCGCTCAGGTCGAGGTGCCGCCGCGACTCCTCGACCAGGTCATCGGCCAGGACGATGCCGTAGAGATCGCGAAGAAGGCCGCGAACCAGAAGCGGCACATGATGCTCATCGGCGACCCCGGAACGGGCAAGAGCATGCTCGCCCGCGCCATGGTGGACTTCCTCCCGAAGGAGCAGCTCCAGGACATCCTCGCCTACCCCAACGTCGATGATCCGAACGAACCGAAGATCCGGGTCGTCCCGGCGGGGAAGGGCAAGGAGATCGTGGCCGCCCAGAAGCTCGAGGCCGCCCAGCGCCGCGGTCAGCGCATGAACCTGATGGTGATCCTCGCGCTCCTCATCGTCGGATTCACCGTGTACATCGCGCTCACGACCGGGAACCTGACGGCGATCCTGATCGGCCTGCTGTTGATCTTCATCCTCTACGCCATCTTCCGCTTCTCGGCCGGACGGTCGGAAGGCGGGGGATCGGTCGCGAAGCTGCTCGTCGCCCACACCTCGGATGACAAGCCTCCGTTCGTCGACGCGACAGGCGCCCACGCCGGCGCGCTCCTCGGAGACGTCAAGCACGACCCGTTCCAGTCCGGCGGTCTCGAGACCCCACCCCATGAACGGGTGGAGGTCGGCGCGATCCACCGGGCGAACGGCGGGGTGCTCTTCCTGGACGAGATCAACCTGCTCAAGATCGAGAGCCAGCACTCGCTCCTGACCGCGCTCCAGGAACGCCGATTCTCGATCGTCGGCCAGTCCGAGCGCTCGGCGGGAGCGATGGTGAAGACCGAGCCGGTGCCGGCCGACTTCATCCTGGTCGCCGCGGGGAACGTCGACAGCGTCCAGACGATGCACCCGGCGCTCCGCTCGAGGATCCGCGGCTACGGCTACGAGCTCTACGTCAAGACCACGATGCCCGACATCCCCGAGAACCGCATGAAGCTCGTGCGGTTCGTGGCCCAGGAGGTCGTCAAGGACAAGAAGATCCCCCATTTCGACATGGGCGCCGTCGTCGAAGTGGTCCGGGAGGCCCAGCGACGCTCGGGACGCTCCGGTCAGTTGACCCTGCGCCTGCGCGAGCTCGGGGGCCTCGTGCGCGTGGCCGGCGATGTGGCGAACGCGGAGGGCGCGCCGGTCGTCCATGCAGAGCACGTCGTCCGGGCCAAACGCTCCAGCCGCTCGCTCGAACAGCAGATCGCGGACCGCTACATCGAGCGCCGCAAGGAGTACCGGATGTTCTCGGTCGACGGCGCCGCGGTCGGAGTGGTCAACGGTCTCGCCGCCATCAGCGCCCAGACGGGGATGTCCGAGTTCTCGGGCATCGTGCTCCCGATTGTGGCGGAGGTGACGCCGGCCCAAACGCGGGACGGAGGCGTCGTCGTCGCCACGGGAAAGCTGGGCGACATCGCGAAGGAGGCCGTCCAGAACGTGAGCGCGCTCATCAAGAAGTATACGGGCGCGGACATCTCGCGCTACGACATCCACATCCAGTTCGTCGGGACCTCCGACGGCGTGGAGGGTGACTCGGCCTCGGTGTCGATCGCCACCGCGGTGATCAGCGCCCTCGAGGGGGTCCCCGTGGACCAGTCGCTCGCCATGACCGGCTCGCTCAGCGTCCGCGGGACCGTGCTCCCCGTGGGCGGAGTGACCGCCAAGGTCGAAGCCGCGGCCGACTCCGGTATCAAGCGGGTCCTCGTTCCTGAGGACAATATCGATGACCTCGTGCTCGAGGCGCGCTACCGGGGCATGATCGAGGTCATCCCGGTCCGGACCCTGCGCGACGTGCTGAAGTACGCGCTCGTGGGACAGACCGCTGAGAAGGAGTCGCTCTTGGAACGCCTCGCCGCGATGGTCCATGCGACGAGCCGCACCCCCTCGGACGGCCCGCCCCGGCCCACGGTAAACACGTGAGAGCGCAACCGCATCCGATCCCGCGGCACCCCGTGCCGCTCGCGCGGACGCCGGCGACTCTATCGGATACGGACGAGGAGGATGGGGCGCCGTTCGTGGACCGGCCCTGCTACGTGTTCAACACTCGACTGCGATGGACCATGAACGATCGCCGCTGCGAGCACTGCGCCCAGTACCTCACGCCCCGCTGTCCGTGCATCGAGGAGTTCCTCGACAACGTAGAAGAGCTCAGCCCGGAGTGAGGGTCCATGACGCGGGGACTCTACGTCGGTCGATTCCAGCCGTTCCACCGGGGCCATCTCGAGACGATCCGGACCATCCGCTCCGATGAGCCGCGGGAGGACCTCATCGTAGGCGTGGGCAGCGCGCAGGACTCCTACCAGTGGAACAATCCGTTCACCGCCGGCGAGCGGATCGAGATGATCGGCCGAGCGCTCGAGGAGGCGCGCATCGGCGGCTGCATGCTCGTCCCGATCGTCGACCTCCATCGGCACGCCGAATGGGTGGCGTATCTCGAAGGATTGTTGCCGGTCTTCGACCGGATCTATACGAACAATCCGTTAACGCGGCTCCTGTTCGAGCAGTCGGGATACCCGGTGACCGACACCCCGCTCATCGAGCGGGATCGGCTCGAAGGTCGACGCATCCGATCCCGGATCGCCGACGGCCAGGACGTCGGCGGCGAACTCCCTCCCGCGGTGATCCGCTATCTGGCCCAGCTGAACGCGCCGGCTCGGCTCGCGCTGTTGCGGGCGGAGCCGGACGCGCCGGGCTCGAGCGGCCGACCATGAGCGACGGGGCTCCGCGTCCCGCCTCCCGTCGTGGCTTCGAACCGCTTCCGGAGTGGGTCGGTCCCAACACCCGCCTCGTCCACGGGGCTCGCCGGCCGGAGCTGAACGCTGGCGCGGTGGTCGCTCCGATCTACCAGACAAGCACCTTCCACTACCCCGCGCCCTATTCCGAGGGCGCAGAGCACGGCTCGGTCTACCTGTACACCCGGAACCTGAACCCGACCCACGAGGGACCGGCGGAGATCATCCGGCAGCTCGAAGGGGCCGAGACCGCGCGACTCTTCGGCTCGGGGATGGGAGCGATCACGAGCACGCTGCTCTCGGTGCTCCAGTCGGGCGACGAGGTCGTGGCCCTCGAGGGCCTCTACGGCGGCTCGCTCGGCGTGCTTCGGACGCTGCTGCCGAAGTTCGGGGTCCAAGTCCGGTGGGTCTCGGAGGAGGCGGCCCGTCACCCCGAGGAGGCGATCGGTCGCTCGGCCCGACTCGTCTTCATCGAATCCCCGACGAACCCCACGCTCCGGGTCCATGACATAGAACGCTGGGCGGAGGCGACCCATCGCGTGGGCGCCCTTCTTCTCGTCGACAACACCTTCGCGACCCCGATCAACCAGCGGCCGCTCGCCCTCGGCGCGGATCTCGTGGTCCACTCGGTGACGAAGTATCTGGGCGGGCACTCGGACATCATCGGCGGGGCGTTGGTGGGCTCGAAGGAGCTCCTCGACTCTATCGACCCGAGCGTGAACGTCGGATCTTCCCTCGACCCGTTCGCGGCGTTCCTCCTCGATCGGAGCCTGAAGACCCTTGCGCTGCGCATGGCCCGCCACAACGAGAACGGCCGGCGGGTCTCGGAGGCGCTCGCGACGCATCCGCAGCTCTCCCGCCTCCATTATCCCGGGCGCGCGAGCCCGGAGGAGGAAGCCGTCGCACGGCGCCAGATGCTCGGACGCTCGGGCGTCGTCTCGCTCTCCCTTTCCCAGGGCGCATCCGCCCTCCCGAAGTTCCTCAGCCACCTGCGCTTCGTGCACGTGGCCGCCAGCCTCGGGGGGGTCGAGAGCCTCGCGAGCGTTCCGGGCGAAACGTTGCACCGCCACCTCCCCGTCGCCGATCGCCGAGCCCGCGGGATCGACGAGGGACTCGTCCGGGTCAGCCTCGGCATCGAGGACCCGGAGGACCTGATCCGCGACCTGACCGAGGCGCTCGACGCGCTCGGCTAACGGCATAATCTTGCTCGATGCGTGCCCGACCGCGTGGTGCGAATCGCTCGCTCCGGGCTACTCGCGTCGGCCGTCGCCCGCGATCGCAACCAGTAGCATTATAGTCCGCGCCCTTTCGTCGCACGCACGGTGCCACCGTAGCTCAGTTTGGCAGAGCGGCTGATTCGTAATCAGCAGGTCGAGGGTTCAAGTCCCTCCGGTGGCTGACCCGGCGCCCCGGCCAATACCTTTAGTTGCTTCGGCCCCTCCCTCCGAACCGGCCATGTCCTCGGAGTTCGACCAAGTCCTCGTCCTGGTGGCCGGCTCGGTCATCATCGTCGCGATCGTCGTCATTTTCTTCGAGCTGATCCTTCGCATACTCGCTCGCATCCTACGTCAAGGCGGGACGAGCCCCTCGAGCATCCACACGATCGCCGAGGTTGTCCGCATCGTCTACGTCATCATCGCCGTGATCGCGGTCGCCACGTGGACGGGCCTGGCCAACACCCTCACGGTTCTGACGCTGAGCGGGATCGCGGGATTGGTCGTCTCGCTGGCGTTGCAGCCGACCCTGACCAACATGATCTCGGGCTACTATCTGATCCGGGAGGACACCGCCCACGTCGGGGACTCGATCGTGTATGGAGCGGTCACGGGAACGGTCATCCGGGTCGCGCTGCGCAACACCTGGATCCTGACTGAAAACGGCGAGGTCGCGATCATTGCCAACACCACCCTGTACAACGGCCCGCTGATCAACACGACGCGATCCGCGGCGTTCGCCCACAAGTACCGGTCCCGCGACTGAACGGATCGGTCCCCATCGCTGGCGGGACGCCGGGATCCTGCCGAGCCGCCGCCGCTCCCCCGAAGTTTCCCCGCTCGCTCCGGGGTCGGATCGCGGATGCCGAGGGAGCCGTAGAGTATTACGTTTTGTCAACATTACACACTTGTTATATGCCGGGCCGCCTACGCCCGCTGATGGCACAGCCCGGCGCGGCGCCGAGAGGCGAGGGAGCTCGCCCGAACTCATTCCAACTCTCCGCTCACGAGAAGAAGGGGGTCACGATCCTCTTCGTCCTCATCATCGGGGCGACCGTGCTGGGCCTGGCCGCCACGTTCTACATCGGCCAAAGCTACGGCATATTCATCGGGCTCGGGATCCTCGCCTACACGCTCGGTCTTCGTCATGGGGTCGACGCGGACCACATCTGCGCGATCGACAACACCACCCGGAAGTTGCTGCAGCAGGGGAAGCGACCCTACACGGTCGGAACGTGGTTCTCGCTCGGTCACTCCACGATCGTCATGGCGATGCTGGTCGCCCTCGTCGTCGCGGCCCGCTTCGTCATCAGTGCCTACCCGACGTTCGCATCGGTGGGGGCGGTGCTGGGAACCGCCATCTCGGGAGGTTTTCTGTACATCATTGCGTTCATCAATCTGCTGATCTTCTGGGAGGTCTACCTGATCTTCAGGCAGCTGAGGGCCGGAACCCTCGACAACGAGCGGCTCGAGGCGCAGTTGAACAATCGCGGGTTCATGAACCGCTACTTCAACTGGCTATTCAAGTTCGTCAACGAACCGTGGCAGATCTACCCCGTCGGACTCCTCTTCGGTCTCGGATTTGACACGGCGACCGAGGTCACCCTGATCGCCATCACCGTCACGGTCGGGACGGCGGCGGTCGGCTTCCCCATCTGGGCCGTGCTGATCCTTCCGTTCATGTTCGCCTGCGGAATGGTGCTCACGGACACGTCCGACGGTGTCAGCATGCGCTACGCCTATGGGTGGGCGTTCGCCAACCCCATCCGCAAGGTGTTCTACAATCTCACGTTGACGTTGATCTCCGTCCTAGTGGCGTTCACCATCGCGACGATCGAGCTCCTCGGAGTGATCGCGGCCGAGTTCAACCTCTCGGGAGGTCTCTTCGGCTTCTGGAATACGATGAACTGGCTGAACAACGCCGCCGGCCCCTACGGCATTGATGTGTGGGGGTACGTCGGCATTGGGATCGTCCTCCTGTTCGTCGGTACCTGGCTCATCGCGATGCTGATCTACAAATTGAAGCGTTACGAGGACTTGGGATTCGCGTTGCCCCCCGACGATAAAGGCGCCGGCGGCGGAGAGGGATTCACCGGCTGAGCCTCGGGGGCGACGGAGCCACATACCGTGGTCGAAGAAGGAGGTGTTCCCGTCAATCCTTGGGCCGCCGGGCGAAGGGAGCGTCGGGCCTCTCCCGCGCGGGCCAAGCTAAAGACTCGCGCTGCCCTCGAGCCGCCCCGATGACCGCCCCGAGAAAGCCCGCGGTCGTTCGACTGAGCGCGTCGCTCGAGCCCGCGCTACTGGAACTGCTCGATCGATGGGTGCAGGAGCGGAACTCACCCAGTCGATCGGACGCCATCCGTGCCCTGATCCGCAAGGAGCTTACCGAGGAGAAGCTCGGAGACCCCGAGGCGGATGCCGTCGCCTGCGTGACCCTGCTGTATCGCCACGACGCGCCGAACGTTCTGCAGCGGTTGACCGCGGAGGAGCATCGCTGGGGGGAGCACATCCGCTTCTCCGGTCACGTTCATCTCCATGGCGGCTCGTGCATGGAGATCCTCGCCCTCGTCGGTAAGCGACGGGAAGTGATCCGCGCGGCGGAGGATCTGCGCGGGGTCAAGGGCGTTGCGTTCGGCGACTATTCGGTCAGTAGTCCGGCAATTGTCGGAGGCCGAACCGGCCACCGTCATCCACATGGGGAGACCGAGACCCCCGCCCTCCGGCGTCGTGGAAGGTGAGGTGCCTACCCGAAGGTTACCGCGAGAATATCTCCCCGCTCGGCGTTTTTCTATCGGATGACCGGCGGAGAAGGGGAGGCCCCGCGTACCGCCGGCGTCGACGGCCGCGTCCTCGAGATCCTCTCGGAGCGTTCGGGCCGGATCGCGTTCAACGGCCTTCGACGCGCGCTCGGCGTCCACCCCGAGTCCCTCACGCGTGCGCTACGGCGACTCGCGCGGGCGGGCACGGTCACCCGAACGGAGGGAGGGTACGCCCTGACGGAACCGGCTCTGAAGGGATCTCGGTCCGGGAACCCGCCTCGGACCGTCGCCTCGATCCAGCTTCCCCCGGGGGCTCTCGCCGAGGACATCCTCGGTCGGCTGGCGGGACGCTGGTTCGGCAGCCTGCGCTGGGTCGGGATCCACGAGCATCCCGGAGATCCCTGGCTCGTCTGGTCCACCGAGCGCGGGCACGCCCACTTCATGTTGGCGATCCAGCGCGGTTCGCTGCGGGTCCTGACCGATCTCCCGGCGGGGGGCGTAGGGACCGAGGACGGGGCGGCGTACGAACTGCTCGCCCAGGCGGTCGAACGGATCCGGTCCGTCGCCTCTCGGAGCGACTCATCCGTGCTCACGCTCGAGGCCGGATCTCCGCCCTCGGTGCGCTACGCCAGCTGACGCGCCTCCCGTGACCGGGTTCGATCTCTTCCGCTCAATATCCTCGAGCTCGCGGTAGGTGCTTCCGATCGCCCAGCGCGATCGGAAAGAGAGTACCATGGGAGAAGGAAACGAAGAGTGTGGAGGGGGCCCCGCGCACGGACCGTGGGCTTGGAGCGCCTATCGAGCGTACAACGAGTTGCTTCGAGAGAAGATCAAGAAGCAGTTCGAAGCCCAGGAAGGACCGTGGATGGACCAGCTCGCGAAGCTGCTCGTAGAGCTCGTCAACGCCCGCTGGGAAGGCGGTCGCAAGGGCGAGCGGGACGAGGTGGAGATCGCGGCCAAGCTGGACAAGCTCCTGTCGGAGTGATCGGGATGCCGTACCCTACCCCGACCGGACCGGCTCCGTGGCCCGTCCCCCAACCCCCGGTGCCGTTCCCCGGTCCAGGGTGAGGGGGGCTGTGCGATGATCCGCTCGGTGCCGTCCGGGGTCACCGGGACCCGTCGAGCGGGGAGTGGCCCTCCTCCGGGCGGAGGGAATCCGCGGACGGCGGCGCGTCAGCCGCTGACCGTCGCCTGCACGATGCGGACCGGTGCCTTGGGCCGATCGCTCGAGTCGCGGGGCACCGCGGCGATCTTTTCCACGACCTGCTGGCCGGATCGGACGCGACCGAAGACCGCATGCTTGCCATCGAGCCACGGCGCGGGTCCGAGCGTGATGAAGAACTGGCTGCCCCCCGTGTTCGGCCCGGCGTTGGCCATGGAGAGAACTCCGGGTCCGTCGTGATGCAGTTCCCGGTGAAACTCGTCCGGGATCGAGTAGCCGGGGCCGCCCGTACCGTCTCCCTTCGGGCACCCTCCCTGGATCATGAACCCCGGGATAATCCGGTGGAAGGACAATCCGTCGTAGAACCCCTTCTTCACGAGCCCGATGAAGTTCTCGGCCGTCTTCGGCGCCTTGTCCCGGAACACCTCGATGCGGATGTCGCCCATCGTCGTTTGGAACTGAACGGTCGGATTCGCCATGCTTCTTGCTGCCTCCCCGGAGAGTGGACCGCGAGAGCGCGGAGCCCTACTTGAGGGCGCGGGCCCCGCTAGTAGAAGTGCTCGTGGACGAGCAGTAGATAGATCAGGAGCAGGAGGGTCACGATCGCCGGCACCGTGAAGACGGCGGACGCGACGACGTTGCCCGTGATGTTCGCGCGGCTATCGTAGATCGGGCGCCCCAGGTCGAACACGAACGAGACGATCAGGACCAGCACCGCAAGGGCGTACGCCCACAGCGACTGGTCCCACAGACCGAAGGCGACCGCGACGAGGATCAGGCCGAAGATCAGGGTCACGATCCCGGCGAGGAGGGTCTGGCCGAACCACGTGGCGAACTGACCGGAGGAGATCGTATGAACCAGGCTCGCCAAAATCACGATGATGCCGCTGACGAACAGGAAGGCCCCTACGATGCCGACGAGGATCGCGATGATCGCTACGCCGAGCGGCAACCCCGGGGTCCCGTATCGGTCCGTCATCGAAGGGGCGTGAATGTCTTCGCCGGCTACTTAACGGCTTGTCTTGCGCCGGTGCGGCTCCGTGCTTATGTGACCGTTCTGCCGTCGGCCCACGTCCCCCGAACCCACACTCGGAGCGCGAAAGCAAGCGATGGAGGATCTCGGCGTGCCTCGCGGTGTCGCGGTCCCCGAAACCCAGGAGGTCGTCGTCCACTTCGACGGTGCTTGCCAGCCGCCCCGGGGAGGGGGCGTCTCCACCTATGGATTCTGCGTCGAAGGCGAGGGCCTCTTCTACGAGGAGTGCGGGCTGGCGGTCCGTCCATACTCCGAGCACGCCACGAACAACGTGGGGGAGTACGTCGGCGCGATCCGCGCCCTCGAGTGGCTGAGCTCGCGGGCCTTCCGGGGCCGAGTCCTCCTCTTCGGTGATAGTCAGCTCGTAATCCGGCAGATCTCGGGGGAGTACGCCGTCCGCAAGGAGCACCTCAAGGAGTACCACCGGTGGCTCACCACGCTCTCGAAGGGGTTCTTCGAGGTGCGCTTCGAATGGATCCCGAGAGCTCAGAACGCGCGTGCGGATGAGCTCTCCAAGCAAGCGCTCGTGGCGCACGCCGCTCAGGTGAGCAAACCCCGAACGGGCCGCGGGGCTCGGTAGGCGGGTGTGTATGTCGATCCGGTCCCGGACGATCTCTGATCAGACGTAGCGAACCGTATAGACGAGCGTCCGACCTTCGGCCGCCGCCTGCGCGCGCGCCGCGTCGAGCGATGTGGCGACCGTGGCCGCGGCCTCCAAGCTGAGCCGGTGGTGCCCTCGGATCGGGGGCCAGGATCGGAGCGGTCCGGAGGGATCGTCGTCGCGCGCCGGTGCGGTCGGTCGGGATCCCGCTCTCGAGCCCATCGAGGTCGCCATCGTTCGTCGAGCATCGACTGCCTTCTGCTTGATAAAGACGAAGTTCGACCCGAACCCTTGGGGCTGCGAACGCGAGGCCCGGCGACGCTTGATAAGAGCCACAAGGCCTACCCGCCGCGATGCCGGTGGCAGCGAGCGAGAGCGAGGCGCGCGCGTTCTTCGATCGAACGGAATCCGAGCTGCAAGGTCTCGCGGTCGAGTCCGCTCGGGCCGACTGGGTCTTCAACACGTTCATTACCCCCGACACCGAGGAGCTCGCTTCGAAGGCGAGCACGCGCCTCATCGCAGCGACCGTCCAGCGTGCCAAGGAAGCGAACCGGTTCCGCAGCGCGACCCTCCCCGGAGATCTCGCCCGGAAAGTACAGCTCCTGCGCCTTTCGCTCCCCCTGGTCGCCCCCTCCCACCCGGCGGAAGCGGACGAACTGGTACGAATCGTGGCGGGAATGCAGACCACGTACGCCACCGGACGCCACGCCCCGATGGGGCGGACGGAGCGGGTGGACCTCCAGGAGCTCTCCCGGATCCTCGGAGAGAGCCGCAACCCGGCCGAGCTCGAGAACGTCTGGGTCGGCTGGCACGACATCGCTCGCCCGATGCGTTCCCACTTCACGCGCTACGTCGAGCTCGCTAACCGCGGGGCGCGGGAGCTCGATTTCGCCGACACGGGTGCGATGTGGCGGGCCAAGTACGACATGGATCCCGATTCCTTCGCCCGCGAGGCCGACCGGCTCTGGGCCGAGGTCCGGCCGCTGTACCTCTCGCTGCACGCCTACGTGCGCCGCCGTCTGGTCGAGCGGTACGGCCCCGAGCTCGTCCCGCCGCGCGGCCCGATCCCGGGCCACCTGCTCGGGAACATGTGGGCCCAGTCCTGGGAGAACCTCTACCCGGATCTGGCTCCGGCGGGCGGGGGACCGACCTACGATCTGACGAAGATCCTCGAAGGGCGGACCACGAGCCCGACCGACATGGTCCGCTTCGCGGAGCGGTTCTTCGTTTCGCTCGGCCTCGACCCGCTTCCGTCCACGTTCTGGGAGCGGTCGATGTTCGTCCGGCCCCGGGACCGCGAGGTCGTCTGCCACGCGAGCGCGTGGGATGTGGACGCGGTCGAGGACCTCCGGATCAAGATGTGCATCGAGATCACGGCGGAGGACTTCCACACGATCCATCACGAGCTCGGGCACAACTACTACCAGCGAGCCTACGCGCGGCAGCCGTTCCTTTTCCGCGAGAGCGCGCACGACGGGTTCCACGAAGCCGTCGGCGACACGATCGGACTATCGGTGACGCCCGAGTACCTGGTTCAGATCGGGCTCTTGGACCGCGCCCCACCCCCCGAGGGGGACATCGGCCTCCTGCTCCACACCGCGCTGCAGAAGATCGCCTTCCTTCCGTTCGGGCTCATGATCGATCGCTGGCGATGGTCGGTGTTCTCCGGAGAGTACGGCCCGGATTCCTACAATCGGACCTGGTGGGAGATGCGGGAGCGATACCAGGGGATCCGCCCGCCCGTCGCACGCGGCGAGGATGCCTTCGACCCCGGGGCGAAGTTCCACGTTCCGGCGAACGTGCCGTACATGCGCTACTTCCTCGCCCACATCCTCCAGTTCCAGTTCCATCGGGCGCTCGCGCGTGAAATCGGCTGGACCGGCCCGCTCCACCGCTGCTCGATCTACGGACACCTCGCGGCGGGGGATCGCCTCCGGGCGATGCTCGAGATGGGCTCGAGCCGAGAGTGGAGCGACGCGCTCGAGGCGATCAGCGGCGAGCGGCGCATGGGGACCGCGGGCCTCCTCGCGTACTTCGCGCCCCTCCAACGCTGGCTGGACGAGCAGAACCGCGGGCAACCGATCGGCTGGTAGCCGGTCGGTACGTACGCAGGATAAACCCGGCCTCCCGTCCTCTGTCGTGGCACGTCAACCGTCTCGATCGCTCGCGCGCCCGCCGCCCCGGGGACGATGGTCGCAGGGCTAAGCGACTTCACCGCGGCGACCATGCCGCTCGGCCTCGTTGCGATCGCGATGGTCGGACTCAACCTATACATCCTCCATCGGCTGCTGCTCGACCGGCCTCGTCCTCCGGTCTCGACCTTCGTACTGGGCGTGGGGGTCCTGGTCACGCAGCTCGTCCTCTGGGCCGGGGTCGGATACTACCTCTTCGTCCCGACCGTGGGAGGGTTCGTCCTCTTCGCCATCGCCGCGCAATTCATGATGGTCCCGATCGGGATCTGGTTCGTCGCGTTGATCCTGCAGCAGTCCCGGAGAGCAATCGTTCCCGGGAGCCTGGCGGTCGCCGTCACGATCGGGCTCCTCCTCTTCGCGAACGAGTATCTGATGAGCATCGCGTTCCTTCCGCTTGCGCCCCCCGCGTTCGCCGGAACTATCTGGTTCACGGGGAACCCCATCGAATTCCTCGCCGCACCCCTCGTCACGCTCTGGTACTGCTGGCCGATGGGCGTCACGATGGCCGCGCTCCTATGGTGGACCCACCTTCCCTCGGCCGACGCCCGGGCCGTTGGTGCTCTGACCACCACCGCGTTCGTGGCGCCGTGGATCCCGGAATCGCCCCTCGCCGGCGCGATCGCAACGGCGGTCGTGATGAGCGTGGGGCTCGCTCTCCTGCTCCGAGCCTCGCTCACGGATCGTCGACCGACCGCCCACTCCGCCCGGTTGCGGCTCGGGGCCGCGCTCGCCTTCGTCCTGATGTCGGCGGGCGCGTTCTCCTCGGTGCTGGTGACCTCGAGGCCTTGGCATGTGCTGCCGTACGCCTCCATCAGCGCCGCCGTGATGATCGGGGAGACGATCTACCTCGTGCGAAGCCTCCTCTCATCGGGGATGGACATCCCTGAGCCGGCCGTGGTGCTGAGCCCCGTTCCGAGCTCTGGGGTGTAGCGCAGGGGCGTCCGAGGAGATAGCTACAGACCGGTGGCGGCCGGATCCCCGCCGGGGCTCGCACGGACGGGAGGCGCGGCCGTCGGGGCCACGGCCGGCCGGGCCGAGGTCGAGGCCGACGAGGACCGAGAAGCGCTCACCATCGGGAGCTTCGTGACGCTGGGAGGTGGCATCGGCAGGCCGAACTTCCCGCGGACCCAGTGCCGTACGTCGTAGATGTACATGTTCCCGTATGGGCACGCCCCGACGCAGTCACCGACTCCGCAGCACTTGGTGCTCCGGAACTCGCCCTTGGTGCGGAAGTGACCGGGCATATCGACCAGCCCCACGGGGCAGGATTTGGCGCAGTCGATGGTCGTGCACGCCTTGCAGACATCCTTGCTACGGACCTTGAGCTTGTAGAACCCGATCTTGTGGAAGGCCTGCGCAAGCGCCCCCGTGTAGCACCATCCCATCGTGACGCAGTTGTAGTTCCCGACGTAAGGGATCGTCACGAACATCACGTACCAGAGCACTCCGAAGGAGATCGAGAACAGGAAGATCGTCGGGTCCGCGCCGAGCACCAGTACGTTCCAGACGCCCGTCGAGTCGAGGTAGGACGCGACCGAGGCGAGGAGCAGCGAGCCGAGGATGACGCCAGTGGTCACCGAGTAGGTGGTCGAGAATCGGCTCCCGAGGTACTTGTGGCCGACGCGTTGCGAGCGGTTGAACGACTTCATCGCGTCGATCGCCGTCCCTTGGTACATCAGCGGGGCCGTGCAGAACACGGAGCAGACGACCCGACGCCCGAAGAGCGCGGTGAGCGACCCCATGATGACGTAGGTCAGGATCACCACGGCGAACACACTCGCGGCCAGAACGCCGGATCCGATCCCCATCGACCAGCCGAGGACGGGCACGGTCGCCTGGGCCGGCGCGTTGGGGAAGGCGTAGCTGTAGTAGATGCTCGGGAAGAACACCGCAAAGGCGGCGTAGCAGCCCATCATGAGGATCATGCGGATCCGGTTCTCGAGGTTCGGGGACTCGCGGATCTTGAAGTAGACGAGCGCTCCCATCTCGGTCCCCATCATCGCGAGGAACCAGGTCGAGGCCGTCACCCCCGCGAGGAACCAGAAGCCATTGTACACCGCGTTGTAGGCAATGGTGCTCGCGGTGCCGCTCAGCGGGAGGGTGAAGAACACTCCGGCATAACCGGTGGGATCGATCTGGAGCGAAAGAAGGGCCCCCATGAAGATCTCCGCGATGAAGATGAACGCGAGGAGACCGAACGCCCAGTTCGCATGGAGCTGCCACGGAGTGCCCATCTCCCGGCCGAAGCGGTCGATGCCAACGATCGCGGCGAAGAACAGGATCATCTCGGCGACGACGCTGATCGCGAAGATGTCCCCCCAGCCGGCGAAGTATAGCCAGATGAACTGGCCCGCCATCATCAGGCTGTAGATCCCGAGCAGAGCGAGGGCGTAGTGGGAGAATGCCGCGTCGAGCTGGCGGTGACGGTAGATGAACTCCATGAGATAGATGAACATCACGATCATCGTCGCGCTCGAGAGGTAGATGCTGAGCGCGACCCAGCCGCCGAGCGCGAGCGCCGTGGGGGACAGGAACATGATGAGGGACTGCAGCAGCAGCACGCGATACAGACCGGAGGAGATCCGGTCGCGGAGGAGATAGGTCGTCATCGCCATCTCGGCCGACATGGTGAACAGGAACCAGGGGGATGTGACGACGCCCGTCAGCATGTCGAACCATCCGCCCGTGAGCGCGGGACCGGCGGCGAACTGGAACGTCGCTCCCATCAGCAGCTCGTTGCCGAGGACGAGCGCCACGACGACCGCGATGAACGCTCGCGGTCGCGCAATCGGGAGTGGCGCGAACTGCTCACCCTGCGCAATCCGTTGCTTGACCTCCCGAATGTAGGTGATGAAGACCGGGAGCACGCTGATCGACATCAGGGCGCTTCCGAGCCAGAGCCCTTCGACGATGGACGCGGGCCCGGGCGCGACGAAATACAGCAGCGCTCCGGCGAACATCGCCACCATCATGCCGAGCAGGAACCCGACGACCGACGCGTTGACGGGGGTCTTGGCTTCCGAGGCCCACTTGATGAGGACCGCCGTCACGTAGGCCATCAGCGCTCCGATCGCGCCGAGGACTGCGTACGCGACGATCATTGTGCGCACCTCGCTATCGGAATGCTCTGGGGCTTGATATCCACAGTCACCTCGCTAAGGGCTCCGGATACTCCCCACCGAGGCGGGGGAGGTGGCGCTCGCCGGCGGGTCGACGATCACCGGTCGGGGGGAGGGCTCGGGGGTGGCTCCCGAACCGAGCGGAGAGGCGACGATCTCCGACGCCGGGCCCACCCGTCCCACGGTCCACTCGAGGGGCTTGAACGCCCGGGAGGGAACCAGGGCGACCGCGATCGCGAACCCACCTACGAGGAGATACTGGAAGCCCCACCGAAGCGCGACGGTGAGCGCGTCGGTCGTAAATGGAACGACCGCTCCCCAGCCGGCCGGAAGCCCGAGCATGCCGAGGACCTCGTTCCCAAGACCGTAGATGCCCCAGGTCGAGACGGGCGGCGGGACCCACGCGACCAAGCTTAGCCCGGCCAGGAGGAGGGCGCCGCGCAGCGCGAGCGACCAGGAGCGGGCGATCCGGGCCAGGCCGCGGTGGATCGCCGAAGGGAAGAGGGCCACCAGCACCGCGAGAACGGCCGGCAGCTGATACTGTACGGTCCAAGAGAACCAGATGGCCGCGGAGGCGGTTTGCGGTGGGATCGTGATCCAGTCCGCGAACATGGCGAGCGACCAGGTGATCCCTCCGACGAGCAACGCGACCCTCAGGATCGCCCCCGCCGCGAACCGTCGGTCGAGCGGCGCCGGCACGACCACCGATCCGGCAGCCATCGGAACGCCGGCTCGCGAGAAGATCCCCCGCGTCACGAACAGCAACTGCTCCTGGGCGATCAGCGCGATCCCCATCACGGCGACCTGGAACAAGCTCAGGTACCAGCTGTTCGAGACGACGGTGTAGGTGGTGCTGCCGGTCGTTTGCGCGACCGCGCCGATTCCCGCGGCGGCCGCCGCGCCGGTGGAGCAACAGGCTCCCAAGGTCACGAGCGCGATCATCGCGGGAGTGAGACCCACGGCAGAGCCGATCGCCGTGGAGCGCGCCGCCCCGCTTCGCCGCATGCGAACGAGCTCGACGCCCAAGAGGACCGCGGCCGAGACGCCGATGCCGACCCCGATGGAGACGAAGGTCATCGTCCACGTTGGCAAGAACGGCAGATCGAGAACTCCCCATCCGCCCACGACCAGGAGCCCCGGGTAGTTCCACCATTGAGGGTCCGTACCGGGGCTCCACAGGATACCGACGTAGGGGGTCACGTGAAGCGGGGTCAGGATCAACATCTGACCCACCCACATCGAGACGAGCGCGAAGACGACCGCGAAGAACGCGGCCATCATCCGACCGTGGCGCTCCCGTACGAACCGGCGGGTCTCGCGCAGGGTTAGGATCGCTAGGAGGCCATGCGAAGGAGCCTCGTCGACCATCCATTCAGTGGACCGAGGAATCGCTTAAGAGTCCCCGGTCCGGACACGGTTAACTTCGGCCGCTCGGAGGGTCTCCGGGCGTTTCGCGGAAAGGGCCCCCTCGAGGATCAACGCCCTCGCGAACCTCCCGTCGGAGCCGCTATCATGGGGAGATCTTGTTCGATCGGGAGCCCCGCCGGCGAGGCCGGACGATAGGCACCGTAGAACGGGACGCGCTGGGTGATGACCCGACGGAGGGCCTCCCGGACCTTGTCGTCGTCCAGCCCCCGGGTCGGGATCAGGTCGTCATTGCGATTGAGGCAGCCCTTGAGCTCTCCGCGATGGGTCACTCGGATCCGATGGCAGTTCGCGCAGAACTCCGCGTTCCCCACTGGGTCCACGAGCTCCACCTCCGCGCGCTCGAACAGATAGACGCGACGATGGTGCATCTCGCGAACGAGGACCCGGCTCGCGTGGGCCCCGAGCCACGCCCGGACCGCGCCGATATCTACCATCCACTCCCGGTGCGCCACGAGCTCCGGCATAAACTGGATCAGCTGGAGCTTGAGTCCCTCCTCGGCCCCCACGTACTCGATCATTGCCGGGATGTTGTCGAGCGTGGTGCGGAACACCACCATGTTGAGCTTCAGCGGCTTCAGCCCCACGCGCAGGGCTTCGCGGACCCCGCGCAGGACCGGCGCCAGCGCGCCTCCCCGGATCGACCGAAACTGCGCCGGATCGAGGGAATCGACCGAGACGTTGACGCGCTTGAGGCCGGCGTCTCGCAGGGTCCCCGCACGGCGCTCGAGCATCGCGCCGTTCGTCGTCAAGGAGACGTCGGGGATGTGACGGACCGTCCGGTCGACGATCGCCTCGAGATCGGATCGGACCAACGGCTCGCCCCCGGTGAACTTGACCGAACGGATGCCCAGTTCCCGGGAGAGCCGCACCAACCGTTCGATCTCCGCCACCGTCATCTCCTCGGGTTCCACATGGCCCGGCCGGGCCGTCGGGCCCTGGCCTTCATCGTGGCAGTAGACGCACGAAAAGTTGCAGCGCTTGGTCACGCTGATGCGGATGTCGGTGACTTCCCGTCCGAAGGCGTCGCTCAGCATGCGCCCGGGAATAGACCGGTGGGCCATATAGCCCATGGAATCGCCCGGACGCGGCGAGGCGCTCTTGCGGCACACGGGCCCGCGTCGCGTTCCCGATCGCGAGCAACTGCTCGTCACACGTGAGTCGGGCCGCCGTTCGTCCTGCCCTCCCTCCGCGAGCGAGTCCACGGCCTTGGAAAGCTGGGACGATCCGGCCCACGAGCCGAGGACCGGTGCAGGTCGCCGGCTGACGCTAAGAGCCGGCCGCCCTAGGCTCCGTGCTCCGAGCCGAGGGCACGACCCGTCGCCGAGCTCGAGCGTAGAGGAGGATCGATGCCTACGGACGAACGCTCGCGCTACGAGCGAACTCCCCTCCCCGAGGAGCCCGCGCGCGATCGGGCGGCCAGCTTCATCGAGATCCGACACCCGTACTTGCCCGACGACGCGGTCCTCGAAGCCCAGCGGTGCCTGCAGTGCGCCATGCCCTACTGCGTCCAGGCGTGCCCCATCGACCAGGACGCCCGCGGGTACATCCTCCAGATCGCCGAACGCAGATTCGATGACGCGGCCCTCGTCACCCTCCGGGAGAACCCCCTCGGCGCGACGCTATGCAAGGTCTGCTACCACTTCTGCGAGGATGCGTGCATCATGCACGAACGTGGAGTTCCCATCGCGATCCGCCAGCTGAAGCGCGCCGCGATGGAGCTCGGAAAGTCCGACGTCCGGTACGTGCCCGGCCCCCGACGGGAGGAGCGGGTGGCCATCGTCGGGGCCGGGCCGGCGGGGCTCATGGCGGCCTGGGAGCTCGGGCTGCGCGGGTACCCGGTGACGGTCTTCGAACAGGAACCGTACATCGGCGGGCAGGTCGGAGAGATCCCCAAGTACCACATGGACGGCTACGAGATCGAGGTCGATGCGGCGAGGTTCCGGGACCTTCCCGTGACGTTCGTCGTGGGCAAGAGGATTGGGACGGATGTGACCCTCGAGAGCCTAACCGCCGATGGGTACGGGGCCATCTACATTGCCGTCGGCACGTCGAACCACAAGACCCTCGGCATCCCCGGCGAGAGCCTTCCAGGGGTCTACGGCGCGATCGACCTCCTCAAGGATGTGAACAAGGGACCCCCGGTCCCGATCGGCGCACACGTCGTCGTCGTCGGAGGAGGCGACGTGGCGATGGACGCCGTGCGCTCCGCGCTGAGACTCCAGCCGCAAAAGGATGTGACCGTGGTCTACCGTCGAACCCGCGACCGGATGCCGGCGGGGCACGAGGAATCCGACGAGGCGGAGGAGGAAGGGGTCCACTTCCGTTACGAGCTCAGCCCCGTGGAGATCCTGGGGACCGAGCGCGTCGAGGGGATCGTCGTCCGGAAGACCAAGCTCAGCGCGCCCGGCCCCTCCGGTCGACCTTCGGTGGTGCCCGTTCCCGGCTCGGAACAGACGATCCCGTGCGACATGGTCATCGTCGCGGTCGGAGAAGCGCCCGTCCTCACGGGGTTCCCCGACTCGCTCGACCTCCAGTTCGGCGCGCAGGGCTGGCCCGAGGGCAAGCATGCGGACTCCATGACCGGGGTCGAGGGGATCTTCGCCTCCGGAGGGAAGTCGGTCGTGCACGCCATGGCGGCGGGAACCCGGGCGGCGAAGGGAATCGACGCCTATCTGAGCCGAAAGGCAGGACGGCCGCCGACTCCGCGGCCGGACCCCTTCGGTAAGGGTCCCCCGCCTGCGCTCCCGAGGGGCTACGGCGCGCCGACTTGGACACCCTAGGATCCGCGGGCGCCCCTCGGATGCGTTCGTCGCCAGACCCGGAACTCGAGGGCGTGCCGTCACAGCGGAGATATCGCGCCAAGCCTCCGCCCCTCCTCCGTGGCGATCTGGGTGTGATTCGTCTGCTCCGGCGTCCGGGCGCGAGGCCCACGCTCGGATACGTGGACGCGCCGGAGCAACGATTCTTCGTCCGGGATCCCGATGGCGTTCGACTCGGCGCCTACGGCCCGTCGTCGTCGCCTACCTCCCGCCGGCGAACGCCCCGCTGTGCCTCGCCCCGTTCCCCCCGCGAAACAACCACGGTACGCGCCACCGGCCCCGTGCTCGGCGTCGCAACCGCTTCCGCGCTCCCCCAGAATCCGGCTCGTCCCGCACTCTCGCCGTTGGAGCGTAGGGAGGGAAAGATGGACACGGGGGGATTTGAACCCCCGGCCTCTGCTTTGCGAAAGCAGCGATCTTCCGCTGATCTACGTGCCCGTGGTCGCGGAGGAGGACGCCTGCCCCTTAAGAATTGCCCGTGCGCGGGGGCCCTCACAGGGGCATCAGGCTCAGCGGAGCGAAGGCGCTTCGCCCCGGAGCAGACGGACCCACGCGACGAAGGCGACCAGGAACGGCCGCAGGTGGGCCCGCACTTCCGGGTCCGTTAGGTTTCCTTGTGCGTCGAACTTCTTCGAGTTGAACGTCACCTGTACCTCCGGTTGGGAGAGCGGATGCATGTTCAGCGTGACGAACGAATGCCGCAAGTGCAGCTGGGCGCGGCCCGTACCCATCATCCCGACCGACGCCCCCATCATCGCGACCGGCTTGCCATCCCAGACGTTGTCGGTCGGAGGCCGAGAGCCGTAATCGATCGCGTTCTTGAGTACGCCCGACACGCCGTAATTGTACTCAGCAACCGCAAAGAGGATGGCGTCCGCCGCCCGGACCTTCGCCTTGAGCGTGCGCACGGGTTCGACCGGAGCAAGCTCGTCGTCCTGGTTGAACGGGGGGATCCCGTGCAACGTGAGGATCTCGAACTCGGTGTCCCCCGGGAGCTCCCGGGCCGCTGCGCGCAGCAGGCCGGTATTGGTGGAAGCCTTGCGCAAGCTCCCCGAGATGCCCAGGATCTTCACGGTGCTCGGCATCCAGCGTCTCCGAGTCGGGCGAGCGAAAGGCGGGTATTAACCCCCCTCTTCCCTCTGCACAACCGACCGCGGGCGTCCTAGGCGACGGCCCGATTCAACTGACGGCGACCGGCACTGACCCGGCCCGAGGGGGAGAGCGCGTCGACCCCCCGTCTTCCGCGGACGGAGTGGATCCCGATCTCGCCGGGGGGCTCGCGGCCGTCGGGGGTGATCGCGGAGGCGCCGGGCGGCGTATCGCGACCATGAGGTGGTCGTCCGAGTCGTACCGAAAGAGCTCGGCGTATCGCCCCCAGTTGACGATGTTCTGGACGACCTCGTCCGACGGAGCGGTCGTGAACTCCACCAGGCGCATGAGCTCCGGGTCGGTGAGCTTGTGTCCGGGCGCGCTCTCGAGGGCGCGCATCAGCGTCCGGAAGAGCGTCGTGCGGCGCAGCTGACCCCGCACGACCGCCTTGCGCTCTCGGATCGTGCCCGCCAGGAAGCGGCGCCCCGTATCCGTCAAGGTGGTGCGGCCGTCGTCGACCTTGACGAAGTCGAGAGCCTCGGCGAAATCGAGCGATGGAAGGATCTCATCGATCTCTAGATCGAGATCGTCGGCGAGACGGGCGACGTCCTCGTCCCCCTTGTGAGAATCGAGCAGGACCAACAAGCCCGTCACCTCGCTGGGAGAACACTTCGGATACGTCGTCGGCACGGTGTTTCTCAGTGGGCAACTCACGCACGGAAAATCGGTCTATAAGGGTTCGTGTTAGGGCGGTTCGGGCCGGGATGGGCTCGGGAGGACCGCGTTCTTCGGGGTGGATCCCGCCGGCACCGTCGGTCCCTCGGTGATCAGCGAATAGACCCGGTCCGTCAGCTCGTAGAAGGCTTCGGATTTCCGATCCCGCGGCCGCGGCAGGTCCACACGGACATCGGCCAGAACGTGGGCGGGGCGGTGCGAGAGCACGAGGACCCGATCGGCGAGGAGGATCGATTCCTCGATGTTGTGCGTAACCAGGAGGACGGCGTCCGGGGGCAGCTGCGGGTCCCTCCACAGCTGCAGCACTTCCTCGCGCAGGCCCTCCGCGGTCAGTGGATCGACAGCGCTGAACGGCTCGTCCATCAATAGGACGGCCGGTTCCACGGCAAGGGCCCGGGCGAGACCGACCCGCTGGCGCATGCCTCCGGAAAGCTCTCGGGGGTAGGCCTCTTCGAATCCCATGAGACCGGTGACGGAGATGTACCGCTCTACGGAGGCCGCGATGCGGGCCGGTTCCCAGTCCAGCGCTTCGAGCCCGAAGCCGACATTCTGTTGGACCGTCAGCCACGGATACAGGGCGAAGTTCTGGAAGACCATCGCCATGCCGGGTACCACGTCGGCCACGGGGCGATCGCGGAAGCGGATCTCGCCGGCGGAGACACGGTCGAGGCCTTGGATCAGCCGAAGGAGCGTCGACTTACCACAGCCGGACGGCCCTACGATGGCGAGGAAGTCGGAGTCGGCGACCTCGAAGCTGATGTCCTGCATGATCATCATCGTCCCGTGGCGGCCGGGATAGCTCTTGTCCACATGCTGGACTTGGATCAGCACCATCGGCCCTTCTCCTCCCGTGTGCGCGCGCCCTCAATCGTACCGGTACTTATCGATCGACTTTCGGTACAGCGGTTTCCATATGAGTTCGTTGATGGCGATCACGGTCGCGACCAGGACGAGCAACGCCGCGACCATCAGGGGCAGCCCGTTCGGCTCGGCGTACCCGAGGTCGATCTGCTGTCCGATCCCGAAGACCTGGAAGAGCTGGCCGGGACCCCCCTGCAGGTACTCCGCGACGATCAGCGTGTTCCAACCTCCACCGAACGCCGTGATCGAGCCGGTGACGAGCGCCGTGAACGTGCCGGGAAGGATGACCCGCCGGAACAGCTTGCGTCGATCGAGCCCGAACGACCGCGCCGCTTCCTCGAGATCCGGCGGAACCGATCGGATCCCCGCGAGCAGGTTGAAGAAGAGATACCAGATCATCCCCGTCATCAGCATGATGATCGCCGCGCCCTCTGGAGTGATGTACGGTACGAGCTGGAAGATGATCACCGGGAACAGCGCGGTGGCGGGGAAGGAGGCAATGATCTCAACCATCGGTAGCCCACCGCGCGCGGCGCGCGGGCTCCGCGCGAGATACGCCGCGAGGGGCAGTGCGATCGCGAGGCAGACGAGATACGCGGTCACCACGCGCAGGGTCGAGGCTCCCATGGCCACCGGCAACAGGATGATCTGATTCCGCACGTTCGGCACGATCGTGCCGGAAAAGACGTCGTAGATCGCGACCCCGAGCGCGATCAGCATGAGCCAGACGATGACGAGGATCGTCCCCAGGGCCACGTAGTGCACCGCCGCCCGGAAGACCGGCTTTCGCACCCGTACGCGGGTCGCGCGCGAGGTGAATGCGGCGAGCTGTACGAAGGGAGAGCCTACCCGCGCGACCCCCGTGCGAACTCCGCGTGTCACGTACGCGGCCGCCCGCCGGAACCGCCGCGGCCCCTCGGTCGCCCGTTCGGCGATTGATTCGCCCGCGGAGGCCTGATCGTACCGGAAGCGCTCGGCCCATCGGCCGAGTGGGCGCCAGACCCCGATGTCCAGGATCACGATGAGGATGATCAGCGGGATGAGGCCCGCGAGAAAGGCGCCCGCCCCACCCCTCGACGCGGCGATCGACAGATAGCTCCCGATTCCGGGAAGGGGGCTCGTCCCGCTCGTGGTGAAGATCTCCGCTTCGACCAGGAAGAACCAGCCGGCCGTCCAGGAGAGGACGGAGTTGTACACGAGGCGATTCACGGTCGCGGGGAGGACCACGCGGCGCAGACGCTGGAAGCCGTGGGAGCCGAAGGAGTTCGCCGCTTCCCGCAGCTCGTTCGGGAGCGTCTTCAGCGATTCGTAGACACCGAAGACCATGTTCCAGGCCATGCACGTGAAGATGAGGAAGATCGACGCGATGTTCTCGCCGATCGGGCTCCCCGGGGTGAGCGCGACGAAGAAAACGATCGCGAGGGGGAAGAATCCCAGGATCGGGACCGACTGCAGGATATCGAGGACCGGGATCATCACGCGCTCGCCGGCCCGGTGGGTGGAGGCGTAGTATCCGTAGGCGAGCGCGAAGCCGAGGGAGAGCAGGTACGCGAGGAGCATTCTCGTAAACGAGAAGCTCAAGTCGACCGACGCGGTCGGAAGGTTCGAGAGAAGGGTCGACCCGTTCAGTCCGAAGGAGTAGACCGCGAGCGGGATCGCTCCGGCGGCGATCGCACCATAGATGAACGCCGCGCGGCGCAGCGTGGGGTCGTTACGCGTGGAGGTGCCCAGGGGCGGGAGGGCCCCCGGCCCGGAAGTCTCGGGTTGCTCCATGGGATCTCCCGGGCATAGCCCGAATTCGGAGGCGCCTCGGCGTATTTGTGCGGTTTGGTCGAACCGCGCTCGGGGGTCCGAGGCACGAGGCGGCCGCGAGCTCCGTGAACGGCAATCTTATCAACGCGGCGCCGCTCGCATATCCGTAGCCCCGTAGTGTAGTGGCCAATCATGCGGGACTCTGGATCCTGCGACGCAGGTTCGAACGCCGAGTGGGTTCGCCCATCCACACGCCGGAAATCCTGCCGGGGCTACTCCGACGGCTCACGATATCCATGGTTGCGGGGGTGCTCCAGTTCGGCCAATCCGTTCGGGTCCATCTCGAACGGGGCTCGCGAGGCAGGGCTTAGGACCCTGTTGCCTAGGGCATTCGCCGGTTCAAAGGGAGGTCCGACGCGTGGCGCCGGCCTCCGGAACTTCCGGCCCCCCGCATCCGACCCGCTCGTCCCCTCGGCTCGGTGAGCCGGATGGAGAAGGTCATCGGCCCTGCCGAGATCCTTCGCCTCCCAGCCGACGATGCGGATCGACTCTTTGACCTCCTCGAGGCGAGAGTTCCGACACACCCGACGCTCTTCGATCTCTCCTCGCTGCGTGCGGACGAAGCGATCGTGTTCGGGGACTCCCACGGCGATTGGCGCTCGGTCGAGCGGGTCGTCGCCCGATACGAAGACCCGGCCCGGCGCAGGCTCCTGATCGGCCTCGGGGATTATCTCGATCGCACCCCGGAGGACTGTGGAGCGGGCGCCGTCGCGAGCGCGTTGTACCTCCTCCAGCTGGCGGCGCGGGACCCGGATCGGGTCGTGCTCCTCCGGGGGAACCACGAGACCGTCCGCGTGATCCCCTTCACCCCCGAGTCCGTTCGAGGAGAGATCCTCGAGCTCTGGGGATCGGATCCCCGACGCTACGAGCGCCTCATCGATCTTCTCGGTCGCGGTCCGCTCGCAGCGTTCCATCCGTCCGGACCGTACCTGGCCCACGCGGGAATCCCCGGGGGGGACGGGGGGAAGGACTGGAAGGCCGCCTTCGATCGCGTCGACGAGCGGCTGGTCGCCGAGATCACCTGGACCGATTGTGCGGCGTCCCGGAACCGGCGGGGGGGAGTGGATCCGCTCGACGAGGCGCGCCTGGCGGAGTTCCTTACCCGGGCCGATCTGACCTTCATGCTCCGGGGCCACGACCCGGACATCACCGGCCGCCGCCTGTTCCACGACCGCTGCCTCACGCTCCACACGACCCGCGTGTACGAGCGTTTCGGCGGGGTCGTCTTGGCCCGGCTGCCTCTCGATCGCCCTCGCATCTCGCTCGCGGACGTCCGAGTGGAGCACGTGGAGACCGAAGGACAGCGCTACCCGGCGCCGTCCGCACGTCCCTCCCGCGAGGGACGCGCCTAGGGAGTTCCCCGGCTGTCGCCGCCCACGCTCGGGGGCGGGCGCTTCGGGAGGTACTCTCCGCGGCGCTGACCCGTGACCGCGTAGATGGTCTTCTCGGCGATCTTGCACGCGTGGTCCGCGATCCGCTCGAAGTGCCGAGCGACCAGGAGCTCGTTCGCGATCCGCTGCGTGAGGGATGGATCCGCGCGGAGTTCCTGCATCACGATGCGGTACACCGAACGATTCATCTCATCGACTCGGTCGTCCTCGTCGAACACCGAGCGGGCGAGATCCGCGCGGTCGTTGGCAAGAGCTTCGAGCGATTTTGCGACCATCTCCTCCGCGAGGGCATCCATCGATCGAAGGAGCTCGCGCAACTCGTCCTTGTCGTACGCCCCCTCGGGCGACGTGAGCCAGGCGATGTCGAACCCGTAGCGCCCGATCCGGTCGAGGTAGGTGATGGCCTTGAGGACCGCCGTAGCCTCTCGGAGATCCCGTCCCATCGGCTGGACTTTGACGAGGAATCCGACCGCTTCGCGCTCGACGTCCTGATCGTAGCGGTCGAGACGGCCGTCGCGGTCGATGACGGCCTGGGCGAGCGCGAGATCTCCTCGCTCGAACGCCATCCATCCATCGTGGACCATTCCGAGCGCCCACTGGCCCATTTCTACGGCCTGCTCCTTCATGTGTTTCACCTCTAGGTCGTGGCCCGGGTGCTCCTCTCCGGGCAGGTCTCCCTCTTCGTTCATCCAAACCTTCCTGTGATGTAATCCTCGGTCAGCTTGACTTTGGGCCGCTCGAACAGCTCCTCTGTCGGGCCGAACTCGACCAGTCGCCCGAGATAGAGAAACGCCGTATAGTCGGCTACCCGCGCGGCCTGCTGCATGTTGTGCGTTACGATGATCACCGTGTACTGATCGGTCAGGGCCGTCGCGAGATTTTCGATCTTCGCGGTCGCCGTCGGGTCCAGGGCCGAGCACGGTTCGTCCAGCAGGAGGACCTCGGGATCGGCTGCAAGGGCCCGCGCGATGCACAGGCGCTGCTGCTGCCCGCCCGAAAGGGACATGGACGGCGCGTCGAGTCGATCCTTGACCTCGTCCCACAGGGCGGCACGCTGAAGGCTGTGGACCACGGCCTTATCGACGACGTCCCGAGAATGCCACCCTCCCCCGAATCGTAGCGCCGCACTCACGTTCCCATAGATCGACATCGTGACGAAGGGGTTCGGTCGCTGGAACACCATCCCGACGCGCCGGCGAATGCGAACCGGGTCGAGATCGTAGATGTTCTCACCGTCGAGGAGCACCCGGCCCTCGGCCCGCGCCTTCGGGATGGTTTCATGCATCCGGTTCAGGCACCGAATGAACGTCGACTTTCCGCACCCGGACGGTCCGATGATCGCCGTCACCGCTCGCTCGGGGAAGTCGATGGAGATGTCTTCGATGGCCCGGCGCTGACCGTACCACGCCGATAACGATTCGACTCGTACCTTGGTGTTGTTGGCCATGCGGCTACTCCCCCTTCATGCGGCGGGTCATTCGAAGGATTACCAGTCGCGAGATGACGCTGGTCACCAGTATCAAGATAATGAGGACGAGCGCCGCACCCCAGGCGAGGGCCACCCAGTTGCTGTACGGGGACAGCGCGAACTCGTAGATCATGAGGGGCACCGCCGCGATCGGTTGATTGAGCCCCTGGAAGCCGACCGAACTGCCGAACGCAGTGAAGAGAAGGGGCGCGGCCTCCCCCGCACCGCGCATTACCGCGAGGAGCGCCCCCGTGAGAACTCCCGGGAGAGCCGCAATGAGCACGATCTGCAGGCTGGCTCGCCACTTCGGGATCCCGAGCGCGAGGGCCGCCTCGCGAACCGAATGGGGGACCGTCCGCAGCGCCTCTTCGCACGTGCGGGTCACGATTGGAATCATGATGATCGACAGTGCGAGTGTACCGGAGATCGCGCTGAAGACGATCTGGGGGTAGTACAACACCAGATAGGAGTAGATGACCAAGCCGGCGATGATCGAAGGAAGACCGGTGAGGACGTCGGCGGTGAAGCTGATCGCCCGGCCCAGCCCCCGGGTCGGGTACTCCACCGCAAAGATGGCGGCCGCGACTCCGATCACGATCGAGATCGCACCGGCGATGGCGACCAAGATGATGGTCCCTTGGAGCGCGGGTCCGATTCCCCCAACCGCGCAGTTGGATCCGGGAATATTCGAGCAGGGGAGGGGAGGATTGGACACGAGGAACGAGAAGGAGAGCACCGCCCCGCCCTGCAGGAACGCCTCGTAGATGATGCTCGCGAGCGGAACCAGTACGGCGATGACGGTAAGCCCTGCCAGAATCGTGATCAGATGGCTCCAAACCTTTCGGCGGACCAAGTGATCGCCGCTCATTCGGCCGTAGCTCCGTGCACCTTCAGGACCTTCCAGACCATGAGCCGAGCCACGACGTTGACCGCGATCGAAATGACGAGAAGCACTAGGGCCGCTTCGAATATCGCCGAATACTCGAGGGGGCTCGTCGCGGACGGAAACTCGTTGGCCACCAGGCTGGCAATCGATGCACCCTGCGAGAAGAGAGAGGTCGGGACCACGTTCGCATTCCCGATCGTCATCGTGACGGCCATCGTCTCCCCCAGCGCGCGACCCAGACCGAGGATGACGGCGCCGAAAATCCCGAGTCGGGCGTACGGGATGGTCGCGCGGCGCGTCGCCTCCCAGTCGGTCGCTCCCAGACTGAGCGCCGCCTCGTGCTGAGCGGGGGGAACGGCCGCCATCGTCTCGCGGCTGATGGCCGAGATGGTCGGAATCACCATGATGGCCAAGACGACTCCGGCCGTGAGGACATCTTGGCCCGTGGCCGTTCCCCCGAACAATCCCGTCCAGCCCAAGTACTTCGCGAGCAGCGGGTCCACGCTCTCCCGCATCCACGGCACCACCACGTACAGCGCCCACAATCCGAAAACGACCGAAGGGATCGCGGCGAGGAGCTCGATGACCATCCCCACCGGACCGCGTAGCCATCCCGGTGCTCGCGTCGTGATGAAGATCGCCGAACCGAGGGCGAGGGGCACCCCGATGAGGAGGGCGATAGAGCTCGTGATCAGCGTCCCCGCGACGAACGGTACGACCCCGTAGACGTTGGTGATCGGGTTCCAGGTGGAGGTCCAGAAGAACTGGGGTCCGAACGTCTGGATGGACAAAAGGGAGGAATGGTACAGGAGGATGGCGATCAGCGCGACGAGTACAAGGATGATGATGCCTCCTACTCCGGTCAGCACCCCAAAAATAATGTCGCCCAGTCGCCGCCAGGCTCGGGGATGATCCCGGGCGGCGACTGGTTGGAATGGGTTCGCCACAGCTACCTAAAGCTCGGGACAGCGACTTCCTCTATCCCCTTTACGTGCACATGGGCGGTGCAGCACCGTTGAAGGTGATCGTTCCGAGTGTGGTCATGTCGACGGCGATGATAGCCGCCGGTAGCGGCACGTAGTACAGCTGTGCGGAGTAGCTCTGCCCCGTGGTCAAAACCCAGTGAATGAAGTTCACCAAGCTATCGGCTTGCGTCTGCGTGTACGTGGGGTAGGCTCCACTCAGACTTTGGTACACAAACATGTACGTCAACGAGCTAATCGGATAGTCGCCCGCTCCCGGGGCGTTGAGCACCGAAACGTTGTACCAACTGGCTGAGCCCGAGGGCAACGTAAGATGCGAATCGGCGATTGCCGACGCAGTGTTGTTTACCGTGGCAAAGATGAAGTTACCGCTCGGGTTCTGAACGAGACCGGACGTCACGCCGCCCGTGGTCAGCGCGTAGTTTAGATCCACGTAGCCGAGCGAATCCGGGGCGTTCTTCACGTATCCCGCGACCCCTGCGTTCCCCGACTCACCCGTTCCAGTGGGCCAACTGACCGCAGTACCCCGGCCTACCTGGCTCGCCCACGTCGAACTCTCCAACGAGAGGTAGGTCGTCCAGATGAACGTGGTACCACTCCCGTCCGACCGGTGGACTACACCGATGGTCGCCGTCGGCAGATGCGCCGTCGGGTTGAGTCCTTGGAGGACCGTGTTGTTCCAGTTCGTGATCTGACCGAGGTAGATCTGGGCCAGAAGGGCTCCGGTGAAGTGGAGGTTGCCGACCCCCGGAAGGTTGTAGATCGGGACCACGGCGCCGGCCGACTCCGGGATCGTTACCAGACCCGGATTGGCGGCGGTCTGAGCGGCGTTCAGCGGAGCATCGCTTGCCCCGTAATCGACCGTCTTGGCTCCGATATCGTTGATCCCGGCACCGCTACCGACCGATGCGTAGTTCACCGTTCCGTAGTTGGGATTCGAGGCGGTGTACGTGGTCGCCCAATAGAACATGAGAGGAGCGACGAGAGTCGACCCCGCCCCTTTCAGATTCGCACTGCAGTTCCCGGTCGCCTTGCTCGAACTCGAAGTGAACCAGCCCGCACTCGCCCCTACGGCGAGTACGACGACCACCACGATGACCACCGCGACCACGGCGTAGAGGGCCCCTCGGCTTCGGCCCCTCCGCGCGATCTGCGGTGTGTTCGGCGTGTTCGACCCCATCGGCTGTCCGCTCATCTTCCTTCGCTTCCTCCTTCGCTCTTCATGGCAAGGAAACAGGCCCGACTACCGCCGTCTGCGGTATCGGGCGGTGGACGCTCGCACCCGCGTAGTCGAGGACGACCTCCGCGAGGTCCTGGCCGTAGGCCGCCGTCCGTTCGAGGGAGTGCAACATCCAGCTGAGCGGAACAATGGCGGCAGGGGAGTGCGCCTCAACCGGGTCCCGCACGGGGATCAGGCGGTCGACCAAGGTTCGAACGGTCTCCCGGAGCGCGCCTCCGAAATCGATCAACGAGTTCGCCTGATCCGCGCGCTGGTGCGAGAGCACTTCGAGCACGGATCGAACGTATTCGACCGCACGGAGATGGAAGTCAGCGAGCAGTGCGAGCTGACTCTCGGACGGACGGGTTGCCCGCCACCGGGCGCCGTTCACCCCGATGAGTACCGCGTGGTCGGCGATCCGCTCGAGGGCGCGGGCCGCCTCGAGCCAACCGAGGACGTTCACCCCGGGGTTGTGGTCCGGTCCGCCGACCCGGCACGAGCGCTCGACCACGCGGTGAACCTCCCAGGCCGCGCGATCGATGGGGTCGTCGAGCGAGTCCCAGTCGGCCTCGGACAGACTCTGGGCACGGGCGTCTCCCGAGCGTTGAAGCAACTCGAGTGCGCGTGCGCCGAGGCGCTTGGTAAGCGCCGGCAGGTCGGTCGGGGATAGGTCCCCGAGGTTCCAGAGAACGAGTCGGCCGCGTCGTTCCTCGCAGGCCGGGTAGCCGCCGATGCGGGCGACAAACGCGGCTACGACGGACCGGGAAGCGGCGCGGATCCCTCCGCGTTGGAGGACTACAATCTCGTCGGCTCCCGACAGATACGCTCCGACCAGCTCGCGGAAGAAATGTTCGGGCAGAAAATCTTGGTCGAGCTCGATCGACCTCGATGTGAACACGACCGGGGCGGTCGAGATGGGCTCATCCTCTTCCGGGAAATCGGGCGGCACGGCGGGGCCTTTCGGAGACACGCGCCGGCGCGCTCCCTTCCCCGTCTTCGACTCTTGCGTCATCGAATCGAGGACCCCTCCGGGGGGTATATAGTAATCTCATTTACTCTACATTTTACTTCATATCACTATATTCTTATGGGAGTTGACCGGAACCCGCCATAGAGTCGCCCGCCAAGCTTTTGAACCCATGTTCTGGCATAGCCCGTAGCTTCCGACCACGGCCCTCAGGCGGAGAAGACCGCCCGCTCGGCGGATCGCATCTCGGAGGGGTCCGTACGACCCCGGTAGGCGTCCAGACGTATCCGATTCACCTCGAAGAAGCTTCGACCCCCCGCGAACCCATCCAAGAGGCGGTGAGCGGCGGTCTCGAACCCTAGGACGAACAGGGCCGCGGCAAGCGCTTCCGCCGTGTTCAGCTCCCCGATCCGGCCGAAATGCTGGGGGTTGGTGGCCATCAGGAACGGAAGTCGGCGGTGGCCCGAACGCTTGGAACCCAGACTGGGAGCGGCCAAGTAGGCGCCGCGTTCCCCCAGGAGGTTCCAGGAGCAATCGACCCCCAGGATCCCGCCCCGGAGGGCCGTGACCCGGTCACGAGCGCTCAACGGATCGGGGGCGAAGGGATCGAGGACGACCGGATGCGGCCGGATCGCTCGCTGGGCCGGCGCCGGACGGGCGAGGCCGTGCCGAAGGAGACGGCGCCCGGTGCAGGCTCGCGGGTGATCGTCCCCGACCACGAGCAACCAGAGCGTGGGAGTCCCGCTAGCGGACGGGTTGGGCGTACTCTCGGAATATCGCATGCAGCTCGCGGGTGATCGCTAGCGCATCCGCCTTCGGGCGCTGCCAGAGATTTCGGCCGAAGATGATCCCCGTCGCCCCGGCGTCCATGGAGTCGCGGACCTTCTGGAGGAGCTCGGCGTCCGAGACCTTCTCCCCGCCCGAGACGAGGACCATCGCCCGTCCGGCGCTGTGCACGACCTTGCGGAAGGCGTCCTCGGCGGAGAGGTTCAGCGTGTTGTACGGCGGCGGGCTTGCCTTGTCCTTCTCCGATCGGATCGGGAAGTTCACCTTGACGATATCCGCGCCGAGCTCGAGCGCCGTCCGCGCGGCGTAGTCGATCGCGTAGAGGCTCTCCTTTCCCCCCTTTTGGGTGACGGCGTCGCCCCGGGGATAGGCCCAGACGATGACGGGCATGCCGAGCCGATCGGCGTCGGCCCGGACCTGGTGGAACTGCAGGAAGTCCCGGTCCTGGGCGGCCGAGCCCACGTAGACGGTGTAGCCCACCGCGTCGGCCCCCACTCGGACGGCGTCCTCGACGGTCCCCGTGAGCGGGCTAAAGGGCTCGGAATCGGGCGGGAGGTTCGTCTTCCCGTTGAGCTTCAGGATGAGCGGGATATCGCCGGCGTACTCGGCGAAGTAGCGCTGGGCGAGGCCGATGTGCAGCGCGATGGCGCTGAACTTCCCCTCGGTCGCCAGCTGGAACTGGTACTCCGGGTCTTCGGCGGCGGGGTTCGCGAAGAAGTCGGCCGGGCCGTGTTCGAGCCCCTGGTCGATCGGGAGGACCAGCATCGTCCCCCCACCGGGACCGTAGGTGTAGAGCATCCGCTTCAGGCGAGCCCGCTTTCCCGGGGAGAGGCTCAGCCGGGAGAACGGGAACCGCGGGGTGCGCGCTCGTGTTCCCGATCCCGTCCTTAGGCGCGTTCCGTGGGAGGCACGGCCCTGCGAACTCGGCATGCGAACCCTCTCGATATCGAGCACGGGACACCGCGATTTAACGGTTGGTCTCCCGCGTTGCGGGGAGCTCCCGGTCCCTCGGGAAGGTCCGGGCACACGCTCATAATCCACGTCGTCTTGAGCCCGGGCACCGGTCTGTCGGAGAACCCACCGGTCCAGGATGCGACCGCAGGTCATCATCGTCGGAACGATCGTCCTGAACGCCGTCCTGTTTGGGGCTAACCTGTACGTCGCCATCCCGAGCGGAAGTCGAGCGGTGCTCTCGCAGGCGATCTATTCGGTCACGGACCTGGTGGGAGCGCTGCTCCTCCTGTGGGGCACCTACGCCTCCCAACGACGGGCCACCCACGAACACCCGTTCGGGTTCGGAAAGGAGCGCTTCTTCTGGGCGTTCGTCGCTTCGCTCGTGACGTTCAGCGTCGCCGGGGTGCTCGTGCTGGTCACGGGGGTCGAACAGATCCTCTCCCCGGGACCGATCACCCAGATCAACGCCGCGCTCGCGGTGGTCGGGCTATCGATCGTCGGGAGCCTGGGCGGGATCTACATCACGCTGAGGGAACTGCGCGTCTCCCAGGAGACCGTGGCGACTCTGATGGAATCCTCCCATCTCGGCCTCAAGGCGATCTTCTACCAGGATCTCGTCAGCGTCGGAGGCAGCGTCGTAGCGTTCACGGGGATCCTCGTGGTCGCGGGGTTCCACGCCAACGCCGCCGATGGCGTCGCCGCGGCGATCGTCGGCGCGATGCTGATCGGGACCGGATTCGTCCTCACGGCGGAGAGCCGAGAGCTCCTCATCGGCAAATCGATCCCTCCCTCGGTCGCGCGCGCGATCTTCGCGTTCATCGAACGGGACGCATCGGTCCAGAAGGTGCGCGGTCTCCAGTCGATGATGCTCGGGCCGGACGACGTGCTCGTCGCGCTCAGGATCAACTTCCCGGACGGGATGACCACCGACCAGATCGAGGCGGCGATCGATCGGATCTCCCTCGGCCTGCGGCAGACCTATCCGCAGCTCCGGCACATCGTCATCGAGCCGGAGTCGTGAGCTTCAGCGCACCGGATCCGATCCGCTGCCACTGGAAAAGGGTCATCGCGACGAGAGCGGCCGAGATCCCGCCGAAGAACAGATCGAGGCCCAGGGTCCCGAGCACGTCGTACAGGGTCGTCGAGACGACGAGCCCGAGAACCATCCCGAGGGAGATCGTCAGCGAATAGATCGCCATCGTGGTCGCGCGGGTGAGCGATGCGCTCAGATCGGTCAGCGCCGCGAGGGCTGCCGGACCGTACGCCAACGCTCCCACCACCCCGATCCCGGCGACGGCGAGGAGGATGGGCAGGGCACCGTACGATGCGATGAGTGCGGCCGCAACCATCACCACCACGAAGCCCGTGGTCCCGACCCCTAGAAGCCGGATCCTTCCGAAACGGTCCGACCAGCGCCCGAAGGTCGGTTGGGTGAACACGAGCAGAATGCCGCCGACCCCGATCACCAGGGCGAGATAGATCGGGGGGATGCCGACCGCTCCGGAGCTCGCGCCGAGGAATGCGAGCGCCGTGCCGATCAGCATGTAGATGGTGAGCCAGGGGAGCGTCACCCACCAAACCTCCGGGCGACGGAGCGCCTGGGCGAGGAGACGGGGTATCCGAGGCCGGCGCGAGCTCCAGGGGGCGTGGCCGCGGATGGCCAGGAGGATGAAGAGGACCCCGGCCACCAGCACGGCCGCACTGAGGAGGAAGGTCGCTCCGAGCGCCGAGTTCGGAAGCGTGGTGAGAGCGGCGAGTCCGAAGGCGAAGCCGAGCACCCACCCGGAGAGGTTCATCGCGTCGAAGCGACCCATCTCCAAGCCCCGCTCCTCCGGGCCCGAAGCGTCGGCCACGAGAGCAAGGCTGGAGGCGAGGATCGCACCGCTCGCCACCCCGAAGGAGAGATTGATCGCGCCGAGCGCGATCGGCGAGCGGGTCGTGGAGACGAGCGCGGTGAGGATCGCCGCGGCGCCCATTCCGGCCACGAGGATCTGCCAGCGGCCCCAGCGATCGGCCGCCGCGCCCGAGAACAGCACGGTCGTGAACTCCCCGATCGGACTCATCGCGATGACGAGCCCGACCGTGCCGAGCGCGGCGCCGCCGAGCCCCTGCGATTGACCAAGGAGGTAGCTCGCGAAGATGGCGGTCGTGATGCCGAAGGCAAATCGAATGAAGAACGTCGCCCCGAAGACGGCCAGGAGGGGACGAGCTTCGGGTCGCCCCAGATCGGAGGAGGTCGCGTCGCTCACGAGGCTACGACGGCGGTGCAGCTCGCTCGATCAGTTCGATCCAGACATCGTTCGGATCGAGGATGAACGCGATCCGGCCCGATCCGCCCTGGAGGCGATACGGTTCCTTCGCAACCCGTACTCCGGCGGCACGGACGCGGGCGAGGAACGGATCGAGGTCGGGGACCTGGAAGGCGAGATGGTCGAGCTGCTCGCCGGGATCGATCGTGTTCTTGCCCTCCCAATAGGTGAGCTCGACCCGCGCGTCGGAGAGTGGATCCCGCACGAAGGCGATCTCAGCATGGTTCTCCGGGATCGGGCGTCGGCGTTCGAACTCGAGGCCGAGCACCCCCATGTAAAAGGCGAGGCTCTCGTCCATGTTCCGTACGGTGATCGAGGTGTGGAGGAAGCGCATGGTATCCGGATTCCGCAGAGGGCGCCCCGCCTATCAAAGGTTCGCGCAAAGGTTCGCGACTACCCGTGAGAGAACACGACCCGCAGGGGACGCGATTCGGAGGTCCAGTCGCTCTCGAAGCGGACGAAGCCGACGCGCTCGAACTGAACGATATCTCTCGGAGCCGCGTCCGCGAGCGCTCGCTCGCCGGTGCCGGTGCGGTGGGTCCCATCGATCTCGAGGATATCGACCGGGGTCGCTCCCTCGGCACCGACCCACTGCAGCCGCGGGATCCGTTTGTTCTCCCGGGTCGTGAATCGGGCGGAGAGATGAGGTGCACCGGAGGCGAGGCGCTCGGGCAGTTGAACGTTCAACAGGTCCTTGAGCCGGACCTCGAGGCCGAGCCGCGTCTCGAGATCGGTCCGAGCGAGGTAGAAGGACGGTCCTGCGGGCACCGTGCGCACGCCGAGCTCGGTGCGATCCGGGTGGTTCGGGAGCTCGACCGTTCGAAGGTCCTCCGGGTAGTCCTCCACGTCGACCCGGACCGGATCGGCCACGAAGGCCCGCCGGGGCGTCGTGGGGTCGATCAGCTTGCGATTCTCTGCGTAGAGCGTCTCGGCGGGGACTTCGATGTCGGCGAGCGACATCCCGAAGGAGAGCGTGAAGCGGCGGCACGCCTCCATCGAGATCCCGCGTCGGTCGAGCGAACGCAGCGACCAGCTGCGGGGGTCGGCCCAGCCGTCGTAGAGGCCGCTCTTGACCTCGCGGTAGGACTTGCTCTTGGAGATCTTCGCCTCGCGCACCCGCAACAGGCCCCAGTGAAGGAAGGGAGGGCCCTGGATCTCGAGGAGCTTCCAAACGAACTGCTGCATCCGGTCCTCCATCACGAGGTCCTTCCCGCGGAGCACGTGAGTGACCCCGAGCTCGACGTCGTCCGCCGCCCAGGAGAACTCGAGCATTGGCCAGACGCGATACTTGTGACCCACGCGAGGGTGCGCCTGCTCGTAGATGCGGAACAGCACCCGGTCCCGGAACGCGGGATCGGGGTCCTGGATGTCCGTACGCAGCCGCAGCACGGCTTCTCCCTGCGCGAACCCGCCCGAGAGCATCCGCTCCCAGAGCTCGAGGGTCTGCTCGACGGTCTGCAGGCGCTCGGCACATGCCCGACCCGCTTCGCGGTTCTCTCGGAGGGTCTCGGCCGGACAGATGCATACGTACGCGCCGCCGCGTTCGATGACGCGGCGGGCCCAGGGGTAGAACTTGTCGATCCGGTCGGACTTGTAGTAGACCGCATCCGGCCGGATCCCCGCGAGTTCGAGATCTCCGAGGATCAGGTCGAATGCTTCGAGATCGACCTGCTTTTCCTGGGAGCCGACGGTGTCGTCGAATACGAGCAAGAGACGGCCGTCGTACTTTCGACGGTAGTACTCGTTGACGAACAGCATCCGCGCGTTCCCGATGTGCAGGCTGCCGCTCGGGAACGGGGCCATGCGCAGTACCACCTTTCCCCGGACCGCCCCGATGAGATCGGGAAACGTGCCTTCCTCGGAAGCCACGGGGCGCGGGGTGCTGGCCTCGGCTCCTCCCAGGGTCGCGAGCGCCGCCTCTCGAGCATCGGGCGATTGCGACGCGATCTCCTGAATCACCGCCTCGACGGCGGCCTGGACCGCGGGGGCCTCGCGACGCAGGCTCGGGTCGGTGCCGAGGAGACGCGCCACGATGGGGCCGGTGCGTGGCAGCCCGCCGTGGACGATCGCATTCTCCAGGGCGAGACGGCGGGCCCGCACGAGGACCTCCGGCGAGAGCGGCACGGACGACACGACCTCTACGGGCGTTAAAGCGGTTCGTGAAGCACGGAAGTGCGTTCTCGAGGGTTCTCGATCGCGGGGGCGCCTCGAGCGCCGAGCGCTTCCGCCACCGCCTGGGAAAGCGTCAGCTCGCCGCAGAGCACGCGATGCGCGGCACTCCGCGGGATCGTGACCCGCCCGTCGCTCCCGATGCGGCTGAGCCGCTGGACGTCCGCGATCGCCCCGGCGGTCGGGCGGAGCGTCAGTCGGCCCCGGACGGGCCGACCGGGCGTCTCCGCGATCCTTCGCGCCGCCACCATGTCGCGCGGGCGTCGCGTGCCGCGCGGCGTGGTACCTTGCTCGTCCACGAGCTCGACGGCGCGACCGGAGGCGAGGAGATCGTTCACGAGTCGGTTGCGCGAGGGCGGATCTCCGCTCCCGACCCGGAACAGGATCGACCGGGAGGTGAAGCGGCGGCGTAAGTGGCTTGCGAACTCCGCTCCATCGCTCGGCGCATCGAGCACCCCCTGGCCGATGCACGTCCCACCGGAGACGATGGCGTAGCCGGGACGCGGTCCGGGATCGATCCCCACGATGAGCCCTCCTCGGGAATCCTGGACCCGCAGGGCGTGGAGGACCGCCGCCCAGAGCGACGGGCGATCGCCGTCCTCGGTCACCGCAAGGATGTGCGCATGCGCGATCTCGCCGACCTCCGCCGGGGTCGTCAGCACGACGGCGACACGCTCGGGGATGCGTTGCCCGGGGAACAAGCTGATCGAAGGGAGTCGGCGCTCGCGCAACGTACCCGCCATCTCCGCGTAGAGCGCGGAATCCCGGGTTACGAGCGCCACACACCGAGTCAACGAGCTCCCTGACGGTGATATATCCCATATACTTTGCCGAGGCGATGCCCGTCTGTCTGCATTGCGGGACGCTCGCGGACGAGGGCGCGCTGTTCTGCACGAAGTGCGGCTGGACCCTTCCGCAGGACGAGCGCTCGGTGGGGGGGATGAGCGCGGCGCGTCTCGCGCCTTCCGTCCCCGCACCTTCCGCCTCTCCCCCGCCACCGTTCGTTCCGATGCCCATGCCACCCCCGACCGCTCCTCCGTTTCCTCCGGCCTGGCCGGCCACCCCCGGCGCCTATCCCGCCCCGGGCAAACCGTGCGTTCGTTGCCAGACCCGGATCTCGCCGGCCGCGGTGTACTGCCCCGTATGCCAGAGTCCGCAGTGACCGTCCGTCGCGCCGGCCGCAGAGGCCGCCGGACCGGCACGATGGTGCGCATTGCCCAGGAGCGGGTTCACGATCTCTTCCACCTCGCCGAACGCGAGGCCCTCGCGGGGCATCCGGACCTGAGCGACCGATACGTCAAGCTGGCGCGCCAGGTCGGAGCCCGGTACAACGTCCGCCTCGACCCGGAGCTCCGGGAGCTGTACTGCCGCGGTTGCTCGGCCTACTGGATCGAGGGTCGCACCGTCCGCACCCGGCTGAGATCGGGGCGCCGCCTCCGCACCTGCCTGCGCTGCGGTCGGAAGCGGCGGACCATGGTGCGCACCCCGCGGACCGCCGCGGGCCGGACGGCAGAGATTCCCGCGGACGGTACCCCACGCGAGCAGGGGGCCGAGGTGGCGATCCTCGACACCGGGGACGAAACCGATTCCCTCGAAGACGAATCGGAACCCGAATAAGCCTCGAACGCTGGTCTCCCGGGTGCTGCCGGGGTAGCCGAGCGGCCAAAGGCGGCAGACTCAAGATCTGCTCTCGCAGGAGTACCCAGGTTCAAATCCTGGCCCCGGCACTCCTTCCCGTCCGAGGCCTAGGCGACCGGCATCGGGAACGTCGCCACGTAATCCTTGGGCGGCCGCCCCACGATCGGGATGTGTTCCCCGCATCCCCGGCACCGGTTCTCCGCGTCGAGGTTCCAGCTACGGATCGTGAACCCGTACCGTTCGACGGCGATGGCATGACACTTCGGGCAGTACGTGTGCTCGAGCGGGTGGTCCCAAACGTTGCCGAGGTACACGTAGCGAAGCCCTTCCGCGACCGCGATCGCGTGCAGGCCCTCCAGGGTCGCCACCGGCGTGCTGGGGATGTCCATCATCTTGTAGTCGGGGTGGAAGCGCAAGAGGTGGAACGGCGTGTCCGGTCCGACCCGGTCCCGGACCTCCCGGGCGAGCCGGCGCAGCGCTTCGGGCGAGTCTCCCACGCCGGGCACGATCAGGTCGGTCACTTCGACATGGATCCCGTGACGAGCGAGCCCCTCCATCGTCTCGAGGATCGGCTCGTCGCCCTTCGCGGCGACGTACTTGCGCATGAATCCGGCCTCCCCGCTGCCCTTGAAGTCCACACTGACCGCATCGAGGTGGGGCCCGATCACGCGGACGGCTTCGGGGGACATGTAACCGTTCGTGACGAAGTTCGCATAGAGGCCCGCCTGCCGGGCCTCGCGCACGATGTCGAGCGCGTACTCGATGAAGATTGTGGGCTCGTTGTACGTGAAGGTGATCCCCTGGCAATCGAAGCGCTCCGCCAGCTTGACCGCTTCGCGCGGGGAGAGCCCGCGGCCGACGATGTCGCGCTCCTGGGAGATCTCCGCGTTCTGGCGGTACAGGCAGCGCCAATTGCAGCCGGCCGTTCCGATCCCCAGGACCCGGGTACCGGGCCGGTAGTGCGAGAGCGGCTTCTTCTCGACCGGATCGACCTGGACGGCGGCGGCCCGCCCGTAGGACAGGAGGACGAGGCGACCGTTCTCGTTCTTGCGGACGAAGCAGAACCCGTGCGATCCGGCGGGGATCACGCAGTAGCGTGCGCACGCCGTACAGCGGACCTTGCGATCCGCGAGCGGCTCGTACAGCGTAGCGAGATGAGCCATCGATCCGGGACCCCATGTTGATAGCGCCGCGGAGGCCGATAACGGTACCGCGCTCCGGCCGCGCCGGACCAAGCCTTCAAGTGCGCGGACGCTCCCCGGGTCCACCATGCCGGCCGGTCGCTCCCGAGAGTCTCCCTCGGCGGCGGCGCAGCGGATCGAGACCCGGTTCCGTGAGCGGATCACCCCCTCTCCGGAGGAGCTCGTCCGCGTGGCACGGGTACGGGCCGACCTCGTCCGCGCCGTCCAGCTCGCCGCCGAGACCCGCAAGAGCCCGCTCGCGCGGGCCCTGGTCGCGGGCAGCGCTGGGCGGGGAACGTTCCTGCGAGACCGCCTGGACATCGACTTCTTCCTCCTCTTTCCGCCCGAGCTCCCACGGGCGCAGCTCGAAGTGGAGGGTCTCGCGCTCGCCGAGGCGATCCTCACCAAACCCGAGCGCAAGTACGCCGAGCACCCGTACCTTCGGGGGAAGTTCCAGGGCTACACCGTGGATGTGGTCCCGGGGTACGCCATCACCGATCCATCGAAACCGCTCACCGCGGTCGACCGGACCCCGTTCCATGACGAGTTCCTCCGGGCGCACCAGACCCCCGCCAACGTCTCGGAGGTCCGTCTCGCGAAGCTGTTCCTGCGGTCGCTCGGGATCTACGGCTCGGAGGCGCGGACCGAGGGGTTCTCCGGCTACCTGGTCGAGCTCGTCCTTCTCCAGTTCGGGACCCTGCACGCGCTCCTCGAAGGGGCCCGAAACTGGCGGATCCCGGTACGCCTCTGCCCGCCGGGGAAGGAACCTCCGCGGCTCCCTCCGGACGTGGCTCTGATCCTCCCGGACGCGGTCGATCCGAACCGGAACGTCGCGAGCGCGCTCTCGCAGCGCAACTTGGCGCTTTTCATCATGGGAGCGGCAGCGTACCTCGATCGGCCCGCTGACGAGTGGTTCGAACTGGCGAAACCGAGACCCCTCTCCCGGGCCGATGGGCTCGAACGCGTGGCCCGTCGGGCGACGCACGTATCGGTGGTGGAGGTGCCCCGTCCGGCGCTCGTCGACGATACGCTCTACCCCCAGCTGCGCAAGGCGGAACGCGCGATCGCCGAGGAAGCGGCCCGTGCGGGGTTCGAAGTGCTCGGCTCCGCGTGCTCGGCCGGACCCAGCGCACTTCTCGTCCTGGTCGAGGTGGCGCACGGACGGCTGAGCGCGGTTCGCGTGCAGGACGGACCTCCGGCAGGTCTCGACCGGGTTGGCACGTTTATGGAGAAGTGGACGGCTCCGGGCGCCCCGGTTTCCCAAGGGCCGTACGTGCGCGAAGATGGGCGTCTCGGCATCGAGGTCCGACGGAGCGAGCGCGACCTCGAAGCCGTGCTGGCGGCGGCGCTCCCACGACTGTCGCTCGGGAAGGACATCGGCCCGGCCGCGGCGGAACGCACCCAGGTCCGACCCTTGGCCGATCAACCCGAGACCGCCGAGCTCGACGCGGCGCTCGCGGATCTTCTGGGAAAGCGCCTGCCTTGGCTCGGTCCGCGCTAGTGCGGCACCGGGACGAGATCGAGCAACAGGAACCAGCTCGCGAGCCACCCGAAGAAGACGACCGCGTAGAGCGTGGCCCACTCCCCCTTCGTGTAGATTCGGGCGCGGGGATGCATCCAGGTGACGATCGAGTACAGGGTGATGAGGACGATCAGGGCGAGGACCGGCGGGAGCTCCCACCAGGCGAAGAGCGCGTAGTTGATCCCCCAGCAGGCGATCCCGAGCGCCACCGCAACGCCTCCGGCGATGAGCATTCCGCGGGTGATCTCGTACTCGTGGTTCAGGAACGCCCGATCGTCGAATACCGGGAACTCGAACGGAGGTTCCGCCTCCACGGTGCCGGGCTTCCCGCGGACCTTCTTCGCCATGGCTCACGCCCCCCGCCGTGCGAGCGCGCGCCGGTATAGCTCTTCCGCATGGTAGGAACTTCGCACGAGCGGGCCCGCCTCGACACCGGCGAAGCCGTTCTGGAGTCCGACCGCGCGCCAGCGGTCGAACTCTTCGGGGGGAACGTAGCGCGCTACGGCGACGTGCTCCGGGCTCGGCCGGAGGTACTGCCCCAGCGTGAGGAGATCGACCTCGGCTCGGCGAAGATCGCGCATCGTCTCCACGAGCGCGTCCTCGCTCTCCCCGAGGCCGAGCATGATCGAGCTCTTCGTGACGAGGCCGGCGGGCCCGATCGCCCGGGCGCGACGGAGGACCTCAAGGGAGCGCGCGTAGCTGGCGCGGGGATCCCGGACGGAGCGGGAGAGCTCCCGAACGGTCTCGATGTTGTGCGCGAGCACGTCCGGAGGGTAGTCGAACAGTTTCGCGAGCGCCTCTTCCCGTCCACCGAGGTCCCCGACGAGGAGCTCGACGAGGGTCGCGGGAGCTCGTTCGCGGATCCGGCGGACGGTATCGGAGAGCACCTCGGCTCCTCCGTCCTCGAGATCGTCCCGGCAGACCTGGGTCAGTACGACGTAGCGCAGACCGGTGCGCCCGACCGCTTCGGCGACGCGGGCGGGCTCGGTCCGGTCGACCACCCCCCGCGGCCAATGGGTCCGGACCGCACAGAACCCGCAGCGCCGCGTGCAGTCCGTCCCGAGCAGCATCAGGGTGGCCGTGCCGGCCGACCAGCACTCCGAGAGGTTCGGGCACCGCGCCTCCCGGCAGACCGTTCCGAGCCGGAGCGTGTCCAGCATGGAACGCAACTCGGGGTACCGCGCCCCTTGGGGCGGGCGGGTGCGTATCCAGGCCGGAAGCCGTTGCTCGGGGTTCGCGACCGAGGACGCCGGCGACGCGGGAGAGGACACGTCGCGTCGAACCGGGATATCGTGTTTAGGCTTTGCGAACCCGGCCGTGGCCGAGCCGCTCTTCGATCAACGTCGCGAGGTAGCTCGCGGGAAGTTCGTCCATGGCGACGCTCGAGGACGCTCCGGAGGGCCCCGTGTCGAGCGTGACGAGGCCGTCGCGCTCGAGCTCCTTGAGAGTGCGCCAGAACGTGGTCCGGCTGATCGGCTGCTCGCGGAACTCCTCCAGCAGGGCGGAGTGAGCTGTCCGCAGCTTCTGGCTCGGCACCGAGGACCCTTTGCCCTTGAGGGTCCGCGTGACGGCGAGCAGCACCGTGAGCGCGTTGATCGAGAGCCCTTCGAGCTGCGTCTCCGTGACGGTGGAGTAGATCGACCCCTTGGCCGCGCGGATGTCCTCCGCGGAGATCGCCCGGTGCCCGGCCTCCTCGGCAACGTGCGCGGCGCTCCCGAGGAGCTCGATCGCGAACCGGGCGTCCCCGTTGGGCGCCGCGATGCGGGCGATCTGCTCCAGTGTTTCGTGGGTGTAGCCGGCCGGAGCGAGCGCGACCTCGGCGCGGGCCTCGAGGATGTCCGTCAGCGCCGCGCGGTCGTACGGAGGGAGCGCCAGGCGGTGCGTGACCCCGAAGCTCGACCGGCTCGCGGGGTCGAGGTACGGGAGCAGGTCCTCGGTCGCGATGAGGACGAGCGAGATCGATCCGAGGCCGACCTCTCCCGAGCGGGAGAGGAGGTAGACGAGCTTGGTCTCCTGGCGGACGAGCGCGCTCGCCTCGTCCAGGATGACGAGGTGGTGTCGGGGATGGCGACGGATCCCTTGCTCGAAGACGTCGAGCATCTCGGGAAGGCTGTACCCCGGTCCGGTAGCGACACATCGACCGCGCGCAACAGATCGAGCACGATCGTCCGATCGCTCGCCCGCCGCCAGGCGTTGATGTAGATCGCCTTGACCGGAGCCGGCCCGATGCGGCCGAGGCGCTCGAGATCCGTCGCGAGCCGCTTGGCGAGCGCGGTCTTGCCGCTCCCCACGCCTCCGGTCAATAGGAGATGGAACGGGACGCCCTTGGAGAGCGCTTCGCGGTAGCGGCGCGTGAGCAATGCGAGCTCCGCCGTCCGATGCGGGAGCTTCGGCGGAAGGAACGTCGGTTCGAGGGTCTCCTCCCGAACGAGGATCGCACCCACGTCTTCCTCCTTGGTGAGGGGCAAGTCACCTTGGGTAGGATATCAGCTTCGACGCCGGGCCCGGATCCGGTGTCGGGCCGCGAGCTCGGCCCGGATCGACCGGGCGGCCCCGTCGGCGATCTCCCGAGCCGGGCGTTGAGCGTCGAGAACGAGCCAGCCGTTCTGACGGGCGAAGCGGCGGTACGCGCGCGCGACGCGCTGGAGGGTCTGCCGCCGCTCGAGCGGGCTCTTCGCCGAGGCGCGGGACCCGACGCGGCGCATCGCCTCCGCCGGATCGAGGTCGATGAGGATCACCTGGTCGGGCTCGACGGTGGCCTGCGACTGGAGGGCACCCAGAGTCCGTCGGCGCTCCGGAGCGAGCGCGCTCCCCTGATAGGCGAGGGTCGACCAGTAGGAGCGGTCGCTGAGCACGACGGACGCGTGGCGGAGGTCGCGTTCGAGGTCCGTTCGGGCGAGGTAGCGGTCGAGGGTGAAGTACACCGCCCCGGTCCACGGATCCTGCACGCTTGCGGCCTGGGCCTTCCGGTTGAGTTCCGCGGATGCGGGCTCCTTGCGGGTCACCACTCGGAGTCCGTCCCGGCGCAGACGCGATGCGACGCGGCGGACGACCGTCGACTTCCCAGCTCCATCGATCCCCTCGAAGGCCACGTACCACGCTCGCCGCACGGCGTCCCGTATCATGGCGCTCTCCCCTTCCCGACCTCGGGAGCCCACCCATACACACGTCGGATCGATTCGACGAACGGGATGCGCAACCGTTCCGCGGACTCGGGCGAGCGCTCCGCGATCGCGTGCGCCCGCCGGGGCACGGTGGCCAGATCGAGCACGGCGCCGGGGCGCGACGGATCGTCCAGGAAGTCGGTTTCGAGGAACCACGGGCCGGGGTCCGCGAGGGCACGACCGACCAACTCCCGGCGTGCGAGGAACGACGGCGTGACTCCCGCCCGCTCCGTCTCGCCGACGTACTGCCGCGCGTAATGCTTGATCAAGCGATGCGCCGGGAGGTGGGCGGCCCGGGCGAGTGCCGCGATCTCTCGGTAGCCGTTCGCGTCGAGATCCTCGCAGTGGACCACGGCCGGGCAGTCCGAGTCCCGGGCCACCTCGAGGGCGTGGTGGAACGCCTCGTCGCAGGCCGCTCGAGTGGCCGCATCGACCTCGAAGTGGGGACGACCCACCTCGCCGATCGCGACCGCGCGTCGTTCGCGGACCCATCGTCCCGCGAGATCGAGCGCGGATCGCTGCAGCTCGAGAGCGGCCGGAAGGCCGATCGTCGTGGAGACATGCACGAGGTCGATCGGGTACGGCGCGACGACGGAGTAGACCGACACTCCGACCTCCTCACGGATCCGGCGCGCCAGGTCCTCCGTGACCTCGAACTGGCGGGCGTAGTCCGAGAGCGAGTTCGGTGGGCGGCCTTCGTAGTTCTGAGTGGTGAGGAAGAGGTGCGTGCCTCCGGCGGAACGAAAGCGTCGCGCCGCCGCGACTCCCTCGCCGGACGGCGACAGATGACAGTGGTGGTCAACGACCGGGAGATCGGAGGGGAACGGCACGGCGTCCCTCCCGGCCCGGAGCGGCCTAGCGCAGGAGGCCGGCGCCCTGGAGCTCCTTGGTGATCTTCTTGACCGCGACCTCGACGTCGGAGGGCTTGCGCGCCCCCGTGCAGACGAGCTTGCCGCTTCCGAAGAGAAGCACGACCACGCGCGGGTCCTGGATCCGGCAGACCAAGCCGGGGAACTGCTCGGGCTCGTACTCGACCCGATCGAGACCGAGCGTGACGGCGATCGCGTTGAGATTGATCTCGCTTTCGAGATCCGAGCTCGCGACGATGTTCTGGACCGCGATCTTGGGCTTCATGATGATCTTCTGCCCGCCCTTCTTGATCTGCGCCGCGACGGTGTGGATCGAGTCCTCGACCTCCTTCATGCTCTTCGCGCCGGTGCAGACGACCTTCCCGGAGCGGAACAGCAGGATCGCCGTCTTCGGCTGCTTGAGCCGATAGATCAGACCGGGGAACTGTTCGGGCTCGTACTCGGCGCCGTCGAGGCCGAGGGCGATCGACTGCAGATCCAGCTCGTCGCCCAACGAGGTCGATGCGACAACGTTCTCGATGCGAATCTTGACCATGGTTTCGCGCTGGAAGTATTTAGACCGTTATATAAAGGTATTTAAAGCGACCTTCGCGCGGGCCGTCTCCGTAGCGTGGACAGCGCATCCCGACGAAGGGGCCGTCAGTGGGTGCGAGGGAGCCGCGAGGTGGCGAGCAGCAGGCCCATCACGAGCAGGAGAACGACCAGCATCACGATGTCGATTCCCAGGACGAAGTTTGGGTAGCTCGTCGACCAGATGAGCGAGATCAGTATCACCGCAATCGGCACCAGGATCCAGGAGAGTCGGCGTACGACCAGCCGGCGATCGCTGTAGGTGGGAGGCGTCTCGGGCGATAGCGTTCCCGCCGGTTGCCGGTCCGCACGCAGGTCGAAGGTGCCCCACCGGGAGCACAACGGGCATTTCATGTACCGTTTCGTTCCCAGCCGGATCGCGCTTGGGGATGCGCCCCAAACGAAATCGTATTCGAAATGTCCCCCGCAATGCGGACAGGTCAGGGTGACCTTCGGCATCCTTTCGACAAGGGTCTCGCGGGTACTTACCCCGGCCAGTGCGCTCCGCTCAGATCGGCGCCCGGAGGGGCGCCGCGGACTGCGGGCTCTTCCTGGGAGTCAATCGGAAGGCCGAAGAAGTTGAGGAGCAGCCGACGGGTGAACCCCCAGAGGACGTGGTCCGCATACCTCACCGCGGGAACCTCGATCGCCCCGAACGTGGTCGGTCGCATCACGCGCTCCGATCGGTCGAGCGCGGAACGAGGTAGCCAAAAGATGCTGGCGACCTCCTCGGGACTGTACACGGTCGGGCCCGGCGCCGGTGAGCCGAGTTCCGCCGCAAAGACGGCCACGTCCATGGAATAGGCGCGCGCGGTCTCGATCCCGACGAACCGCGGCACCGATCGCAGATCGCCGGGCCGGATCCCGACCTCCTCCGCGCATTCTCGCAGAGCCGTTTCGGCGAGGGATCGATCGCCGGCCTGCACGTGACCTCCCGGCAGCGCGATCTGGCCCGAGGCCAGATCGTCCGGGCGATTCGAACGCTCGATGAGAAGGGTCTCGATCTCGCGCGCGCCCTCGCGGAGCACGATCAACACGGCCGCTCCCGCTAACGGAGTCGGGGGCGCGACGGTGGGAAACCGCTCGAGGAGGGCACGGATGCGGTCGCGAGGGGGCTCGGAGGCAGGTGCTGTGCTGCCGGTCGCGCTCACGCTTGCCAGTCGTACGTGACCTTGGAACGGACGACCTTCTGATCGACCGGGTGCTCCCCGCGCTCGGCCGCGGACTTCTCGAGGTCGACGATCCGGTCCTTAAGCGCTTGGATCTCGCGCTCCAATCCGCGGAGTCTTGCCTCCACTTCGGGGGGAACGGGGTTCGCCATCGGTGCTGTCGCTCGGGAGGGCGACCCGGGCCTTAACCTCCGCGCTCTGCGCTGCTTTGAAACCGGATGTGAAATATGCTCGCGCTTTTGGGTTGGCTTAACCACCCCCCTCGCGCATCGACTCCTCATGCCCGTGGTCCACCGGGGACTGGTTTGCCGACTCGGCAGCCCACTTCCAGTCCCGATCCTCGCTTTGATGCGGGACTTCCGGCTGATGGTCAACCGGGGCATCCGAGAGGCGCTTGAGAAGAACCTTACCGCGCGGGGGTCTCTGAACAAGTACAGCGAGACTCTCGCTCGGGAGTACCGCGTAAACGGTTCTCATGCGCGCCGGGCGATGGAGCTCGCCCTCTCTTTGGACAAGGGCCACCGACGAAGGCTACGCAAAGGGGTTACCGGAAGAGTCCCCTACTGCCTCCGCCCCTTCCTGCACGCCGACGACGCCACGTTCCATCTCGATCCTTCCACGGGTCACGTACGCCTCTCCCTGCGGAACGGTGAATGGGCCGGCTTCGACATTCGGCTCTCCGACCACCACCGGGCGACCCTCGAGCGGGGGGAGCTGAAGCAACTGAGGCTCACTCTCGGCCGAGCGGTTCTGATCATCGAGCGGGCGGTGCCCGAACCGTACCCTCCGAAGACCGTTCTCGCTCTCGATACGAACGAGCGATCGCTCGATGGGGTGGCGCTATCCTCGAGACGAGCGGTTCCGGTCACGGTTCCCTACCCCGAAGTCTCCCGCATCCAACACCGACACTTCGTTAGTCGGAGGAAACTCGGAAGGAAGAAGGCCCACGACCGAAGGGTCGGTCGGCGACTGGGCGGGCGGGAGGGCCGAAGGGAGCACGCGCGAGTTTCGCAACTCCTTCACCTCGTCAGCAAAGGCCTCGTGGAGACGTCACGCCGGCGACAAGCGGCGATCATCTTGGAGGACCTCCATCTTCCGAGGGGAGGCGGTCGCAGCCGCCGTCTGCGCCGCCGTCTCTCCTCTTGGCCCCAGCGGGAACTCCATCGCCAGATCGAGTATAAGGCGGAGGAACGGGGAGTCCCGATCATCCGAGTGAACCCACGGTATACGTCGAAGACCTGCCCGAGATGTGGCGAAGTGAAAGAACGCCGAAACAGGGTGGGCCGGGTGTTCGTGTGCGGGCGGTGCGGTTGGCGGTGCGACCGTCAGCTGAACGCCGGACTGAACATCTGTCGAACCGCGTTGAGGGAGTGGGTCACCCCCACGTCGAACTCATCGCTGGGGGGTCTCGTGCTTGACCCCGACGCCCTGGCCCATGATGCGATGATTCTCCTCGACTCCCCGGGTAGCGCCGGGGCGCACGAGAGGAGCGGACGGTCAGGGAGAAGCCCCATCGGTCCGGCGATGCCGTGACCGATCCGGTTTCAAAGCCGCTCCGCGCTACGGCGACGGCGGGATCGGACCCGCGCCTCCGGAAGCGCTCGCGAACGTGTGGAGGAACCCCGAGATCGCCTCCGCGGTTTCGGCCGAGCGCTCCACCGGGATCATGTGACCCGTGTCCCGGAAGAGGCGGAGCTCCGAGCCCGGAATCGACTGCCGCAGGAAACGGCCGTGCGAGCCGTCGACGACCCGATCGTCCATGGCTTGGATGATCAGCGTCGGGATCCGGATGCGCAGGAGCCGGCCCCGGAGGTCGAAACTCTGGATGGCCCGCCCCCACCGCGCGACGGCCCGGAAGGAACGTTCATCGAAGCGGGTCCGCAACTGGTCGAGGTAGTCGAGGTGCGCTTCAATCCAATCGGGGTAGTACAGGTCCTTGACGAGAAGGAGCAACAATGCATCGCGTCCCTCAGTCTCGTACGTCTTCGTCCAGTTCTCGCAGACCTCTTTCGTGTGGGGGTCGCACCGGGCGGAGGCTGCGAGGACGGTCAAGCTCGCCAGGCGAGATGGGTGGTCGAGGGCCATGCGCAGGGCGAGGAATCCTCCCGCGCTCAATCCGACCAGATGGCAACGCGGGATCCCTCGCCTCTCCAAGAGCTGGAGAAGGTCTCCCTCGAGCTCCTCGAAGGAGAACCGCGAGGCTTCGCCGTCGGGGGAGCGCCCGTGGCCCCGCAGGTCGGGCGCGATCACGCGGAACTGGCCGGAGAGCAGCGGGATGACGTCGTTCCAGACCTGATGGTCGCCGCCCAGTCCGTGGAGGAGAACCACGGTCGGTCCGCTGCCTTCCTCTCGGGCATACAGTTCCACGGGAGGAGAGACGGGTTCCGGCATGTGTGCGCGACGGAGCCCGGCGTATTTACCCCTACGTCCGAGGAACCGCGCTCGACCCGGAGAAGACCGGCCTCGGGGTTCCGCACCCCTAAATACTGCCCCATCGGTGGTAGGTCTCGATGGCGCGTGGCGTGATGCTGATGAGCGGCGGGATCGACTCGCCCGTCTCGTTGTACTACCTCCTCCGCCAGGGCCACGACATGATCACGGTGCACATGGACAACCGACCGTTCACCGACGATTCGCCGCTCGAGAAGGTCGTGGACCACCTCCAGGTGCTGCGCCAGCGCTTCCACCAGCCCATCCCGCTGTACGTCCTGCCTCACGGGCCGACCCAGATCGCCCTGATGCGGAACACGGACCGGCACGTCGGATGCGTGCTCTGCCGTCGGTTCATGTGGCGTTCGGCCGAACGGATCGCCGAACGGGAGAACGCATCGTTCCTCGCCACCGGGGAATCGCTCGGCCAGGTCGCCTCGCAGACGCTCAGCAACATGCGCTCCGCCACTTCGAGCGTGCACCTGCCGATCGTCCGCCCGCTGATCGGATTCGACAAGATCGAGATCGAGACGGTCGCCAAAGAGATCGACACCTACGAGATCTCGACGCGCCCCGGCCTCTGCTGCCAGGCCGTCCCCGATCGGCCGGCGATGCGCTCGAACCTCGTTCAGCTCCTAGGCGAGGAAGAGCGGATCGACGTCGACGACCTCATCGAGGAGTGCATCCGCAACGCCATCGTCATGTGATCCCGAGGGCGACGCCTGCCTCTATTAGGCCCGCCGGCTTCATCGACCCGTGGCCGCGTGGGGGAGCGGATTCGCCGCTCCTTGGGCCCTGGCCCTTTACATCGGGATCTTCGCGGCCCTTGGGCTGCTCGTCCTATGGTACGACTCGGCGGAACACGGCGCGTGGCGGGAGCGGGCCCGCGGATGGGTCCACCGGCTTTCCGGTGCGAGCGAGCTCTCCTGGATCGATGCGCGGCTCCTGACGGCGATCGCGGCCGGGGCCTTCGCCGCCGGCGCGATCGCCAATGCCGCGTTGGGGGCGTATGCCTGCAGCGCTCCGGGCCCTTCGGACCTCACCACTCTGTTCACCTCGGGCCAGGAGTTCCTGCGTGGCGGGAGTCCCTTCACCATCACGGCGTGCGGGGTCTCGGGGAACCCCGTGCCCGCCGGCATGGCGTCGGTGCTCCTCGATGCCCTCGGCAGTCTGGGCGGGGAGGTGGGCGTCCTCCTCATCTGGGGCGCCGTCTCGGTGGCGCTGATCCCGCTCGTCTGGAGCCTCGCCGGCGCGCGCCGGACCGGGACGACGCTCTGGGTGCTCGTCTCGTTCCTCTACCTCCCCGTGGTCGCGGTCCAAGTGGATGGGGCGAGCCTCGCCATCGTCCCGCTCGCCATCCTCCTCATGCTCTATCTGGCCCGCCGAGGCTGGGTGCTCGCGGCCGGGGTCGGTGGGTTCCTGGCTACCGGCCGGTTCCCCGCGCTCTTCCCGGTTCTGGCCGCGACCGGTCGGGCCGGAGCGCGCCGGACCGCCGCCTTCGCGGGCGCCCTTGGGGTCTTTGCGGCCGTCACGCTGGTCACGATCGCGATCTTCGGGAGCGATTTCACCGGGCCGGTATTCTTCGCCCAGTTTTCCCGCGGGAACTTCTCGCTGGAGTACTGGGGGGTACTGCAAGGGGAGGGGTGGCTCAACCCCTCGACCGCCCTAACGGTCGTCCAGGCCTTGCTCATCATCGTCCTCGTGGGGGTGACCTGGCTGTGGGCCCGCTCCACGCTCGGGGCGATCGCGATCCTGCTGATCGGCACGGTCCTTCTCACCCAGTATCTCTCCTTCACTGCCCTCATCTTCCTCCTCCCGGTCGCCCTCCTTGGCTGCCGGGCGCGGTGGTGGCTCTGGGCGATCGGGCTCGTCGCGATATCGAACTACCTGCTCGCCATCCAGTCCTACGCGTCGGTCGGCGGATCCGCCGTTCCCTCCTACGTTCTCGACCTCGTACTCACGGGACTGCTCCTCGGGCTGCTGATCGAGCTGTTCCGGACCGAACTCCTTCGGCGCCCGGCCCCGGGGCGCTCGAGCGATCCTTCGACCCTCTCGGAGGAGAGCGTGGCAGCCGACGCCTCCGCTCGGCCGCCTCAGAGGACGGAGCCTCGTTCGAGCGCGCCCCGCGTAGCGGCCCCGCTCGAAGTTCCGCCCGGATAGGACCGACCTGGATCCAGACGCGGGGTCGCCGCCCGCGTCGTCGAGCGAGCCGACGTTTGAAATATTCGAACCCGTCCTCTAGTGCGATGCGTCATGGTTGGCTACGTTTATAACCGGGAGCGCCCTTGGCGCCTGTGTGCGGGTCGCTCCAAGGATCTCTCTCACTGACGAGGAACGCACCCAACTCGCCTCCTGGGCTCGCGGTCGCTCCACTCCCCACCGAGTTGTGCTCCGGGCTCAGATCGTCCTTCGAGCAGCGGAGGGAGCGGCCAACAACGCCATCGCCGAGGAACTGAATACCGAGCCAAACACCTGCGCCCTGTGGAGACGACGTTTCCTCGCTGCCCGACTGCCCGGACTCATGAGCGACGCTCCGCGCGCGGGAGGACCCTTGATCGTGTCCGACTCGACCATTCGCGCCATTGTCCACGATACGCTCCACACTCGGCCGCCCAATGCCACCCACTGGTCGACTCGGTCGATGGCCGAGGCTCACGGAGTCAGCCCCTCGACCGTGCGTCGCATCTGGCGGGCCCGCCGACTCCAGCCTCACCGTTTGGAGCACTACAAGCTCAGCCGCGACAAGCACTTCGAGGAGAAACTCCGCGATGTGGTCGGCCTCTACCTCAACCCTCCCGAACACGCACTGGTTCTCAGCGTGGACGAGAAGACCCAGATCCAGGCGTTGGACCGCACCCAATCGATCCTACCGCTACGCCCGGGAGTTCCCGAGCGGCAAACCCATGACTACCGGAGAAATGGGACCACCGACCTGTTCGCGGCCCTCAATGTGGCCGAGGGAACGGTCATCGGGGAGTGCCACAAGCGCCACCGTGCCAAGGAGTTCCTCACCTTTCTGAGAACCCTGGACCGAACGACACCGGAGGGATTGGACCTCCACTTGATTCTCGACAATCTGGCCACCCACAAGACCGCGAGGGTTCGGCGATGGGTGCTCCGTCACCCGCGGTTCCACTTCCACTTCATCCCGACGAGTTCCTCCTGGTTGAATCAGGTCGAGCGGTGGTTCAACGACCTCACTCACAAGCGGATCCGTCGGGGAACGTTCCATAGTGAGCGGGAACTGATGGAGGCGCTCCGAGTGTACGTCGAGACGTACAATGAACACCCGCGGCCGTTCCAGTGGCGAGCTACGGCCGATCAGATCCTCGAGAAGGTCCGCTGGAACCAGTTAAACGTAGGTCTGACTGGCGCACCACACTAGGACGATGGCGCCGAGCAATGTCCCCACGTACCCCGTGGGCGCGTACTACCTCACGATCTTCGGCGGGCTGATCGTTGCGTTCGTCGGCGTGATCCTGTTCTTCGCGGGGATCACCTTCACGATATTCATCCCCGAGGTCGGCGCGACGATCCTGATCTTCTCGATCTTGGGCGTCCTGGTCGGGCTGCTGCTGCTCGGATGCGCCTGGATGCTGAGGCGCGCGAGCCGGTCGACGGCCGCGATCGGAGTTCTGATCGTCCTCCTCGCGGGCGCGAGCCTCCCGTTCACGTTCGGCGGGTTCGGGATCGGGTTCCTCCTCGCACTGGTCGGAGGGATCCTGGCCATCCTGTGGAAGCCGTCCCCGCGCGGCCCGATGTTCGTCTACACGACGCCGGCGGGCTCCTCCCCGAACCTCCCGTCGCTCCAGCGCGTGTGCTCGGCGTGCGGCGCCTTCAGCTCGCCGGGGTCGACGTTCTGCACGAAGTGCGGGAAGCCCTTCACCTGAACCCGGATCGACCCGTCCGGGACGCGATTCCCAGGCCGCCAGTCCCCGGAATCCAGGCGCCGGGGACAGCCCATCGGGTGGGACACGAATTGAAATAGGCGCAACGGCGTGGATTTTGAAATGGCGCCCGAGGGATCCGATGAGCTCCGGCCGATTGCCTCTCTCCTGGCCCGGATCGGAGGGGTCCTCATCCTGCTCGGAGGACTGCTCGCGCTCGTCTTCGCCGCGATCAACTACTACCCCATCCACCGGCCCGGCCCGGTCCCCCACTCCTTCTGGGGAGGCATCGTCGTCGGCTTCATCGCGGTCGTCCTCGGATTCGTGATCTTCTCCCTGGGCGAGCGACTGAAGCCCGGCCGCTCCGACGTGGTCCTGTGGAGCGTCGTGATCGTGGCCCTCGCCGCGATCAGCCTCGCCGCCGCGGGATGGTTCACGGCGATCGGGTTCATCTTCGCCCTCATCGCGGGGCTCCTCGGTATCCTCTGGGCGGTGATCCGTACCTCGGGGACCCCTCCCCCCGTGCACCCGATGCTGGACGCGCGTGCCTGCCTCTCGTGCGGAGCGCTCAACTCCGGCTCGGCCTCCTACTGCCAGAAGTGCGGGAAACCGCTCGGTGGCCCGTAGGAGGTCCGGCGTGACGACCGGGCATCCATCGGCCTTTCCCGTGTACGAGACGGTGCGCCTGTGTTCGGGGAAAGGGTCCTACGAGGCCCTTCCACGCAACGCGTACACGTTCGACCTCGCGCGCGCGCGCCACCTGCTCGAATCGGATGGAGTCCCCGTCACCGACGCGCGCGTGATGTTGATCGTCGCGACGAAGCCGGAGATGACCCTGAGCCGGAACGGTCGGATCCTGATCAAGACCCGCGACGCCCGCGAAGCGGAGCGCGCGCTCGACTCCCTCTTGGTGCACCTGAAGCTTCCGGGGCGACCGTCCCGGTCAGGTTAAGGACCTGGGTGTTCTCGTTCGCTCCCCGAGGAATCGATGCGCGAGACGTGGGTCGTCGGAGCCGCTTCCAACCGGTACGGCAAGATGAAGGAGAGCGGCCGGGAGGCCGCCACGCGGGTCGCTTGGGAGGCGATCGAGCGCTCGGGCCTTTCCCCGAAGGATATCGGCTATACCTTCGTCTCGAACGCCTTCGGGGTCGCCGAACGCCAGGCCCACGTCGGACCGCTGATCAACTCCTCGCTCGGGATCCCGGAGGTGCCGTCCTGCACGATCGAATCTGCCTGCTCCAGCTCGAGCGCGGGCCTCCACGAGGCGTTCGTCCACGTGGCCGGAGGCTTTGCGAACGCCGCGCTGGTCGTGGGCGTCGAGAAGCTGTCGCACCTCGACACGCTCGCGGCGACGAGCTTCTTCGCCATGGGAGCCGACTACGCGTTCGAGACCAAGAACGGGGCGACCTTCCCCGGGCTCTACGCGACCCTCGCGGATGCCTACCAGCACGCGTTCCGAACCACGCCGGAGATGTTCGGATCGATCGCGATCAAGAACCACGCGAACGCCGCGCTGAACCCGCACGCGCAGTTCCAGAAGCCGATCTCCCTCGAGATGTACCTCAACTCGCCGGTCATCGCCTCTCCCCTGCGCCTGTACGACTGCTGCCCGTTCTCCGATGGCGCCGCGGCCGTCGTGGTCGCGGCGAAAGAGTTCATGCCGAAGCCGAAGGCCGAACCGCTCGTCATCCGGGCGAGCGCCCGCTCCGGGTCGATCGGCGACATGCACGATCGGCCGGACCTGCTCAGTCTCCCCGCGTCCCGCACCGCCGCCGAGAAGGCGTTCCGCCAGGCGAAGATGGTGCCGGCGGACATCGACTTTTTGGAGGTCCACGACTGTTTCACGATCGCAGAAGCCCTCGCTCTGGAGGACCTCGGGTTCTTCCCTCGGGGGACCGCGGCCCGGGAGTCGCTGGAGGGGGTCACGGCGCTCCGAGGTCGACTTCCAGTCAACTCCTCCGGTGGTCTCAAGGCGAAAGGCCACCCCGTCAGCGCGACCGGGGCGGGCCAGGTCGTCGAGATCTTCGAGCAGTTCAACGGCCTCGCGGGCCAGCGGGCCGTACCGAAGACCGAGACCGCCCTCGCGCACAACGTCGGTGCCACGGGAAGCTCCTGCTCGGTCCACATCTTCTCCCGCCGCTAAGAGGAGCGATCGATACGCCCGACCCTTCCGAACCGGTCGCATCGCACTCGATCGCGGAGTACGTCCGCGGCTACGAGGAGGACAGCCGCCTGCGGGGCTACCGATGTGCGAACTGCGGGTTCGTCACCGCGACCTGGTCGATGGCCTGCCCCCGATGCGGCGAGACGCGGCTGGTCGATACCGACCTTTCCGGACGGGGACGGATCGTCGCGTACACGGTCCAGAACGTGCCGGGGGACGAGTTCCTGAACGATGCTCCGTACGCCTACGTCATCGTCGAACTGGAGGAGGGCGGACGGATCACCGGCTGGATGCCGACGGTACGTCGGGACGCGGATCTCGCGATCGGCGACCGGGTCCACTTCTCCGGGAGCTACAAGCCCGGGGTGCAGTTCGTCAGAGACTCGAACCCCCCGCACGCGGACTAGGAGTTCGGTCGATGGCCTCGTCCCCTTCCACGGATTCCGAACGACCTTGGCTCCGCCAGTACCCGCCCGGAGTTCCGGCCCACGTTCCAATCCCCGAGAGGACGCTGCACGCCGTGATCGGCGAGGCGATCCGCCAGTATCCGGACCACACGGCCTTGATCTACTACGGTCGGACGTGGACGTACCGACAGCTGGACGAACAGAGCGCGCGATTCGCCGCGAGCCTTCGGCGCGAAGGCGTGCGTCCCGGCGATCGTGTGGCGTTGTACCTGCCGAACTGCCCTGCCTATCCGATCGCGTTCCTCGGTATCCTCCGGGCCGGAGCGATCGTCGTCCAGGTCAGCGCGCTGTACTTCGGGGACGAGCTCGCCGCGCTCCTACGCGACAGCGAACCCAAAGCGGTCGTCACGCTCGAGTTCCTCTACCCGAACCTGGAGCGGATCCGGGGCACATTCTTCCCCCCGTCGTGTACGTGGCCCGCCTTCGCGAGCTGTATCCGCTGCGGACCCGGCCGTTCGTGAATCTCGTCCTCCGTCGTCAGGGTCGGGATACGCGCGTGCCTCGCGCGGCGGAGGTCCGCCTCTGGGGCCGGGTCGTCCGGACCCCGGGAACGGTCGAGGATCACGTCTGCGATCCGTCGACGACCGTGGCGGTGTTCCAGTACACCGGAGGAACGACCGGCCGCGCGAAGGCGGCGATGCTGACGCATCGGAACCTGCTCGCGAACGTTACCCAGCTCAACACTTGGAACATCCGGCGGGATCCCGGCCGGGAGACGGTGCTCGCCTCGATCCCGTTCTTTCACATCTACGGTCTGACCGTGGCGCTCCTCTGCGCCCTGGTCGAGGGAGACGCGGTGGTCATCCAGACGCGCCCGGACATCCCCGAGGCCATGAAGCTCATCCGCCGGTACCGCCCAACGCAGATCCCGGGGGTCCCGGCGCTGTACATGGGTCTGATCCGGTATCCGAAGATCGAGCAGTTCCACGTGCACTCCATCAAGTTCTGTATGAGCGGCTCGGCGCCTCTGCCGGTCGAGGTCATGCGCCGCTTCGAAGAGTTGACCGGGGCTCGACTCGTGGAAGGCTACGGGCTCAGCGAAGCCTCGCCCGCGACCCACGCGAACCCCGTGGCGGGGGATCGGAGGGCCGGCTCGATCGGTCTCCCGCTCCCCGACACCGACCAACGCATCGTGGATCTCGAGACCGGACGCAACGATCTTCCGGGGGGAGGCCGGCGAATTGTGCGTCCGGGGGCCGCAGGTGATGCTCGGCTACTTCCACAACGTCGCCGACACGAGCGCCACGCTCATCGACGGCTGGCTCCACACCGGGGACGTCGCGCGGATCGATGCCGAGGGCTGGGCCTACATCGTCGATCGCAAGAAGGACATGATCAACGTGGGCGGCTTCAAGGTCTACCCCCGGGAGGTGGAGGAGGTCCTCTTCCAACACGCCGCGGTCGCGGACGCCGCGGTGGTCGGCGTGCCGGACCCCGAGCTCGGAGAGGTGGTGCGCGCCTACGTGGTGTTGAAACCGGGTGCGAGCGCCACGACGCCGGAGCTGATCGCCTTCGTCCGCGAGCGTCTCGCGCACTACAAGGCGCCGCGCTCGATCGAGTTCCGCTCGGAGCTTCCCCGCAGCGGGATCCAGAAGGTGCTCCGGCGCGTGCTCCACGCGGAAGCGATCGCGCAGGCGAAGGCTACAAGCCCCGGCCCATGAGGTCGCGCGAGATCAGGAGCCGCTGGATCTCGTTCGTCCCCTCGAAGATCTCGCTGATGCGAGCGTCGCGGTACGCCCGCTCGATCGGCGTGCCGCGGATGTAGCCCAGGCCCCCGTGAATCTGGAGCGCCTCGTCGATCACGTCCGCGGCCCACTCGGAAGCGAGGCACTTGACGATCGCGGCCTCGCGCGTCTTGTCCAATCGCTCCAGGTGGCTCCACGCTTTCGGATCCGTCCCGAGGCGGTCCTGGCGCGCGGCCGCGTGGTAGACCATGTAGCGCAGCGCGTGGATGTGCATCGCCATGTCCGCGAGCTTGAACTGGATGACCTCGTACTCGCTGATCGGCAGTCCGAACTGGGTCCGGTTCTTGGCGAACTCCATCGCCTGCGTCGTGGCCGCCTGCATGCCCCCGAGCGACGCGGCGCCGAGGGATACCCGGCCGACATCGAGCGCGGTCATCGCCACGTGGAAGCCCTTGCCGACCTCGCCGAGAACGTTCTCGGGACCGACCTCGACATGGTCGAGGATGAGCTCCGCCGTGGAGGTGCCGTGCAGGCCCATCTTCTTCTCGCACCGGCCCACCCGGAACCCCGGCGCGTTCGTGTCCACGAGGAACGCACTCACCCCGCCGTTCGGCCCGAGCTTCGCGTTGTTCGCCGCCATCACGATGATGGTGTCGGCTTCCCGGCCGTTCGTGCAGTAGAGCTTCGTCCCCGTGATGCGCCAGCGATCGCCCGCCGGCTCGGCGAGTGTGCGGACCGCCCCCGAGTCCGAACCGGACCCGGGCTCGGTGAGCGCGAAGGCGAGCAGTTTCTCGCCCTTCGCGGCGGGGACCAACCAGCGCTTCTTCTGGCCCTCCGTGCCGTAGTACAGAAGCGGGGTCGTGCCGAGGGACGTGTGGGCTCCGAGGATGGTACCGTGGGAGGCGTCCACTCGACCGACTTCCTCGAGCAGGATGCAGTATCCGACCTTGCCGAGGCCGAGGCCGCCGTACTCCTCCGGGACCGGGACCCCGAAGAATCCCTCCTCCTGCATCCGGCGGACCGTCGCGCGGGGGAACTCCTCCTTCTCGTCCATCTCGACCAGGACCGGGACGACCTCGCGCTCGAGGAAGGAGCGGACGGCCGAGCGGAACGCCTCCTGGTCGGCCGTGAACGAGAACTCGAAGGACATCGCTAGGCTCCCCGGAACTTCGGCGGTCGGTGCTCGACGAAGGCCGCGATCCCTTCTCCGAGATCTTCGCTCGGCAGCACCTCCGTCTCGAACAGCTTCGCCTCGAGCTCGAGCCCCTCGGAGAGCGGTCGCTCCCGTCCTTCGTCGATCGCGCGCTTCGATGCCTGGACGGCCTTCGGGGCCTTCTGGGCGATGGTATGCGCGAGGTCGCGGGCGGCGCGCAGCTCCTGACCCGCGGGAACGACCTTGTTCACGAGCCCGAGGCGGAGCGCCTCGGCAGCCGGGATCATCGTTCCGGTGAAGATGAGTTCCTTGGCCTTCGCCGATCCGACGAGACGGGAGAGTCGTTGGGTGCCTCCGTAGGCCGGCATCAGGCCGAAGTTGACCTCGGGGGCACCGAGCTTCGCCGATTCCCCCGCGACCCGGAGATCGCAGGCGAGCGCGAGCTCAAGGCCACCTCCGAGCGCGAGCCCGTTGATCGCGGCGATCACGGGAACGCGCAGTCCGGCCATCCGTCCGAAGAGCTCGTGCCCGCGGCGAACGATCCCCATCGCTCCGTCGAGGCCCAGGGTCGCCATCTCCTTCAGGTCGGCCCCCGCGCTGAAGAACTGACCGTCCCCGGTCAGGACGAGAGCGCGGACGTTCGCGGTACCGGCCAGCTCCCGGATCTGCCCGTCGAGCTCGCTCAACAGGGCCGTGCTCAGTGCGTTCACCGGGGGGTGCTTGAGGATCAACAGCTCGACCCCGTCCTCCTCGCTCTTCCTTCCCACCAGACCTGTAGCTGCCATCTCCGGATCCCGTTCGGACGAGGTCGAGTTGCCAAATAACGCATCCTCCTAGCCTCTCGGAGGACGGGTCCGGGGGCGCGGTCGAGTCCCGTGGGCTCGGCGGGGCCAGGCTATAGTAGGCCTCCGTCGTGGGCATCGCGTTCCGAGCGGAGCCGGGGTGGGGTCGCGGGCGCCCCCGGGGCGAAGAGCACAGGAGCGCACGTGAGCGAAGCGAAGACGGGCGAGGCCGTTCCCTCCGCCGGCCGCGTGGTCCACCGTGGAGCGGAAGCGACCCTGCGCGCGGTCGATTGGTGGGGATTCCCGGCGATCGTCAAGGATCGCGAGGCGAAGGGGTACCGACCCAAGGCGCTGGACGAACGCCTGCGACGCGAGCGGACGCGGACCGAGGCCCGGCTGCTGGTCGATGCCCGACGTGCGGGCGTGCGCACGCCGATCGTGTACGACGTGGACGTGCTGCACCACCGGCTCGTCCTCGAGGAGCTCCCCGGACCGACGTTGAAGTCGATCCTCGAGGACCCGAACGTCGCTCCGGCCGAGGTGCGCGAAGCCGTCCGATCCCTCGGGGTCGCGCTCGGCACGCTGCACGCCGGCGGTATCTCTCACGGCGATCTGACGAGCTCCAACGTGCTGTATCCGGACGGACCCCTCGCGCCGCCGGCGCTGCTCGATCTCTCGATGGGCACGCGGAGCCCAGGGGTCGAGGAGCTTGGTATCGATCTGCACCTCGTGGAAGAGGACCTGCGGGCGCTCAGCTCGGAGAGCGAGACGCTCATCCGCGCGTTCCACGACGGATACGCCGCCGGGAACCCGAACGGCCAAGCGGCGGTCCGGACCCGGGCCAAGGAGATCCGGGGCCGCGTCCGGTACGCCTGAGCCGAGCGATTAGGCGGCGCGCTCGAGACGAGCGAGTCCCCCGACCAGCGCGTGCGGGAGCTCCTCGATCACGTCGGTCGCGAGCACGCCGAGGCCGTTCCGAGCGGCGGCTCGAATGCCGGCCTCGCCCACCCAGTAGCTGGCGAGGCGGGTGGCGTGGAGGAGGGAGACCCCCTGGGCGAGAAGACTCCCCAGGACTCCACCGAGGACATCTCCGACGCCGCTGACCGTGGCCGAGGGATGGTGGTGGTAGTTCTGGAACGTTCGGTCGCCGTCGGTGAGGATGTCCGGATCCCCCTTCACCAGGAGCACGAGGTGCCGTTCGAGCGCCGCGCGTCGGGCGTGCTCGATCCGGCCCGCCAGTGCGGCATCGCTCGGTCCGTCGAAGTATCGGCGGTACTCCCCGGCGTTGGGCGTGGCGATGACTCCGGGGATGGGTTCGATCGCCCCGCCGGGCGGGAGCTGAGGCAGAGCGCCGAGCGCATCGGCGTCGACGACGAACGGGACCGTTCCTCGTAGGCGCTCGAGTACCGCACCGAGGGCCGCGACGGTCTCGGGATCTCGGCCCGCGCCCATCCCCATGACGATGGCCCGGGCCGGGGCGGCATGGATGAACTCCAGGATCGCGGGGACGTCCGCGGGTCGGAAGCGATCGGTTCCGAACGTGCGGACGACCAGGTTCGGGCTGAACGACTGGACCGCGAGCCCCGCGCTCCCCGGGGTCAGCACCGTGGCGCGCTCAGCGCCGGAGCGGAGCGCGGCGAGGGCGGCGAGCGCGGGCGCTCCGGCGTACGGCCCCCCGCCGATCACGACGACGCGGGCCGAGCGGCCGGGCTGCTGCACGGTCCGGCTCCTCGGCAGGAAGTGGAACTCGCCGGGCCCCGTACGCAACCATGCGTCCGCCGGGATACCGATGTCGCGCACGATGATCTCCCCGGAGTTCTCCGGAGCCATGCCCTCCTTGAGCGCGGTGAGGGCCACCGTCCACCGAGGGCGCAACCCGTCCGGGCTCGAGATCCCCGTGGGCACGTCGATCGAAAGGATCGGCACGCTGCTCGCCTTCGCGAGCGCCACCGCCTCCCGGTACGGCGGGCGCAGCGGCCCGGTCTGCCCGGTCCCCAGCAGCCCGTCGATCAGCATTGTCAGGTTCGCGAGCTCCTCGGGTCGGGGGAGCCGCGGATGGATCATGCCGCGCCGCTCGATCCTCTCGAAGCAGCGTCGCGCGGCCCGTGAACGGATCTCCGTGGCCGGCCGGACGAGCCACGCCTCGGCCTGGTAGCCCCACTGGGAGAGGTAGTACCCCGCGGCCATCGCATCTCCCCCGTTGTTGCCCATTCCCACGAGGATCCCGACCCGGGAGGGCGGGGCGGAGAGCCGGTGAGCGGCCTCTTCGGCGACCGCACGCCCGGCGTTCTCCATCAGCGCGTCGGTGGGGACACCGAGGGCGACCGCGTTCTCCTCGGCGACCGCCATCTCGAGGGAATCGATGCGCGGGGCGGCCGGCGCCGTCATGGCGGGTCAGGTCGCCGTGGGCGGTACCGAATCGGAGGGAGTCGCTTCCGGCGTGCCGAACAGATCCATCGACGCCGGCAGGATCTTGCGGCGGGAGAGGTACTGGGCCTGCGTGCGGCTGTAGCGAAAGATGATGTCGGCCTTTCCTTCTTGGAATCCCCAGGGGCGCACGATGAGCAGATCGCCCTCTCGGATCCACATCTTCTTCTTCATCTTCCCCGTGATACGACCCATCCGCGAGATCGAGTCGTCGCACATGACCTGGATCCGGGCGGCTCCGAGCAGTCGGTTCGCGATGGCGAAACATTCGCCCCGGCTCTTCCGAGGAAGCGGGAGTCGACCGACGTCCTCGCCGCCTTCGACGAGCTCGACGGTGGGGGGCGCCGTCTGGGTCTCCGAGGGCGCCGGAACTTCGTCGGGAACGTCCGGCTTCGGAGTATCGGTCACGACCTAACGAGACAGGCTCAGTATGTAAGCCCTCACGTCAGCCTTCGGGGAGCGCACGCCCTCCGGGGCCGAAGCCTTTAGGGCCGGGGTCGATCGGGGGACGTGGCCGTCCGTCTCGAATCACGTGCGTTCGCGCAGAGTGCCGTGCGGGCGAGCCTCGTACGGATCCTATCGGAGACCGCGCTTGCCTCGATCTCGACCGTCGCCCCCGGCCACCGCGCGCACATCAACACCGCGTTCGTCGCCTACACACCCGATCTCGAGTTTTATTTCATCTCCGATCCGGCGTCCACGCACGCCCAGAACCTTCTGCGGAATCCCTCGATGGCCTTGACGATCTTTCGGTCGACCCAACCCTGGGGGGGCAACGACCGGGGCGCGCAGCTGTTCGGGAAGGCGCGGCGGGTCTCGGGCGTGGCCGCGGAGCGCGCGAGACGCGTCTACGCGCGCCGGTTCCCCCGGTATGCGCGCTGGATGGGTGGGCGTACGGCCGAGGATCGCCTGCTCGCGGATGGATTGAGAATGCTCGCCTTCTTCCGCTTCGTTCCCGAGCGCATTCAGATCCTGGACGAAGAGCGGTTTGGGGCCGCCACGTTCGCGAGTGCCTCGGTCCGCCGTGGCCGCCGCTAGCGCGGCGGGAACACGCGGCGCGGATTCTCCTCGAGAATCCGCCGTTGTGCGTCCTCCGGTAGTCCCAAGGCGCGGAACTGCTCCAGGTTCTCGCCGATCCCTTTGACCCCGGGTCCCGGCCAGTCGCTCCCGAAGAGGACTTTGTCCGCGATCCGAGCCAGAATCGGAAAGTACTCGAGGAGCCTCGTCGGAGGGACCCCGGAGATCTCCAGCCATACGTTGGGAAAGCGGCGAGCGAGGTAGACGGCCTCTTCCGTCCAGAACGGGCGACCGCCGTGGGCCAGCACGATCGTCAGATCGGGGTGGTCGAGGGCGACGTCCTCCAGGAGGAGCGGGTCTCCGAAGCGGCTTCGAGCGCGTGGAAAGACCGACGTGCCCGTGTGAAAGATCACGGGGAGCGAGTGGCGGGCGCACGCCGCGTAGATCGTGGAAAGGCCCGGATGGCGGCCCTCCGTGTAGTCGTTCGGACGGAAGAGCTGGTGCGGAGGATGCAGCTTCAGCGCGCGGATGCCGAGCTCCTCCGCGAGGTGGCGGATCTCCTCCTCCGGTTTTGGATGGTCCGGTGAAATCCCCCCGACCGCGACCAGGCGGTCCGGGTCGGCGCGGGCATACTCGCTGACGAACGCGTTCGCCTTCTCGGTGTATCCGATCACTTCGGGCGCGACGTAGTTGACCAGGACGGCACGCTCGACCCCGGAGCGGTCGAGCATCTCGAGGAAGAGGCGCGGTTCGTGGACGAAGCGCGCGACCTCGGGATCGATATGCCCGATCAGCTGGAGCGCATCCGGGCGCATCTCCCAGACGGGATTGATGTGGACATGACAATCCGTGACGCCCATCGGAACGCCTCGACCCCCGCCGAAATATAAGCGCGAACGGAGGGGAGCCTCGGGTCGAAGACTTATCATGTCGCTGCCCGTCCGCGCGCTGGACCGATGGCGGACGACTTCGACGTGATCGTGGTCGGCGCCGGGATGGCCGGCAGCCCCGCGGCGATCCGGCTCGCCCAGGGAGGAGCCCGGGTCCTCCTCCTCGAACGGTCTCCCGAGGCGGGCGCGAAGAACCTCTCCGGCGGAGTCCTCTGGGGCCACGACCTCGACCGGATCCTCCCGGACTGGGCGACCGAAATGCCGCTCGAGCGCCACATCGTACGCAAGCGCTTTGGGTTCCTGACCGAGGACGGCGCGGTCTCGGTCGATTTCGACGACGAGCGCTGGAAGCGACCGCCCTTCGCCGCGCACACGGTGTTGCGCGCGCGAACGGATGCGTGGCTCGCGAAGAAGGCGGAAGACGCCGGAGCGACCGTGGTCACCGGGGTCCCCGTGGACGGCCTTCTCTGGGAGGGCACCCGGGCCCGCGGCGTGATCCAGGGTGGCGAACCGATGACGGCGCCGATCACGATCGTGGCGGACGGGGCGAACTCTCGCGTCACGCTTGGGACCCCCATTCGTCCGGCGAAGCGCCTCGAGTGGACCGCCACCGAGCTCGGCATCAAGGAGACGTATCGGCTCTCCTCCGAGCGGATCGAGGAGCGCTTCCAGCTCGGACCCGGAGAGGGGCACGCGGAGGAGTGGGTGGCCGGGAACCTCTCCCCCGGGGTCATGGGGGGTGGGTTCCTCTACACCAACGCCGACACCCTCTCGATCGGCCTGATCGTGAACATCGGATCCCTGTACGGGCAGACGACACCGTCGCACGAGCTGATCGAACGGTTTCGGATGCATCCGACGATCGCCGCCCGGCTGAAGGACGCCGAGCTCGTGGAATATGGGGCGAAGCTCATCGGCTCCGGCTGGGCGAGCCGACCCGCTGCGTTCTCCGGCGATGGCTGGATGGTCACGGGCGATGCCGCGGGCTTCGTGTTCTCCAACGGGATCGCAATCCAGGGGATGAACTACGCGATCCGAACGGGACTCGAGGCCGCCGAAACAGCGCTCGGCGCGAGGTCGGCGGGCGTCGCATCGGCCGCTCGGCTGTCGGAGTACGACCGGCGGCTGGAGGCAACGGGGATCCTACACGACTTCCGGGATTTCGAGAGGATGGACCGAGTGAAGTGGAATCCGCGCTTCTACGGGGCGCACCCGAAGCTCGCGGTCGAGCTGTTCCACGCGATGCTGTCGGAATCCGGGGGACCGAAGCGCCACCTCCGCGAGCTGCTGCGCGCCGCCCGCGCCGCATCGGGCGACTCCCGGATGGACCTCGCCCGCGACGCGCTGGACCTCGCGCGGTACTTCTGAGCGGGATGGGGCAAGATCGCATCGGCCCCGCCCCTCGGGGCCATCCGCCCGAGCGGGGAGGCGGGGCTCAACCGGCCGGAAGGCCCCGGACCCGCCGGATCTCCTTCGTGAGCGCGGGGACGATCTGGAAGAGGTCGCCGGCGATGCCGTAGTCCGCCACGCGGAAGATCGGAGCGGAGGAGTCGTTGTTGATGGCCACGATCACGCGCGAGCTCACCATGCCCACGATGTGCTGGATCGCGCCGGAGATCCCTACCGCGATGTAGAGCTGCGGGGAGACCGCCTTGCCCGTCTGGCCGACCTGGTAGTCGCCCGGCCGCCATCCGGCGTCGGTGACGGCGCGCGAAGCCCCGACCGCCGCGCCGAGCGAAGCGGCGAGATCCTCGACGAGCTGGAAGCTTTGGGCGTCACGAACGCCCCGGCCACCCGAGACCACGATGGAGGCATCGGAGAGCGCGGGTCCGGCCGACGAGCCGGCCGCGGCCACCTCGGTGCGGTGCGCCGCCAGCAACGAGGCGGGGATCTCCGGGTCCGAGACCGGCTCCGCGACCGCCTCGGTCGACGGGGCGGTGGCCTCCGCGAACGCATGCGGTCGGATCGCGATCGCGATGTGGGGCCCCAACAGCCGACGGGTCTCGGTGGCCCGGCCGCCGTAGACCGGCCGCCGCACGCGAAGCGCGCCGGCATCGGCCCATGTCGCTTCGGTCACGCCGTTCGCCGCCGCCGCGTTCCAGCGAACCGCAAGCCGGCCGGTGAGGTCGCGGCCGAAGGCCGTGCCGCCGGTCACGATCACCGACGCGGAAGCGGCCTCCGCGGCCGCGACGACGCCCACCGCGATCGCCCCAGCCTGCGCGACGTCGAGCCGCGGATCCTCCCGCGTCCGGACGCGCGCGACCCCGATCGTGCCGAACTCCGTGACGGCGCCCGAGAGCGAAGGGCCCGCAAGAATCCCCACTACCGAACCCTCGGGACCCGCGAGCGCGCGCGCAACTCCGACCGCCTCCCGGCTCGCCGAGGAGAGATGACCGGAACGCAATTCGCCGACGATCAGGACGACCGGGCTCATGGGAAGACCTTCGCCTCCTCGCGCAGGATCCGAACGAGCTTCTCCGCCGCCTCTTCCGGGGATTTGTACTCGATCATCTTCGCCCCGGTCCGGGCCGGCGGCAGCTCGAAGCGCTCGGCCACGGAGCGGGATCGGGCTGCTTCTCCGAGCGCCGTGGAGACCTCGGCCCAGGGGACCTTCGCGATCGGTATCTTCCGCGACTTGAGGATGTTCGGCAGCTTGGCGGTCCGCGGATCGTTCCACGCCTGCTGGAGCGCGAACGCGCACGGAAGGGGAGCGGTCCAACTCTCGATGCCCTCCTCGGTCGCGCGCTGGAAGGTGAGGGAGTTCGTCGCCGCGACGGCGCGCAGATTGACCACGCTGCCGAAGTCCGCGATGCCCAGCGCCTCGGCGACCGCGGCCGTTACGAGGCCTTCCTCGTCATCGCCGGCCTGCTTGCCTCCGAGGAGGAGGTCGTGGGGGACCCGGAGGAGGGCGAACGCGAGCGCGCGGGCCACGATCCCCGGGTCGTCCGCCCCTTCCGTGGGCGATTCGACCCACGTCGCCTCGTCGACCCCCAGGGCGAGGGCGGCGCGCAGTACCTCCTCGGTCCGGGTGCCGGACCGAACGCGACCGCGCGCACCTTGGAGCCCGGCGTCGCCTCCTTGAGGAGGAGCGCCTGCTCGATCGCGGACTCGTCGTAGCCGGCGAGCACGAACCGGACGCCTTCGGCATCGAGCTGGGTCCCATCGGATCGCGCGCGAAGGCGGGTCTCCGCCTCCGGTACCGGCTTGATCAGAACGGCGATCTCCATCGGCTCCCCCGGGGCTATGCGTACGCTCGTAGCAGTTCTTTCGAGATGACGATCCTCTGGATCTCGTTCGCGCCTTCGTAGATCTGCGTGAGCTTCGCGTCGCGCAGGAGCTTCTCGACCGGATACTCCTTCATGTAGCCGTAGCCGCCGAAGATCTGGATCGCGTCATCGGCGACCCGCATCGCGGCGTCGGACGCGAAGCATTTCGCGATCGCCGATTCGAGCGATCCGCGCTCTCCCCGGTCGATCGTCACCGCGGCCTGCCACGTGAGGAGCCGGGCGGCGCGAATGGACTGGACCATGTTCGCGAGCTTGATCTGGATCGCCTGGTGCTCGGCGATCGGCTTGCCGAACGAGCGGCGACCGAGCGCGTACTTCGCCGCGTGGTCGAGCGCCGCCTGGCCGATCCCGGTGGCGAGCGCCCCGATCGGCGTCCGGGTCTGGTCGAGCGTGCGCATGGCGATCGAGAACCCTTCCCCCTCGGCGCCGAGCCGGTTCGCCACCGGCACGCGCACGCCCTCGAAGTGGACCGTGCTGGTGGAGCTCGCCCGGTGGCCCATCTTGTCTTCGTCCTTGCCGGGAGCGACCCCGCGCGCATCGCGAGGGACGACGAACGCGGTGATCCCCTTGTGGCCGAGCTCGGGATCGATCGTCGTGAAGACCGTGTAGAGCGAGGCGTGCGGGGCGTTGGTGATGAAGCATTTCTCCCCGTCGAGGACGTAGTGATCCCCGTCGCGCCGCGCGCGCGTCTTCAGGGCGCCGGCATCGCTGCCGCCGCCGGGCTCGGTCAGGCAGAACGAGGCGAGGTGGTAGTCGGCGCAGAACGGGGTGAGCCACTGGGCGCGCTGCTCGGGCGTCCCGCCCAGGAGGATCGGTTCGAGCGCGAGGCAGTTCGCGATGATCGAGGTCGTCATCCCGCCGCAGCCCTGGGCGAGCTCCTCGACGATCAGGCACTGGTCCATCACCGATAAGCCACTGCCGCCGTACTCGGTCGGTACGTTCAGGTTCATCAACCCGAGCTCCCAGCCTTTGCGGTAGATCTCCTCGGGAAAGCGTCCGACCTTGTCGCACTCCGCGGCATGCGGTGCCATCTCGGTTCGCGCGAACTTCCGGGCGAGGTCCCGGAGGCTTTCCTGTTCCGCAGAGAGTGAGAAATCCGGCATTGGCGGCGGCCCGGCGCGACTACCAGTACCCGATATATCACAACTTGGGTCGGGGAATTCATGACGGGACGTTCGACCCCCCGGAAGGCGGCCCCGGCCGAGCTCACCGTCGGCGGGTACGCCCGGCTCGACCGCGAGCGAACGCGCCGCACCGGGGTTCCCGAGATCGTGTTCGCCGAGGGCAAGAGCACGGAGCAGCTGGTCGGGATCCTGCGGGCGCTCCATCGTCGGGCCGAGGGCGCGCTCGTATCCCGCCCCACGGCGGCCCAGCTCCGCCGCATCCGGGCCGAGCGAGCGACGGGGCTGCCGGTCCGCGAGCTCGCGGGGGGGCGGGTGCTCCGACTCCTCGGCCCGTTGCGCGTTCGCTACGCGCCGGGACCGATCGCGCTCGTCACCGCCGGGACGAGCGATGTGCTCATCGCGGAGGAGGCGCGAGCCGTGCTCGACGAGCTCGGGATCCGAACCGTCACGGCCTACGACGTCGGTGTGGCGGGGTTGCATCGCCTGCTACGCGCCGTGCGGAGGCTGGAACGCGCCCGCCCTCGATGCTACCTCGTCTTCGCGGGCCGAGAGGGCGCCCTCGCCACCGTCGTCGCGGGCCTCGTCCGCGCCCCGGTGGTAGGGGTGCCCGTCTCGATCGGATACGGTCGGGGGGGTTCGGGCGAGGGGGCGCTCTCCTCCATGCTGCAATCGTGCGCGCCGCTCGCCGTCGTCAACATCGACGCGGCGGTACCGGCCGCGCTCTTCGCCGCTCATCTCTTGGCCCGGCGCGCTCCGGACCGGATCCGCGCTCGGCGCCCGGGAGCCCTTCGATCCCGCCCGCGCTCCTAAGACCCCGAGCTCGCGTAGGGGGACGGCCGGAGGCGGATGGTCGAGGCGGCGGCGTGGGGAGCGATCGCGGTCTTCGCGCTCGCGCTCCTCCTCGTCGCTCGATGGGAGCGCTACCGCGCGGGGTTCGTTCTGGGCGCGGCGGTCGTGGTCATCGCCGTGGGCTGGGTCCCGCTGGCATCGCTCGTGCCGTCGGGCACGGGAGGCAGCGCCGCCGCGGTCGACTGGAACACGCTCGGCTTGATTATCGGTGTGCTCCTCTTCGCCGCGCTCCTCGGGGCCCTCGGCCTGTTCCGCGCAGCGGCGTACGCGATCGCGAGTCGGACCGTCGAACGCCCGCTCGCCCTGTATGCGTCGCTCACGCTCTTGACGGCGGTTCTCAGCGCGTTCGTCAACGCGGTCGCCGTGATGATCCTGTTGGCGGCGGTGACGCTCGAAATCGCTCGGCGCGTCGGGCAGAACCCGGTCCCGCTGCTGCTCGCGGAGATCGCGTCCGCGAACATCGGCGGTGCGATGTCCCTCGTGGGGAACCCCCCGAACCTCATCCTGGGCGAGTACTTCGGCTACACGTTCCTCGACTTCCTCCAGTATGCGGCCCTGCCCGCGCTCGGCGCACTCGGGGTGACGCTGTACCTGTACTCCCGGAGGATCGACCGAACCCCGAGGGAGGCTCCGGCCTCCGCCGCGCCGTTCCGCGCCGAGAACCCACCGCTTCGATCGGCCGCGGCGGTCGGAGCGTTCGCGGTCCTCCTCGTGTTCCTGTCCGTGCCCGGAGCGCTCGGGATACCGGTCTGGTTGATCGGCGTTCTCGGAGGGCTCGTGGCGCTGGCGCTCTCGCTCCCGGTATACACGGCACGGGTGCTCCGCTCGTTCGACGCGGAGATCGTGCTGTTCCTCCTCGGGCTCTTCGTGCTCGTCGGAGCGCTGGTCAACACGGGGGCGGTGAACGCGATCGCCGATGGGCTCGCATCGATCGGGACCCGAAACCTGCTCGTGATGGGATCGATCCTATTGTGGACGCTCGCGCTCGCCTCGGCGTTCATCGACAACGTTCCCCTCGCGGCCGTGGCCGGGCCGCTGATCGCTCGGCTCTCCGCCGAGACGGGACTCTCCGTCAAGCCCCTCGTGTTCGCCTCGGTCCTGGGTCTCGGTATCGGAGGAAGCGCCACTCCGATCGGCTCGGCGTCCAACCTCGTCGCGCTCTCGGCCGCGCGCCGAGAGGGGGTGTCCATCACCTGGCCTACGTATCTGAAGCGCGCGCTGCCGTACACCTTCGCGGCGCTGGCGGTGGCGAACCTCCTCTGGCTCTTCCTGTTCTAGGGGGACTGCGGAGGGAAGGGGCTTTGAAATCGGATCGGTCAAGGCATCGCCCGACCGATCTCCTTTCTCCCGGACCGTCCGCTCCTCCCGTGCGCCCCGACGTTACCCGGGGAGTAGAGGAGAGTCATCGCATCATGGGCCAGGGCGTCGGGGTCAAGCACGAGACCCCCCAGCGATGAGTTCAACGTGGGGGTGACCCACTCCCTCAACGCGGTTCGACAGATGTTCAGACCAGCGTTCAGTTGTCGATCGCACCTCCAACCGCACCGCCCGCACTCGAACACCCGGCCCACCCTGTTTCGGCGTTCTTTGACTTCGCCACATCTCGGGCAGGTCTTCGACGTATACCGTGGGTTCACTTTGAGGACCGGGACGCCTCGTTCCTCGGCCTTGTACTCCAGCTGGCGGTGAAGTTCTCGCTGGGGCCAAGAGGAGAGTCGGCGACGCATTCTACGCCCTCGACCGCCTCCCTTCGGAAGGTGGAGGTCTTCCAAGACGATGGCTGCCCGCCGTCTCCGCGCGGCTTCCACGAGGCCTTTGCTGACTAGGTGAAGGAGTTGGGAGACCCGGGCGTGCTCCCTTCGCCCTTCTCGCCCTCCGAGCCGCCGACCGACCCGTCGGTCGTGGGCCTTCTTTCTTCCCAGCTTCCTCGGACGAATGAAGTGTCGGTGTTGGATGAGGGAGACCTCGGGGTACGGGACCGTAACCGGAGCAACTCTTCGGGCAGAGAGCGCCATCCCGTCGAGGGATCGTTCGTTCGTGTCCAGAGCGAGAACGGTCCTGGGGACGTAGGGTTCGGGTACCGCTCGCTCGACGATCAGGACCGCCCGGTTCGGGGTAAGCCTCAGTTGCTTGATCGTGCCAAGTGCGAGGGCGGCTCGGTGGTGGCCCGATAGACGGATGTCGAATCCCGCCCACTCGCCGTTCCGAAGGGAGAGGCGCACGTGACCCGTGGTAGCATTGAGATGGAACGTGGCGTCATCGGCGTGCACGAACGACCGTAGGCAATAGGGGACCCTCCCGGTCGTACCCTTGCGCAGCCTCCGTCGATGGCCCTTGTCCAGCGTGAGAGCCAGATCCATGGCCCGTCGGGCGTGAGACCCATGAACTCGATACTCCCGAGCGAGCGTCTCGCTGAACGTGCTCAGAGATCCTCGTGCGGTAAGATTCTTCTCCAGTGCCTCGCGGATACCGCGGTTGACCATCAATCGGAAGTCTCGCATGAGAGCGAGAATCGGGGCCGGGAGCGGGGCTGCGAGATGACAGACCAATCCACGGCGAACGACGGGCATACGGAGTCGATGCCCGAACGAGGCAGTTAAACCAACCCGGAAACGCGAGCACTTTCCACAGCCGATTTCAAGGCAGAGGGAAGGGGAGTCTATTTGAGACCCCCGGTTCGTCGTGGGGAGCGATGCGCGGGCGGACGGCGTTCCTCTCCGAGGACGCGGAGAAGGAGGAGCGGGAGGACCGGGACCGCCTCGAGGCGATCGACGGCAAGCTGCGGGTACTCCACCAGCGGCGGCAGGACCTGGTCGACCAGGTCCGCGAGCTTGCGGCCGAGCAGAAGGCCCTCTACGACGCTCAGCACGGTCCGCAGGCCGCCGCCGAGCAACGCTACGAGGAACACCGCCAGATGGGCCGGGAGATCGCCCGGCTGCGCGAGGCCCGCAACTCGGCCCGCGCGAAACTAGATGAACTAACCGCCCGCACCCGGGAGATCCGATCGGAGATCCCGGCGAGCGAGCGCGCCCGACCGGAGCAGGTCCGCAAGGAGATCGCCGATCTCGAGTTGCATCAGCAGACGCATGCGCTCCCCGTCAAAGAGGAGAACGCGCTCATCGCCCGGATGCGGGAGCGCAGCCAGTTCCTCAAAGAGCTCGAAGCGCACGCGGCCGTGCTCGCGGAGCACGAGAAGCGCCTCAAGGAGGCGGAGATCGCGATGCGGGAAGCGCGGGGCGAGGTCTCCCGCCTCGGCACCGAGACCGTGCGGCTGAGGGGCGACCGCGACGCCAAGCTCGATGAGGTCCGCTCCAGCCTCGCTGCTCAAGGGTCCGTCGTAGGGCAGATGCGGGCGAAGGGATTGCTTCGGCGGCAGATCATGGAGAAGCTCGATGCCGTGAACCGGGAGTTCGCGACCCTCGACCGCGAGGCCGTGCAGCTGGTCGAGCGATCGCGCCGGCGCCGGGAAGAGGCGCGCGACGCCGCACGTCGGTTCGCTCCCCAGCGGCGCGGAGCCGGGCCGGAAGAGGTCCGAGCGCGGGTCGCCGAGTCGACCCTCGAGCAGTTAAAGAAGCACGGACGTGTCACGCTCCGCTAGCGGAGAATCGGTCGGAAGGGTTCGGGAGAGCCCCGTCAGTACGAGCTGCCCGAGCCGGACCCACTCGTGTGGCCGGGGCCCGGATAGATGTCCACGACCGTGACCACGAAGACGAGGGTCTGCCCCATCACCTCGGCGTTGAAGTTCCACACCTGGGTGTTCGTGGCCGGGTTGATCGACGTGACGATGAACTTGTCCGTACTGCAGACCGTGCTCGCCGAGGACGGCAGCTTACCGAGGACGAGTCCGGCCTGGCTCGGGGCGAGGAGGCTCGTCAGCGTGATCGTGCCTCCCCCGCCGCCCGCGGTCGAGATGTTCGTTACCTGCTCGGCGTAGCCGTACGGCGTGGAGAGCTGACCGAGGGTCGGCTGGTACTGGAGGACGACCCAGCTCGCGTTTGCGCTGAGGACGAAGTCGGCCCATCCGTACTGAGGATCGGCGAACCGGGCGCCCGTCGCGGCGGTAGCGTTCGGGTAGTTGGTATGGAACGTGGATACCGCGATCGGATTCGTGGCGGGGATCGTGTAGACGAGCGGGCTACTCTGGTAGCATCCCGCCTGTCCGTTGCCGTAGGCCAGCGCCGGCGGGATCGAGATCGACTTGCTGACGTTCCCGGTCATCCCGATCATCCCTTGCCAGAACCCGGTCACGACCGTGTTGAAGGTGATGTTGTGGACCACGTAGCCGCCCGAAGGCGCGGTGGGCCCCACGTGGACGCCGAGCGGCGTGTAGGCCGCCTCCGACCCTCGATTGGTGAATTCGAGGGATTTCTTCATGTTCGTGTTGTTCGCGACGCTCCAGAGCGACGTGTCGAAGATCGCCCCGGTCTGGGGCCCGCTCCCGAAGTAGCCGATGTAGTTCACCGTCACGTTGTCGCCGAGCTCGACCGAAAGGAGCGGCGAGGTCGAGGAGAGCTTGGCGTGGTAGTAGAGGTAGGCCCCGGCGCCGCCGGCCGCGACGATGACGATGGCCATGAACACCGCGAGGGGCCAGTACCAGTACTTCTGGGCCATTGAATCGTAGTTCCGTTTGGAAGGTGGGGGTCAGTTCGTCGCTGGTCTCGTCACGTGATCGGAGAGACAGGTGGTCTTCATCCCCCCGCCGCCGAGTGTCGAGGTGGTATAAATGTATCCGACGCGGCGTGACGGAGGCGCCCGTCAGCCGTCCGTGAGGGCGGAAGCGCGGCGAAGGCGACCCATGATCGGTTCTTCGACCACGCCCTCGTCCTGGAGACGGGCGAGGATCGTCTCCGCGGCCTCCTCCGAGAGACCCCGCTCGGCGAGGCGTTGGCGCAGCTCCCGGTAGTCCGCGTAGCCATCCATCGAGCCGTCGGCCAGCTCGTCCATGACGTCGAGGAAGGCCGATTCGTTCGCGCGCTCGGAGGCCGTCGGAGCTTCCCGCCGCTTGGGCGCGGGGGGCTCTACCCGCGACACTCGGACGGAGGCCGGCATACTGGGTGCCGGCGCGGGGCCGGAGCGCGCCCCTCGATCGTGGGAAGCAGGAGCTTCAGGGTCGCCCGGAAGCTGGGGCGGTCGATTGAGGGGTACCGTCGGATCGATTCTCGGGCCGCCCGCAGGCCGGCGGCCTCGATCCCTTCCGCGCGCAAGGTCGTATCGGGGGTCATCGGCTCCTTCAGCAGCCGCTCGACGAGCTCGAGCCGATCGAGGCTCTGGGTCAGCTCGTCGACGAGCGCGACCCGGAAGTGGCCTTCGTCCAACGGGCGAACAGCTTCCGCCCGGATCGAGACGTATCCCGTGCCGTCGTTCCCGCGGTAAAGATGGACCTTCCCGGCCACCACGGCCGGTTGCGGCGTCGTGATCGCGCGCAACTGCGCCATCGCGCGGGGCTGGAAGCCCCCCGCCGTCACGGTCACCATGCCGGTGGGATCGCTGAGACGGGAGCGCCAGAACGGCTGGGCGGGATCTCGGCCGATCGACTCCGGAGGGTTCAGGGTTCCGGCGATGAGCACACGGCTCATGCGGGATCCATACGGGGAGAGGAGGTACGTAACGGCGCGCTCGCCCGTTCCTCGCTCCTCCTGGAGGGCGGAGAGTATCTCCGCGGCCGTCTCCCGCCATGCCGTCTCGCGCAGCGCCATCTTCTAGCTTCCCAGTCGCGCCGCGAGCTCACGCGCTCGCCGCGGGACGTCCATCGTCACCCGTTCGATCGAATCGGGGTACACCGTCAGGCCGAAGTCGTCCTTGGAGGCCCGGCCGCGGACCCGCACGTGCGTGCCGAACGTCGCTTCGAGGAGCTGCTCTTCGAGCAGCGTAGGATCCGGCGCGTCCCGGAGGCGGGTGAGGGCGCTCTCGAGCGAGACGCCCCAGAGCATCTCGGTTCCCTCCCGCGCGGCGTTGACGGTGGCCGAGCCCGTTCCGTCGTCGACGACGAACCGGCTGCGCAGATCGGCGACGCCCGCGACGGTCCCGTGCGTCGGACAGATCCCACCGGCGACCGCGCGCCTGCACGTGGGGCATCGATAGACGAGACCGCTCGGCGGGAGGAGCCCGAGGATCACGCCCTCGAGCGCGACCGATTCTCCTCCTCCGGCTTCCTCGATTTCGGCGATGGGGCGGGACGGGCTCGAAAGCACCTCGTCCGGCTCGGGGAGATCCGTGCCCTCGATGCGCGTCACGACCGAACGGTCGTCGAAGTTGAGCTGAGGGCGATTGCGAAAGATGCGCACGTACCCTCCCGCGATCCGCACCGCCTGACCGGCCCGGAGATCGAAATCGCTCCACGCGGTGAACGCGATCGATCCGCTCCGGTCCGCGAGGAGGCCCTCGTAGATCGCTCGCTGCTCGGTCCCGACCGTCACCGAGCGCGGAGCGATGCGTACCACGCGCCCCTCGATGCGGAAGCCTTCGTCCGAGGCTCCCAGCTCTCGAACCTTGCGGAGGGGGATGTCGTCGCCGTCGACGGGCGGAAGCTCGAGCTCGCTCGCCGGGGCGACGCGCGTGCGGTACCCAAAGGAGACCTCGGGTCGGCCCCGGAACTCGCGGACCTGCACGTTCACGGCGCGCAGGACCGTCCCCCGATCGATCCCTTCCGCGGGGGGTTCCCACCAGGTGAACCGGACGGTCGCTGTGCCATCGCTCAACAGGCCGGAGAGGAACGTGCGACGCCGGCCATCCGCGGAGTTCGTGTACTCGCGACGCTCGACCGTCACGACGCGTCCCAGGATCTGGACGGGAGCGTCCGTCGCTCGCAGGTCCCGCAGCCGGGTGTCGGCGGGTTCGATGGGCTCGGAAGATTCCGTCACGGTCGTCCCCTCGCGCTCGCTCCCCACAGCCGGTCTCGATAAAAACCCGACACCGTCCGTGAACGCTGCGGCGCCTCGCCGAGGGGCGTTAGGAGTTAACGACGTAGGCCCTCCATGGGCATAGGTATGAGAGAACGGGAGTACGCCTTATCGGGCCGATGACGATGGGCCGGGCGTGCCCACCTCATTCCTCGACCGCCTCGACCACGTCCTGTGCGAGACCAATTCTCTCGTGTCGGTAGGGCTCGATCCGGACCCGGCGCGCACGCCCTTCCCCCTGCGGCGTCAGAGCCGGGCCCGCGCGCTCGAGGCCTTCCTCGGCGGGATCGTCGAGGCCACGCGACCGTACGTCTCGGCGTACAAGATGCAACTCGCGGCCTACTGGAGCTACGGCGCGGCCGGATTCGGCGCCCTGGAGCGCGTCGTCCGAACGATCGGTCCGGAGCGGATCAAGATCCTGGACCTGAAGGCGAACGATGTCCCGAACACGATGCGGCTGCTCGCCGACGGTGCGTTCGAGGTCTTCGGGTTCGACGCGATCACCGTCACCCCCTGGGTGGGCTGGGAGAGCCTCGTACCGATCGCGGCCCGCCCCGAACGGGGATATTTCGTCGTCGCCCATACCAGCAATCCCGGTTCCCGAGACTTCCAGGAGATCCGCCGCGGCTCCTCGAGGCTCTGGATCGAGATCGTTCGGAAGGTGGGCCGGCTGGCGCGCGCGAAAGGGAACGCCGGCGTCGTCATCGGGGCCACCGATCCCCGAGCGGTGGCTCGGGCTCGCTCCGCCCTCGGCGGACGGGGCGCGATCCTTCTCCCGGGGATCGGCGCGCAGCGTGGGGATCTCGCCGCGAGCATCTCCGGTGGGGTCGACCACAACGGCCGCGGGCTCCTCGCGGCGGCCTCCCGCTCCATCCTCTACGCGTCCTCGGAGAGCGATTGGCGCTCCGCGGCCGCGCACGAGGCACGGCGCCTGCGGGACGAGATCAACGATCTGCGAGAACCTCGGCGTAGAGCTTCAGCAGCTGGCCGGTGACGGTCTCCACGCCGTAGCGCTCTTCCGCACGTTTCCGCGCCGCGGCGCCCATCCGAGCGCGCAGTGCGTCGTCGTCCAGGATCTCCCGGATGCGCGCGGCGAGGTCCGAGGCGATCAGCGGTTCCGCGAGGAGCCCGTCCTTGCCCGGCTCGATCACTTCCCGGACGCCCGGCATGTCGGCGGTAACCACCGGGAGGCCGACCGCCATCGCTTCGGCCACGGCGAGCCCGAAGCCCTCGAGCCGGTTCTGGGACGGGAAGACGAACAGATCGGCCGCGCAAAGGTACCGGGGCAGATCCGCGTCCGAGACCTCCGTCAAGAATCGCACGCGGTGGGGAATGCCGAGGCGGTAGGCGAGACGCCGCAGGTACGCGAACCGCGGACCGCTGCCGATGGCGAGCAGGACCACGTCGTTCGGAAGCTCAGCAAGGGCGCGCAGGATGACGTCCACCCCCTTGTGCGGAACGAGTCGACCGGTGAATGCGAGCACGCGCTTTCCCTCGAGCACGAAGTCGCGTCGAATATCGGATGCGTCCAGGCCCGGCCGGAACCGATCGAGGTCGACGACCGACGGAATGACCTCGAGGGAGCGTCCGCGCAGGACCGCCGACGTCATGCCGTAGCTGCGGGTGTGGACGATGATCCGATCGACCCGGGCGAGCGTGCGGGTCAGGAAGATCCGCTGGAACGCTTCCGTCAAGACGCGGCCCCAGGGCCCCGGGAGGTACAGATCGCAGTGGTACGTGAGGCAGATCGGCACGGGGCTGCGCTGCAGCGCGCGCACCGCGAAGTACGAGGTGAGCGGCGGAGGATAATGCAGATGCACGACGTCCGCTTTCAGTCCCTTGAGCATGCGGCCGACCCCGGGGTCGATCGGGGTGTTCAGGAGGACCGCGCGGCACGGCGCTCGGAGGACCCGGTAGCCTTCGAACTCCTCCTCGGCGGGCAACGATGGATCGAAGCGCGGGGTGAGGACCACCACCTCCTGGCCCTGCGCCGCGAACCCCCGTGCGAGCTGGCGGACGTGCGTCTCGACGCCCCCGGCGTGGGGGTAGAAGTACGGGGAGACGAGGACGATCCGCACGGGGCTCCTCCGGGAGAGCATCCCAGGACGGTTAGGTAAAGGGCGCGGTCGAGAGGACCGGCTTCACGCCTCGGTCACGCTGGGGCGTCGCGGCGCGGCCGGTTGCGACTCGCGTTCCTGGAGCAGCTCGGAGTCCGGCAGGCTCGAGAGATCGAGGCCCTTCATCGGCTCGCCGAGTCCTTCCGAGACGCGGGCGAGGACCTCGGGCTGATCGAAGTGCAGCGAGGCCTCGACGATCGCGCGCGCGACCTTCTCCGGGTGCTGGGACTTGAAGATCCCGCTCCCGACGAAGATCCCATCGACCCCGAGGAGCCGACAGAGCGCGGCATCTGCCGGTGTCGCGATCCCCCCCGCGGCAAAGTTGACGACAGGCAGGCGTCCGAGCGCACGGACCTCCTCCACCGTCGACAGCAGCACTCGGGCCTTCCGGGCCCAGGCCGCGGCGTTCTTCCGGGTCATCTTACGTACGAGCGCGATCTCCGAGTTGATCTGATGGATGTGGCGGACGGCTTCGACCACGTTGCCGGTCCCCGCTTCGCCCTTCGTGCGGATCATCGCGGCACCCTCGTCGATACGGCGGATCGCCTCGCCGAGATTCCGGGCGCCACACACGAATGGGACCTGAAAGGCCTTCTTGTCGACGTGGTAGAACGGATCGGCGGGCGTGAGGACCTCGGACTCGTCGATCATGTCGACTCCGAGCGATTCGAGGATCCGCGCCTCCGAGGTGTGGCCGATGCGGCACTTGGCCATCACGGGAACCGTGACGCGCGCTTGGATCTCGCGCACCTTGAGCGGATCGGCCATGCGGGCGACGCCGCCCATCGCGCGGATGTCCGCGGGGACCCGCTCGAGCGCCATCACCGCGACCGCCCCGGCCTCCTCGGCGAGCGAGGCCTGTTCTGCGTTCGTAACGTCCATGATGACGCCGCCCTGCTGCATGCGCGCAAAGCCGCGTTTGACGAGCTCGGTGCCGAACCGGAGCTGGTCCATCGAATCGACCATCGAACGACCCACCCTTCCCTCGTAGACCCCCGCGGCGTATATGAGGATAGAGCGCCGCGGGTCCGGCTCGATATCCTCCGAGCGCGGCGGCACCGAGCGAGCGCTGCTCGGTCGGTCACGATCCCGCGGGTCTGAGGTTGACTGAAAACCCTCCAGCTTCCACCCCTGCCTGGAACCTACCTTCGTCTCCTGAGGAGAGGGCCAGCTCGTGGCTGACCGCCCAGTGTGGAGCGGTCTAGTTTTGAGTCAACCTCCGCGGGTCTGTAGAGTCCGGTTATTAGTTCCCCTTCTTGAAGGAGGGGGGTTCGGGGGGAGCGTCATGCTTCGACCGTCCCACTCTCGATCCGACGGAGGAACTGGCCGAGCTGCGTCTCGACCGGCATCTTCCTCTGCCACGCTTCCCGCGGCGTCTCGTGGATCTCGACCCAGAGGCTCTCGTGCACCTGGTCGTTGTGCCACTCGATGAACTCTTCGAGCGTGGCATACCGCCATCGGTGCCGATCGTACTCCCGCCAGAAGCGCTCCAGCTTTCCGTTCGTTTGAGGATGGTTCACGCGGCTCACCACGTGGCGGATGCCCCGTGACGTCAGGTACTGTCCGAACTGAGTGTGCGCCGAGCTTGGGACCTCGCCCTTGTTCGCGAAGAACTGAGGGCCCCGGTCCGTGTTCGCCTCCCGTATCTCCAGACCCCACGTCGCCGCCCGTCGACGGGCCGCCTCCAAGGTGGCGATCGCGGCCGCCGCCGTCTCCTCGGCGAACTCCCCTCCCGCCAGGATCATTCGACTCGCATCGTCCATCCAGAGGATGCAGTGTGGGTGGCTCTCTGACGTGCGGTGGAAGTCCCCGTGGACCAACGATCCCGAGTGCTCCCGCTCGTAGCGGATGTAGCGCCGTCGGCGCTGCTTGCGTGGGTTCGGGACGACCCAGCCCTGGATCTTCCCAAAGCGGTAGATCTGCATCTTCGGGATGTGGATTCCTCGGCGAGCGAGGGCCTTGTAGAGCTTCGTCGCTCCTCGAGGGCCGCGGCACCACTCCTCGGTGATCTGGCGCCTCTGCTCGTGGGTCAGCGGGGGTCCGGGTGGCCGTCGACGAGGATTGAGGCGGGGCACGACCCCCGACTCGCGCCACCGCTGAAGGAGCTTGCGAAGCCAACGAGGGGTCACCCCCCAACGCGCTGCCATCTGCCCGACGGTCTCGTGGGGAAGGGCCTTGCGTTCGGTTTGACGGATGAGCCATTCGATGCGCCGGTCGGTAAGCCTGGTCACGGCGAGGGAGCCCGAGGCACCGATAGCGGACCTCCCCCTGGACCCCCTCCCGCGGCGGCAGCGGCCACCCCAGGGCAGGTGCTCGCCGCTCTCGCTCGCGCACGGAACTAATTCCTGGACTCCAGATCAACCTCCGCGGGTCTGCAAACGTTAATGCCGCCGGTTGGATAGTACCGGTCGCAGGGGGAGCTGTGAACCGGCTGAGAGGACGAGCACGCCTCGTCGACCCCAGGAACCTGCACGGGATAATGCCCGCGAAGGGAACGCGATGGACGAAGTAACCATCCTCTCCGCCGGTTCGCCGGGGGAATGAATTCCGAACCTACGAACGTTGGGACGCCCCCCCGCCGGCGACTGCGCCGGCCGGGTCGGACGAACACGATCCTCATCGTCGCCGCGATCGCCGTCCTCGTGGTCGTCGCCGGGATCGGGCTTACGCAGTACTACCTCACCCCGACGCCGACCTTGACGATCTACACCTACGCGAGCCTCTTCGGCGGCACGTGCGGCTCGCCGGCGTTCTCGACGGTCTTCGGCACCTTCGAGGCGGCGCACAACATCCACATCCAGGTCGAATGTCCGTCCGGGGACCTCGCGAGCACGCTGCTCGCCCAGAAGAATTCGCCCGGGGCCGATCTCGTGATCGGGCTGGACGAGATCACGGCGAGCCAGGCCGATAGCCAGTCCCTGCTCATCCCCTACGTCTCGCCCGAGCTCGCTTCGGTCCCGTCCTCGCTGGTCCAGGACCTGAGCCCGGACCACGCGGTCACGCCGTACCAGTACGGCTACCTCGGCATCGACTACAACGACTCGTTCTCCGCGATCACGAATGGGGCGATTGCGCGTTCCTCCTTCCTGAACTTCTCGGAGAACTCCACCTGGGCGCGCCAGCTCCTCTACGAGAATCCCACGACCGACATCACGGGGGAGGAGTTCCTCGCGTGGGAGATCGAGTTCTACTCCGCGATCCTGCACGAGAACTGGCAGAGCTTCTGGCAGAACGTTCTCCCGTACGCTCCGAGCGCGAACGATTGGTCGACCGCCTTCGACGAGTTCACCAGCCCGCCGGGGAACCCGCTCGCCGTCGTCAGCTACACGACCGACCCGGCCTACGCGGCGTACTACGGAGGCCTTGGCGCGTTCAACACGACGGTGACGGACTGGAACGACACCCTCTACGGCTGGCAGACGATCTACGGGATCGGCATCGTCGCCGGGACCCAACATCTCCCCCTCGACGAGCAGTTCATTAACTGGTTCCTGAACGGGACGGTCCAGAACGAGATCCCGCTCAACGAGTGGGAGTATCCGGCGAACCGGACGGTCGGGCTGCCCTCCTACTACGACGGGCTCATCGATCCGGGCTCGATCGTGCCGCTCAACGAGTACACCACCCCCTCGGAGCTCGCGGCGAACATCACGGCCTGGCAGAACGAATGGCAAGCTCTGGCGAACCAGTACGCTCCGTCGTAGCCGTCCGGGAGTCCGGGCCGATCCTCCCGATCATCGGCTACGTTCTCCTCTTCGCGCTCATCCCCGTCGCTCTCCTGCTCGGGCAGGGCCTGCTGAACGGAGGCTGGACGGGTTGGATCGACTCGCTCACGCAATCGCCTCTGAACCAGCAGGCGTTCGAGAACTCGCTGGAGCAGGGAGGCTTGAGCGCGCTCCTCGGCGTCGCCATCGGCTACCCCGCCGGCGTGTTCCTCGGCCGGTACACCTGGCCGGGCCGCTCGGCGGTCCGTGCGTTCCTGCTCGTCCCATTCCTCCTTCCCTCGATCGTGGTCGTGCTCGGCATCCTCGATCTCTTCGGCTCCTCCGGCACGATCTCGAGCACCGTCCCCGCCTTCGGGGTCTTCGGTCACGGTGTGCCCGCGATCGTCGCGGCGAACCTCCTGTTCAACGTTCCGATCGTCATCCTGTTCACGGCGCTGGGATGCGAGAGTGCCTCCTCGGAGCTCGAAGAGACCGCGGCCACGCTCGGGGCCGGTCCGGCTCGAACGTATCGGGACGTCTGGGGCCCCGGCTCCTGGCTCGGAGCGGCCGCCGGCGGGTTCCTGACGTTCCTGTTCAGCGCGGTCGCCTTCGCGACCCCGCTCGTGCTGTGCGGCGCGCGATGCTACACGGTCGAGGCCCGGATCTGGTACCTCGACCAGTACGGGTTCGATCCCACGGGCGCGAGCCTCCTCGCCCTCGGGCTGTTCCTCTTCCTCGTGATCCCGACGGCCATCTACCTGCTGCTGCTCCACCGGCTGCGCTCGACACGCTCCTCCGCCCGAACGCCTCCGCGCCCGGGGCGAGTTCGCTCCCCACTCGCCTACGCGCTCGCCGCGGAGACGATCGCCCTCGTGGGGGCGATCGTGTTCTTCCTCGGGACCGTTCTGTACCGTTCGCTGAACCCACCGGGGGGAGGCGGATTCGGCACCCCGTGGGCCGAGCTGTTCAGCCCCACGGGGACGAACCTCCTCGGGATCCCGATGGACCAGGTCATCGCGAACACGCTGTTCTTCGCGGCCGTCGCGGCGACGATCGGTACTGATCCTCGGGATCGTGGCGGGCTTCTCGCTCGGAGCTCGACCGCGCCTGAGCACCGGTCTCTCGCTCTACCTCTTCCTCCCGCTCCTGATCTCACCGGTGCTGCTCGCCTTCTCGCTCGCGGAGTTTTGGCGACCCGCGTTCGGCGGGGAGTCCACGGTGTGGATCCTGATCATCGTCAGCCAGTCGATCCTCGCCCTCCCGTTCGCACTCCAGAGCCTTCAGATCCCTCTCGCCGGCCTTTCGCCGTCCGCGCGCGAGTCCGCACGCGTCCTGGGGGCCCCGGCGTGGATCGCCTACCTCGACACCGATCTGCCCAGAGTCCGTCGCGGTCTACTGACCGCCGGTCTCTTCGCTTTCGCCTTGGGCCTGGGGGAGTTCACCGCCACGTACTTCCTGGTCACCCCGAACTTCACGACGCTCAGCGTGGCGGTGTACGATCTCCAGGACCTCCGTCAGTTCCCCCTCGCGGAGGCGGCCGCGGGGCTCCTGCTCGTCGTCAGCCTCGGCGTCTTCGCCGCCGTAAACTACGGAGGGAGCCGTGCCGAATTCTGAGCCGCCCGTGCTCGAGGTCGAGGGCCTCTCGGTCTCGCTCGGCCGGACCCCGGTCCTCGATTCGATCTCCTTCGAGGTCGGGCCGGGGGAGCTGGTGTCGCTGATGGGGCCGAACGGCAGTGGGAAGACGACGCTCCTGAGGGCGATCGTCGGATTGGAGCGGCCGACCCGCGGCACCGTCCGGCTCGACGGGAAGGACCTACGCGATGTGCCCGTCCACCGCCGGGGGATCGGCATGTTGCTCCAGGATGCGGCGCTCTTCCCGGGCCGGACGGTCTACGAGAACGTGGCCTACGGCCCGCTCGTCCAGGGCCGCACGCGCACCGAAGCCAGTGTCGAGGCCCAGCGAGCGATCGAGCTCGTGCGCATGCACGGGTTCGAGGATCGCGCCCCCACCACTCTCTCCGGGGGAGAGCGCCAGCGGGTCGCCCTCGCCCGGACGATCGCGGCCCGCCCCCGGGTCGTCCTGCTCGACGAGCCGTTCGCGGCGATCGACGCCGGAGTTCGGGCCGGGCTTAGGGGAGAGTTCCGCCACGTGCTCGCGGAGCTCGGCATCGCGGCGGTTCACGTGACCCACGATCGGGAAGAAGGCCTGTTCTTGGGGGATCGCGTGGCCATCCTTCTGGACGGTCGCCTGCGCACGATCGGCGCCCCGGCGCTCGTGTACGACGACCCGCCGGACGTAGGGACGGCCCGGTTCCTGGGGTACAATCTCCTGGCCGAAGGTTCGGGCTGGGTCGCGTTCCGGCCACGCGACGCGCGCCTCGACCCCGCCGGCTCTCCCGGGATACCGGTCGATGTCCTCGCCGTCGGGTTCACCGGCCGCGGCTCGCTCGTGGTCGCACGCAGCGCAAGCGGAGAGCGGCTCGAGATCGACCTGGATCGGGACGACGCCGCTCCCCGTCCCGGGGAGCGCCGCTCGCTGAACTGGCAACGTGCGCTCCGCCTGAGCGCCTGAGTCGAGGTCGAGGGGAAGCGCCTCCGCGGGAGGCGTCGCACGTACCGCAGAGCCCAAGAAGGGTCGCGCACTCTCGGGGTCATGAACCCCGCGGATCCCCTGGGCGTCCTCGAGTCGGTCTTTCTCGCCGGAGAGGATTCGTTCGTCTACCGGCTCGATCGCCTCCCGGGCATCGACCACGGCCGGCTCGCCCGACGTCCCCGGATCGTCCGCATCCTCCTGGAGAACCTCGTGCGCAGGTTCGACCCGGAGCGCGTGAGCCTCGAGACGGTCCGCGCGCTCGCCGAGGGCCGCGACATCCCCTCGACGGCCGAGATCCCGTACTACCCGGCGCGGGTCCTGCTGCAGGACTTCACGGGCATCCCCACGCTCGTCGACCTTTCCACGCTGCGCGACGATGCCGCCGAGCGCGGGCTCGACCCCAAGCGGATCAACCCGGTGGTGCCGGTCGACCTCATCGTCGACCACTCGGTCCAGGTCGACAGCTTCGGCACCCCCCGATCGCTGACCATCAACCTCGACCGAGAGTACGAACGCAACGGGGAGCGCTACCGCTTCCTGCGCTGGGCGAAGGACGCCTTCTCGAACACGCGGATCGTTCCTCCCGGCAACGGGATCTGCCACCAGGTGAACCTCGAGTACCTCGCCTCGGTCGTCAGCCGGCAGGAGATCGCCGGGAACCGGGTGGCGTTCCCGGACACCTTGATCGGCACCGATTCCCACACCACGATGGTCAACGGCGTTTCGGTCCTCGGATGGGGCGTCGGCGGAATCGAGGCAGAGGCCGTCATGCTCGGGGAGCCGTACTTCCTCGCCGATCCGGTCGTGGTCGGCGTCGAGCTCGTCGGATCGATGCCGGAAGGGACTACCGCGATGGATCTGACGCTCACGATCACGCGTCGCCTGCGCGAACGCGGGGTGGTCGACCAGTTCGTGGAGTTCTTCGGCCCCGGGGTCTCCGGGCTCGCGGTCCCGGATCGGGCGACGATCTCCAACATGTGCCCGGAGTACGGGGCGACGGCGGCGTTCTTCCCGATCGACGAAGCGACGATCGCCTACCTGCGTGGCACCGGACGCGATGCGAGAACGGTCGCGCGCGTCGAGGCCTACGCGAAGCTCCAGGAGCTCTGGGGCACGAAGCTCAAGGGCGAGCTCGAGTTCGACGACGTTCTCACGGTCGATCTCGGCGCGATCGTCCCCACGATCTCCGGTCCGGGCAATCCGCAGGAGTCGATGGCGCTCTCCGACGCTCCGGCGGGGTTCGCCCGATCGCTCGCAGCCTACCGCAAGCTCCGACCGGCCGCGCCGAACGGCTCCGCGGTCGCTCCCGACGGCTCGATCGTGATCGCGGCGATCACGAGCTGCACGAACACCTCCAATCCGTCCGTCATGTTCGGCGCTGGCCTCATCGCCCAGCGGGCGCTCGCGCTCGGGCTCCGGGTGCCGTCCTACGTGAAGACGTCCCTCGCGCCGGGTTCGAAGGTCGTCACCGAGTATCTCCAGCGCGCCGGACTGCTTCAGCCGCTCGCCGACCTCGGCTTCGGACTGGTCGGCTTCGGCTGCACGACCTGCATCGGGAACTCCGGGCCGCTCCCGCCGGACATCGCGAAGGACGTCGCCGATCACGATCGCTACGTCGCGGCCGTGCTGAGCGGGAACCGGAACTTCGAGGCGCGGATCCACAACCAGGTCCGTGCGAACTACCTCGCCTCCCCGATGCTCGTCGTCGCCTACGCCCTCGCCGGTCGGATGGACATCGACCTTACCCGGGACCCGATCGGGAAGCGCCCGGATGGCACTCCGGTCCGGCTGAAGGATATTTGGCCCACTTCGGCCGAGATCCGTCGCCTCGTCGAGACCGATCTCAACCCGCAGATGTTCCGGGAGAAGTACCGGGCGATCGAGGTAGGCGACGTCCACTGGGAATCTCTCGACCCGCCCAAGGGGGACCTGTACGCGTGGGAATCCGCATCGACCTACCTGCAGCCCGCGCCCTACCTGCACCTGCCGCCGCCCTGGACGCCCGAGGGCGGGGTCCTCGCCGACCACGCCCGCGCCCTCCTCGCGTTCGGAGATCAGATCTCGACCGACCACATCTCTCCGGCGGGGAATTCCCCGACACGACGCCCGCCGGCCAGTACCTGCTGGCCCACGGAGTTCCGCGTTCAGAGTTCAATACCTATGGTACCCGCCGCGGGGACCACGAGGTGATGATCCGGGGCACGTTCGCGAACGTCCGCCTGAAGAACCAGCTCGTGACGCCCAAGGAAGGAGGTTGGACGGTCCACCTCCCCGACTCCGATGTGCTCACCGTCTTTGACGCGGCTCAGCGCTACCGCGCCGAGGGCGTTCCGCTCCTCGTGTTGGCGGGGAAGAGCTACGGACAGGGGAGCTCGCGCGACTGGGCGGCGAAGGGACCGCGCCTGCTCGGCGTCGGCGCCGTGATCGCGGAGAGCTTCGAGCGGATCCACCGGACCAACCTGATCGAGATGGGGGTACTTCCGCTCCGCTTCGCTGCGGATCGAGGATGGAAGACGCTCGGCCTCACAGGTCGGGAGTTGTTCCGCCTCTCCCTCGCCGCCGGCACCGAGCTCATCCCGCGGGCGGCCATCACCCTGGAAGCGACCCGCGAGGGTGGACCACCGATCACGACCACGCTCGAGTGTGCAATTCATTCCCCGATCGAACTCGAGTACTACCTCTCGGGCGGCGTGCTCCCGTATGTGATGGCGCACCGGTTCGCACGATAGCCCTCCCGTTGGAGCGAGCGAGGCCAGGGCTCCGAAACCGATCGGCCGGTCGCCGTACTCCTCCCGTTCGTCGTCCGGACGCCGATCTTCCGCCTCTTCCGTTTCCACCGACGACCGTAGAGTTTCCGGGGGACGCCAATCTGCGCTGCCGTCGGTGCGGCGGTACGGCTTCCGGATCCGTGCCCCGCCGAGCCCCTAGGTCGGCGGCCGCCTCGCCGAAGTCCCGACCCCCGCCTTCGTGGTTCTCGGTGCGCTCGTATCCCGACGAAGCCCGGAATCGGTTCTCCAGATCGGACGTGAGCGGACGAGCTCCTCGGGTGGTGACCCGGCGCCGTCCCCCGACCGGGCCTCGAATTCGGTCAAGAGCGTTTGACGGGTAGATTATAGCGTGCCCCGGGCAACCCATCGACGAGGTCCTCATGCCTCCACCCGCGGTCCATCCCGACGTTCGCGGGCCGCGCCGCGATTGGCCCCGATACCTCGGGCTCGCGGCTTCGATGATCCGTTCCCGCCTCGTCACCCATCGACCGTTCTTCCTCGCGCACGCCGCCACGTTCGGGTGCAACTCGAAGTGCCAGACCTGCTCGTACTGGAAACTCACCCCGAGGATGAAGGAGGACCTCTCGACGGAGGAAGTCTACTCCCTCCTGGATGAGGCGCACGCGGCCGGGATGCGGGGCTACTACCTGTTCGGCGGCGAGCCCCTGGTGCGCAAGGACATCGGCGAGATCGTCTCCTACGCGCGTCGCCGCGGCTTCCTGACGACGATGAACACGAACGGTTCGCTCCTCACGGGGAAGGCCGAATCGCTCCGGGACCTGGACATCGCGTTCGTTTCGCTCGACTACCCGACCCCCTACCACGATGAGATCCGGGGGCGGGTGGGCTCGTTCGACGAAGTCGTCCACGGGATTCAACGATTGCGCGCCGTCGCGGGGACGCGCGTGGTCCTCGTCAGTACCATCAGCACGCTCAACTTCGACGCGATCGAGCCGATGGCTCAGCTCGCGCAGCGCCTCGACGTGGGAATCTCGTACAACTCCATCGAGCCGACGCTCGACTTCGGCATGACCGACAGCGTGAACTCTCCGAACCTTCGGTTCGGACTGAGCCCCGCCAAGCTCCAGACGTTCTATGAGACGCTCGTTCGAGTGAAGGCGGCCGGATACCCGTTGATGGAGACCGAGCAGGTCCTGCGCGACTTCGTCGAGGGACGCCCATGGAGGTGCGAGTTCCCCGAGATGTTCGTGTACGTGACCCCCGACAAGAAGATCGAGACGTGCGACTATGCGCGCGCCTACGATCTCAAGCACGGGTCGTTCGAGGAATATTTCGCCGGGCCAGGTTTCCGAGCGCACGCCCAAGCGGCCAAGGGGTGCAACCGGTGCGTGCGCACGTGCGTGCGAAACTACGCGTATACCTACCAACTCAAGTTCGGCCATATCGCCCAGCTGGCGGGCGAGACCCGCAGACTCTACCAACCCGTGGCTCCGGCTCCGCGGCCGACCGTGCCGATCGCGCGACGTGCCTCCGGCCTTTCGTAGCGGCCGCCCGCTCCCCCGGACGCCCCGCGCGTGCCCGGCGGCGATCGCGATCTTCGTTCCCGGGGAGACGCCCGTGCTGGGATTCGAACCCAGGTCTGAGGCTCCGCAGGCCTCTAGGATATCCAATGTAGCAGGACGGGGGAACCCCCCGCTCCCGTAGCTACCCCACACGGGCATTCGTGCTCGTTCGTACCGAGGCGTGCGAGCGGAGGAGTGTATAAAAGCCCGGTCTCGGCGACCGAGCCCTCCGCGCCACAATTTATAGCGCGAGACGCTGGGATGGGAGGAGCGGGAGTTCGACGTCCTATGAGTCCACCTACTCCGAAGGATCCGTGGGACACGCTGCGGACCCTCCCCATGGGCCAGCGGGTCGAGCTCCACGATCCCGCGGGGACCGACTGGACGGGAACCATCGTTCCTCGTCACGAACTCTCCGGAGATCGGATCCTGCAGCTCAAACTGGAGAGCGGGTACAACGTCGGGATCCGGATCGGTCCGGACTTCACGTTCCGAACGTCGGCGGGCTCTCCCCCCGGCGGGCGAGCACGTGGAAACCGCATCGAAGTCCGGATCGCTTTCGGAGGACCACATCGCGCTGTTGACGACGGGAGGCACGATCGCTTCCCGGATCGACTACGAGACCGGTGGAGTTCGCCCGGTCCGCGGCGAGAATGAGATCCTCGACTTCTATCCCGACCTGCGCTCGCAGGGAGCGGTGCGCGTGATCCCCGTGTTCGACCGCCTCAGTGAGAACATCTCTCCCCACGATTGGTCGATCCTCGCGGAGCGCGTCGCCCTGACGTTCCGAGAGGGCGCTCGGGGGATCGTGATCGCCCATGGGACCGATACCCTCGGTTTCACGTCCGCCGCCCTTTCCTTCCTCCTCCCCGAGTTGCCGGGGCCGGTGGTCCTCGTCGGCGCCCAGCGATCTCCGGACCGGCCGTCGTCGGACGGCGCCTCCAACCTTCAAGCCGCGGCCCGCGTGGCCCGCGACCGCCGGATCGGCGAGGTGGTGGTCGTGATGCACGCCGGGCTCTCGGACGATCGCTTCGCGATCCACCGGGGCACGCAGGTGCGCAAGATGCACTCGAGTCGCCGGGATGCCTTCCGGAGCCGAAACGCCCCCCCGCTCGGCATGGTCGATCCCACCGAGATCCGTCTGGACGCGCGCGTCCGGCCTCCGAGCCCGAACGGCGCGCGCTTCGACGGACCGCTCGACCTCTCGGGCCGACTCCTCTGGTACTACCCCGGTCTCAACCCGAAACTCGCGGAGGGGTTCGCCCAGGGGGCGCGAGGGATCGTCCTCGCCGGGACCGGACTTGGCCACGTCGCTTCGATCCACCTCGACTGGATCCGACGTGCCGTCGACGCCGGGGTCGTCGTCGCGATGACGACCCAGTGCCTGGAGGGGATCTCCGATCCGTTCGTGTACTCGACCGGCCGCGAGCTCCATCGAGCGGGGGTGCTCTTCCTGGACGACCTCATCCCCGAGACGGCGTATGTCAAACTATTGTGGGCCCTCGGCCACGCGTCGAGTCCGGACGATGTGAGATCCCTATTGCGGAGCGATCGGGTCGGAGAGTTCGTCGCGCGCCATCCGGCCCGAGGCGAGGAGTGAAGGCCGGCCTCGAGGTCCACCAGCAGCTCGCCACGGGCAAGCTGTTCTGCGCCTGCCCTTCGGATCTCTCGGAGGACGTCACGGATGTCTTTGCACGCCGGCTACGGGCCTCGAGCGGGGAGAACCGCGGGATCGACGCCGCCGCCGCCCACCAGGCCTCGCGGGGACTGACGTACCGATACGAAACGACCCCCGCGGACTGCCTCGTCGAGATGGACGAGGAGCCGCCGCACGCGCTCAACCCCGCGGCGCTCGATACCGCCCTCACGCTGGCCCGGATGCTGCACGCCCGCGTGCTGGACGAGATCGAGGTGATGCGCAAGATCGTGGTCGACGGCTCGAACACCTCGGGGTTCCAACGGACGGCGCTGATTGCGGCGGATGGCTACCTCGAGCTGGGGACGCGGCGCTACTCGATCCTCTCGATCTGCCTCGAGGAGGACGCGGCCCGCAAGATCTCGGAGAAGGGCGGCGAGGTCCTCTATCGGCTCGATCGACTCGGCATCCCCCTCATCGAGATCGCGACGGGGCCGGATCTGTCCACGCCGGAGGAAGCGCGGGAGGTCGCCGAGGAGATCGGCGCGTTGCTGCGTGCCACCGGCCGCGTGCGGCGGGGGATCGGTACGATCCGCGAAGACGTGAACGTCTCCACGGAGGGCGGCCGGCGGATCGAGATCAAGGGCGTGCAGGAGCTCCGACGCCTTCCGCAGTACGTCGAACGGGAGGTCGAACGCCAGCGCATCCTGCTGTCCGTGCGTGACCAACTCCGCGATCGGCACGTGCCCCCCGGGTTCGCTCCGCCGGTCGACGTGACGAAACTCCTCCGAAGGGTTGAAGCGGGGCCGGCGGCGGATGCGGTACACCACGAAGGCGTCGTGCTCGCGCTCGCGCTCCCGGGTTTCGGTGGCCTATTGAAGAGCCCACCGCACTCGGAGGAGCGCCTCGGGCGGGAGCTCGCCGACCAGGCCCGCTTCCTCGGGCTCCGCGGGATCCTGCATTCGGACGAGCTGCCCGGCGTGGGGATCGGCGCGGAAGAGACCGAGCGATTGCGCACGGCGCTCCGCTCGGGCCCGAGCGACGCCTTCGTCCTGGTTGCCGATCGATCGGCCGATCGAGCGCGCGCGGCGCTCGATCGGATCGCGGCCCGGGCGATCGCGGCGCTGGAAGGGATCCCCGCCGAGACACGCGACCCGTTGCCGGACGGACGGACCCGGTTCTCCCGACCGCTGCCGGGCCGCGACCGCATGTACCCCGAGACCGACGTCGCCCCCATCCCAATCACGGCCGCGGACCTTGCTCAGATCGACGCGAGCCTTCCGGAGCGACCGGCGGTGCTGCGCGAGCGGCTGGCGCGGGAGTATCATCTCATCCCCGAGATCGTCCGGCAACTGGTGGCCGGCGGCCACGCCCAGGTGTTCGAATCGCTCGCCGGTCAGGGCCACGGACCTCCCGTGGTCGCCCGGCTGCTGACCCAGGAGCTCCCCACCGCCGGAGGCGGAATCGAACGGGAGTGGCCCCTCGCGCTGCTCGGGAAGCTGTTGGCGGCGCAAGAATCCGGCCGGTTCGCGAAGGAAGGGTTCCCGGCGGTGCTCGCAGCGCTGGCGAAGGGGGCCTCGACCGTGGACGAGGCGATCGCCCAGGCCGGGCTTTCCGGCATGTCCCGGCCCGAGCTCGATCGGCTGGTCGATCGGATCGTCGGCGCCAACCGCGCGATGATCCTCGCTCGGGGGGAGGACGCCTTCTCTCCGCTCATGGGCGACCTCATGCGAGAGGTCCGCGGTCAGCGCGACGGCCAAGAGGTCGCCGCCGCGTTGCGCGCCGGGATCGCCCGGGTCCGTTCGGGGCCCCGCACATGAGGCGCGCGGTGCGCGCGCCGAAGGGCCTTCGGGTCCTCGTCACGGACGTCGACGGGACGCTGACCGATCCGCAGCGTCGCCTCCGTCCGGCGGCCCTCGGGGCCCTCCGACGCCTGACCGACGCGGGAGTCCCGGTCGTGATCGCGACGGGCAACGTGCTGCCGATCGCCCTCGCGATTCACCGCTCGCTCGGGCTCGTGGGCCCGATCGTCGCCGAGAACGGAGGGATCGTCTACCAGCAGACGGATACCGGAGAACGGATCGAGCGCCTCGCCGACGTTCGGGTGGCGCTCGCGGCCTACCGTGCCCTCGTGGCGGGCGGTCTACCGGTCCATCGGCTCTTCACCGACCGCTGGCGCGAGACCGAGGTCGGCATCGAATCGAACGTTCCCCTCACCGAGGTGCGCCGGAAGATACGCGGGATCCCCGCCTACGCGGAGAGCAGCGGGTTCGCGATCCATCTGATGGAACGCGGCGCGGGGAAGTACTTCGGCGTACGGCGAGCACTGCAGCTCCTCGGGCTGCGCCTCGAACAGGCCGCTGCGATCGGGGACGGGGACAACGACGCTCGGCTCCTGCGGGCGGCGGGATTCGGGGTGAGCTTCCCCTCGGCAAGCCGTCTCGCCCGGAGCGCCGCCAATCTCGTCACGAAAGCCGATGGTACGGCCGGACTTCTCCAGGCGATCCGGGCGAGCGGTTTATCGGGAAGCCGTCCCTAACCTCGGTCTGGGTCCGGTCATGATCGTCGGCCAGTGCATCCGCTGCGGACGCCCGGCCACTCGGAGCTGCCCGATCTGCGGGCAGATGTACTGCTCGGAACACATGACGGCCTCCGAGCGGGTCTGCTCGGACTGCGCCGGCGGGGCGCGACGGGGTCGCGGGCCCGGACTCTCCTAACGGGCAGGCTACGGGTGCTGCTCCGAGGAGTAGTCGTAGCCGGGAAGCACGAAGGGGCCGCGTGCGCTCGTGCGTGCGAGATAGAGGAACACCACGCCCATCGTGCCGGCGAAGACGCCGACCCCGAGCGTGATCCACGCGAACCCTCCCATGTGGGGCCCGATCCAGATCCCCCACCAGACCCGCATGCCGCCCGCGGGGGCGAGCGCATGGGCGAGCAGGTTGATCACGACGGCGACGCCCCAGCCGAAGAAGACGAATAGGCCGCTCGCGATCTCCCATCCGAGGCGCGGGTCGCCCCCGAAATCCTCCAAGGGAGTGGCGGGCGTCTCCTGCAGATCGACCACGAAGTTCCCAGCGTAACCGGGTCTAAAAGAGGTTGCCCCGAAGCCCGCCGGCGCGTGCGTCGGTTTATCGGTGGCCGGGCCGATTGGAAACTATGGATTAAATAGCCACCGGGCGCCCACTCCCCTCGGTCCGCCGAGGGGCTCGCCGCCTCGCCCCGCGCAGGACCGAGGAAGCTCCCATGGAACCTACCCAGTTGGTCAACAATCTGTGGGTCCTCCTCGCCGGGCTCCTCGTCTTCCTCATGACCATCGCCGTCGGCTTTCTCGAGGTCGGCGAGCTCGGAGAGACGTTCCACCAGAGCCTGTTGAAGACGATGCTCATCTCGGGCATCGCGCTCGTCGTCATGGGGGTCGTCGGGTTCAACATCGCCTTCGCGCCGACGTGGTACGGCGTGATCGGCAACCCGGTCTACGGGCCGGGGTTCTTCCTCGGCGGGTTCTCGGCGAATTCGGTGACGGCCGTCTGGTGGCCGTTCACCTCGACGAGCGGTCCCGGCCTCATGACGGGGACCTACTTCCTGTTCGAGACCGCGTTCGCCGCCGTCACGCTCGCGCTCGTGGGGGTGGTCTTCTTCCGGAAGGTGAAGATGGGCGTCGTCGCCGCGTTCGCGATCGTCTACTTCGTCCTCATCTGGAACCTTCCCGCGGCCTGGATCTGGAACCCGGGGGGGTGGCTCGCCCAGATGGGCATGGTCGATTTCGCGGGGGGCCTCATCGTCCACGGCGCCGCGGGAGCCGCGGGGCTCGGGGTGATGCTCCAGATCTGGCGTGAGGAGCACGCCCGGGGCGCGAAGGAGGCCGAGCCGATTCCCGTTCGCATCAGCCCCGGATGGTTCACGCTCGGGATCCTACTGCTCTGGATCGGCTGGTTCGGGTTCAACCCGGGAAGCGAGCTCCAGTTCAACGACGAGGCGGTCGTCGTCGTGCTGACGACGTTCCTCGCCGCGGGGACGGCGATGGTCACGCTGCTCGGAAGCGTGTACCTCGTTCAGCGCCGGCCGATGGACCTCGTCACGTGCGGCAACGGCATCGTGATGGGGCTGATCGTCATCACCCCTCTCGCCGGGTTCGTGAGCCCCGCAAGCGCGATCATCCTCGGCGCCCTCGCCGGCCCGGTCTTCCTCGGTGGGGAGTACCTCTTCGCGCGATGGAAGTGGTACACCGACCCGGTCGGCCTGCTGCCCGGCCACCTCCTCGGCGGCCTCTTCGGGGTCACGATGATCGCGTTCTTCGCCCAGACGGGCTTCGCGGCCGGCTCGGGCTTCCCGTCGCTCCCGAACGGGCTCTTCTTCGGAGGGGGCGGGTCGGCCCTTCACCAGCTCGGGATCGAGGAGTTCGGGATCGTGGTGGTGATGGTCGCCGTCTTCGCGCTATCGTTCGTGACGTGCGTGCTGCTCTCCCGCGCGTTCGGTGGGGTCACCACCTCGAAGCCGTCGGCCGCCGACGCGCCGTAGTCGGGCCGGGCGCGCCGGCGCGAGATGGTCCGAGGGCCGCGCGGTGCTACGGGTTCGCTGCGCGCCGGGGGTCGTTAGCCGAAGCCGGGCAGGGATTTGGTGTCCTTTCCGGTCCCGGGGCGCATCGGAGCCTTGCGCAGCTCCTTCGGGGTCTCCACGAGGCGGACGATCGGCGCGGACTGGACGATGTAGCTCGGAAGCCCGGTGTTGGCGTCGTGGCCCGCTCGCAGGATGTTCATGATTTCGAGGCGGACCTCGATGACCGAGCCGTCCTTGAGCTTGAGGCGAACCTTCGCGTCCCCGCCGACCACCTCGTAGTCAACGATCTCGGCGTTCGAGAGATCGGGCGGCGGGCCCCCCCCCATCATGCCGACGCTCCCTTCCCGACGCGCTCCTGGAGCAGCGCCCGGGGGTCCTGGCCGTCGACCGTGAGGCCGAGCGAAACGCACGTGCCGATCACCTGGTTCATGTTCTCCTCGATCGAGCGGCCGTACATGTCGCCGCTCTTCGCTTCCGCGATCTTGCGGACGGCGGCGAGCGAAACATCTCCGACGATCTCCGTCTTCGCCTTGCCCGAGCCTTTCTCCTTCCCCGCCTCCTTCAACAGAAGCGCGGTCACGGGCGGACGGCCCACGACGAGCGTGAACTGCCGAGTCGCGGGATCGACCCGGACGACGACGGGAACGCGCATCCCGGCGAACTGCTTGGTCTCCTCGTTGATCTTCGCGACGACCTGGCCCACGTTGATCCCGAGCGGTCCGAGCGCGGGGCCGAGCGGAGGCCCCGCCGTCGCTTTGCCACCCTCGACGAGGACGCTCACCTCATCCGCCACTCTTGCCGCCTCCCTTTTCCAACATGCGCACGTGATCGCCGCGGACCGTCACGGGGATGGGTACCACGGCTTCGATGAGCTCGACGGTGATCTCTTCCTTGTCTTGATCGATCCGCTTCACTCGGGCCTTCTCGCCCTTGAACGGACCGGCGATCAACTCGACGATCGCGCCCTCGACGAACCCTTCGACCGTGATCTTCGGGACGAGGAGCGGCTCGACCTCTTTGAGCGTCGTCTCGCCGGCCACGAGGCCGCGGGCCTTGCGGATCCCTTTGAGCATCTCGTGGACACCCTCGAAGCTCATCCCCTCGGCGAAGACGTATCCGCGCAGGGCGGCGGGGACGAGGAGCGCGAAGATGACGTCCGGCTTCTCCTCGGTGCGCGCGAGCAGCGTGTCGGCAACCTCGCGCTCGTACCCGCGCGAGCTCTTGATCGCGAGCACGGCCTGGCGGGCGACGCAGGCGAGGGTGAGCTTGGCGGGGTTCCCGCCGTCCAGGGCCTGCGCCTGGAGACGGATCTCCACGCGGTCCCCGTACCGCACCCCGACCGGCGCGGTGATCTCGAAGGAGAGCGGCACGAGGGAGTTCTCCTCCATGGCGAGGGTCACGGACTGCGAGCGCGCGAACAGTTCCACGACGGTGCGCTTCCCGGGGGGGGCCCAGCGCACGGGCCACTCGGCCCCTTCACCGGGGTACGTGGACGTGTAGCCGACATCGATCGCGAGCTCGACCGGTCCGGCGCTGCCGCGTTGGTGGGCGAGCACCGCGCTTAAGGTGGTGATCGTGCCGGCCGTGACCTCTCGGACGGTGTCGTCCGCGGCCTTGATGCTCAGCTGGGAGGGTTCCGCGAGGCGTGCGGGGGGCGCCGCGACACCGGGAGGAGCGGACGGTGCACGGGCGGTCGCGGGGGTCGTGGGAGGCTTCTCCGGGCTCGGCGTACCGCCGAGGAGACCGATGCCTTCGTCCGTGGGGTTCCCTGCCATTGCGTTCCCGATCCTCCGTGCGGCCGCGGGACCTACAGCGCGGCGAAGTAATTCGCCCAGATCCACGGGGCGGCTTGAGTGAAGAAGATGTAGATCCCGAAGCCCGTGAGGCCGATGATCGCCGCCCCGATGAACGTGATCGTCAGCACCCGGGTGTACTCTTCGCGGGTCGGTTTGCGGGCCATCCGGAGGATCCGCCCGTACTTTCCGTGGCCGACATGATGCAGACGGCCGTCGAAATCGTCCTGGGCCCGGCGGGCCCGGTCGAGGAATGCCATGGGGGTGTACCTACCGTACCGTTTCGATCTCGTGCTCGTGCGCGCGCGAGCCGTGAGATCCCGCGGACGAGGCCCCGAGAATCTGGGGGGATTTAACGCCGGTGACCACGAGCAGGACGCGGATCGAGGCCTGCATCGTGGGGTCGATGTTCGCTCCCCAGATGATGCGGGCGTTCGGGCTAATCGTCTTCTGGACGATCTCGCTCGCCTTCTGGGCTTCGCTGACCGTCATATCCGGCCCCCCCGTGACGTTGATGAGGGCTCCGGTCGCGCCGGCGATATCGACCCGGAGCAGAGGCGAGTTGATCGCCTCCATCACCGCGTCCTCGGCCCGGTTGTCGCTCTCGGACTCCCCGATGCCGATGAGCGCGACCCCGCCGCCCCGGAGGATGGTGCGCAGATCGTTGAAGTCGAGGTTGACGAGGCCCGGGCGCGTGATGACCTCGGTGATTCCGCGGATCGCGCTCGCGAGGACGGAGTCGGCGACCTTGAAGGCGGTCTGCACGGGGAGCCGCGGGACGAGCTCGAGGAGGCGGTCGTTGGGGATCGTGATGACGGTGTCGACGACCGAGGCCAATCGCTCGAGGCCGGCGAGCGCGTTCTCGCTGCGGACGGTGCCCTCCGAGGTGAACGGCAGCGTGGCGACCGCGATGGTGAGTGGGTCTCCACCGGACCCCTTGGCGATCTCGGCGACGATCGGGGCCGCACCGGTCCCGGTTCCTCCACCGAGTCCGAGGGTGATGAACACCATGTCGGAGTTCGCGAGGAGCGCCTTGAGTTCATCGCTCGCCTCTTGGGCGGCACGCTCTCCGACGTCCGGAAGCGCCCCGGCACCGAGGCCGCGCGTGAGGCGTCGGCCGAGGAGGACCTTGCGGTCGGAGTGGATCGTGAGGAGATGCTGCGCGTCGGTGTTGCACGCGATCGTCACCGCGCCGGAGAGTCCTTGCTCGGTCAGCCGGTTGATCGTGTTGCAGCCGCCGCCCCCGCAGCCGACGATCTTGATGGTGGTCTTGAGGGTCGCGAGGACCGCTTCGAGTTCCGCGTCGTCCCCGCCTGACGGAGGCGGCGTTCGGGCAGAGTCGGCCGGCAAGTGGGATAGGATCTCTTGAGCGAGCGGGCGCATATCGGCTGTTCCTCGAGGGCCGGAGCATGGCCCGTCTTATAAATCAATGGCTCCTCTTCCGGCGGTAGCCCGTGGAGTACGTCGAGTGGGCCCCAGAGTATGCGCGGATCCGGGCCGCGTTCGGTTTCCCGTTCGACCGGGAGGTCCGCTCGGCCGAGGCGCTGCGGCGTCTCCTCCCCCGCGCGGCCCGGCTCGATCCGCTCGCGCGGATCGGCGCACGGCTCCACGCACGGGAGGTCGTCGTGGTCGGTCTCGCGCCGGGCGCGGGCCCCCCTCCGGTCTGGAGGTTACCGCCCGGCACGAAGACCCCGGTCATCGTAGCGGCGGACGGGGCGACGCAGGCGTGTATCGGCGCGGGCCTCGTTCCCGCGGTCATCGTGACGGACCTGGACGGACCCATCCCGTCGGAGATCTCGGCGAACAGCCGAGGGGCGCTCGCGGTGATCCACGCCCACGGCGATAACCTCCCGGCGCTCGAGGAGTGGGTCCCCCAGTTTCCCGGTGAGCTCGCCGGGTCGTGGGCCGGGCCTCCGACCCCGGATCTGCTCGATGTAGGTGGATTCACCGACGGCGATCGTGCGGTCTACCTCGCCGAGCACCTCGGCGCGGAGCGGATCCTGCTCTGGGGCTTCGACTTCGACCGGATCGAGGAGACGGATCTTCGGCTGCGCGAGCGGAAGATCCAGAAGCTCGCCTTCGCGCGCGCGGCGCTCCACGCGCTCGCGGCTCGCAGCTCGATCCCGATCGTCTCGTGGCTCCGGGACGGCTCGTTCGACCGGCTCGGAGCTCACAGGTAGGCGGCATCGACCAGGTACGTCACGTCCTGACCGCTCTCGTACAGCACGACGAACGGCGCGTGCTGGAACCAGGCGATCGCGGCCGGGCTCAGGGGAAGCGCGGCCGCGGACGGGTCGAGCGCGACCCCGCCGTACATCACCGAGTCCACGATCACTACATCGATCGGGTACAGAGAATGAGGCGCATCCGAACTCCGTAACTCGGCCGCCGCGCTGCTCCAATTCGAGCCCGTGAACAGTGCCGGCGTCGACCCCCAGGTCGCACGGTTTCCGTCGAACCCGAACACCGCCGAGCTGAGCGGGTGGGAGGTCGCGACCACTTGATCGTGCGGCACTCCGATGGATGTCCATTGCCATAACGCGGCATCGCCCGGCGGGTATCCCTCCTGGAATCCTCCGAAATCCGCTTGCGGCGGGTACACGATCGCCGCGTTCGCCGCCACGAGCAGGATCACTCCGAGCGACGCCGCCACGAGGGCTCGCCGACCGCCCAACTCTCCCGCTCGCGCGACGAGCGCGCCGACGCCGATCGCGGCCATCAGTCCGATCGGAATGAACAGGTACTCCACATAGCGCGAGGCGGGGATCGCTTCGACGAACCCGGACGCCGAGCTGAGATAGTACGTCGCGAGCAAGGTCAGCGCAGCGCCGATCCCTAAGGCGCCGGCCATGGTCACGGAGAGCGGACCGAGGCGGGAGGCGGTCGGGGACCGCCGGCTGCCGGCCGTGAGGATCCCCATCCCGAGGACCGGTGCGAACCACAGAATCGCCATCGGACTCGTCAGTTGGCTCGTCCCGGGAAGCGGAACGAAGAGGACAATCGCGATGCCCCCGAAGATCAGGACCGCGAGGATTGCCATGTCGCGGACGAGGCTGCGATCGCTCGGCATCCGGACCCAGGTCCGCCGGGGTCGGAACGCTCCGCGGCGCCAACGAATGAGGAGCCCGGCGATCCCCACTCCGGCGAGACCGAGTGCTTCGAGCGCGCCGAATCCGGCGAGGGCGTTACCGCCCAGTCCCGGACCGATGACGGTCGAAACGAACGAGGACGTACCGTAGAACCAGTAGACGAGGGTCGCGGTGATGAACGCGGCGATGAACCCGAGCTCGCGCGTCGGGAAGCGGCGAGCCCACAGTCCCGGCCGCCAGAGCTCCAGGATGAGGAGACCGCCGAGCATGCTCAGGACGAACATGAACGAGGAGAGATGATGGGTCACGATCAGCGCCCCGCTCGTCAGCACGAGCGGTAAGTAGAATCGGGTGTCCCCGCGAGTCTCGACGAAGAGCCAGATCGCCGCGACGCACAGGAAATCCCCCAGCGCGAGCGGAGCCGGATGTGCGATCGAGAACATCCGCGGCATCGCGACCGACGCGAAGGCGGCCCCGAGGAGCGCGATCGAGTCGTGGGCGTAGAGCCGACGGAACAATAGGAACAGCGGGAAGACGGAGAGCGCTGAGACCACGGGGATGAGGATCGTGAGCGAGGAGAACGTGTCGATCCCGAGCGCGCCCGATCCGGCGCCGGCCAATAGGAAGATCCCGGGGAAGTCCGGATACGCGGTCCCCCAGCCGATGTACGCACTTCCGAGGGGCAGGTGCCCGGTGGTGAGGAGGGCGTTCGTCAGCGTGTAGTACTCGCCCGAATCCGATCCGAAGAGGGAGAAGGAGACGTACGGCTCGACGGCGAGCACGACCAGGAGCGTCGCGAGACCGCCGAGGAAGAGCGCGGTCTCCTTCCTCACGGGCCGCCGCCCGGGGACGCCCACCGTGGCCCGCCAGAGCACGCCCGGAGGGATTCGAGAACCGTCATCCCGATGAGGGCGCAAGGCGGATCCGGACTATAATTGGCTCGCGGGCGGCGGGTAGGAGCGTTTCCGCCGAGCGCGCTCGACCCAACCTCTAAATAGAGGGGGCTGGTGGGGGCGAAATCAAGGGCTCCTCGATGGCTTCTACACCTCACAAAAAGTCCCGCCGTGTACCGAGGTCCGTCCGGCGCCCGCCGAAGGCCCGCTCGGCGCGCAAGCCGGCCCGTCGCCCGAAGGCCCATGCGAAGAAGCCGACTCCCCGACGCGCCTCTCCTCGCACGAAGATCGTCGCGAAGAAGGCCGCTCGTCCGAAGCCGAAGGCCCCGGCGAAGCCCGCGCCCCCGCACAAGGTCGTCCCCGTGGTCGAAGCGACCCCCGGGGCCCCTCCGCGGCTCGGAGACGGACGGCGGCACGTGCTCTCGCTGTCCTTCCTGCGCGACGGCGACGAATTCCTCGCGCGCATCGAGACCGATGCGGGCCAGATCACCGAGTTCAAGCATCGCGTCCTCGACCAGCTCCTGAGCCTCGTCGCGAGCGAGCTCGAAGACCTCCTCGAGTGAGCTCGACCCGTAGCGAGCCCGCTCCTTAAGGGCCCGAGTCCGCTCGGGTCGGCATGAAGAGCCGGACCGAATACATCGTCATAAACACGAAGAGCTCACGCGAGTTCGTTCGACTCACGGACCGGGTCCGAAGGATCGTGCGGGAGAGCGGGATCCAGGAGGGGCTCGCCCTCGTCTCCGCGATGCACATCACCGCGGCGATCTACGTCAACGACAACGAGCCCGGGCTCTTGGAGGACATCGCGAAGTGGACGGATCGCCTCGCTCCGCCCGGCGACTACGCCCATCACCGCACGGGAGAGACGAACGGCGACGCTCACCTGAAGAACCTCCTCCTGGGCCACCAGGTCGTCCTGCCGGTCACGGCCGGCGATCTCGACCTCGGTCCGTGGGAGGAACTCTTCTACGCAGAGTTCGACGGACGGCGCCCGAAGCGGGTCGTGGTCAAGATCATCGGCGAGTAGGCACCGGTTCGTCCGCGAGGTGCGGATCGGTCTGCACGGCATACGGATCCACCGGGCGCACCAACGGTCGATCGAGGTCGACGTTCGGCACCTTTCGAGCGATCTCCCGCGCCATCGCCGAACAGGTCGAGGGGGCCACCGGGTGCGCGGTGTAGCCGGGGAGCGCGAGGTCGTACGTCACGAACTTCTTCTCGGCGATCGTCTCCCACACGGCTCGGAAGACCCGCTCCGCCGCCTCGCGTTCGCCGAGATGACGGTACAGGAGCTCCATGCACAGGATCTCGGCGACCGGATCGGCCTTGTCCTGACCGGCATACTTCGGGGCGGAGCCATGCACGGGCTCGAATACGGCGATCGACTCGCCGAACAGCGCACCCGGCACCACCCCGAGGCCGCCGGCAAGGCCGGCGCACAGGTCGGAGATGATGTCGCCGAAGAGGTTCGTCGTCACGATGACGTCGTACGCCTCCGGCTTCTTGGCGAGCTGCATGCACATGTTGTCCACGAGCCGCTCATCGGCCTCGATATCCGGATACTTCGGTGCCAATTCCCGGAAGGCCGTCTGGAAGAGCCCGCCCGTCGTCTTCATGATGTTCGCTTTGTGGACCGCGGTCACCCGGTGCCGGTGCTCCCGACGCGCGAGCTCGAAGGCGAAGCGAATGATCCGGTCGGACGCCTTCCGGGTGATGATGTTGACCGTCTCGGCCGCCGTATGGTCGCGATCGACCCAGTGCTCCACTCCCGAGTACAGCCCCTCGGTCGCTTCGCGCACGACGATGAGGTCGGTGTCCGGGTACCGGGTGCCCTCTCCGGCGATGGCGCGCGCCGGCCGGACGGACGCGTACAGGTCGAGCTGCTGACGTAGGGCCACGTTGACCGAGCGGAAACCGCCGCCGATCGGGGTCGTGATCGGTCCCTTGACGGCGAGTCGATTGCGACGGATCGACGCGAGCACGTCCTCCGGTAGCGGGGTTCCGCTGCGCTCGATCGCTTTCTCGCCGGCCTCGGCGACCTCCCAGTCAATCTTGACGCCCGTGGCATCGGCCACGAGGCGAGCGGCCGCGGTGACCTCGGGGCCGATTCCGTCCCCCGGGATCAGCGTCACTCGATGCGCCACGGTGCCCTCCGTGCGCGCCGAGGCGCGCGCGGTCTTAAGATTCGTGCTGCGGGGGCCCCTGCGGCCGCTCCGGGATTCCCCGGGAGTTCGGGGATGAACGGTGCGCACGGGGTGTATTAGATTTCTTATAATACACAGTATTCCAGCAATCATGCTGAGCGCGGTGCATCCCGAGGTCCTCGGCCCGGATTGGTTGCCCCCGGTGCCGCTGGCACGCCCCCGTGAAATCGCCGAGGTCGTACGTATTTTGGAACGCCCGTCGGAGCGCTCCCGTTCTCCGCCGATCGTGCTCGTCGGAGGGCCCGAGGGATCCGGAACGTCGACCGTGGCACGGGCCGCTGGCCGGATGCTCGGGGCCCGCATGCGAGGCCCGTCCGTTCCGTCAGAGATCCGCGTCTACACCGTCCGAACGCGCGGCTGTCGGACCGGGCTCGGGGTGGCTTCCGCGCTGCTGCGTCATTTCGATCCGGGCTTCGACGGCCGCGGGTTCTCCGTCGTAGAGGTGCTCGCCGGGTTCCTCCGGAGGCTCCATCGCGATCGGCGAGTGGCGCTGATCGTGCTCGACGACATCGGGGTCGGCGGGCCCGATCTCGCGGTCGTCCTGCGCGCCTTTTCCGACCCGGAACGGTTCTTGCCCGAGGGCGAGAGCGGTGTCCCCGCGATCCTCCTGATCCTCGCCGGCCGGCGCGAGGGGCTCGAGGGAGCGACCCGAGGACTCGGGCCGCGCCCACCGCCCGAGCGCTGGGTCGTCCTCCCTCCGTACTCGAACGCCGAGCTCGGCGCGATCCTTCGAGACCGGATGGAACGTGCGCTCGGCCGACCCGCGCCCGAAGTGATTCTCGAGCGTATCACCGCCCGGATCCGGCGGGACGGGTCCGGGGTCTCGCGAGGAATGGACCTGGTGCGTCGAGAGATCCTGGGTCCGAGCGCGTTCCGACCCGGGTCGGTCTACCGACCGCTCGATTCTCGACTCGACCTGTCCATCGAAGACCATGTCGTGCGCGCGCTCGCCCGCGCCGCCGACCGCGAGTCCGTCCCCTTGCGGGACATCCGAAGGTGGGAAGCGCTCCTCGCCAAAGCCGAGGGCGCGCGTCCCTTACCGACGACCACGTTCTGGCGTCGCATCCTCCGGCTGGAACAGGCCGGCTACGTGCGCAGGGAGATCCGAACCGGTGGGACCGGGGGCACGCAGTCCGTGCTGCACTTCCTTTCGCCCGTCCGCGAGTGGTTCACGGGTCCCTCGGATCAGGGTACTCCTCGAGAGTACGGACCGATCGTCGGCGGGAGGGGGTCGCCGGGGTCGTCTCCATCGGATCGCTCTCCGACAGCGGTGCGGTCCCCGGTCGCCGCACCTGATTGAGCACAGACTCGGCGAGCTTGCGCGAGCGGAGCGCCTGCTCCACTCGGTCGAGAGGGGCGGCGCGAAGGGTCTCGCGGTCGGGGAAGCCCGCCCGGCGCAACGCCCGCGCGCGCACCCGACCGATCCCTCGCAGCCGCACGAGATCGAGGAGCTCCTCGCGGACCCCGTACTGCACCCGGAGGGAGAGATCGTCGATCGGTCGGGTGAGACGCCGATGGAAACGCGCAGCGATCCGGCTCGCGGCGAAGAGGAGCCAGTTCGCGTCCTCGACCTTGGCGCGCAGGTCCCCGGCACCGATCCCGAACCGTTCGCTGATCTCGATGATCGGGGTCTCATCGATCCAGGCCTCGAGCACGCTCGCCGTCTTGAGGGTGGAGAGGAAGAAATCGAGGTCGAGATCGAGCGGTGTCTCCTCCGGCTTGATGAGCAGCTCCGCGGCCTCGTCCGTGAATCGGCCGAGCAGGTCCGACTCCTCCCCGCGACGCAGAAAGAGCGGCGGCAGATCCGGAGTGGCGGCGACTCCCGCCAAGAGCGCGAAGGGACGGACGCCGATCGGGGCTCGGTCGAGCATCTGCCGGACGACGATCGCGCTGAGGGGATCGAGGTAGAGCTCGCTGGTCAGCTGTCCGAAGGGCGTTGCGCGGAGACCGGGCGAGGGGGCCAAGAAGTCGTTGGTCTCGAGGAAACTGCGGACCCGCCGGACCTGGTCGGCGAGATCCCGCCAGGGGAGCGTCTGGCCGTAGAACGTCGCTCCGAAGAACGCTTCGAGCTCCTCTTCGGTCGCCACGGCTCCGCTCGCGACCAGCGCGAGGATGTGCATCCGGAGCGCCGGCTCGGCCGCGAGCCGGCTCTCGATGTCTTCGGGGGGCGCGGAAAGATACGCGTCGAACAGTCGTTCCTCTTGATCGGCGTCGCGGGCGATGAGGACGGCTTCCCCGATCGTGTCGTACCGCGGTCGGCCGGCGCGCCCGCACATCTGATGGACCTCGAGGGCGGGGATCGGGGCTTGCATGCCGAGGCGATCGTCGTACCGATAGGTGTCCCGGACGATGACCCGCCGGGCGGGCAGGTTGATCCCGGCCGCGAGCGTGGGCGTTGCCACAAGCACCTTCAGGGCCCGCTCGCGGAACGCGCGCTCGATCACTTCTCGCTCGGGGTTCGTCAGCGAGGCGTTGTGGTAGGCGACGCCGTGCGGAACGAGGGCCGCGAGCTTGCGAACCCCTTCGGTCTCCTCTTCCGAGACGCTCCCGAGCTCCTCCGCGGCCGCTAGAGCGCGCGCTCGCTCCTCGGCGGAGAGCAACGGGCGGACCGTGCCCGTGAGCCCTTGGGCCGCCACCTCGCTGGCTTTGCGCGTGTTCACGAAGACGAGGGCTTGGCCCCCTTCCTCGATGACCGATCGGACCAGCCGCGGAACGGCCTCGGTGTTCCCGGGGATCTCGCGGATCGATAGATCGGTGAAGGCGATTCGTCCGTCGTGGTACACACCGCTCTTCAGCGGCACGGGCCGGAAGTCGCTCGCGATGTGGCGGGCCCCCAGCCATTTGGCTACCGCTAGAGAGTTGCCGACGGTCGCCGAGAGGGCCACCAGTTGCAGATCCGGGTACGAGCGCCGCAATCGGGTAAGGCTGACCTCGAGCGTCGGCCCCCGGTCCGGGTCCCTCAGGAGGTGTACCTCGTCCGCGACGACGACCCCCAGCCGGTCGAGCCAGGGGGTGCCACGACGCAAGAGCGCATCGGCCTTCTCGCTGGTCGCGACCAGGATATCGAGGCGCTCGAGCTGGTCCGCGCGAAGATCGAAGTCCCCGATCGAGATGCCGACGCGGACGCCGAGCTCCTCGAACGCCTTCAACTCCTCGGCCTTCTCCCGTGCGAGCGCGCGCAACGGCACGAGGTAAAGCCCGGTCTTCCCGGCTCGGGTGGCACGCAGCAGAGCGAGGTAGGCAATCAGGGACTTGCCGCTCGCGGTGGGGCAGGCGAGGAGGAGGCTCTCGCCGGCCATCACCGGCCCCACCGCCGCGGCTTGGGGCGGGTAGAACGACTCGATCCCCTGCTCTCGGAGGATCCGCACCCACTCCGAGTCGAGGCCGACGGACGCAACGGGGACGAGCGCCGGAGGCGGCGGTGGGGAGGGCGTCGGCGAAGTGCGGGCCCGCGGCATCTGTGCCGGTGACCCCGCGACGTTACTAAGGCGTTCGCTCGGCCAAGGGTCCGCCGTGCTCGATGAGCAACCGACCGAGGAGCCGCTCCTGGATCTCGGTCGTTCCTTCCACGATCGGGAAGACCCGAGCGTCGCGCAACAGGCGCTCCGCCGGATGCCCGACCCGGGTCCCTTCGGGACCGGCGATGTCCAGCCCGACCGATGCGATCGAAACGGCGGCTTTGGAGGCGGCGAGTTTGGCGGCGGACGCGGCGATCTCGAACGGTCGACCGGCGTCCTTGGTCCGCGCGGCGGCCTCGACCAGGGCTCGCGCCGACTCGAGCTCGACGTACGCTCGCGCCACGCACGCCCGATCCTCCTCCATGGTGCGGAGCCGGGTGGATCGGCACATCTCTTCGAACGCCGCGCGAGCTACCCCGAGCGCGCACGCCGCGATGCCGATCCGGCCACCGGCGAGCGCGCCGAGGGCGATCGAAAGCCCCTCCCCTTCCGCTCCGAGCAGCGCATCGTCGGAGAGCTGCGCACCGTCGAAGACGAGCTCGGTCGTCTCGCTCCCCCGGATCCCCATCTTGTCCAGCCGCTGAGCGACGGAGTACCCTGGAGTACCCTGCGGGATGAGGAACGCGGAGATCCCCCGGGAACCGAGAGCCGGGTCGCGCGTGGCGAACGCGAGCACGACAGCGGCCGTCGCCCCGTTGGTGATGAACATCTTGGAGCCGCGCAGACGAAAGCCGGCCGGAACGCGTTCGTACCGAGTGGCGAGATGGGCCGCGTCGGAGCCCACTCCGGGTTCGGTCAGACCGAACGCGCCGAGGTAGCGGCCTTGCGCGAGCGGGCGGAGGAAGCGCGCTCGCTGCGCATCGGTCCCCCAGCGCAGGATCGGGGCGGCGCAGACCGAGAGATGGACGGAGAGGTCCGTCGCGACGGCCGCGTTCGCGACCGCGAGCTCCTCGAGGACCGCGGCGGTCGACTCCGTGTTCCCTCCGCTTCCTCCCCACTCCGGTGGGATGCCGAGGCCGGTGAACCCTTCCGCGCCGAGGCGGGCCATCATGTCGGAAGGTACCCGGTCGGCTCGATCGATCTCGGCCGATATCGGAGCGAGCCGCTCCTGGACGAACCGCCGAGCGCGGCGCCGCCAGTCGGGCGGGTCCGAGATCTCCGCCGGCCCCATGCCCGCGCAGATGCCAACCAACCCTTAAGGCCCGCCGTCGGGTCGGTGCGGTCGGCGAGGCGGAGGAGACGTTGACGGCTCAGCCTACGCCCAAGGACCGTTTCAGCGCGCTCGACATGCTCGCGCTTTCGCGCGAGCTCCGAACGGTCCTCCACGCGCGCGTCGACAAGGCGTTCGACCTGGCGGGGGGAGGCTGGTCCGTCACTCTGCGATCCGCATCGGCCGGCCGTCGCGAGCTCGTACTCGTGCCGGCGCGGTACGGGGCGCTGGTCGAGGAGCGGGCCGAGCACGCCGAGGAGCTGACACCGCTCGCGAAGGAGTTGCGAAGACTCCTCGCCGGGTCGATCCTTCACGCGGTGAGCGAACCGCGTGGGGAGCGATACGTTGAACTCGAGTTTCGGCGGGCGGATGGGGAGAAGCTCGGCCTGATCCTCGAGATCTTCGGACCCGGGAACCTGCTCGTGACCCGAGGGGGGAAGATCGCGGCCGTCGCGCGACCCCGCACTTGGGCGCACCGTACGATGCGGGTAGGGGCCGAGTACACTCGCCCACCGGAGCGCGCGGACCCATGGAGTGCCGACCGGGAGACGCTCGAAAAGGAACTGGCCCGCTCCCGGACGGACCTTTCGAGCACCCTCGCGGCCCGACTGGCCCTCGGAGGACCCATCGCCGAGGAGATCCTGGCGCGATCCGGCGTCCCGGACGGTCCCGCGTCGACCGATGCTGCCCGGATCGCTCCGGCGCTCCACCGAGCGATCGCCGGGCTGTACGGGGAACTCGGAGATCCGTGCCGGGGTACCTCTACGAACGCGACGGAGCTCCCGTCGATGCGAGCCCGTACCACGGTCTGCGCTGGGCGACCGACCCGTCGGTCCGGGAGGTGGCAACGACCACGTTCAGCGAGGCCGCATACCGGTACTTCCGATCGATCGCCATCCTCGCGATGCCCGTCGCGACTTCGGCGATCGACAAGGCGCGAGAGGACCTCGAGCGGCAGGCCGCTCGGCAACGCGCCGCGATCGCCTCCCTGGAGTCCGCCGCTCAGGAACTTCATGCCCAGGCGGAATCGATCTACAGTCACTACGCGGAGGCCGAGGCCGCTCTCGCGCGTGCCCGGACCGAGGGTTCGCAGGAACGCGAAGTGGCGGTCCGTCTCGGGGAGCGTTCCGTCCCCCTACTGCTCGATCGTCCGTTACAAGGTTCGGCCCAGGTCCTGTACGATGAAAGTAAGCGGCTCCAGAGCAAGCTCCAGGGAGCGCGCACGGCGCTCGTGGAGACGCTGGCCCGTCTCGCCCAGGCGCCGACCGCAATCCCACCGAGCCCATCGACCGAGACCCCCTCCGCGCGCGCCCGCAAGCGGCGCTGGTTCGAGCGCTACCGTTGGTTCCTCTCCTCCGAGGGAGCGATCGTGATCGCCGGTCGCGACGCGGCCTCGAACGACCTCGTGGTACGTCGCCACCTTCGGCCGGGCGACCTCTACCTGCACGCCGATCTCCACGGGGCCGCCAGCGTGATCATCAAGCGGCCCGATCCCGGACGTCCGGCGGTCACCGAGGTGACGATCCGGGAGGCGGCCCAGTGGGCGGTCGCGTTCTCGAAGGCCTGGCGTGCGGGGCTCGCCTCGGCCTCGGCGTTCTGGGTGCAGCCGGAGCAGGTCTCGAAATCCCCGAACACCGGGGAGTTCGTCGCGAAGGGAGCCTGGGTCATCGAAGGGGCGAAGAACGTCCTGAAAGACCTGCCGCTCGAGCTCGGGATCGGGACCGTGACCTACGAGGACCACGAGCTGTGGACGGTCGCCCCGCCGTCCACGTTCGCCGTCCGCGGCGGCCTGCGAGTCCTCCTCACCCCAGGGGAGGAACGGGCCCGGTCCGAACGGGAGTCCGAACTCGCCCGCGAGCTGGGGATCTCGCGCTCGCTCCTCCAGTCGCTGCTGCCGGCGGGAGGCATCACGGTGCGCCGGCCGTAGAGGCGGACGACCTCGCCGGCGGGGAACGTATCGCCCGGCTTACGCCAGCTTCGGGCGCGTGCGCGCAGCCCGGCGATCACGATCTCCGTATCCTCGACCCGCAGGTGATCGCCGACCACGAGCAGCGTCTCGCGGGGAACGACGAGTCGAGCCGGTCGGGTGCGACGACCTTCGACAATAGAAACCGGCACGACCGCCCCGACATCCCGGGTCACCCACAGCGTGGCGATCTCCTCCGATCGAGCCTCGGGCACGGAGCGACCGCTCCGGGTCTCGATCTTGTGGATCACAACCGGAACATCCGAGTCGGGGACCCCGCTCCCCAGTTGGAGTCGACGACCCCCGGGAAGCTGGATCACCCGTCGCGTGGAGGCGGGCCCTTCCGAGATGATCTCGGCGGCTTCGACCGTCGCGGGCGGGTTCGAGAGGAACGGGTGGACGAGGCCGCAGGTCCGGCAACGGGCCACCCCACGGATCGGCGCGTTCGGTCGGTTGGCCGCGCGATCCACGTGAAGGATGCGGTGCGGCGTGAGGCGGTCGCACGCGGTGCAGTAGATCTCTGCGGCGTGCACGCGGGCGCCGGGGCGGGACGGCGGCGCCTCGACGGCGTCGGAACGCTCCTCCTCGGGCATGGGCCTCGAGCGTCGGAGCGGTGGGAGGGTTTGAGGGTTCCCGTTCGCCCGCCCTCGCGTTCCGCCAACCTCATGAAGGAAGACCGGACCTGGGCGATGCCATGGAGGCGGAGACGCGCGTTTCCTTCTGCGCGACCAACCTCAACACGGCCGACCGACTGCTCGCATCGCTGGATAGCGTCGATGCCCTGGGCCGGAGCCTCGGCGTGCCGTACGAGGTCGTGGTGGCCGACGGTCCGAGCGTCGACGGCGCGCGCGAGCTCCTCGAGGAACGGGCCCTCCACCGAGCGAACTTCCGGCTCGTCCGGCATGCCGAGCGCCGGCGAGGCGCCGGGCGGCGGCTCGCGTTCAAGGCGAGCTCGGGCTCGATAATCGTTCCGTTCGACACGAGCATCTCCTACGTTCCCGCCTACGCGGGCCTCCTCCGGGCCTATCTCGGGCTCGGGACCGATCGGATGCTGTACTCGGAGATCTGTGCGCTGTCGCGCCGGAGCATCGAAGAGACCGGAGGCTGGCGGGATCTCATCGGAGCCGAAGACCTCGACCTGTACGGTCCGCTGATCGAACGGTTCGGCGTGATCGCCTGGCCCGTCGCCTTCCCGGAATCCCAATCGGCCCGCATCGGCGCCTACGCCCGTCAGATGCGCTACGTTCGGGGTTCTTCGGTGCAGCGGCTTATCCGCATGTACGCCACGCAGCGCGACCAGATCATCGGTGGGGACTACCGCGTTCGGGACCTGATGGACCTGAACAGGGCCAAGCCGCCGACCCGCCGGGCCGCCTTGCGTGCCTGGTTCATGCTGGCCGCGATCGGGGCACGGCACCACTCGATACGACCTCGACACTCCGGAAGGAACCACTATCTCATCCTGCGCGAGGCAATCTTCAACTCCCTCCTCCGCGCCGATTACAAGAGCCTCGCTTGGGACGGGCCATCGCCTCAACTCCTCTTGACAGAGGACGAGATCGGCTATCTCCGACACGCCTGTTCGATCTGGGAAAGAGTGGAGTCCCAGGATCCCGCCATCTACGGGATCAAGTAGAGCGCGTTCGCGGGAGCTCTTCGGTCGAATGCTCCGTCCCGGGGGCCCCGCGCGCCCCCTGCGACACTACGGAGCAATCACCTGAGATTGCCGTGCATGAGAATGGTGGTGGTACCTTCGAGTGGTCCACTGGGGTGCGACCCTCTTGGCCAGGGCCCAGAGGGCCCGATCCGCGAGGTAGGGCTGCCGGCGCGCCCACGCCGCGCGAAAGAGCTCGACATACTCCGCCCACCGGGGGGGTGGGGCTTCAGCTACCATGAGATAGTACTGGAAGCGGGCTTCGGTTACGTAGCCAAGAGCCGGGATCTCGGCCGGCGTTCCACGCGTCATTTCTCGGATCAGGCCCGCGGTCTCTACTTCTCGTACCAGCCTCTCCGCCTCGAAGGGCCCTCGCCCCTTTTCGACCTGCGCGTGGCTCCAACTGGAATGGAATCGGTACCGCGTGAGCGAATCCTTCTCGATCCAAAGACACCCCTCGTTCGCGAGCGCAGCGAAGAAGACGAAGATGTCGGGGCTCGCGTGGACCCGGCGGAATCGATCCGCGACCGCGCGGATGAGCGAGATCCGCACGCTCATCGCGCTGAGGTTCACGTTGCTCCCGTGGCGGAAGAACTCCGGAGTCTTCGCCCGTCGCTCGGCGGCACTTTTCACGGAGAACGAGACCTTCAGCGGGGCGCGGATCCGATCCCAATCGGGGATCGGATGGCCGAGTCGATCGACCGCGACGATGGAGTCGTGGACGAACGTAAGCATCGGATCGTCTCGGAACAGTCGGGCGATCCGAGAGAGTTTGTCGGGCTCGAACTGGTCGTCATCGTCCAGAAAGCTGACGACCTGCCCCGCGCTCGCTTCGATCGCCTTGAGGAGCATGGTGCCGAGCGCGGGACTGTCGTCCCAGAGGAGCTTCACCCCGGGGCGCCCACCGAGGCCATCCACCTCGGGCTCGTCGAAGTTCTTGATCACGATGAGCTCGTACTCCGAACGCGGGAGGGTTTGGCCGAGCACGGACGCCACGGCATCTCGGACGAACTCGCGGCGATTGAACGCCGGTAGGATGACCGAGATGAACGGCTCCGTCATCGTATGATCTCCTCCCGAACGACCCACGATCGCCTCTCCGTAGTGTAACCTCTAGGTATATCGTTCGCCCACGCATCGGCCGCTCGAGGACTCCTCGAGCCGGAGGAGCTGCGCCCGGTGGGGTCGGGCGGACGTGCGATGTCGGGATCCAGGACCTGCTGCAGACCGTCTGCCGGGAGGCTCGGAGGAGAGTCGCGCGTCGACGCCGCCCCTCGTCTCCGTCGTCATCGGCGCCTACTCCCGGGAGACGTTCGTCGCGGGCGCGGTCCAATCGGTCCTAGATCAGACGCTCGACCGGGATCGGATTGAGATCGTCGTGACCAAGAACTTCCGCTCGGAGCCGGTGGACGAATTCCTCGCCCGAAAGGGCGCGATCTCGATCTTGGATTCGGATCCGAGGATCGGAGCGTGGCTGATGCGCGCCATCCGCCGGACGAGCGCTCCGTTGATCGCGTTCTTAGACGATGACGATCTCTTCGATCCGGATCGATTGCAGCACGTGATCGAAGTGTTTCGCGCGCATCCGGACCTGGGGTACTACCGCAACCGGGTCTCGGTCATCGGGCCGGATGGATTCCCAATCCCACGGAAGGCCTGGGCCCCAAACGAGGTGGATCCGGTCTTCGACGAGACCGGACCTCTGCACGTGGGAGCGGACGGCAAAGTTGCCGCGTTCCCCACGATCCGGCGGACGTATGCGTACTTCAATTCGAGCACGATCGTGATCCGGCGGGACGTGCTGACAGAGGAGATGGCGGCTCGCTTTGAGCAGTACCAGAGCCCCGATCCCTTTCTCTTCGTGGCCGGCATCGCATCTCCCTTCGAGCTCTACCTGGACGATCGCCGTACCACTGCCTATCGGCACCACGGTACGAACCTATCCGCCCAAACGTCGACGCTCCGCCACGGACTCGAGGACAGCCGCCGTCTCGCCCAGCTCTGTCAGGATCTCGGCTTCGCGGAGTACGCGGCGTGGTTCGACGCCCGTTCGCGCGAGATCGACAAGCGGCTGCTCGTCGGGACCATCATGGCCCGTGTGGCGTCCCACGGCACTCGCCTCGAGGTGGCGAGCGCGGCGCGGGCGTACCTTCGCTTCCTGGGAGACCATCCCGGCCTGCGCAGGCTGGACCTCGAAACGTGGGCGGCGGAGCTGTACGCGGCGACCCATCTGTTCTTCCCCCGGGCGGCGGACCGCATGTTCCGCCTACGGACCGAGCGGCGTTCGGCGGAGCGCATGGGACAAGCGTAGCCGGGGACCGTGCGCGGGACCTCGGTGCTGAGCCAGCGTGGGGCTGCCCGAATTTGAATCGGGGTCCCGGGCTCCCAAAGCCCGAAGGATGGACCAGTAGAGCAGACCGAGGGTGGGCCTCGGGTCTGTAGCTACCCCACAGCCCCCATCCGTCCGGAGCAGTTCGCGGACGGTTATGAACTTACATCCGCCGAGCGAGACGCCCAGATCGCTCGCATGGGTCGACGGACCGACCCCCGGCCCGCGGGGGCGGGCAGTCCTAGATCGCCTCGACCCGCTTGAGCGTTCGGCCGATCCGGCACTCGGCCGGTTCGGGGTGCACCGATTCGATGCGGAACCGTTGCTTCGCCGGGAGGCTCGGACCCGCACAGATCGACCAGTTGGGGCAATCGAGGCGGGAACAGGCGAAGCGACCGGTTTCGACGGTGGCGCCGACGGTCGCGCCCCGAGCGTCGACCACGAGCGAGCGCGGAACCGCCCGCACCTCGACGACGTTCGCCTCCGACTCTTGGAGCGCGCAGGGATGCGTGATCGGACGGATCTTCGTGACCGTGTACCGGCGACCCGGATCGAGCGTGAGGCATGCGTGGCGATACGGACACGTCCGGCAGACCGGGGCCCCGCCCTGATAGACGAATTCGTATCCTTCGCGCGCCTCGTTTCGTGCGATCAGCGTGATATCCGCCATGTTCAACCCACCACCCCGGTGACGGTGGCGAGGCGTTCGGCCGCCTCGCGCGTCAACCCACTGTCTCCCAGGATCGTGTAGCGTTCGGGCCGGATGGTGTGCGCCGCGACGAGCGCGTTGATCGTCTCCTCGTTCGACACTCCGAGCTCGTGGGCGGTGGTCGGAGCGCCGATCGTGCGAAGCGTGCTCCGCAGTCGATGCCAATCCCCGCCGTGCAGGTACATCATCATGATCGCGCCGACCCCGCATTGCTCTCCGTGCAGGCTCGGATGCGCCGCCACGCGGTCGAGCGCATGGCTGAAGAGGTGCTCGCTGCCCGAGCAGGGCCGCGAGGAACCGGCCACGCTCATCGCGATCCCCGCGACGATCAGCGGTCGGATGGCGATCCAGACCGACTCCTCGAGGTTCGGCTTGATCAGGGCCGACTGGTCCATGATCTGCTGGGCCGAGTACTCGGACAGGGTCGCGGCCGTGCTCGAGTACTCCTCGTTGCGCAGTCGCACGGCGAGCTTCCAATCGAGCACCGCGGTCAGGTTCGAGAGCACGTCCGCGCAGCCCGACGCCAGAAGCCGGTACGGAGCCCGGACGATGACCGCGGTGTCGGCGATGATGCCGAGCGGTACCGCCGCGCGGATGCTCTGGGTGGTGTGCGCCCCGTGGAGCGAAGCCCGCGGCGAGGAGATCCCGTCGTGCGCGGCGGAGGTCGGGACGCTCACGAAGGGAAGGTGGAGGTGGTCGGCGACGACCTTGGTGATATCGATCTTGGAGCCGCCCCCGACCGCGACGAGAAACGCCGGCTGGGAGCGCGCCGCCACCTTCTCGACTCGGGCGACTTCCTCCTCGGTCGCCTCGCCCGCGATGATCGTTTCGACCTCGAACCCCGAGTCGGAGAGGATCCGGGCCGATCGGTCCCCGGCGAGCGCGGCCGTAATCGGACCGGTAACGACGGTCCCTCGGTCGGCGAACCCGAACTGGCGGCAGGTCGATCCGAGCTCGGTCAGGACGTCGTGCCCGGCGAGCACGACCCGGGGGAAGACCATCGCGCGGGCTTTCGCGAAGGGGAGATCGATTCCCGCCGTGGAACCTTTGACAGGCGGGGGAAGGGGCGCCATGCGCTCGAGGCGCGAAGGAGAGGGGGAGACTCTTTAGGCTATCCGTCTCGGCCCGCCCCTTCGAGGGAAATGCTCACCGGCCGGGGACCTCCCCCCAGAGCACCTTGTGCTCCTGGACCATGACGCGCACGTTGAGCCGATCGTGGAGCACCCAGTCCGCGAGACGTCCGGCATCCGTCCCCCATACCGGCTGGAACACGACCTCCTTCGGCATGGGATATCGCGCGATCGTCCGCTTCGCGTAGAGGTAATCGCGGCGGTCCCGGATGACGAACTTGACGACATCTCGGGGCCGCAGGAGCGGGAGGTTGGACCACCGATTGCGCCGCTCCATCTTCGAGCCCGGGCACTTGACATCGACGCTCAGGATCACCCCGGGGATCCCGAGGTAGGGCGTCACGTCCAACGAACCTCCGGTCTCGACGACCGTGGTCTTGCCCCGGCGGGCGAGCTTCGTGAGAAGCTCGTGCGCCTGCGGCTGGAGGAGCGGTTCGCCCCCCGTGAGGCAGACGTACGGGGTCCGATGTCGGTCGATCTCCTTCAGGATCGATGCGATCGACCGTTCCGTGCCCGGCCCGAAGGAGTACGTCGTATCGCACCAGGAACACCGAAGGTTGCATCGCGCGGTCCGAATGAACGACGTGCGCCGGCCCGTCCACGGGCCTTCCCCTTGAATGGAGTGGAAGATCTCGATCAGCCGCATCGTCCTCGGCACTACGGCCGGGTCCCGCTATAGACGCTTTGCTCGGGGACCGCTTCCGCCGGCGGCCCCCTCAAATACGAATCCCGGATGCGAACGAATCCCATGGAGGCCGAGCGGGTAACGCATTGGCAGGAGGAGTGGCAGCGGGCCGGTCTCGCGACCGCTCGCCGCGACCCCGACCGTGCCAAGTACTACGCGATCGTCGCGTACCCCGGGCCGAGCGGCTTCCTGCATGTCGGGCACCTGCGGGGGATCGTCTATGCCGACGCCTTTCACCGATTTCACCGCATGCTCGGGGAGCAGGTGTTCTTCCCTTCGGGCGTCCACGCTTCGGGTCTGCCCGCGGTCACGTACGCCCAGAAGGTGAAGGACCGCAACCCGACGACGGTCCACGAGCTCGAGCAGAACGGAATCCCGTCCTCCGAGTGGCCGAAGCTGGAGGACCCGGAGTTCGCCGCGCGCTTCCTCGGGGCGCAGTACCTCGACGTCTACCGGCGGGTCGGCGTGCTGATCGATGAGAGCGCCTTTCTCACGACGGTCGACGACGACTATCGTGCGTTCATCCGCTGGCAGTTCGATCGGCTTCGGGCCCGGGACGCCCTCGTCCAGAAGACGCACTATTCGGCCGTCTGCCCGGTCTGCGGTCCGGTCGCGGTCGATCCGTCGGAGACCGACCTGTCGGCCGGAGGGACGGCCGAGATCATTCGGTACACGACCGTGCCGTTCCGGCTCCAGGACGGTCGGATCCTCCTCGCCGCCACCCTCCGACCCGAAACGATCTATGGGGTGACCAATCTCTGGATACCGGTCCACGATCCGCTGGTATCGTGGACGAACGGGGGCCCGACCTATCTCGTAAGCCGTGCGGGAGCGGAACTGCTGGTCGATCAGCACGGTGGCCGGATCGGCCACGAGATCCGGGCCGCCGAGCTGAAGGGGCGAACCGTGACCGCGCCGTTGACGGGGGTTCCGGTGCCGATCCTCCCGAGCTCGCTCGTGGATCCCAAGGTGGGGACCGGGGTCGTCATGTCCGTCCCAGCCCACGCCCCCGCGGATGCGCTCGCGCTTTCCGAATTATCGGTACGGGAGCGGGAAGGTCTACGCCCTGCACCGATCATCCTCGCGGTTCCCCCGGTCCACGAACTGCCGGCTTCGGAGCGCGAACTGGCGGCCGGAACGGGGTCGCCGGCGGAGCGCGCCAATCGGGCCACAGGCGCCCAGAAGCTCGCGGACGCGCCCGCGGTGCAAGAGGCGACCGAACGCCTCTACCGACTCGAGCTTACCCGGGGAACGATGACCGTCCGCGACTACCTCGGGGTCCCCGTCCGCGACGCGCGGGAGCGAGTGGCCGCCGCCCTCGCAGCGACTAAGCAGAGCTTCGAGCTGCAGGAGTTCTCCGAGCCGGTCATCTGTCGCAACGGACACGCCGTGGTGATCCGACGGGTACCCCACCAGTGGTTCATCCGCTACAGCGACCCGGAGTGGAAGGCGCTCGGGCATGCCGCGCTCCGCTCGATGGCGGTCTCCCCGGAGGACTACGCCCACGACCTCCCCGCGATCCTCGATTGGATGGACGACCGTCCGTGCACCCGACGCGGCCGCTGGATGGGCACGCCGATGCCGTTCGATCCGGAATGGATCATCGAACCGATCGCGGACTCCACCTTCTATCCCGCCTACTACGTCGTGCGCCGCTTCGTGCGGGAGCGGGGAATCCTCCCGTCCGCGCTGACGGACGCGTTCTTCGACTTCGTGTTCCTCGGCGAGGGATCGGGCGAACCCACGCTCGATGCCGGCCTCCAACAGGAGATCCGAACCGACTTCCTCTACTGGTACCCGCTCGACTGCAACATCGGAGGCAAGGAACACAAGCGCGTGCACTTCCCCCCCTTCCTCCTGACCCACGCGAAGCTCCTCCCTCCGGAGCTGGGCCCGCGCGGCATCTTCGTGCACGGATGGGTGACCGGCACCTCCGGGAAGAAGATCTCCAAGAAGGATGTCAGCGCCAAAGGCGGCCAGATCCTCCCGATCCGGGAGGCCCTCGCCGAGTGGGGTCCGGACGCGCTGAGATTGGTCCACGCGAGCAGCGCCCTCCCGTCCTACGACTTCGAGTGGGATCCGGCCCTCGCCGAAGCGGCGGTCGAACGCCTCGAGGACATCGCTCGGATCGCTCGCGAGGCCGCCGGCGCCGGCTCGGGGATCCCCGAGCTCGATGCGTGGCTCTTCTCCGAGATGCATGGAATCGTCGCTCGGTCCTCGCACCACCTTCGAGAGAACCGACCCCGCGAAGCGGCGGAGGCGATCTACGTCGCGGTCCCGGCCCTGTTGAAGCGGTACTACGCGCGTGGGGGCGCGGCCAGCGATGCCACCGATCGGGTTGCGAACGCCTGGATCCGTATGCTCTCCCCGTTCACCCCCCATCTCGCGGAGGAGCTCGGCATGGGTCGCTTCCCCGGGCTCGTCGCCTCGGAACGGTTCCCCTCGGCGGAGGAGTTTCCCCGCTCCGAGGTCGCGGAGGCCGCGGAAGCGTTCCTCGCGATGGTCGAGGACGACCTACGCAACGTGATGCGGCCGCTCCAGGACCGGAGCGAGTCGATGCCGGACGAGGTGATCTTCTACGTCGCCTCCCCTTGGAAGCGGCTCCCCGAGCAGTGGATCCGCGAGGCCCTGGAGAGCGGAGCCGCTCCGAACATCGCGAAGGTGATGGAGCGTGTGAACGCGCATCCGGAGCTGGTGGCCCACCGTGCGGAGATCCCGAAGTACGTTCAACGAATCGCTCCGCTCGCACGCTCCGAGGGTCCCCCATCTCCGATCCCGATCGACGAGGTCGACGTGCTGCGCTCGGCCCAGGGCTACCTGGTCAAGCGATTCGGATTCAAGGCCATCTCCGTCCACCGCGAGGAGGACGCCGAGGCCGTCGATCCCATGCACCGGAGGGATCGGGCCCGCCCGGCCGGCCGGCGTTCTACCTCGTACGACAGGGCGGGGCCTCGACCTCGCCGTCGGCGACGTAACCGGGGCTAGGGTCGCCGCCGGGTGCCGGTAAAGTTCAGATACATCCGCGACGGCGTCGGGTGGGAGGAGACCTTGCGATACTTCGCGGAGCTCTTCGCGGAGTAGCTGCGTTGGATCCGCCCGGAGATCTCGAAGTAGATCAACTGCCCGACCGGCATGCCGGCGTAGATCCGCACCGGCAACTTGACCGACATCTCGAGCGTCCAGTAGTTGCAGAACCCCTCGTCGCCCTTCCCGGCGGTAGAGTGGATGTCGATCCCGAGCCGCCCCACGCTCGACTTGCCCTCGAGAAAGGGCACGTAGCCGTGGGTCTCGGTGTACTCCTGCGTCACTCCGAGATACAGCTGTCCGGGCACCAGGACATAACCCGCCTTGGGGATGCGGAACTCCTTGATCGCGTTCGGACGCTGGGAGTCGAGAGCGCCGCCCGTGTACACGGCGAGCCAGGGGCCGAGGTGGACGTCGTAGGAGTTCGTTCCCAGGCAGTCCGGTCGGAACGGGCGGATGACGATCTTGCCGTGGCGGATCTCTTCGCGGATCTTGACGTCGGAAAGGATCATGTCGTTCGCGTGCGGACCCGACCTCGCTATTTAAGGGGAGACGAACCACCGACTGGATCGACGGGGCGGGCGCCCGCCCCCGGGGTGCGCAGGACCAGGGCGGCATACCCGACGACCTGGTCCATGGGAGCCGCCTCGCCCGAGTGGCCCCATCGGAGCAACTCGGGTTGGAGGGGCTCCTCCTCGACGGCGCAGAGCATCACCGTGGTCGGCGCGATCCCGCACATCGAGATCTCCTCGCTCACGACCACGTCGTACAGGCGCCGGGGATCCCGGGCCAGGATCGGTGCGATCGCGTGCCGGTCGATCCGTTCGGCCTCCTCGGCCGGCACGTAGTGCGAGAAATCGGTCGAAGCGAGGAGGACGACGTCCTCGCCGCGCAGGGCTTCCCGGACGATCCGACCTACCTCTCTGAGGTACTCGTACGGACCGAACTCGATCTGCAGGGCGACAAACCGTGTTCCCGGGACGGTCCGCTGGAGGAATGGGAGCTGGACCTCGATCGAATGCTCGCGATCGTGCGCCCGCTCGCGGATGCGAACGGGGGCGCGCGCGAGCCGTTCGACGAGTCGATGATCGACCTCCACGTCCCCGAGCGGAGTGTTCCAAGGGACGTCGGAGAGTGCGGCGCCGCCCCCTCCGTGATGGTCGACCCCGAGCACGAGAACCGTCGAGGGCGGTGGATCGCGGGCGATCTCGGCGTAGGCCCGGGCGGCGATGGGGCCGGAGAAGATGTACCCGGCGTGGGGGACCACCGCCGCACGGACGCTGCGGGTGGTCCGCGACGGAGGTCCGGGGGAACGACCGGGCCCCCGCGGGTCGAGGAAGCAGGCATCCAGCTGCTCTCGGAGCTCGCGTGGGTCCCGGGGATAGAAAGTTCCGGCCACGACGGGCGCACGGCTCCGCACGGGCATCGCCGACCTCACGGCGGAGAGAGCTCGGCCACGAGGGTACGCGCTTCCTCCTCCGAAAGGCGGCGACGCGCGGACGGGTGGAACGGGTTCACTTCGCCGTAGCGGGGGATGACGTGGAAGTGCAGGTGGAAGACGATCTGGCCGGCGGCGGCGCCCTGGTTCAGCGTCACGTTGTAATCGGGGGAGAGTCGTTCGGCCCGCCGACACACCGTCGCCAAGGCTCCGATGTACGGCGCATGCTCCTCCGCGGCCAGATCGGTCAATCGGGGCACATGGTGCTTCGGCACCACGAGGAGATGGCCTCGCGTGAAGGGGAAGATGTCGAGGAAGGCGATCGCCTCCGCATCCTCATAGACGAGGTAGGCCGGCGCGCGGTGGGCTACGATGGCGCAGAAGATGCAAGGCTCGGATCTCGGAGTTCCGGGCGGCATCGTGGATCGGAAGACGGGTCCAGCGATAAAGGATTGACGAACATCCGCGGAGCGGAACCGGGGCTGGTCACCGGCGAACGCCGGGGCCCGAGAGCCGGAGGGCTCGCGCGGAGTTCGTCCCCGTCGCGGGACGCACAAGCCTATCTATCTTCGGCCCTCGGCGGACTTCGGCTTCGACCAAGCTCTGCGCAAGATCATGGCGAGAATCCTCGTGACCGGCGGTGGAGGGTTCCTGGGCTCGTACCTGTCCCAGTACCTTGCCGGGCGGGGCGAGGACGTCATTGCAACGTGCGTCGACACGCCCCCTCCTACCGTCCGTGCACGCCTGGGGAAGATCCCCGCGGTCCGCTTGGATGTCCGCGATCCGGAAGCCGTCCGCCGGGTCCTCGACGAGACACGCCCGGACACGGTGTATCACTTCGCCGGCCAGGCCTACGTGGCGGCATCCACGAAGGACCCGGTCGGCACCTTCCAGGTCAATGTGCTCGGAACCCTGAACTTCCTCGAGACCCTCGCGCGAACGCGACCGCGGACCGCCTTCGCCTTCGCCGGGAGCGGAGCCGAGTACGGAGCACCCGATCGAGTGCCCACTCCCGAGGACGCGGAGCTCCGCCCGACGAGCCCGTACGCCTCGAGCAAGGCGGCGGCGGACCTGCTGTGCTATCAATACTTCGCGAGCGACCGTCTGCCGGTATTCCGCTACCGGATCTTTGGAACGACCGGGGTCGGCAAGATCGGGGACGTCTGTAATGACTTTGCGAGCCAGATCGCGCGGATCGAGCGGGGGGAGGCCGTGGGCCCGATGCGGGTGGGAACTCTCGATGTGCGGCGAGATATCGCCGACGTGCGGGACGCCATTCGCGCCATGGTGCGGGTCGTCGAGCGCGGGGCCCCCGGCGCGGCCTACAACATCGGCAGCGGGGATGCGACGGCCGTCCGGTCGATCCTAGATACCCTCCGATCGCTGGCGCGCTGCCCGATCGAGGTCGAGGTCGATCCCTCCCGCTTCCGAACGGTCGACGAACCGGTACACCTCGGCGACATCTCGCGCCTCCGGGCGCTCGGATGGGTGCCCGAGCACCCCATGCAGTCGTCGCTCCGCGACATCCTCGACTTCTGGCGGAACCCCGCGAACGGCCCGTAGCGCGAGTTCAGCTCGGACCGTCGGCGGGCGACTCGCCGGAGAGGGCCGGGGTCGTTCCGGCCGCCACCGGATCGGGCGCCGGACCAGGTCCGGACGGGGCATCCGGGACGGACGGAGCAACTGCGATCGGCGCCTCCGGGCCCTGCACCGCGGTCCCCGGCTTGACGCCGAGCTTGTCCTCGAGGAACTTGCGGATCTCCTCCGGCTTCGTTGATGCGATCCCAAAGTACTCGGCGAACCGTCGGGTCGTGCTGAGCTCGAGCGTCGAGCCCTTGACCTCGGTGTGAACGAGGCTCATCCCGCGCAGGCGCTGGACCTCCTCGTATGCGGAGTCTCCGACCATCCGCACGAGCATGCTCTGGAGGATCGGTTGGTGGTAGGCGATCAGCGTCAGCGTCTTGAGCGTCCGAGGGGCCATCTCCACGGGCGTGACGGACTGGACCGTCGTTACGAACCGCTCGACCAGTTGGAGAGCGTACCGATCCCCAACGCGCCGAAGCTCGAGCGCCGTCTGGCGGTTCTCGTACGTTTGCTGGAGCGTCTTGAGCGCGCCCTGCACCGAGTGTGAGTCGTCGATCCCGAGGGCCTCGCAGATCTCGTGCACGCTCAACGGCTTGCCGCTTGCGAACAGGATCGCTTCGACCTGGAGGGCGAGCTCGTCCACCTTCGGCGGCATTACTTACTGCGCCTCCTGGATGAGCGGCTGGCGCTCTTCCGTCATGCGGACGAGGCAGAGCGGGGCGCGGAGGAGCTGCTCTTGGCTGAACTCGACCGAACGTTCTCGGGCGAGGTAGAGCGTGGCGAGGAACATCGCGACCAGGCGCTCCCGACCCTCGGTCGGTCGCCACAGGCTCAGAAAGGGAAACGGCTCACCGACGGGGTGGCGCTTCGCGGCGATCCACGCGTCGTCCACATCGCGTTCGGGGATGTCTCCGTGCACGAGGACCTCCGGTGGGGAGCGCTGCTCGTCACTCAGGCGCTCCCGCAGTTCCTGTTGCCGGATCGAGCGCCGGGCGTCGGTTTCGGCCTCTCCGAAGGCCCGGATGAGCTCGAGGAGGGATACCGGGCGGGTCTCTGGGTGGTGGACCATCTGCACGAGCGGAGACGGCGCGTCCGAATGGAGGACGGCGCTCGTCACATCGACCGCTTCGGGAGTCTGCATCAGCCCGAGATACCCCTCCTCGGATGGATCCGGGAGCACGCTTCCATCGTCGAGGGCGTTGTCGATCTCGGGTGGCACGTCGCGGGAGCGCAGGACGGCTACGGACTGCAGGTAGAGGATGTCCCACGCCATGCACACGAGTCGGCCGGCGACCGGGAAGTCGATCGCTCCGTCGGCCTGCACGCGTTCGAGATACGCACGGACGAACCGGACGAGATCGATCTCCCAAGGATCGAACTCCTCGTCGAGAACGAGCTCGAAGAGCATGGCCGTCGCCTTCTGGAAGGGGTCGGCGATGACGATGTGGACCCCTTCCCGAAGGTTCTGGACCAGACCTAGGTACCGTTCGAGGAGCTGCGAGTTGTCCGCACGGTCGCCGATCAACGATCGATGGAAGACGAGGTACTCCAGGACCTTCTCCGCGGCCTCCCGGGCGACCGGAGGCGCCGAATCGGTCTGTGCCACGAGCTCGATCGCAGCTCCTTCGGAGATTGTCATGGAGCCGCCGGGGCGACCATCGGCGGGGCCGCACCGCCATGGGCCGAGTCGCGTTCGTCGACGTCCTGGATGTCCTCGAGGGTGATGCCGTAAACGCGCGAGCAGCCGTCGCCGCGCATCGTCACACCGTAGAGCCGGTGGGCGAATTTGAGGGTGACCTTGCGCAGCGAGATCACGATGAACTGAGCGCGCTGGGAATCGCGTTGGAGCATCCGCCCGACGTGTTCGGCATTGATCCCATCGAGCGACATGTCCACCTCGTCAAAGACATAGAGCGGGCTCGGGTCGTAGCGCTGCAGGGCGAAGATGAACGCGAGGCTCGCGATCGACTTCTCGCCGCCGGAGAGCTGCTCGAGACGCTGGATGTTCTTTCCGATCGGTCGGGCCTTGATGAGGAGGCCTCCGGCGAGCGGATCCGTGGGGTTCTCGAGGGCGATCTCCCCCTCGCCGCCGCGCGTGAGCTCGCGGTAGATCTCGATGTAGGCCGTGTTGACGCGGATCACGACCTCGTTGATCTTCTCCCGCTTCTTCTCCTCGATCTGCTGGACGAGGACGAGCAACTCGCCCTTCTCGCTCGAGAGGCGCTGGGCCTCCGAGTCGAACTCGTCCATACGCGCCTTCTCTTGATCGTACTCCTCGAGCGCGCGTTGATTGACGGAACCCATCGCCTCCAACTGAGCGATGGTGGCGGAGAGTGTCCGCTTGAGCTCCTCCACGGGGATGGGCCTCTCGTTCGCCTCGGGCTCGGGGAACTGCTTGAGGGCCTCCTGGACCTCCCGGAGCTTCGACTCGGCCTGAGCGAGCCGAACCTCCTCTTGTTGGAGCATCGTCTGGCGGTTCGTGAAGGTCACCTCGGCTTTCGCGAGAGACTCGGTCAAGGTGAGCCGCGCATCCTCGAGCTTCTTCTTCTTCTCGGACTGCACGCGGAAGGTCGCGCCCTGCTGCTCCTCGACCCCCTTCATCGCGTCGAGCGTCGCCTTCGATTGGACGAGGGCGTGTTCGCTCGCAGTGATCTCCTTGCGCTTGCCCGCGAGCTCTTGCCGCGCGGTCGAGAGCTCCTTCCTCCGGGCCGTTAGACGGTCCGTAAGTGCGGTGAGATTCGTACGGATCGCCTGCAGCTCTCCGTTCAGCTTCACTCGAGCATCGCTGGCCTCCTGAGCCTCCTGCTGCCACTGTCGGACTCGCGTGGAGAGGGCGCCGGGGAGCTGCCCGAGATACTGCTCCTGGGCCTTCGTGATCTCGACCTTGAGAGCGGCGATCTCCTCCGTGAGCTTCGCGACGGTCGTCTCGAGGGTGGTCAGCTCCTCGCTCGCGTTCTCCTGCTCCTTCTGGGAGGAGCGGATCTGCTCGATCACCTCTTGGAGGCGCTGGCGAGCTGCGGAGAGCTCCTTATCAAGGATCTGACGGGTGGATTGATGCGCATCGGCCCGGATCGAGCGCTTTGCAAGTTCCTCGCTGACCTCACGGATTCGGGTAGAGACCTTGCCGAGCTCGGTACGCGCTGCGGCGTCGGCGCTGCTCTTCTCGCGCAGCTCCTCGCCGATCTGCTTGAGCTCGGAGGCGCTGTCCGCGCTCTTGCCTGCCGCGTCGATGTAGCCGCCCGAGATCGCTCCCGTCGCCTCGATCAGATCGCCGGCCAGCGTGACGAGGCGTACCCCTCCCATCTGCGCGCGCGCATGGGCGAGATCGTCCATCACGACGGTCTCTCCGAACACGTAGGAGATCGCCGGCCGCAGCGACTCGTCGAACTTGACTAGGTCGATGGCGAACCCGACCGACCCGGATGACTGCGCGACGATCAGGCTCTTGCCCTTCGGTCGGGCGGGAAGCATCTTGTTGAGCGGAAGGAAGGTCGCTCGTCCACGCTTCTCCGCACGCAGCGTCCGGATGCACTCCTCCGCGACCGCGTCGGTCTCGACCACCAGAGCGTGGAACCGGGATCCTCCGGCGATCTCGAGGCCGAGGCGATGCTTGCTGTCGAATTGGATGAGCTCGGAGACCGTTCCTCGGATCCCCTGGACCTTTCCGAGATTTCGCTGCGACAATAGGAAGTCCACGGCCGCGAGCGCGCCCCCACGGCTTCCGGATTCGCTGCGCGCTTTGAGGCGCGCCTCGAGAGCCATGTAGCGCCGGTTCAGCTCGGTGACCTCCTGCCCAAGCCGTTCGGCCTCGGCGGTGAGGCTCTTCTCCTTGGCCTTGAGCTGGAAGAGCTCCTTCTGTAGATCCCCCGTGGCCCCACCCTTGTTGGTGCCGTCCGGGTTCGCTTCTTTGATCCGGAGCTCGAGGTCCCGGACCTCGACCTCCCGTTCGCGGCGGCTGTCTTCGGCCTGGGCTCGGGCGCGCTCGGCGCTCTCGACCTGGGCTTTGAGGGACTCGCGTTGCTGGACCCCCGCTTGCCATGCCCGTTCGCGCTCGGTCTGTCGACGCTGGAGTTCGAGAACCTGCTTCTTCGCACCGGCCAGTTTCCCCTGCGAATGCTCGGAACCGGCGGTAGCTTCGGCGAGGTGGGCGCCGATCTCGTCGCTGCGCTTGGAGACTTCCGCGAGCTCCTGAGCGAGCCGGGCCTCCTCGGTACGGAACCGCGTGCTTTCCTTCTCGTCCGAGATTGAAAGGGCGCGAAGTTCCTCGATGCGGCTCTCCAGGGTTTGGAGCGCCTCTTTCTGGTGGTCGAGATTCATCTGGAGGGCAGCGAGTGCGAGCCGCTTCTCGCCCAGCTCCGTCCGGAACTTCTCGGCGGCCTCTCCGCCCGCCTTCGCGATCTCACGGTCCACCGTGTCGATCTGCCCTACGAGCTCGCCGCGCTCATGCACGAGCCGGGTTCGTTCGGTGTCGAGCTTCTGGATCTCCTGCTGGAGCGTCTCGACCTGCTTGTGGCAGGTGTCGAATTCCTGCTGGGCCATCATGTGGCCCGCACGCGCAAGGCGCGCCTCGGTGCGACGCTTCTCCCCCTCGAGCTGCCGGTACTGGAGGGCTTCGAGTCGCTGGGACTCAAGCGAACCGAGCCGGCTCTTGATCTCGCCGAGGAGGGTACGGATCCGATCCAGGTTGGCATCTAGGTCCGTTCGCTTGGTCTCGGCCCGCCCGAGCTCGTCGTCGAACTGGGCGATCCCAGCGAGGCGCTCGAGGAGACCGCGGCGCGGCACGGGCCCCATCGTGACGATGTTGTTCACGTCCCCTTGTTGTACGAGATTGTACCCGTCGCCGGAGAGGCCCGCATGGGAGAGGATGCTTTCGATGTCGGTCTGTGTGGTCCGCTTGCCGTTGACGTAGAAGTAGGAGTAGTATCCGTCGGGATTGCTCGGGGCGAGCTTGACGTACCGCGTGACCTCCACCTCGTCCGATTCCACCGGCAGGAGCCGATCCGCGTTGTCAAAGACGAGCGAGACCTCGCATTCCGTCGCGGGCTTCTTCGAAGCTCCGCCGTTGAAGAACAGGTGCGTCAGCCGATCGGCCCGCAGCGCCTTCGAGCTCTTGGGTCCGAGAACGAACAGAATCCCATCGGAGATGTTCGACTTGCCCATTCCGTTCGGACCCGCAACCCCGGTGTATCCAGGCTCGAATGGGACTTCCACAGCGCCGGCGAACGATTTGAAATTCCTCAGCTTTAGCTTCTTGAGATGCATCGAATGCTCACTGACTCCCGGAACCTTCCATCGGTGCTGTCGCGTGGCTGTTTGTCAGACAGTTGTCAGCAGCTGTTAGGGAGCCCTGTCAGCCATATTTAATCGTTGGGCCCGAAAGGTACTGTCCCGCCATCGGGTGGTGAACTTCCCTTCTTTCGCGGCTGTTCAAAGTCGGGTGGGGCTGACGCGTCATTATAGTACTGTTACAATTCGGGTCTTTACCACTAAGCAGTAAGGGAGACGCCGAGGGTCGAGCCGCGCTAACGCAACAGAGCTGGGGATCCATTCTAATGCTCGGTAGCGATCCTCGGATTCCTGAACGGTCCTCGGTATGGCCACTGAGGGTCTTTGGAGACCCGCGTTTCTTCGGATTGACACTCCGTGGAGATAGTTCACGAACCTTGGCCCATCCGCTCAATGCTCTGTGGAATGCTCGTAACGACGTCCGGAATGTGGATTGGCTGTACCGACTCGTTCGTCGGTACCGACCGATTCGTGCCGTCGAGACCGGGGTCTATTTCGGAAAATCGACCGTCGCCATCCTCGCAGCTCTCCAGCGGAATGATGCAGGTAGGCTCATCTCCATTGACATGCCGGTCACTCCGGCGCAGACCCACGCGCGAACGCCCAAGAGTATCGGCAAGCTCGTTCCGGCGTCGCTTTCGGACCGATGGGAGCTTCGACTAGGAGATGCCCGCCAGTTGCTCCCTCCCGTGCTTTTGGAGGGGGTGGATTTCTTCCTCCACGACTCTGACCATACATACGGTCACATGACCTTCGAGTATGAGGCCGCGTGGAGGGCACTGTCCATCGGTGGCGTTCTTGCCTCCGATGATACGAAGTGGTCATCGGCGTGGGTCGAGTTCCTTGAACGACACCGGGATGAATATCGCCCTCTTCCGGATGGACCTGCTCAACATCGAGCGATCAGGAAAGGTGCTGGCACGGTTCGAAACCTTGCCCTGAAGCCGTGAGAGGACCCGGAGAGGGGTGAGCCCCGCCAACGTAACAGAGTCGACGCCACCGAATCGGATCGCAGCGAGGCTCCGCTGCGGCGTTCCACCGACCGGCGTCGTCGTTGCCCTGACGATACCCACCGCGGACGGAGATGATGCCGAAGAGGTCTCCCTCACCACGGGCCCATTCTGGGAATGGGACCGCGGAAAAAAGTGCGCCCATTTCCGAGGCGTCGATGGCAATCCCGCTCAGTCCGACTCGGACGCGACTGCGGCGGGCGGACAGGGGTGCGGTACCTTCCCGTATCGGGTGGCCGTGTGGGCGACCCCGGGAGAGCCGGCCGGCTCGCCGGCCGAACACAAATCGCGCCGACACGACAGGTACTGCTACGCGGTCGGTACTTGGGCCGCGGCTCCCGGGCAGATCTCGAGGCTTCAGATCCCCCAGTGCGACGGAAGCGGCGGCTCGCGACACCGACCTACCCGGATGGGGGGTCGTGATGGAAGCCAGAACGGGCTGCGTTCGCCGTGCCGGCGGGACGGCGTAGGAGATGGATCGTGGCGGCTGCGATCCACATCAGCGGGGCGACGATGATCAATCGTTCCATTGCCCCGTACCCGAAACTGTTCCCGTACGGGGCCCAGGCGGAGATCCCCACCAGAGATGGAATCGAAAATATGACCATGACCGGCAGCGCGAAGAGCCCCGAAGCGAGGGTGTACACGGTCCACCGCCGGCCCCACGATCGACCCACCGCCAGAGCGACCCCCATGGCGAGGACCCCGACCACGGCGAGGCCAAAGGCGATGAAGGCGAAGGAGGAATGCGCGGCGAGCAGCGTGTCTTCGGGCACGATGCCGACACCGGCGGCACCCATCCCTGCGATTGCGAGAAGGATGAGTCCCACGCTACTCCAGGAGGTCCGTGGAAAGGCGCTGCGGACGAGGAAGGCACCGGTCAGGAGACAGATCCCGAAGAGCATGATCGAGTAGTCGAACACCGGCCACAGGACGGCCGTCGGCCACGGCAGAACGTGGTTCAAGTAGGTAATCTGCGGAGGGTTTCCGGTCGCAAAGCCTGCGCTGCCGAGGTCGCTGATCGGGTTGGAGAGGAAGTTGTAGCAGCCCCCGTAGTTCGAACAGGAGTAGGCGAACTGAGAGGCGATCATCACTGCGACGAACTGGCCGAGACCGAGGAGCCAGATCCGCGCCCCATAGTTCTCCCACCTGCGGCGACGCGGGCTCCTGTCGCTGGAGAATGTCGAGGCGCTTGGCGATTCCGCCGGACTCGGCTCGATGGCCGTGGTCGGGGATGCGGGGGCTCGCAGGATCCGCGTCGCCACCAGGAGGAACCAAATCACCGGGCCCGCGATGACCAGCCGTTCCATCGCCCCATAACCGAACCCGGAACCGTAGACCGGCCAGGCCGGTAGGAGGCCGGCGGACGGGAGCATGAACGTGACGAACGCTGCCATGGAGAAGACGCCCGCGATGAGGGAGAAGGCGGCCCAACTCCGCCCCCAGCGGCCACGGGTGAGGGTGACGCCCATCACCAGGACGGCCAGTCCGGCTCCCCCGAACGCGACGATCGCGAAGGAAATGTGGCCGGCGAAGAGCGTGTCTTCGGGAATGACCCCGACCCCGGCCGCCCCGAGACCGGCCACCGCGAGGATAACGAGGGAGGCCGTCGACACACCGGTCTTCGGGAACGTGCTCTGCAGGAGGAAGATCCCCGCGAAGAGGAACGCCCCTAGAACGAAGATCGAGTAATTGAACACCGGCCAGAGCTGGGAGTACGGCCATGCGAGCTGCGTTCCTTGATAAATGTAATAGGCCGGGTTCCCCGCAAAACCCCCGCTCCCGAGATTGCTGATCGGGCTGGTGAGCGCATTGTAGCAGCCTCCGAAGTTCGCGCAACCGTACGCCAGCTGCACGACGATCATGGCGACCACGAACTGAAGGACCCCGATCAACCACAGCCACGCGCCGTAGCGCTCCCAGGTTCGCTGCGCTCGCGCCTCTTCGGGTACTTCGGCGTTCGGTCGTTCCTCCCGGGTCATGGTGGGACCGACCAGGAGGGACATCGGTCATGAGCCCATCTATCGGGTGCCGCCGGAGTCGGACCGCGGATCCGAATCTGCGTCAGGAGAGCCCATCAGGGACGCTGGGCGACCCCCGGAGGCGGGGGCCGTTCCGAAGGGTCGAGCGAAACGAATCCGGAATCCGCACCTCGTCGGCCCTCGAAGGGGTCGGAGTCCGAGGTCCGAGCCGCTTATCGGTCAGCTCACCTCGAACCGCGGCGTGAAGACAGGCTTTGGGACCGGCCCGACCGGAGGGGAGTCCGCCCCGGAGCCTCGAGTCCCCTGCCCCGTGTGCGACCTCGATCAATGGCGCCCGGTGGTTGCGGCACCGGACACCCGCCACCAGACTTCGGAGCGATACTTCCGGGTGGTCCAATGCGCAGGGTGCGGACTCGGTCGGACCGACTTCGGTCGGGAGCTCCCGGACCTGGAGGCCATCTATCCGCCAGACTACGTCTACCATGAGTCCTCCGCATCGGACTCTCGCGGCGCCTCTCGAAGTACCTCACACCGTGCGGCACAGGCCGCGGGAAGTCTCGGCTACTGGCGCTGGTGCGACCCGAGGTACGCCGACCTTGACGAACTGGGTTCGAGATCGGGAACGGTGCTCGACATCGGTTGCGGCGCCGGGAGGTACCTGCGTAGATTCACCGAGCTGGGATGGCAGGCCCAGGGCATCGAGCCATCGATGTCCGCAGCCGCCGTCGCACGCCAGCAGGGGTTCACGGTTCAAACCGCGCCCGCCGAGGAGGCCACCTACCCTCACGATGCCTTCGATCTCGTTACGATGTACCATTCCCTCGAGCACTGCGATCGCCCGCAGCTCGTCATTGAGCGCTCGCTCGGGGCATTGAGGCAGGGAGGCGTGATCGCGATCGCGTTGTGCAATTTCGATTCCCCGGGCCGCCGATTCTTCGGCGGTGCGTGGCCGCTGCTCGAGGTCCCTCGTCATCGCTATCACTATACTCCAACGGCGCTCTCGCGGCTCTTAGAACGATTTGGAGCAGTCCCCGAGGGAGTGTACTACCACAATGACCTGGGCGACATTCCGTCGGCTCTCGACAACCTCGTGCGACTTCGTATCCGGTCGAAGGAGGGCAGACCTCCGTTCGCCCCAGGGGTCCGCACCATTCGCCCGCCTCCCCGAATCCAGCCGTTCCCGCCGGGCGTCGGCCGGCTGCTGACCCTCGCGTATGCCCCTGCACTACGGGCCGTGGGCCTGACGCTGCGGCCGTCCTTCTTGGCCCGGTTCCGGCGACCTTGAGGTCTCGGCCGGGGTGGGCGTTGTTCGACGCTCCGGACCCGGTCGCGACCGAGATCGCCGTGTCGATGGCGTTCGGGCATGGCACCGACGAGCCGCAGTACTCTCCCCGCGACTTTTGGATCGCCAGACCCCCCGGCGACCGGCGGGCGGTGACGATCGGCATACGGCCGGAGGTGGCCGGCGTCGAGTGGGTACGACCGCGCATCACCTAAAAGTCCCAGTTCGGTCCCCGACCTCCGATCGAGGTCGTCTGGCGGTTCTGAGTCCCCTCGGCTCTCGCCTCGTGCCGATATCCGTCGTGGGTTCCACTGGGTGCTCCCGGCGCGGCCTCCCAGCGCTCACCGAGCCGAGCGGTCCGGCCCGGGCCCCGTCCGATCCCCCTCGAGGGCCGCCGCTGCTCCCTCGGAAACGCTATTAATACCCTGGAGCGGTAGGAGAAGTAGAATGCCACGTCTTTCAAGACAGAGCCCGTCCCGGCTCACCCTGGGATTCTGAACTTTTCGCCGATCGAATTCATGGACGTCCTCGACGCGATCCGGTCGTATCGACCCTGCACTCAGTACCAGTCCCGGCCCATCCCGCCGGAGCTCCTGAAGACGGTACTCTCCGCGGCCCGGCTCGCCCCTTCGCAGCACAATCTCCAGCCGTGGAGATTCGTGGTCGTGCGCGACGACGAGCAGAAGCGCCTCCTCGCTCAAGCATGCGTCCGGGGCAAGATCGTCGGGGAAGCGCCCGCGGTGATCGTCGCGTTCTCCGTTGAGGAGGACCGCGCCGTGACGATCGGGGGGTTCATCTCGGCCTACCCGCTCGACGTCGCGGTGGCGATCCACACCCTCCGCCTCGCTGCGACCGCCGAGGGTCTCGGAACGAACTGGCTGATCGACTTCAACACCGAGAAGGTACGTGTCGTCCTCAAGGTCCCCGAAGGGATCCATCCGATCGCCCTCATCCCCATCGGGTTCCCCGCCGGGAACAACGGGCACCCCGAGTCCCCGCTCTCCGATGCCGAAGGTCGCAAGAGCCCGAACGAGGTCATCGCCTACGACTCCTATCCTTGGTAAGCCGCGGTGCCCGCCGTCACTTTCGTGAGCACCAACCCGGGAAAATATCGCGAAGTCCGGGCGCTCCTTCGCCCTTACGGGATCCGGGTGCGATGGAAGCGGCGCACGCTCCCCGAGCCCCAGACGGCGAAGATCGAAGAGGTCGTGCGCTCCAAGCTGGACGCCGTCCGGGACGTTCCCGGCTGGGTCCTGGTCGAGGATTCCGGCCTGTTCATCCCGAGCCTCAACGACTTCCCGGGAATGTATTCCGCCCACATCCTCGATATCTGGGGATTCGGACCGCTCCTCGAGCTGCTGAAGAGCCGGCCGCGTGCGGCGAGCTTCCGCGCGGTGGCGGGACTGCGAAGGGGCCGGAAGATCTGGCTGTTCCCCGGGGAAGTGCGTGGGAAGATCGCCCCTCGGGCCGCCGGGAAGAACGGTTTCGGTTACGATCCCATCTTCATTCCCGAGGGCGGTACGCGGACCTTCGCCCAGATCCCTTCGGCTGAGAAGAACGATCTCTCCCACCGTTCGCAGGCCTTGCGCGCGGCCGGCCGGATGCTCGCCTCGCTCGACGCTCGAGGTCGAACGCACACACCTCGGCGCTCGAAAGGCGCCGCGTAGCGATCGAAGAAACTGTCGACCCCGGGGGTAGACCCCGGGGCCGATCGGAAACGGTTGGAGCCGGTGGACGATCGTTCTTCGATCTAGTCGAAATCGCCGCCGTCCATGCCGCCCATTCCACCCATGCCGCCCATTCCACCCATTCCACCCATGCCACCCATACCGCCGCCGCCGCCACCGCCGCCGGATGGAGGGGGGCTCGACTTGGAGGCGATGACGTCGTCGATCCGCAGGATCATGACCGCGGCATCCGTGGCGCTCTGGATCGCCTGGCGCCCGACCCGGATCGGTTCGATGACGTGGAGCTTGCCCATGTCGTCGACCTTGCCCACGAGGACGTTGACCCCGGCCTGCTTGTTGCCGGACTTGTGGGCCTTGCGCAGTTCGATCAAGATGTCGATCGGGTCGAGGCCCGCGTTCTCGGCGAGCGTGCGCGGGATGGACTCGAGCGATTCGGCGAAGCTCTCGTAAGCCATCTGTTCGCGGCCCCCGATCTTCGCGGCTTCGTCACGGAGCTGCATCGCGAGCTCGCTGGCCGTCGCACCGCCCCCGTAGACGTACTTGCCGTCCTCGATGGCCACGGCGACCACGTTGAGCGCGTCGTCGAGCGAACGCTCGATCTCATCGAGCACGTGCTCGGTCCCGCCGCGGATCAGGATGCTGACCGCGCGGGCCTTCTTGCAGCCCGTCACGAACGTGAGGGAGTCGTCCCCGATCTTGCGCTCTTCGACCAGACCGGCCGCGCCGACGTCGTCGGCCGAGAGCTCGGAGATCTTCGATACGACGTTGGCACCGGTCGCCTTGGAGAGCTTCTCCATGTCGGACTTCTTGACCCGGCGGACCGCGTAGATCCCTTCCTTCGCGAGGTAGTGCTGCGCGAGGTCGTCGATCCCCTTCTGGCAGAAGACGACGTTCGCACCGGACTTCTTGACCTGGTCGACCATCCGGCGGAGCATGCTCTCCTCCTCCTGGAGGAAGGCGTTGAGCTGCGACGGCTCGTTGATCTCGATCTTGGCGTCGATCTCGGTCTTCTTGATCTCGATGGCTGCGTCGAGGAGTGCGATCTTCGGACTTGCGACGCTCGTGGGCATGCCCGTGTGGACCTTCTCCTTGTCGACGATGACCCCTTCGATGAGCTCGGTGTCGGTCATCGCGCCGCCCTGCTTCTTGATGAGCTGGATGTTGTCGAGATCGACCGAGTAGCCGCCGCTCTTCTTCTCCGCAACGGCGGTCACGGCGTTCACCGAGATCTCGGCGAGCGCTTCCCGGTTATACGATACGGCCTTCGAGGCCATGGCGGTCGTCGCGATCGTGGCGAGCATCGCATGGTCCTCGATCTTGATCGGCTGGCCGATCTGGTTGAGGATCTCGAGCGCCTTGGTCGAGGCCAGTCGGTAGCCCTGGCTGATCAGTGTGGGGTGAATGTCCTGTTCGATCAGGCCCTCGGCCCGCTTCAGGAGCTCCCCGGTCAGCACGACCGCGGTGGTCGTCCCGTCTCCGGCTTCTTGGTCCTGGGTCTTGGCCACTTCGACCAGCATCTTTGCGGCCGGGTGCTCGACGTCCATCTCCTTGAGGATGGTGACGCCGTCGTTCGTGACGACCACGTCGCCCATCGAATCGACCAGCATCTTGTCGAGACCGCGCGGGCCGAGCGTCGAGCGGACGGAGTCCGCGATCGCCTTTGCCGCCGCGATGTTGTTCGCGAGGGCGCCTCGGCCCTTCTCGCGCTTCGTCCCTTCCCTCAGCACCAGCACCTGCGTCTGTCCAGACATCATCGACTTTTTCCTCCGAGAATCCTCTAGGTGGTCAGGTCAAGTAGAATTGCGGTTCTATTTAATACTGACTCATCTCTCCGGCGACGTTTCCGGGGAGAGAAGGCGGTTCTTCGACCCGGCCCTCGCCCCGATCGGGCCCGAGGACCGCCCCCTCGCCTTTCGGTGCGATAATCGCTTGACACCGAGCGCGCTGACGCGATGGCGGTCGGGGCCGCGATGCAAGCTCGGGAGTATGCGTACCTCGTCGTTCTGAGCGCGATCTGGGGGCTTTCCTACGTCTTCATCCAGGTCGCCTCCCCGCTCCTTGGACCGGCGCTCCTGATCGACCTTCGGGTCCTCGTTGCGGCCGGCGTCGTGCTCGCCTACCTCGCGGCGTCCGGCCAGCTGCGCACGCGATTTCCCGACCTTCGAAACCGCTGGAAGGCCTACTTCATCCTAGGAGCGGTCAATGCCGCGCTCCCGTTCACCCTGATCGCGATCAGCGAGCTCGAGCTCCCTGCATCGTACGCGGCGCTGCTCAACTCCACGGCTCCGATCTTCTCGACCGTCATCGCGGTCTCGTTCCTGAGCGCGGCGCTCTCGCGTCGCACTTCCCTCGGCCTTCTCCTGGGGATGGTCGGTGTGGGGATCGCGGTAGGCATCGCTCCGTTCCCGCTCACGAGCGGGATCCTGTTCGCGGTCGCGCTGGCGCTGGTGGCAGCCTGTTCCTACGGGATCGCGGCGCTCTATCTCCACCGTGAGTTCCACGACGTCCCGCCGATCACCATCTCCGTCGGCCAGCAGCTCGCGGCAGGAGCGATGCTCCTGCCGTTCGCGCTCGTGGAGGTTCCGAGCGCGCATTTCACGCTCCTCGCCGTCGAAGCGATGCTCGGGCTCGCCTTGCTCTCGACGGTGGTGGCCTATCTCCTGTACTTCCACATCCTCCAGGTGGTCGGACCGACCCAGGCACTCAGCGTTACGTTCTTGATGCCGATCTTTGGGGTGCTCTGGGGTCACCTGTTGCTCGGAGAGCCCATCGGGATCGGAACCATCGCCGGCCTCGCCCTGATCTTGGTCGGCGTGGAACTCGTGGTCGGGTTGGGCCGAAAGAACCCCCGAGCGCCCGGAGAGAACGCGCTCGTCGCGGAAGCCGCGTCCGAGCCCGGACGGATCGCGCCGACGGCGCGGCCGTGATTCGAGAGCGCTCGACCGGCGCCGGATTCGCGCGCGGGTGTTTCAGGGAGGCGCGGGGGAAGAGACGACCCACGGTAGGCGCGACTCGGCCGGCCGAACGACCTTCGCGGTGGCGTGGCTTTCGGTCGCGACCGAGCGCTCGAGGTGGAGCGCGATCTCCCGGACGAACCGATCCATCCCCGCGCGGTCCTCCGCAGCGACGGCCCGAGGAGCTTCCCAGATCAGCGCGGCACCGCCGCTCGTGGGATACAGACGGAATCGGAGATCGCTTGCCGACGGGGGGATCGACGGATCCATCCTGTTCAGGTGGGCGGTGAGGTGGCTTTCCATCGGCTCGGTGGTCTCGGACCGTTCGACCGTGTAACCGAGGGTGGCGAGGTACTCGACGACGTACCCGGCGAAGCGTTCGCGCCCGATCCCGCGGGCCCGGAGCCAATCCACGTTCTCGGTCATGCTACTTTCGGGGAAGCGCCCGCTCCACCCCCTTGACGAACCCGAGCATCATGCGGAATTCCGCCTCGGTGGGGGTGGCTCGGCCGAAGACACGACGGAAGAGGAGGATTAAACCCCGTCGCTTGTGCCCGGGGTAGCCGGTTCGCTCCATGAGCTCTCGGAGCCGCCGGAGCAGGAGCTCCTTTTCCGGCCCGTTGAGCTCGAGCTCTTCGGGTGCCGGCGTGCTCTCGGAAGCCTGCCCGCGGCGAGAACGATGCATCGCGTAGAGCACGATCGCACTCGCGTGGGAGAGGTTCAGCGTGGGGAACTCCCGGCGCGCGGGAATGTGGACCAACAGATCGCATCGCACGAGCTCGATCCGGGAGAGGCCGTTGTCCTCCGGCCCGAAAACGATCGCGACGCGTCCCACGAGGGATTCGAGAACCTCCCCCAATCGTTCGGGGCTCACCGAGCGACGCAAGTCAGCCGGTCGAGCGGCCCGTGGAGAGGTCCGTCGTTCCGACTACGAAATCCGCGTCGGCCACCGCCTTGTCGAGCGTGGAGTACGTATGCGCCGCCTTCAGGAGCGGGAGGCCGGCCATCGACCGACGGCGCGCCTCGACCCCGAGCTTCGCGCGCGGGGCGACGAGGACGAGACGGTCCGCACCGAAGTTCTTGGCGACCCGCGCGACGGCGCCGACGTTGCCGTCCTCCTTGGGTCGGACGAGGACGACATCGATCCGAGCCGTCACCCCGCGCCCTCCTCGGAGAACAACCGTCGGACCAGCCAGTCCGGATCGAACGCCGCAAGATCCGCGTAGCCCTGACCCGTGCCCACGAACACGATCGGCTTGTGGACGACGTAGGCCACGCTGAGTGCGGCCCCGCCCCGGGCATCGGCATCGAGCTTGGTGAGAACGATCCCGTCGATCCCGAGCGCCTGATTGAACAGTTCGGCCTGCGTGACCACGTCGTTGCCGCTGAGGGCATCCCCGACGAACAACGTGAGGCTCGGATGGGCGACCCGACCGATCTTCTTCGCCTCCTGGATCAGGTTGTCGTTGGTGTTCTGCCGCCCCGCCGTATCGATGAGAACCACATCGACCTTCTTCGCCCGCGCATGCGCGATGGCGTCGAAGGCGACCGCTGCCGGATCGCTGCCCTCCTGCTGACGCACGACCCGAATGCCGAGCTTCTCGCCGTGGATCAAAAGCTGGTCGATCGCTCCGGCCCGGAAGGTATCCCCGGCCGCGATCACGCTCGAGAGTCCGCGCTCGCGCAGCCACCCAGCGATCTTCGCGACCGTGGTGGTCTTTCCGGTCCCGTTGACGCCCAGGAAGAGGATGACGTAGGGCTTCGGATCTTGAGCGCGCGCCGCGGCCGCCACGTCGATCACCGGCTGGTTGAGGATCGCTCGAGCGGAGCGTTCGAGGCACGCCCGGACGGCCGTCTCCGCGTCCACGCCCCAGCGCAACTTGCGCCCGGTGAGCTCCTTGCGCAGGTCGGCCTCCATGCGTTCGATCACGGGCAGTGCGACGTCCACTTGCAGCAGAACGAGCTCGAGGTCCTGGAAGATGTCGTCGAGCGTCGCTTCGCGCAGCCTCCGACCGAGCATACCCTCGGAGAACAGCTCCCCTGGAGGGCGTGCCGAGGAACGGGTCGCTCGCTCGGCGCCGGGTCCGCTCGGAGGGGCCGATGACACGGCCGGCTCCGGACCCGAGCGGGACGGCGAGGTCGCAGGCTCGGACGTTGGGTCCGGGCCGGCGGAGCGTCGCAGGCGCGCCTTAAGCGCCGCCCACATCGGAAGCTCCCGTCCCACCCGCGGAGGGGGGCGGTGCGCGAGAGAGCGAATCCAGGCGTTGCGTGATCAGTTCGACACGCTCCTCGAGCGTACGGATCTGCTCGCCCATCTCCTGGGCGGCCCGATCGATCCGAGTGAGCCGCTGGGCGAGGATCTCGACGACCTTCGGCCGCTCCATCTCGACGACCACTCCGCTTCCGATGCCGAGGAGGACGTGGGTGCCTCGCGCAGCGCTGCCGCGCACGTAGACGTCCCCACCGAGCGGGATGACGATCTCACTGTCGGGGGTCAAACGGTCGAGGGCCTCGAGGGTCTCGCGCGCGCGGTCGTGCTCGATCCGCGAAGAACCGAGCAACTGATGCTGCTGGAGGAGCGCGCTGAGCTGGTTGCGATACGCCTCGAGGCGCATCAGCTCTTCTTGAACCTGGTCCTCGGTCACGACCTCGCGCGACCCGGCGCTCATTCCGGTAGTACCTCGGCGATCGAATCGATCCGGATGTTGCGGCGCTGGATCCCGTGGCAGCCACCGATCTCGCTCAGCGCCCACTCGCGCGCCTGGTCCGGCGTGGAGGCGTCGTGGCGCTTGTGGAATACCTGCCAGTCGTCCCGGCGTGCATAGAATCGGCCCGAAACGGTGTACATCGGCATGGAATGGGTGCGGCGAATCGACCAGCCCCGGGGCCTATTAGGCTAGCCCATCCGTCGGGCGGGGGTCCGAGGAGCGGGCTCCGTCGGTCTCGTGCGGTTCGATTCGAGGCGCAGGATGGGCCGCTTCGAAGCGCGCTCGCTCGATCGCCCACCGACGCCGGCGTTCCTCGAGCGCCTCGTCGTCCGTCCCGGGGGCCCGCGACCCGGTGGTCCCGGGAGCGTCGGGAGAGTTCGGGGCGGGAGGCGCTCCGCCGATGCGGCGGGAATCCGTGGAGGGCGAATCCTGCGCCGTCGAACCGTCGAGGCGTTGCTGGCTCACGCGAGGAGTGCCGTGATCCGCTCCCATCGATCCGTCACCTCCCCTTCGGTCAATCCCACGGTCGGCGAGAACAGGACCCGCTCGCCCCAGCGTTCGCGGGCCGGCGAGTACCCGGCACATCGATCGGCAGCACCACCCCATCGGCGTTCGACTCCTCGGCGAGCCGTGCGAGCGCCGGTTCCCAGGACTCGGGATCGGCCGCGGATCGCTCGACGCGCAGGTGCGGATCGAAGATCTTCAGCACGCGCTCGACCGTGTCGGCCCCCGACGGGGTCTGCACGATCGCCGCTCGGCATCCCCGCTTCATGAGAAGGTAGGCTCCGAGCGCACCGCGGGGACCGTCGACGAGCGCGACGACATGTCCCGCGACGCCCAACGGCAGTCCGCCGGGTCCAGACTCCCGCCCGAGGTACAGGTACGTCCGAGGTCCCCGCACCTCTACGAACAGCTCGAGGTCGGGGCGATCCAGGTTCACCCGGAGACCGCGGTCTCCGAACCGATCGATGAGGTCGGCGCCCAGGTCCCGAGCGAGCTCCTGACTGGTGAACGGATGGCTTCCCGTGCGCCGCGCCCGCACCGCGAAGGAGATTCCCGGGGTCAGGAGCGGGTCGGCGAGCTCGAGGAGGCGATCGCGAATGGCGGTGCGATCGGTCGGTACCTCGTGCACCACGCTCGCGCTCGTGACTCCGAAGACGCGACGGAGGACTCGGAGCGCGCGGACCGGATCGTCGACCTCCACGTACAGGTGCCCTCGGTCGGAGCGCAACCGGCCCGTGATACCCTCCGCGACGAACTGGTCGAGGACGTTGCGACGCAACTGGCGCTCGAACTGGCGGCGCACCGGCGGAGACTTGAGACCGAGCTCTCCGTACCGAACGAGCAGGAGCCCCGCCATGGAGAACCGTTAAGGCGAGCCTTCCGCTAAAGCGTTCTCCCCACGAGTGCGAAGCAATGGCACCGCCGAAAAGTGAACTCTCGCCCGACCCGTGGTCGGCGCTGCTCGACGGCATCGTCGACGGGCTCGTCCGGGTATGCCGCGCCGCCGGGTCCGTCACCAGCCCCGAAGCGCTGCGGGCGCTGCTCGACCTGGACGGCGGAGCGGAAGGGGACATCGCGCTTCCGACGCATCGCCTCGCGAAGGCCCTCGGTCAGTCACCGGATTCGTTCGCGAGCTCGCTCGTCGCGCGCTGGACCCCGATCCCGGGAGTCGCGTCGGTCTCCTCCGCCGGGGCCTTCGTGAACGTCCGGGTCGACCCCGCGCTCCTAGCGACCGAGACGCTCTCCCGGGTCTTCGCGCGCGCCGGACGATACGGCCACGGCGACCCGATCGCCACGACCACGTGCGTCGAGCACACGAGTGCGAACCCTACGGGCCCGCTCCACATCGGCCGAGTGCGCAACGGCATCGTCGGGGACACCCTCGCCCGGGTCCTCCGCGCGTCGGGCGCCCCCGTGACGACCCAGTACTACGTCGACGATCTCGGACGGCAGGCGGCGATGATCACATGGATCTGGTCGAAGCCGGCGTCGGAGTGGCCGGTCGAGATCGCCGTCGGGGCCGCCGCATCACCGCCGGAGGGCGAGAGCGAGGACGCCCGCTTGGGCCGTCCGTACCCGTTCGTGAGCGCCTACCTCAAGGAACATCCCGAGGCCCAGGCCGAGGTCGCGACGCTCGTCCAGCAGATCGAATCGGGGAACCCACCGCCGCTCCACCGCGAGCTCATCGAAAAGATCCTCGCCGGCATGCTCGCAGCGCTGCGGCGGATCGGGATCGAGTTCGACGAGTTCGTCTGGGAGTCCTCGTTTCTCGCCGACCGCTCGGTCGACGGGGTGATCGAGCGATTGGACCGAGCGCCTCACACGACTCGCCAACCGAACGGAGCGGGCGCGATCGACGTCTCGGCGTACGGGCTGCCGAAGGATTCGTCGACGGTCGTGTACACCCGCGCCAACGGCACCAGCCTTTACGTCACCCGAGACATCGCCTACCACCTGTCCAAGTTTGCGCGCTTCGAGCGTGTGATCGACGTCCTCGGGCAAGACCATCGCCTCCACTCCAAGACCCTCGATGCGCTCCTCGCTGAGATCGGTGAGCCTCGACGCCCGACCTTCGTGATCTACCAGGATCTCACCGTGCCCGGCGGCGGCCGCATGTCCACCCGCGGCGGGACCGCGGTCTGGTTGCACGAGCTCATCGAAGAGGCCGTTCAGCGGGCGCGCGCCGAGGTCATCGCCCGCCGGCCCGATCTCGGGAACTCCGACCTCGAGCGGATCGCGGAAGCGGTCGCGACGGGCGCCGTACGCTACCACATCGTCCGCGTCGCCCCGGAGAAGCCCGTCATCTTCCACTGGGAGGATGCGCTCTCATTCGAGGGCCGGTCCGGCCCGTTCATTCAGTACGCGTTCGCGCGGGCGACGAGCATTCTCGAGCGTTCGGAGGAACGCAACCCCGGCAGCACCTACTCGGTTGAGCGACTCCTCGGGGTGGAGGAGCAGGCGCTCCTCCGGATCTTGGCTCGCTTCCCTCGGGTCGTAGCCGATGTCGCACGCACCGGCCATGTTCACTCCATCGCCGGATATGCCCACGAGGTCGCCGATCAGTTCAACCGGTTCTACCACGCGGTGCCGGTGCTCACCTCGGGAGAGGACCGCTCGAGTCGGCTCGCGCTCGTCGCCGCGACCCGACAGACGCTGGGCAATGCGCTCGAACTCCTCGGAATCGCTCGGCTCGACTCGATGTAATCGTACCCGTGGCAGGGGCCCCGGGCGAGATTGAAATACTGGACTCGTCCTCCGAGCCACGGAATCGAACGGGCCATGGGCGTCATCTCGGATCTTAAGGCGTTCCTCACCAACGACACGTTCGCCTCGATGGCCGTCGCCATCGTGGTCGGTCTCGCGGTCGTGGCCGTCGTTACGGCCCTGATCAGCGACCTGATCAACCCGCTGATCGGCCTCGCACTTCATGGCAATCTCGATGCCGAGCTGGTCGTTGTCTATGGAGGATCAACGTTCCTCTTCGGGACGTTCATCTCCGCGCTGATCAACTTCGTCGTGGTGATGGTCGTTATCTTTTTCGCCCTCGTCTATCCGCTCGCCAAGCGCAAGGAGCGGATCGACGCGCGCAAGGCGACGGCGTCCCCCACGACCCGAGAGTGCCCCGAGTGCTACTCAACGATCAACCGCAAGGCGAAGCGCTGCGCATTCTGCGGATCCGAGGTCACGCCGCTCGACCCGTAGGGACGGTCGGGTCGCGAACTCGGGCCTCCCGGAACCCGAGGGCGCGCAGTCGGCAGGAATCGCACACCCCGCACGGTCTCGCTCCGCCGGCGTAGCAGCTCCACGTCAGCCGCCACGGCACTCCGAGCCGTTGGCCTAGTCGAACGATGTCGGCCTTGGACTTGCGAAGGAGGGGCGCTCGGATGCGGATCGATCGGTGCTCCTCGACGGCCACCCGCGTAGCGAAGCGCGCGAGTCGTTCGAACGCGCGAAGGTACTCCGGCCGGCAGTCGGGGTACCCCGAGTAGTCGATCGCGTTCACGCCGAGGTAGATCCGTGCGAGCCGGTGGCTCTCCGCATAGCCGAGCGCCGCGGCGAGCAGCAACGTGTTCCGAGCGGGGACGTACGTCGAAGGAATGCGCCCCCGACCTCCCCGGCCGGCCCGAGGGAGCGGCCGGCGTCGATCCGTCAGGGACGAATCGAGGAGCGGTCCGATCGGGATATCGAGGACGGAATGGTGCTCGATGCCGTAGTGCCGGGCGAGCGCGCGCGCGCAGCGGATCTCGCGCGCGTGGCGTTGACCGTAGACGACCGTCAGGGCATGCACCGGAGGAGATTCTCGGGACGCGAGCGCGAGGCACGTGGCCGAGTCCATGCCCCCCGAAAGCAGGACCACACTTCCGCGAAGAGGCCGCCCGGCGCGCGTCAGAAGGACCCTCCCACGGCAGCGAGGATGCCGACTCCGATCAACACGCTCGCGACCATGGCGAGTAGGTTCGTCGACCCCTTGGTGAGATAGCCGCGGTTCTCGAGGGCCTCGCCCAGGACGGAGTCGATCTGGCACCCGAGGAACCCTGCGAGCGCGGTGCCGATGACGAACAGGGCCACGGGCGGTGTCGGGGCGGAGAACAGGTCGAAGAGAAGGATGCCGATCACCGCGGTGGTGACAGCGCCTATGAGCCCCCACGCTTCCCCGCGACCCGAGATCCCTCCGTTCGTACCGGGGGTCACGGGCCGGAGCGTGAGGATGCTACGGGCGTGGCCGGCCAGTACTCCGAACTCGCTCGCGAACGTGTCGGCGGCCCCAAAGGCCAGGGCTGCCGTGTACAGGAACGCGAGCGCCGGCGCGGGAAAGGCGCTCGGCGACAGCCCGTAGATGCCTACGAGAATCGTGGGGAGGACGATGTGCGCGAGGACGTTGGATATCCCCCGCTCCCCATGCTGGCCCTCCTGCAGATGATCCCGGGTCTTCTCCTCGATGTGGTACCGAGTCGCGAGGGATCCGGCGAGGACGAACAGGATCAGCAGCGCGAGGAAGGGGTACCCGCCGACGACCACGATGAACGAGCCGAAGATGGCCGCGACGGTCCCGGCCGCCGGGGTCAGGGATCGGAGGAGCACAGCGGCGCACGAGAGCGCGACCGTGGCGAGGATGCCAATGATCGCTTGGAGGGTACCGAGCACCGCGACCGCCCGGAGCCCCGACGGGAGAGGGACCTTAACGGCTTCGCGGCGCGGGTCGAACCTCTCGGAGGATTCGTTGGACCTGGGACCCGTACTGGATGGCTCGCTTGGGGCGCGAGGCGATCTCCGCCGGTACTCCTCGGGCGATCGCCCACGCTCTCAGCCACCGCTTGGGAACCTCTCCCGGCATGCGCTCCGCGAGCGGGATCTCCTGGGCGGCGCGAACTACGTCCGGTTCCAGGAACGGCGCGGCCAAGACGTGGCCGGAGCGTTCGGCGATGCGCTGGGCCCGGGGCCATTCGGATTCGATGAGGCGACGCAGATCGGCCTCGGCACGGTCAGCGGCCTGCTCCGCCGAGAGGCCACGGAAGTGAGCATACCCTAGGAATAGCTCGTCGGCTCCTTGTCCGGCCAGCACCCGGGTCGTTGGGGCTCGATCCAACGCCAGCGCGAATGCGACCGCTACATCGAGCGGAGGGCCCTCGGCGCCCTCGAGGTCCGCGGCGAACCGATCGAGCACCGACTCTACCTCGACGCTCGTCAGTGTCGCGTGCTGCCACGCCATCCCCATCGCCTCGGCCGCCGAGCGAGCGGCGCCAAGGTCGGGGCTCCCCTCCCGACCGATCGACCAGAGCACGGTCCCGGCACGTTCGCGCAGTTCCCAAGCGATGAGCGAGGAATCGAGCCCGCCCGAGAATAGAACGGTGATCGGGCCGTCCTCGTGTGCGAGCCGTGCGACGGCTCGCGGGAAGGCGGAATCGAATTCGGTCCGAGGCGATCGATCTACGGGAACTGCCGGCATGCGCGAGAGAGGGCAGCCCGAAGACGGGATGAACCCTTATGGGGGGGGCGAATTCCGCTGAACGATGACGGGCCCGAAGCCGCCGCGCTCCCCGGCCGGACGAGAGCGGGTCCGGGCCCTCTTCGTGGACCGGGACGGGACGCTGGTGCCCGACTTTCATTATCTCGCCGACCCGGCTCGCCTCGAGGTGTACCGGGGAGTCGGGGAAGCGCTGCGGCTCGCCCACGATCACGGCTACGAGATCGTGTGCGTCACCAACCAATCCGGAATCGAGCGAGGCCTCTATACGCGCGAGATCGTGGACGCGATCCACCACCGACTCAACGAGCTGCTCGCCCGCTCGGGAGCTCGGATCAACGCATTCTACTACTGCCCCCACGCGCCGGAGACCGGCTGCAAGTGCCGGAAGCCCGAGACCGAGCTCTTCGAACGGGCTCGAACGGACCGAAGGATCGACTTCGCGGCGAGCGCGATCATCGGGGACCGATGGGTCGACGTCGAGGCGGGGAGGCGGCTCGGCCTTCTGACCGTGCTCGTGCCCCCGATCGGGCACGAGGCGGAAGTTCTCGCCGAGATGACCGAACACAAGCTGGTGCCGGATATCCACGTTTCCTCCTTCCGCGATGCGGTCGCGCGGGTGCTCGCTCGCGGGTAGGTCGAGCGATTCGCGGGCTCACAGCGGGTGGTTAAGCACGTGCTCTGCGGCGCGGACACCGGAGGAGATCGATCCCGCGACATCGACCCCGAGATGGTCGAGCGCCAGCAGCAAACAGATCACCGCCAGGATGGCGAGCAACCAAGCCGTGAAGGTCGTCATGGTCCATTCCGCCCCGGATCAACGGCCGGAACCGATACATAACCCAACGGCTCGACGGGCAGGCCGCACCCGGTCGAGCTGGTCGGATGCACGCTCGGCGAGGCGACGGTGGCAAGGTTCATAGCATGGTGCGAGTACGGCTCCCTGCTGCCCTGGTAGTCTAGTGGTCTAGGATCTAGGTCTGTCGAGCCTGGGACTCGGGTTCGAAGGCTCCGCGGGTGCACCCTCGGCGCCGAAACTCCCGACCAGGGCGCTCCCCCCGACACGGACGCTCCCAGCACCGTTATTCCTCATCTCCCCTCCGTAGGGCGTGACCGCGCCCGACCCCCCGAGTTCGAGGTCCCTCTCCGGCCTCTTTGGGGAGGCCCTCCGATCCGCGACGGAGCGGCGGCTCCTCGAGCTCATCCGGAAGAGCCCGGTGCCGCGCCATCTGGCGATCATCATGGATGGAAATCGCCGGTTCGCCTCGGCCCATGGGATGCTCACCGCCGAAGGGCACGTCAAAGGGAAGGACAAGATCGAGGAGCTGCTCGACTGGTGTCTCGAGGTCGGGATCCGGGTCCTCACGGTCTTCGCGCTCTCCACGGAGAACCTTTCGCGCTCGCCGGAAGAGCTCGAGGACCTCATGGACTTGTTCGAGAAGAGCTTCCGCGACATCGCCGTCGATGAGCGGGTCCACCGCTACCGGATCCGGGTCCGATCGATCGGCGACCGCGAGGTCCTTCCCCGCCGGGTCCAGGCGGCGATCGAGGTCGCGGAGCGGGCGACGAAGGACTACGACAGCTACCGGTACAACGTGGCGATCGCCTACGGGGGCCGCGACGAGATCTTGGAGGCGATCCGGGTCCTCGCGCGGGAGGTTCGCGCCGGGCGCCTCGACCCCGAGGCGATCGACGCGAAGATGGTGTCCGACCATCTGTACACATCCGACCTGCCGGATCCGGATCTCGTTCTACGGACGAGCGGGGAGGAGCGCATCTCCAACTTCCTGTTGTGGCAGTCGGCGTACAGCGAGCTGTACTTCTCCGACGTCATGTGGCCAGGGCTGACGCGCCTCGACTTCCTGCGGGCGATCCGTACGTTCCAGACCCGTCAGCGTCGCTACGGCCTCTGAGATAACGTGCGTTCGTAGCGTCGCTGCGTCCCGCTCGGATCGCCGCCGGGACGGCTGCGGCGCCGCACGACGGGTCTGGGCGCAGTTGCCCTCCAGAGCAGTTGCCCTCCAGACAAACGTTTAAGTCTCGGCAAGGATATGCCATTCGTCTGACAAAGGGAGCAATGCTGTCTGACGAACATGACCGATACGTCAGAACGGGTGACCGTCCGCCTCCCTCAGGATCTCGTGGAGAAGCTCAAGCAGATCCAGAAGACGACCGGCACGGCCACGATCTCCGACACGATCCGCGAGGGCCTCGAGCGGTACGTCGAGATGCATCTCCCGCCACCGAACGTGCGCAAGGTCGTCGTGGATTTGTCCCGGCAGGATAACCGGGAGCTCGAAGAGTTCGTGCGCGACGGGAACTCGGTCTCGGTCGACGACGCGGTGCGCTCCGCGGTCCGCGAGTACATCCACCAGCGGCTCGAGCATCCGCCCGTCCCCGCACGCACCCCCCGCTCCGAAGCTCGCGCAACGGCCGGCGGAAGCTCTTCGACGTAGGCACGACGGGTCCATGGACGATAGCTCCCCGGAGGCCTGGGCCGCCCTTCATGCCGACCCCTCCTTCGCCATCGTCGGGCTCGGAGGGGCCGGCGGGGACGCCGTCCGCGACCTCCTTCGCCTGGGACTGCCCGGGGTTCGACCCTTTGCGATCAACACGGACGCCCGCCACCTCGATGGAATGGAGATTCCTCAGCGGATCCTGATCGGAGCGCGCGAGCTCAAAGGCCGCGGCGCCGGAGGCAACCGCCAGGCCGCCCTCCGCGCGGCCGAGGACAACCAGAGCGAGATCCTCCGGCTCGTTTCGGACTTCGAGATCGTCTTCCTCTTGGCCGGGCTCGGCGGCGGCACGGGGAGCGCCCTGTTGCCGTACCTCGCCCAGGAGCTGCGGAAGACCGGCGCGATGCCCGTCCCCGTCGCTTTTCTCCCCTTCCACCACGAGCTTGCGAGCCCGGGCCGGCGCGAGAACGTCGAGGCGAGCCTCGAAGAGCTCGAGGCGATGGGCGGTTTCCTCCTCGCGCTCTCCAACGAGAAGCTGCTGCGATTCCGCGGCCTGCCATTCCCCCGGGTGCTCCACCTGCGGAACGCCTACGTCCACTGCCTCGTCTCGAGCCTGGTGGACATGGTCGAGTACCCCTCTCAGATGAACGTCGATATCGCGAGCATTAAGACCCATCTCGGAGCCGCCGGGCTCTCCACGCTCGTCTGGGGAGAACGTCACCACTCCGAGCCCGAGCGCCTGGTCGAACAGGCGATGCGCGAGACCCTGCTCGACTACGAACTGACCGACCGGCCGTCGGCGCTGATCCACATGGACGGCGGCTCCAACCTGACCCTCGACACGTTCGAGCGACTGTTGGAGAGCTTCCGCCTTCGGCTCGGCAATCCGAGGGACATCGTCGTGGGCACGCGGACGCACGAAGAGCCTCGCGACGTGCTGAGGCTGACCGCGGTCGTGGGCGGTCTCAAACCGCAATCCGTGCGGGACGCCCTCGGTCGGCCCCCCTCGGCCCCGAAGGCGCTCCCCGCCCACTAGGCCGGGGAACTCCCGGCCGCCTCGCGAAGATCGAGCTCGTTGTGAACGAGGTCGACCACCTGGGAGGACCGCAGCGAGCGAGGTCCGACGGAGATCCGGCTCGCCCCGCTCGCGACGAGCATCGCTCGCTCCCCCTCGGTCGGGTCGTACGGATCGCAGAGCACGGCCGAGAACTCCGCGGGGTTGCCCTTCCACGCCCGCAACGGTTCCCCCGCTTCGGTGAGCCAGAGGACGCCGGGGAGCTCGAGGAAGCGCCGGAGCTCCTCGACCGGGTCCGCCGCCGCGACGATCAGTCCCGGGGAAGATTCGAAATCGGAGGGGAAGGCGATCGAGCGGACGAGCGCGTTCTTGAGAAGGGCGGCGGTCGACCGTTCGTCCGGGTTGAGATGCCGTAGGCGAGCGCCGACGAGCCGGATGCGGCGGGCCTCCCCGGCCGTTGCCGCCGGGAACACGATCGTCAGATCCGTGTCCCGACGCAGGTCGTTCGAGAGGGTGAAGGCGGTGGAGACCACCCGGGCGATCTCGTCGAGCCGACCTCCGCCTCCCGCGAGGTCGTTGAGCGTGAACTCCCCATGCACGGGGACCCGGTGGGTGAGGAGGAAGAACCGTCGCATCGCCGACCGGGACCCGCTCCGGCGATTAACGGTTCGCGGGGCCCCGAACCCCCGGACGCGAAGGCTCACTCCGCGTCGGCGGTGGCCTTCTTGGAGCGACGTCGGGTGGGCTTTACCTCGACCTCCACCTCGGGAGCGGCGGCCGGACTCTGTCGGCGCTCCATCCAGATGTCGTCCGTGAGCTCGTGGTAGACCGCGTGGGCCGCGAGACCGGTGCCGGTCTCCCCGTGTGGAAGGCGGAAGGCCATCCCGCGATTGAGGTTCGTCGAATAGACCACGTCCTGCTCGCCGGCGGCGACCATCGCCTCGGTCTCCTCGCGCGCGAGGCCGAAGATCCGCTCCTTGCGGAACATCCAGTAATGGATGCGCCACTCCCGACCGTCGTAGAGGGTGGTCTCATCCCGCTCGGTTTCCAGGATCCCGCTGTCCTCGAGCATGTAAAACGTGTCGCGGTCGTCCGGCTCGAGGACGTTGTCGATGATGCGGGCGTTGAACCCGAAGAAGTTCAGCACGTGCGAAGCGATGGTCCGGGCATCCTCCGGGCGCATCCCGTCGTGACCGATCGACCGCCGGATCGCCTTCGCCAACGAGTCGTGGTCGACCGGGCCGAAGAACGCATCCACCACCGAGTTGAGCGCATCGTCCGTGGCGGTGGGCCCCCCGGCGCGGGGAGGGGCGACCGAACCGGTCGTCCGGGCGACCTTCGGGGGGCGCGGAACGCGCCTCGCAGGGGAGTGGCGTGTGGAGTGGGCCCGCCGACTCGATCTGGAGCCCTTCGCAGAGGAAGCGGAGCGGCGGTGGCCGCGGTTGGAACGGCTCATCTACAATTACATCCCGTCGGACTCTATTAATACCTTCCAAGAAGGCCTGCCTTGAAATCGGCTGTGGAAAGTGCTCGCGTTTCCGGGTTGGTTTAACTGCTTCGTTCGGGCATCGACTCCATATGGCCGTGGCTCGCCGTGGATTGGTCTGTCATCTCGCAGCCCCGCTCCCGGCCCCGATTCTCGCTCTCATGCGAGACTTCCGATTGATGGTCAACCGCGGTATCCGCGAGGCACTGGAGAAGAATCTTACCGCACGAGGATCTCTGAGCACGTTCAGCGAGACGCTCGCTCGGGAGTATCGAGTTCATGGGTCTCACGCCCGACGGGCCATGGATCTGGCTCTCACGCTGGACAAGGGCCATCGACGGAGGTTGCGCAAGGGTACGACCGGGAAGGTCCCCTATTGCCTACGGTCGTTCGTGCACGCCGATGACGCCACGTTCCATCTCAATGCTACCACGGGTCACGTGCGCCTCTCCCTTCGGAACGGCGAGTGGGCGGGATTCGACATCCGTCTATCGGACCACCACCGAGCCGCCCTCGCACTTGGCACGATCAAGCAACTGAGGCTTACCCCGAACCGGGCGGTCCTGATCGTCGAGCGAGCGGTACCCGAACCTTACGTCCCCAGGACCGTTCTCGCTCTGGACACGAACGAACGATCCCTCGACGGGGTGGCGCTCTCTGCCCGAAGAGTTGCTCCGGTTACGGTCCCCTACCCCGAGGTCTCCCGTATCCAACACCGACACTTCATTCGTCGGAGGAAGCTCGGAAGAAAGAAAGCCCACGACCGACGGGTCGGTCGTCGACTCGGAGGGCGAGAAGGGCGAAGGGAGCACGCCCGGGTCTCCCAACTCCTTCACCTGGTCAGTAAAGGCCTCGTGGAAGCCGCACGGAGACGGCGGGCCGCCATCGTCCTGGAAGACCTCCACCTTCCGAGGGGAGGCGGCCGAGGACGCAGAATGCGTCGCCGACTCTCCTCCTGGCCCCAGCGGGAACTTCACCGCCAGCTAGAGTACAAGGCCGAGGAACGGGGAGTCCCGGTCATCAAAGTGAACCCACGGTATACGTCGAAGACCTGCCCGAGATGTGGCGAAGTCAAAGAACGCCGAAACAGGGTGGGCCGGATGTTCGTGTGCGGGCGGTGCGGTTGGCGGTGCGACCGTCAGCTGAACGCCGGGCTGAACATCTGTAGAACCGCGCTGAGGGAGTTGGTCACCCCCACGTTGAACTCATCGCTCGGGGGTCTCGTGCTTGACCCCGACGCCCTGGCCCATGATGCGATGATTCTCCTCTACTCCCCGGGTAACGCCGGGGCGCACGAGAGGAGCGGACGGTCCGGGAGAAAGGAGATCGGTCGGGCGATGCCATGACCGATCCGATTTCAAAGCCAAGAAGGCCAGGCCGGCGCCCGCCTCCCTTCACCGGGCGCGCCCGACCTTTTGGAGGGCCGCGACCCCCGGCCGCCACTCCTCCTCTTCGATCTGGCGCTCCAACTCGGGGAGCTGGGCGAGGGCGCGGGGGAGGGGAGCGATCGCCTTCACCACGTACACGTGGGCCATGCCCCCTCCGCGGGGGCCGGTCCAGGGCACCCCTTTACTTCGAGCGGCGCACGAATCGTGGTACTCCTCCTCCGGCATGAGGAACAGGATCCGGTCGTCCGTGCCCCGGCCGAGCTGGGGACCCCGCACCCCGATCTCCATCTCGAGATGGCGCAGGAGTCCGGCGGGGACCGAGAACAGGAACTTCTCGCCCGGTCGAGTCGAGGCGACGAACCGATCGCGAACGACCTCGATCGCGAGGGCCTCTCGGAAGGACGCCGTCGCGAGGACCCTAGCGATGCCCGGTCCGCGAGCGAGGAAGGAGATCGAATGACCGGTGCCCTTGCCGGATGCATCCGAATCGAGGCCGATCATCTCTGCGACCTCCTGGGGCAGCTGCATCGTTAGCCGGGTCGGATGGACGGACCGCAGGAGAACGTAGGCCATCGGTGGGGGATTCGACCCCGGACGTATATCAACCCTCACGAGCGTGGAGAGCAGGTTTCACGCGGGGCCGAAGCTCGAGGATGCCCTCAGCGATGGGTCGGAAGTCCCGTACGTGGAACACGAGATCCGCGGCGGCGTCCACTCCGGGGTACGAGGAGTTGACCGCGACGCTTCCTCCGATGAGGGGGAAAAGCTCCGCGTCCGACCACCCGTCCCCGATATGAACCGTCTCCCAAGGGGAGACCCCGAATCGAGCGGTCAGGCGCTGCAAGCCTCCCGCTTTGTCTGCGTGAACGGGGCCCGGGAGCGGGATCGGGCCGCCCGGAGCAGGCTCGGGCACCGGGGTGCCTTCGAGGTCATCGAAGCCGAACTTCTGGGCATACCAGCGAGCGACGTAGGGTGGATTGTGGGACAGCAGGGCCACGTTGGAGCCTGCCCGATGCAGTTCGCTCACCCCCTCATGGATCCCCTCGAGGCGGGGCGTTGCTTCGAGCACCGACTCGACCTCGGCGATCGTGCGCCCGCGGGCGAGTGCCAGAAGGTCCGTGAGATGGGGATCCTCGCCAATCTCCTTGCGCTGGAAGCGCGCGTTCGACTCGAGATACTCCGGCTCCCGGCCGAACCGCTCGGCGATCCTCCGCCACCCGTGGATGAGGGTCAGCGTGCCGTCGATATCGACCGTGACGAGCCGCCAAGGGGATCCCGACATGTTCCGGCTCAGGGAGCGTTCGCCCGGCCGAGCAGGATCCCTCCGACCCAAATCGCAAGGATGCCCGCCGCGGCGAGCGGGAGGGCGGTCGCGAGGGCGGAGGAGCCCGTCGGAAGCAGCGAAACGAGGAAGACGAGCCCGAGGAAGGTCAGCACGAGGCCGATCCCGATCCGTGCGTTCTTGCTGAGAGGTCGACGGGGTGCTCGGCGGGCGGTCGGCGCGGGCTCCATCGAGGCACCCACGAGCGGGGCCGGAAGATAACCGCAGCGAGGAGGGGGGCCAAATAGACCCGATGGCCTAGGACGCATCCATGCCTCGGAACGCGTGGCCCCCCGCACGTGCGCCCCCTCCACGCGATGACCGGGAGGACATGGCCGAGCGCCGGGCGAGGGCCTTCGAGGAACCCCTCGACATCCGCCGTCACCCCGGTTCGCACTATCCGATGCTCGATGTCCGCAACCCGATGCACGACACCCACTACCTCGTACTGCTACCGGAGTATCCCGACCGCTCGAGCGCGATGTGCACCTGCGCCGATTTCGCCCGGCGCGGGCTCGGCACGTGCAAGCATGTCGAGGCGGGGGTGCGTTGGCTCCACTTCCATCCCAAGGACGCGGCTCCGGGCTCGGAAGGGCCGGAACGATCCGCGCTCCTGTGGCCGGAGATCGACCGTCGCCTCCTTGCGGAGGCCACGGATACGGCCCCGATCGCTCAGCGTCTGCGGGTGCCGGGTGCCGTGCTCTTCGAACGGGGGTTCGTGGAAGCAGCGGCTACTGTGGGAAGACAGTGAGGAAGGAAATGGTTAGGCGCACCCCCACCCGCTTTCACGGGAGGGGTTGGACCGGTGGGCCCCGGGCGCCGACCTACGTCGACGACATCCCCGGAGCCGCCTTCAGCGCCCGGATTTTGTAGTACTCAGGGTCGACGATGACCTCGCCGTTGACTCCCATCGTCTCGATGGTCTTCAACGTGGCACCCGCCTGGCTCTTCGCGCGCTGCCAGTCCGGGATGGCGATCGAGAACTTCTTCTCGACCTCCGTCCGGTAGATCGGACCGGAGTTGTACGAGCAGAACGGAATGATCCGTCCATCGGGGACCGAGTAGTGGATATCGCAGCGCATGAGGCGCTGGATATCGTAGTCGTAGGCATCCTGGAAGTGCATGTTCCCGATGTAGAGCGTCCGCCACGTGAACTTCGCAACGGCCTCCTTGTTCCCCTCGGTGAAGATCGAGGCGATGACCTTCACGCAGTTCTTCTCGCTGAGACCCTCCGGGGCCCGCGAGAAGTCGAAGAACTTCGCGACATCGTGGAGCAGGCGAGCGCCGGCGACCGCCGTGCGCACCCTCGAGAACCGGGCGTCCCGGTACTTGTCGATCATGCCCTCGACGCTCTCGAAGAAGCCGTCGACGTCCATGAAGCGCGGGAGCGGTGTGATCTTCTGACCGTCCTGCGAGATGAACGCGAACGTGGCGCACCCGCATCCGGGGTGCGTCGTCAGCGTCATCTTCTCCTCTCCGTGGATGATCGAGACCAGCTCGGAGATCGGGGCGACCGACGGGACCGGGAAGAAATCCGACTTCTCGAACGGCCCGTCCGTGCACAGGATCCGCACCAGGTCGGACTGGGTGAACCGCATCTGGAAGCGGTCCTTGTCGGGAATCCGTGCGGTGAGGGCGACCGGCTGGAAGTTGACTCCCCGAACGACGTCCAGGTTGTCGATCGCGAACTTGACCGTCGGCCAGATCTCCTTCTCGTTGAACCCTCCGACCAGCGTCGGGACGAGCACGACCGAGATGGGCTTGTCCGGCTTGCCTTGGGCGAGCTCCGCGGGGGAGGTGTGCGTCTCGCGCGCCGCCTGGATGGCCTTCTGCTTGACCTTGAACAGCGGGACTCCCCGCACCTTCCGGTAGATCTCGTCGTCCAGTCCGTCAAACTGCAGGTACAGCGTGTGGAGTCCTGCGTCGCGCGACGCCTGGGCGAATCCGGGCTCGTTCGCGTATCGGATCCCGTTCGTGGCGACCTGGATCTGCTTGAACCCGGCATCCCGGGCCATCGAAACGGCATCCAGGAACAGCGGGCTGAGCGTCGGCTCGCCGCCACTGAACTGCACGGCGACCGCTCCGACAGGCTTCTGCTCCCGGAGGGTCTTCAGCATGAAGTGGATCTGCTCGCGGGTCGGCTCGTAGACGTACCCCGCGGCGTTCGCGTTTGCGAAACAGACCGGGCACTTCAGATTGCAGCGGTTGGTCAGGTCCATCAGGGCGAGACCGGTGTGGGACTTGTGGTGGCTGCACATACCGCAGGTGGTCGGGCAGCCCCGGAACTTGTCGTAGTAGGGGTTCTCGTACCCGACCCCGTCGTGCGCATAGACCTCCATGCGCAGGTAGAAGTCGACATCGTTGGAGATGATGTCCCAGAAGTACCCGTGCGTGCGGCACGTCTTCTCCATGATCACGCGGCCATCCTTCTCGCGGACGACCGCCGGGATGACCTTGATACACTCCGGGCAGACCGACGCCGTCTTCCGTGGCAGACCTCGGGGCGCCTGGAACTCCTTCATCACGCGTGCTGGCATGTTCGTTACCTCTTCCTTCGGTACTTGGGTTTCCCCGCCGACCTAAGATGGGATGAAACCCCACCCTACTTAATCCAGTTGTCGTCTCGGTCGCTACAAAAGTGCGCTCCCGTGACGGAGTTTCGCATGGCCTTCATCGCTACATCCCTCGATGGTGGCGCGACCTACTCACCTTCGGAGGCCCTCGTCCTTCCTAAGGACCTGCCTATCTTTACGTACCGCTGGTGGTTGGTGCCTTCCGAGGAGCAGCGACGGGTATGGCAGCGAAACGAAAGGCGAAGCCAGGGCGGAAGGCACCGAAGACCCCACCCGGGAAGCGCCCGACCCGCGTTCGGGCGCCGGCGAGCCCCAGGTTCGTCGGCCGCGACGCCTCTCTTGTTCTAGATAAATACCCCGCCAAGGACCCCGCCACGCTTGTGAAAGGCCCCCCGTCCAAGGTCCCCATCCCCGCGACCCCACCGAGCACGCCCCCTAGCACTCCCTCTAAGCCGGGGACTCCCGAAGCTGCCTCTGCTCCAATCTCCCTGATCAGCCTCGAACGCCCGTTCGATGTCGACGAGTTCGCTCAGATGCTCGGGGAGACGACGATCCGAGTGACCGTGCCCCGGGAGGACCTGGTGGAGGTCTTGAGGCGGATCGTCGAGTTCATGGGGTTCGGGATCTACGTCTATCGGGTGTCGTTCTGGCCCGCGCGCTCCGATCTCCTCAAGGAGTTCGTGATCGACCTCCAGCGCGTCGACTACTCCCCCGTGGTCGGGGACTGGATCGCGTTCACCGAGCGCGGACGAAGCGAGAGCCCCTTCGGCCCGGACGGCAAGCGCTAGACGGTCGGGCTACGCGGCCGCTATGTAGCGGCACGGAATCGCCGCCTTCGGAGTCCTCGAAATGACGAGCCCCGCTTCCGACCCGGCGCGCTGGGAGGCCGAACTTCACGCCCTGCGACAGGAGCTCAACGATCTGCGGACGGAGCAGCGCGCGATCGCGAAGTCCGTGGCGGAGCTCGCGCAGACCTTCAAACAGCTGGCGACCCATCTCGGTATCGCCTCCGAGCCGTACGCCAAACGGGCCCCGGCGTCCGAGCGGGACCGCGACCTACCGGGCTTCGGCTGATCCGCTATGGACCGAACCCGTATCGCGAGGGGGAGAAGGTGCAGATCCTCTACGGCATCCATTCCGATCCCTTGGGCGACCACCGGGGAGAGTTCACCCTGGAGCTGAGCGACGTCGACCTGCCCACGGACCTCGAACGGGCGGCGTACCTCGCCTGGGTCGGGACCGCTTGGGAACCCGCACGGGCCGAGAGGACGAAGAAGAGCTAACGCCTCGAGGAGGCCGCGGGCACGGCCTTGCGGCCGTAGCGCCACTCTCCTTCCATCGGATAGAGGCGTCGGAGTCGGGTGTCCACCCGATCGCCGATGCGGACGGTCCCGGGAGGCGCATCCGCGACCTGGAGCGTCACACGAGCCATCGGTGCGAGCTCGACGAGGACGACCCCGTACGGACCGCTCTCGTCGACCTGATGGTCGAACTCGGTCGGCTGCCCACCTCGCGCGACGACCGTGCTGGCCAGCACCGTTCCTCCGTGCAACGGTAAGTCGATCCGTTCGATCCGATCCGATCGATGGCAGGACCGGCAGCTTCCCCGGGCCGGGAACGTAAGGCTCTGGCAATGCCCGCACCGTTCGGCGACGAACCGCCAGCGGCTGGGTAGGTTCTCCACGTATCGAGGTCGGGGAACATACGCACCCTCGGAGACCGCGAACAGGCGGGCCTCTCCGAGGGCCGCGCGCCGCGCGGCATCGAACGGGAGAGCCGGCGCCGGCCCACCCGCCCAGTCCCCCACCCAGTCGATCGGTCCGGTGGCTCGGAATTCGATGTCGTCGAAGCGGACGGCCTCCCCGGAGCTGGCGTGGGCGTCGGGGTCGCCGGACCGTCCGAATCTGGAACGGAGGGCGAACGCCGGTCCGGTTCGTCGAGGAACGCCGACGCCGGGAACCGAAGGATTGGTGCGTACCGTAGAGGGGACCGCCGTCGATAGGACGATCTCGATCCCGGGGCCGCTACCGACCAGCAGCCCGATTGCGGCCGCGCCCGAGCGCCCGTCCGGTCCGCTCGCGGGGGCGTCGACCGCAAGGATGGCGTGGGCACCGAGGTGCTCCCCGGCGGCGGCCCGTACGGCCGAGACGAACCCTTCGGGCTGGTCGTCGTGTCGAACGACGGTGACCGGGTGACCCAGGAGCTCGGGTATCCATGGATCCACCGAAGCCGGGAAGCTGCCGACGAGATGGGCGGTCTCCACCGAAAGAGCTGAGCTCGATCCCTCGAGGAGCCGCTCGAGCGCGGCCGCGCCGAGCGTGAATTCGTCCTCATCGGGGGCGAAACCGCGAAGACCCTCCGACTCGGAGTGGGGAATGACGCACGAGGCACGCAGGATCGCCGGGATCGTCTCACCCCACCGAGAACAGGGTAACGGCGGCGCTCGCTCCGGAACCCCCGACGTTGTGCGTGAGGGCGCGCTCGGCCCCGGGAACCTGGCGTTCACCGGCCTGGCGGCGGAGCTGGATGAACACCTCGTAGGCCTGGCCCACCCCGGTCGCGCCGATCGGGTGGCCCTTCGCCTTCAGGCCGCCGTCCGGGTTCACGGGAAGTCGACCGGTCCGGCGGGTCGCGCCCGAGAGGGTCAGCGCGGCGGCCTCCCCTTCTCCCGCGAAGCCGAGGTCTTCGAGCGCGAGGAGTTCGGCGATCGTGAAGCAGTCGTGGACCTCGAGCAGCGAGATTCCCTTCCGTTCGGCCCGGGCCTCCCGGAACGCTTCCTGGGCCGCGCGGCGACTCGCGTCCAGATGGGTGAACCGCTCACGTTCCTGGACGGCCAGGTAGTCGGATCCCGCGCCCGTGCCATCGATGTACACCGGAGTGTCGGTGAACCGGGAGGCGATGTCGCCCCGCGCGATAAGGAGGGCCGCGGCGCCGTCCGAAACGGGGCAGCAATCCAACAAACCGAGCGGCTCGGCGACCCGCGGGGCGCCGAGCACGTCGTCGCGGCGAAGAGCCTTGTGGAACTGAGCGTTCGGATTGAGCCGTCCGTTCTCATGGTTCTTGACCGCCACCTCCGCGAGGGCCTCGGGACCGAGGTGGTGATCCGCGAGGTAGCGCGAGGCGAGCAGCCCGTAGACTCCGGCGAAGGTGAGCCCCGCGAGTCGCTCCCATTCCGTGTCCCCCGAGACGCCCAGCCAGTACCGACGGCGGGCGTTCGGTACGTCGGTCATCTTCTCGAGACCCGCGACGAGGACCACGTCGCGGTCCCCGCGTTCCACCGCGCGGACCGCCGCGCGGATGGCGAACCCGCCCGAGGCGCACGCGTTCTCGATCCGGGTGACGGGGATCCCGACGAGCCCCGCCTCTTCCGCGAGGACCGCGGAGGCGTTCCCGATCTGCCATCCTCCGAATCCGAGGGTCGCGAGGTACGCCTCTTCGACCTGGGATCGCTCGAGGTTCCGATCGACGGAGGCGAACGACTCGGTAACGGCCGTCGCGAGCAAGGCGCGGGGACCGGCCTGAAGGACCCCGAAGCGGGTGTGCCCGGCCCCGATGATCGCCGCCCGGTGCATGCGCCCGTCCACCTCCGCGAATCGTCTTATCGCCCGAGTCGTTCAAGAAGCTAGCCCCCGTAGGGAGGATCACCTCACGTGAACTCGGACGCACCCCTCGTCATCGGCATTTCCGGCTCGAGCGGGGCGCCGATCGCCGTCGCCGCGCTCAAGGCGCTTCACGCCGCGAAGGTCCCGGTCCTCCTGGTCGTCTCTCGGGGAGGGGAAGCGGTCCTTAAGGAGGAATCTGGGATCACCGTCGCCGATCTGGCGGGGTACGTGACCGCCACCTACGCGGAGTCCGATATCGGCGCTCCGATCGCGAGCGGCTCGCGCCCAACACGCGGGATGGCGATCGTCCCGTGCTCCTCCAATACGGTGGCTCACGTCGCGCTCGGCCTCGGCAACAATCTCCTGACGCGGGCCGCGCACGTTCACCTGAAGGAGCGACGTACCCTCGTCATCGTCCCCCGGGAAACCCCGCTCTCGACGCTCGACCTGCGCCACCTGACCACCCTGAGCGAGCTCGGCGTGGTCGTGCTGGACGCCGCGCCCCCGTACTACCTCGGCATCGAGCGGCTGAGCGAGGCCGCCGACTATCTCGCGGGAAAGCTGCTCGACCAGTTCGGGGTCCCGCATCACCTGTATCGCGGCTGGAAGGAGGGAACGTGACGGCCGAACGGGGCGCGCGGCGATTCTTCCCGACCCCCTTGGTCGGGGTCGCCGCGATCCTGCTCGTCCTGATCGTGCTGACGCCGGTCCTGATCGGCACCGGGGTGCCGGCCGCCGGGACGATCTTCACGCAGGCGGAGGTGATCGTCGATTACCCCGGGTCCAACTCGACCTCGTACTTCTACCTCCACGCGATCGGTAACGTTCGCTATGCGAACCTGAGCATCGGCGTCGCCGAGAACTACGACTGGAACACTCCCCCGCCGATCGGCTCGATCGTCTGGGGGAACTGGACGAACGGAACGAACATGGTCGTGATTGGCGCGTCGTATTCGAACAATCCGATCGCGGTTAACGTCTCCGCGTACTGCACGACGGCAAAGGAGGGGAGCGCGTGGTACGTGGCGATCCTCGCGTTCGAGGTCTCCGGTAACACCTTGTTCATGCGATCCTACACCGCCGGCGTGGACGTTCCCCATTCGATCCAACTGACCGGTTCCCAGCAACCCGTCGCCATCCTCCTGTCGGACATCGGTGCCACGCGATGAAGCCCTCCCGTTGGGTGCTCATCTTCTGGGTCGGCGTGGTGGCGGTCCTGCTCGCCGTCGAGCTCGCCGAGATCACCCAGCTGTTTACCCTGCCGATCCAATCGATCCTCGCGAACCCGATCTCCTTCATCTCGGCGCTCGTGTTCACGACGATCCTCGCGCTCGTCGGAGCGATCTTCATCGGCCTGTACATCTCGGAGCGCTGGCTCGGCACCGGGCAGTTCTCCACGTTCGAGGAGGAGATGCTCCAGATGCGGGGCGACGTGCGCGACCTCAAGGTATCGGTGGAGAAGCTGCGAGAGCAGGCTCGCTCGCCGGACCCGCCCCGTGAGGACCCGAAGGTGCGGCGGTGAGGATCCCGGTCATCGACAACGGCGGCCAGTGGACCCACCGAGAGTGGCGGGTGCTGCGTGAGCTCGGAGCGGAGAGCGAGATCGTCCCGAACACGACCCCGTTCGAGGGGCTGCACGCCGATGGGATCGTGCTCTCGGGCGGGGCGTTGAGCCTCGAAGGGACGGACAGCCCGCTCGGGAGCGTCGCCGAGTGGATCGACGGGACGCCGGTCCCGGTCCTGGGGATCTGCGTCGGCCATCAGTTCCTCGGTCGTCACTTCGGAGGACGGGTCGTGCGCGGGGCCCCCGAGTTCGGACGGGTGGAGATCGAGGTCGATCGACCGGAACACCCGCTTCTCGCCGGTCTGCCGCCGAAGTTCCAAGCGTGGTCGAGCCACAACGACCACGTCGTGGAGGCGCCCCCCGGATGGATCGCGATCGCGCACTCCACGGGCTGCCCGATCCAGGCGATGGCCCACCCGACCCGGGCCATCTGGGGGGTCCAGTTCCACCCCGAGGTCGAGCATACGGAAGGAGGTCGGGAGATCTTCCGCCACTTCCTGGATGCGTGCCGACGGTAGGTGAGAGCCGGGGATAAGTAAGCGGCCTCGCTCCGGAGGGTGGTGTTCCGGTGCGGATGCGTTACGGCTCGGGGGTACGCAAGGACGATCTTCTGGAGCGGGCGCGCAAGCTGCGCGACTCGGTCGATCCGCTCCTCCCGCGGCTCGGCCCGGAGTGCCCGACCGATCGCTTCGACCGCATGCGAGAGGACCTGGAGAAGGTGCGCGAGGCCCGGGACGAAGGGTCTCGCCTCGAGCGGATGTCCCGCTGGGGTGACCCGCTTCCTCGGGCGTATGCCGGACTCCTGAAGTTCCCCCACGACCCCCAGATGCCGGCGGTCGTGGCGTTCCCGGTCCCGGGGGGCGAGCAGGTCTCCTTCGCCCCGTTAAGCCGGGGGACCCGGGAGGCCGAGGTCGCCGTCCAGCACTTCGAGGATCCTGAACGTCTCCTGCTCGCTTACCAGGACTGGGCCCGCAAAGGATTCCATTTCTTCGCCGGCCCTACGCGGCTGTGGTGCATGGGCCGGTCGACCGAACCTCCCGCCGAGTTCCGGGCTGCGAAGCTCGCCGGCCTTCCGTACCGGTTCATCCCGGACGCGGCGAGCGGCCGGTACGACTGCACCCATCTCAATGCCCACGAACCCCGGCCCTACCTCGAGGTCGGATGGCCGGGCGGGCACGCCACCTTCCGCCTATGCCGACGCTGCGCGAAAGGGGAGCGTCAGCTCTTCGCCACCCTCACGCAGGGGATCGTGACCCCCGATCTGGAGGGAGAATTCCGCGTCGAGACGGCCCTGAACGTCACGTGCCACGGAGGGGAGGCGTGCGTTCATGCCGAGCTGCCCGGGCTCTCCCGTGGTGCTCGACGCGACTACGAGTCCGGTCGACTGACGGACGCCCAACTCATCGCCGCCTACCTCGGCGAGATCCGACCTCGCATCGAGGCGACCCGGACGCCGACCTTCGTCGCGGGCGGGGTCTGCTACGGCTCCGACCGCGAAGCGTTCCTCCGCGCACTCCACGCGACGCCGATCGAGCGCCGCGCGATCGAGGAGGCGCTCGGCGCGTCCGGTGGACTGTTCGAGATCGAAGAGCCGACCGCGAGCAAAGCGCTCGAGAATTTGTGGACCGAGCACGCCGATACGATCGTCCACTCGATCGTCTCCGATCCGAAGGAGGCGCAGAAGTACCTCGAGGAAGGGCAGCGCGCTCCGGGCCGCATCGCGGAACTCTTGAAGCGGGCCCAGCGTCGTTCGGAGGAGCGGGAGGTGCTCGGGGCGCTTCCCCGATACTCACGCCTCACGCGCGAGGCCGCCTACGTCGATTCGGTGGCGCGGGCCTTCCGCAGCCAAGGGGTCCCTTCGGCGGAACGGGCGGCGGTTCAGGCGCTCCCCCACGAGGGCAAGGAGCGCGGGCTCGCCTATGCCATCCTGCTCGCGTTGGGCCGCGCGGCCCCGCATTCCTGGCAGTTCTCGAACACGGAGAAGGAGTTCGGCGCGTCGCTCGAGGCCCGGGCCCGCGACGTCCTCCACGCCTCCCCCGACGACTACCACGCCGCGCTCGACCGGCTCTTCTCTACGGCCGGCGTCGCCCACTGGGGCGAACGCGAGGCGGCGTGACCCGCGCCGAACCCCTACGACGTGGGCGCGTTCGACCGCCGGAATCGGGCGATCGCCTCGCTCTCGGCGAAGTGGAGTTCGGGCGCTAGGATGACGACCGCGTGTAGCGGAGGCCCGAACTCCGTCCGGGCCAACTCGCGGGCCGGCCCGACCCACGCCTCGGCCGTTTCGCTTCCCACTCTCGCGACCACCGCGATCTCTCGATCCGGGGCGACCGCGACGTGCTCCGGGTCTCGCTCGAGGAGGAGCTCGATGGCGGTGCCCGCCTCGAGGAATCGTCCTTCGGATGGGCGCAGATCGAGCAGCACCAAGGTGTGCGCGCCGATCGAGCGGTTCTTGCCGATCTCGATGATCGGCGAGGTCGGCGCGAACCCCGGGGCGGGGAACGGCAGCGAGACCGTCCGACCGAACCGGTAGGCCATCAGGCCGAGGAATCCCGAGGCGGCGGTGATGATGCTCGCGTTGGGCACGTAGCGCCAGGTGTGCCCGGCGCGCTCGGCCGCCAGGCGGAGCGCGACGTGGGTCGTGGCGGCGAACGGATCCCCGGCCGTGACGAACCCCACCCGCGGAGAGTGGTCGAGGGCCTGCAGGATCGCGCGTTCGGACTCCACGTCCGTCCGGCCGAGGCGCTCGATCGGGAGGCCGATCCCCTTCGCGAGGCGATCGAGCGCTCCGGTTTCGAGGGTCGCGGTGTACTCCTCTGCGAAGATGCGCTCGCACCGGCGCAGCGCCTCCTCCCCTCGACGCGAGAGACCCCGTTCGTCCCCGAGGCCCAGGCCGACAAACCACAACTCCGCCATCGCCCTGGGTCCGTGAGGCTAACCGCGGATCGCCACGACGGGGCAGGGCGCGGACCGGAACAGCTCTTCGAGGAAGGGGCGGGTCAGGAAGGGAGCCTGGCTCACGCTGTGGGAATCCTCCCCGACGAGCAGGAGACCGTAGCGCTCGCGGGCGGCGCCCTGCAGGATCAGCTCGGCGTTGTGCCGACGGCGCCCGAGGAGCGCCTCGCTGACGGTGGAGTGACGGTGGAGGATCGGAACGCCGCGGGCCGTGTGATCGTCCTCGCTCTCGGCGGACCTCGAAGAGGACGATCGGATGTCGAGCGTGACGATCGGCACGCCGTCGTTGTGGATCGAGATCTCCTCGGCGAGACGCATCGCCTTGGGCGAAACGCGCCCGACCAGCGTCGGAACGAGGATCCTCGGGATCTTCGGAGCGGCGAGGGCGAGCCGGTTGATCACGAGGATGTCGGCGGATGCGTAGTGCAGGATCGCGCTCGCGGTGTGTCCTACGAACGGGTTGCGGCTGCGGCGGTCCCCTCCGAGGCTGAGTAGGATCGCGTCCGCCGAGTGCGCCTCCGCGCTCTCGAGGATCTCCGCCGGGACGTCCACGCTCGCACGGATCTCGGGCTCGACCCGGACATCGAGCGAGGCCGCCGCCTCGTGCGCCGGGATGACCAGGTTGACGGAGGCCCGCCACTCGCGCGTCACCTGGGGCATCGTGGTCGTGGGGATGACGTGGAGCATGCGGATCTCGCCGTCCGCGTCCAGGAGCAAGGCGGCGAACCGGATCATCGGCTCGACCTCGGAGGGCGCGCGAACGGGCAGGAGGATGTGTCGGTACATCGTTACGGCCCCACACCGGTCCAGGCCACGAGCGCGTAGTCGAGGTTCACGACGTTGACGTAGGCCGGGCCGATGAACCCGAAGAGCGGCTGGGTGATATAGGAGTTGACGAACGCCGTCACGTTCGCGATCGATTCGCCGGTCGCGTTGGCGACCCGCGGGACCTGTACCAGGACCGCCTCGGGGGTCAGGTACGGGTCGAACCCCGAATAGGACGGACTGACCAGCTCGAGAGGGATCGACGCGTTCACGGTGAAGTTGCCATACTGTTTCATGTAGGCAATGGTTTCGTTCAGAAGCGCGAGGAGCGCGGGGTCGGTCGGCCCGGGCGGGGTCTCGTACCCCAAGGTCGTGTTGTAATCGTTCATCGAGGGCCGGTCCCAGAACAGGTACGGTCGGCTGAAGTTCTGGCCGACGAGCGAGGAGCCGACGACGGTCCCGTTCGTAGCGTGCAGGAGGGAGCCGCCCGCGGTCCCCGGGGAGACGAGATCCGCGATCCCCGTGAGCAGCGCCGGATAACCGAGGCCCACGACCACCACGCCCAGCACGACGATCACCACGGCCGCTCGAACGTGCGATCGCGTCCGCTGCGGTGGGTCGACCGGGGGCGCGTTCGCGGCGCGGCTTGGCGACATGGGTTCGCTCGGTCGTGCGGGCGGCGTGAGGGCTCCGGACATGCGTTACAGACCTCCGAGTGGCAGGATGTGGGAGAGCGCCGCGGTGAGCCCGCTGACGAGGGGAGTGGCCGCCGCCCAGACGAAGAGCTGGTAGATGAGCCAGATCCCCGCGAAGGCGCTGACGAGGCCTCCGAGACCGTAGATGAGCAGGTTCCGGCGCAACAGATCGATCGCCGGTCGCGGCTTGAAGCCGACACCGAAGAGCGCGAGAGGAATGAGCAAGGGGATCACGATCGCGTTGAAGAAGAGCGTCGCGACCACGGCGATGCTGGGGTCGCTCAGGCCGAGCACGTTCAGCGACGCCACTCCGGCGATCGCCGCTCCGGACGCCGTGATGAAGATCGCCGGTAGGACGGCGAAGTACTTCGCGACGTCGTTGGTGATGGTGAACGTCGTCAGGGCCCCCCGGGTGATCAGGAGCTGTTTGCCAATCGACACGATCTCGATGAGCTTGGTCGGGTCGTTGTCGAGATCGACCATGTTGCCGGCCTCCTTCGCGGCGCTGGTCCCGCTGTTCATCGCGAGGCCCACATCTGCCCGAGCGAGCGCGGGAGCATCGTTCGAGCCATCGCCGCTCATCGCCACCAGGCGACCCTGGGCCTTCTCCCGTTCGATGATCTCGAGCTTCGTTTCGGGCTTCGCCTCGGCGATAAACTCGTCCACCCCGCTCTCCCGAGCGATCGCGGCGGCGGTGATCCGGTTGTCCCCGGTACACATGATCGTGCGGATCCCCATCGTCTTCAGCTCGTGGATGCGGTCCTTGATGCCGGGCTTGACCACGTCCTTCAGGAGTACGATCCCGAGCGCGCGCCGGTCGGTCGAGATGACGAGCGGGGTCATCCCCAAGCGCGATTGCTCGCGCGCCGCCTCGCGCAGCTCGAGCGGCATCACCGCGCCGTAGGCCTCCATCGAATCGATCGAGCCCTTGAAGATCTCTTGGCCGCCCTTGAGGGTGAGTCCGCTCATCCGGCGGTCCGCCGTGAACACCATCACCTGGTAGCTGCCGGGCTCGAGGCGTGGGGCGGTCGCCCCCCGCCGCGCGGCCAGGCGCACGATCGACCGGCCCTCGGGGGTGTCGTCCAGGCTCGAGGAGAGGAGCGCCGCGGATGCCAGTTCGCTCGGGTCCACGCCGGGTGCCGGGATGAATTGGACCGCGAGGCGGTTCCCCACGGTAATCGTCCCGGTCTTGTCCAAGATCAGGACATCGAGGTCGCCGGCGGCCTCGATAGCGGTGCCCGACTTCGCGATGACGTTGGCCTTCGCGACGCGGTTGATCCCCGAGATCCCGATGGCCGGCAGTAGCGCTCCGATCGTCGTGGGCATCAGGGCCACGAACAGCGCGAGGATGGTCGCGATGTTGATCGCCACGACCCCCGACGGCCCTGCGACGTCGGCGAACGTCACGATGATCACGAGCAGCACGGCGGTCAAGGAGGCGAGGAGGACGCCGAGCGCGAGCTCGTTCGGGGTCGGCTCGCGGCCGGCGTTCTCGACCAATCCGATCAACCGGTCGAGGAAGGAGTGGCCCATGCTGGCCGAGATCCGCACGGTGACGGTGCCCTGGATGATGCGGGTGCCCCCGAGCACGCTCGTCCGGTCCCCTCCGCTCTCTCGGACCGCGGGCGCCGACTCGCCCGTCATCATCGACTCGTCGATGAGAGCCGCGCCGTGGATCACGTCCCCGTCGAGCGGAACGACCTCGGAGGCTTCGATGACGACCAAGTCGCCGACGTGGAGGGCGTCGGACGGCACCCAGCGGGTCGTTTGGTCCGGGAGGAGCTGGCGCGCCCGCATGCCGCTGCGGATCTGGCGCAGGCTCTCCGCCTGGGCGCGCCCCCGCGCCTCGGCGATCGCCTCGGCGAGATGGCCGAACCACAGCGTGAGGAACAGGATGACGGTCAGGGCAAAGTAGTATCCGGCGTTGTAGGTCGACGCCACGTCCGGGAACGCTCGCGGGAAGACCGTGAGGACCGCGAGGAAGACGAAAAACACCCAGACAACGAACATGACCGGATGGCGGATCTCCCGTCGGGGATCGAAGTAGCGGAACGAATCGCTCAGGACGCGGCGCCAGGAGGTATGGGGGGCCTTCCGAGCGGGCGGGGCGGCCGTCGAGGCCGAGCTCGCCGCGATCTCCTCCAGCGTGGGTTCGATCATCCTAGCCTCCGATCTGGGAAAGCGGCCCAAGGGCGAGCACCGGCAGGAAAAGCAGTCCGGAAATGATGATCAGCAGTAGCGTGAGATACAGGGTGAAGGTGATGCTGTTCGTCTGCAGGGTCCCGGCCGAGGTGGGGATCGGATCTTGGCGGGAGAACAGCGAACCGATCGCGAGCATCGCGATCATGGGGAAGAACCGGCCGACGAGCACGACCGCCGAGCCGGCGAGATTGAAGAAGACCGTGTTGTCGTTGATCGGTCCCATCGCGCTGCCGTTGTTCGCGGCCTCGCTCGTGAACTCGTAGAGCACGATCGAAAACTGGTGGGCGTTGACCTGCAGGTTCGGCCCGACCCCTCCGAGCGCGGGGCCGGAGAGCCCGGCTAAGAACACCAGGACGATCGGCACGAGGATCACCGCCGGGTGGCTGATGAGCAGGAACGCCGACCAGCGCATTTGGTCCTTGCCGACCTTCTTGCCGAGATACTCCGGGGTCCGTCCGACCATCAATCCGCCGATGAACACCGCGACCAGCGAGAATACGAGGAGAACGCCGAATCCGCTCCCCACCCCGCCGGGCGTGCTCTGCGTGAACATGCCGAAGAACGACACCATCTGGGCGCCCGGCGTGATCGAGCCGAGTGCCATCTCCTGGGCGCCCACGTTCCCGTAGATCGAGGAGACCTGGAAGAACGAGGTCTCCGGTAAGGTCCCGAGGGACTGCTGCCCGACCGTGTAGTTCCCCGAGATCGTGAGGCCGGGGATCGCGCCGAGCGTCGGGTTTCCGAGGTACTGGAAGTACATGAACAGCCCGAGCGCGATCAGGAAGACGATCAGGATCGTCGCGATGTACGGGTTCGCTTCGTGCGGCTTGCGGACCATTTGGCCGAACATGAACGGGAGCGAGAACGGGATGACGAGCATCAGCCCCGTCTGGAAGAGCATCGAGAGCACGGTCGGGTTGGCGAGCTGGTTCGCGGCGTTGGCCGCGTACCACCCTCCTCCGTTCGAGCCCAGCATCTCGATCGAGGTCCAGGACGCGACCGGTCCGAGGTAGATCGTCTGGACGCCGCCCGTCATCGGATACGCGGTGACCGAGCTCGTGAACGTCTGAGGCAGTCCCATCGCGATCAGAACGATCGCACCGAGAATCGCGATCGGGAGCAGAACCCGAGTGATCGCGCGAACGAGATCGACGTAGAAGTTCCCGAGGGTCCCGTCCTGACGGGTGAACCCCCGGATGAACGCGACCACGACCGCGAGCCCCGTTCCGGCCGAGGTAAAGAGCGCGATCTGGAGCCCGAGGATCGCACCCCCGAGGCTCAGCTGCGATTCGGCGACGTAGTGGGTGAAATCGGTGTTGGTCGTGAAGGAGGAGGCCGTGTGGAGGGCGAGGTCCCAGGTCATCCCGGGAATCCCGTTGGGATTCCAAGGCAGAGAGGACTGGAAGATCATCAGCGCGAAGATCCACAGGACGATGGCCGCGCTCGTGACGAGGAGCGCGATCGTGTACTCCTTGAACCGCATCGAGTGGCGCGGATTCGTTCCGATCAGCCGGAAGATCTGATGCTCGATCGGGTTCCAGAAGCGGTCCCCGAACGCGGGCCGGTCGGTGAACACCCTCCCGAGGTACCGCCCGAAGAACGGGGCGATCAGGAGGACGACTACGAGTACAAGGACTACGTCAATCAAATCCCGCGGATCGAACACGGGACTCCGCTCAGTCCGACTCTGGATGGATCATCCAGAGGACGAGATAGACGACGAGAAGGAACGAGATGCCCGTGAAGACCACCATGCCGAGATTGGCGGTGATCTCTCCGAAGAGGTCCATGGGCCCCACCGGGACGGGGGACCCCGAGCGCGCGATATAAATTCAGCACCCGACTCGCTTCGTGCCGCTACCTTAAGAGGCTGGAGGCGTGGCCGCTCGCTTCCGGCGAGGAGCTCGGCGGGTGCGCGCCTGCTCGGTCATCCCCGCCGCGCCTCGCATCTTCGAGGCGGCCGAGAGCTTACGCACGATCCGCCGCATCGACCGCTCGCGACGGACCTCCGCCGCCTGGTGTCGGACGTCGCGGGTGTCCCGCGTCAGGAGGACCACCACGCGTCCGGCCGAAGTGCGCCCGGTGCGGCCCCGGCGCTGGATCGCCCGGATCTCGCTCGGGACCGACTCGAAGAACACGACGAGATCGACATCGGGAACGTCCAGTCCCTCCTCCGCGACGCTGCTCGCGACCATGATCGGAAACGCTCCGGCCCGGAACGCGCTCAGGATCTGGGCCTGCTCGACCTGGTTCATCCCGGGGTCCTCCACATCTCGCGTGGCCTGACCGACGAACCGACCTACCTTCCAGCCCTGGGCCTCCAAGGTCGATTGGATGCCCTGGATCGTGTCCCGGTACTGGGCGAAGATGAGGATCCGGGGCCGATGCTCTTGTGGACGGGCGAGCTGTTCGCGGACGAGTTCAACGAGCGCATCGAGCTTCGGGTGAGAGGCTTCGCGCCCGCTGCGTAGGTACCCTTCCGCTTCTTTGCGGGCCCGGACGATACCCGGGAGCGCCAGCACCGCGCGATCTCCCCGGCTCGGTTTCTCCTTCGCCGCGAGGCGGTCGAGGTACTGGAGGAACGGCCCCACGCCCTGAGTCTCGAGCCGCTCCTCGGCGTGAAAGAGGTGAAGCAGGATGAGCTGGTGGTAGAGCGGGCCGAACTTGCGCACCATCGGACCGGGACGTGCGAAGATCTCGGATCGGAGGGCGATCAGATCCTTGACGGTCAACGAAGGGATCGGCTTCTTGCGCAGGTAGCCGAGGCGCTGCAGGCGTCGCGCGGTCTCGTGGGAGGCGTCCTGGAGGCGATCCCGGATCTGGCGCACCTCGGGCGTCAGGTCGACCCAGCGATACTCGACGTCGATCTCCTGCACGTACTCGCGGACCCCCTCGTCCTCGCGGCTGCGGGCCTCGATCCGCGAGACGCCGAGGGCCGCGACGACCTCCTCGATCCGCTCGTCCTTGCCCCCGGGGGAAGCGGTCAATCCGAGAACGCGGCCACCCTTCGGTCGCTCCGTTCGGTACCGCTCCGCGATCGGGACATAGACGTACTTGCCCACCGCGTGATGCGCTTCGTCGAAGATGAGCAGCTGGACGTCCGAGAGATCGTAGCGGCCCGCGGCGAGATCGTTCTGGACGATCTCGGGCGTCGCGAAGACCACGTCCGTACTCTCCCAGGCTCCTTCGCGGATCGGTCGCTTGACCGTGCCCGTGAATCGGGCGCGTCGGATCTCCCCGAGCCAGCGGCCAAAGGAGTCGGCGTGCTGTTGGACGAGAGGCCGAGTCGGGGCGAGCATGAGGACCTTGCCCTCCGTTCGCCGGAGGACCTCGGCGGCGACCAATGCGGCGATCACGGTCTTTCCGAGACCCGTCGGGAGCACGACTAGTAGATCTTCGTCGAGCCCGATCCGCGCGAGATCGATCTGGAAGGGCAGGGCACGGAGCGTGCCGGGGCGGACGAAGGGGTGGACGATGTGTCCGTCCTCGACTCGCCAGATCTCCGGGTACCCATCGTGCCTGGGCCTACGTATCACCACCGGTGGAACTACGGACCCCTCACCGCCGCTGAAGTCCTCGAGGGATCGTTGGCGGCTCACGTTGGGTACTCCGTGGTCGATACCGGTCGGATTCAGATAGCCATGCGCCTCTCGTGACCGGTGTCTCCACGCGCGCGGAGAGCCGGCGTCTCGGCCGTCCGGGTAGGGGCCCCTCTCGGGGGTCGGCCCGACGACAACCGTTAATCGCTCCGGGGCTCACTCCGGCCGAACCGATGTACCCGATGGCCTACGTCCGCGAACACCCGGACCTGCTGCGCGCCGGTCTCGTGGCGCGGGGCCGAGACCCCGGCGAGATCGACCGGCTGCTCGAGATCGATCGCGAGCGGCGATCCCTCGGAGAGGAGATCAACCGGCTCCGTGCGCAACGCAATGCGGCGGCCCACCGACCGGATCCCGCGGCCCCGGCGAGCACCCCGGAGGCCGGACGCGCCGAGTTCGGGCGGCTTCGGGAACGAATCCGGGAGCTCGAAACGAAGAGCGAGTCGATGGAAGAGGCTCTACGGGCCGCCTTGCTAGCACTCCCTCAGACCCCTCACTCCTCGGTCCCGCCGGGCCGAGATGCGAAGGAGAACGTCGTCATCGCAGAGCATGCGATGCATCGTACGGCTCCCGCGGCCCCGCGCCCGCACTTCGACGTCGGCCACGAGCTCAATCTTCTGGACGAGGAGCGGGGCGTCAAGATCACCGGAGAGGGGTTCTACGTGCTTTGGGGGGATCTTGCACGCCTCGAGCACGCGCTCATCCGGTACATGCGGCGGCTCCATCGTGCCCACGGATACGTCGAGGTCGTTCCGCCGATCCTGATCAACTCGACCTCGATGCAAGGGACGGGGCAGCTGCCGAAGTTCGCCGAGGATTCCTACCAGGTCAAGATGGACGACCTGTGGCTCGCGCCGACGGCGGAGGTCCCCGTCACGAACCTCTTCCGAGACGAAGTGCTCCTGCCCGAGGACCTCCCGTACAAGGTCATGGCCTATACCCCGTGCTTCCGCCGCGAAGCGGGAGGCCACGGCGTCGAGACGCGAGGGATCGCCCGTGTCCATCAGTTCGACAAGGTCGAGCTCGTCAATTTCAGCACGCCCGAGGACTCCTACGCGCAGCTCGAGACGCTCCGGAGCGAGGCCGAGGCCGTCCTCCAAGGGCTCGACCTACCGTACCGCGTTCTCAACCTGTGTGCGGGCGATCTCCCCGAGAAGGCGGCCAAGTGCTACGACCTCGAGCTGTGGGCTCCCGGGGTATCCCGCTGGCTCGAGGTCAGCTCGGTCTCCAACTTCGAGGCGTACCAATCGGTCCGGGCCAACATCCGCCTTCGACGGACCCAGGCTCAGAAGCCGGAGTACCTGCACACGTTGAACGGTTCGGGTGTGGCCCTCCCCCGGCTCATGATCGCCGTCCTCGAGAACTACCAGGGACCGGACGGCACGATCGAGATCCCCGAGGCGCTCCGCGAAGAGATGGGGGGAGAACGCCACCTGGCCCCCTTGCCGTTCATCGGAGAGAAGGCGCTCTCCCAGGGCAAGCACCCGAAGCGGACCCGATCCGGGTCCGCGCCGCATTAGCGAACTCCGTCCTCCGGGTACCCTTAAAGACCCGAGCCGTGTCCGCTTCCCCGAGGAACGAATCTATGGCGGCCAAGGTTCCGCAATACGGACTTTTCATCGGCGGAAAGTGGGTCTCTCCGGCGGGACGGACCCGGTTCCCGACGATCAACCCCGCCACCCGCGAGCCGGTCGGTTCGTTCATATCGGGGACCCCGGCCGACATCACGGCGGCGATCGACGCCGCGCACGCCGCGTTCCCGAAGTGGCGCGACACGCCCGCCCCGCACCGTGGGGACCTCCTGTTCCGGGTCGCCGGAATCCTCCGGCGGCGCAAGGAAGAGCTCGGCCGGATCGTCACTCAGGAGATGGGAAAGGTCATCGCCGAGGGTCGGGGCGATGTGCAGGAGTCGATCGACTTCGTCGAGTACATGGCGGGCGAGGGCCGGCGGCTCGCCGGGGAGACCGTACCGTCCGAACTGCGATCGAAGTTCTGCATGACGATCCGCCAGCCGAAGGGGATCGTCGCATGCATCACGCCGTGGAATTTCCCGACGGCGATCCCGAACTGGAAGATCGCGGCCGCCCTGATCTCGGGCAACGCGATCGTCTTCAAACCGGCCTCGAACACCGCCGGCTGCGCGGCGGAGGTCGTGAAAGCCTACGAAGAGGCGGGACTCCCTGCCGGAGTCCTCAACTTCGTCACGGGCTCCGGCGCGGTCGTCGGCAACGCGCTCGTCACCGATCCTCGGATCCGTACGATCTCATTCACCGGAGGGGTCGACACCGGCCGCGATGTCTACGTCCAGGGCGCTCGGGGTCTGAAGATGGTCCACCTCGAGCTCGGCGGGAAGAACCCGGTCATCCTGATGGAGGACGCGGATCTCCGCCTCGCGCTCGATGGGGTCCTCTTCGGGGCGTTCGGAACCTCCGGCCAGCGCTGCACCGCCACGAGCCGGCTCATTCTGCACGAGAAGATCTACGACGAGTTCCTCGGCCTGCTGATCGAACGGCTGAAGCGGTTCCCGGTCGGCGACCCGATGGACGCGAAGGTCGAGATGGGCCCGGTCGCCTCCGAGGACCAGGAACGCAAGATCCTCGAGTTCATCGAGATCGGCAAGAAGGAGGCGACGCTCCGGATCGGGGGCCGGAAGCTGCACGGAGAGGCGTACGACCGCGGGTTCTTCATCGAGCCGACGATCTTCGAGACCGCCCACGGAACCCGGATCTCCAAGGAGGAGATCTTCGGACCCGTCCTATGCGTCCTGCGCGTCCGCGACTACGAGGAGGCCGTGCGGGTGGCGAACGACGTCACCTACGGGCTCTCCTCGTCGATCTACACGCGGGACGTGAACCGCGCGTTCCGAGCGATGCAGGAGCTCGAGGCCGGGATCACCTACGTCAACGCCCCGACGATCGGCGCCGAGGTCCAGCTGCCGTTCGGGGGAGTGAAGAACACCGGCAACGGCGGCCGCGAGGCCGGCAGCGTCGCGATCGACGAGTTCACCGAGATCAAAACGATCTTCGTCGACTTCTCCTCGAAGCTGCAGAAGGCGCAGATCGACGTCGGTCCGTCCGCATGACCGACTTTCGGGCCTCGGACGACGCCCTCGATCGCGAGATCGCGACGCTCGAGGCGATCTCGCGCGTGCGCTTGCGTCGCTACGCCCGGGAGATGCGCGAGCTGGACCGCGACCTCTCCGAGATGCGGCGCGAGCGCGCGCGGCGTCGGGCGAACGCGGGCGAGCTCGCGAGCGAGGCCGAGCGAACGGCGGTCGAGTCGACTCAGTAGGGCGTCGTCCGCGCCGGGTTGTCGAAGTTCGTCAGCAGCATCTGCCCGCGGTTGCGGGGTCGGCCGAGCGACGCGAGCAGCGGATCCTCTTCGAGGGCCGGTAGGGTCTCGGCGATCGGCACATCGACGATGATCTCCCGGGTCCGTCCGCCCCGGCCCCGCGAGACGATCGTGGCGCGGATCAGCCCCAGCGCCTCGAGGTCGGAGAGATGGTTCGATACGCTGCGCGCGTGCAGCGGCTGCAGCCCGAGCTTCTGGGCCAGCTTCGCGTATCCCTCGTAGACGTCCCCGGTCAGGACGCCCGTTCTCCGCCGCTCGTAGGCCTGCAGGATCGCGTAGAGGAGGATCTTGCAGTGCGTCGGGAGCGTGCGGCAACAGTCGATGATGACGTCCTGCTCGAGGCGGTTCTTCGCCTTGACGATGTGGTCCGGCGTGATCCGTTTCGCGCGGTCGCGCTCGGCCATCTCGGCGCCCAGGCGCAGGAGCGCGAGCGCCCGGCGAGCGTCCCCGTGCTCGAGGGCCGCGTACGCCGCACACCGCTCGATGACCCCCGGATCGACGACCCCATCGCGGAACGCTTCCTTCGCTCGTTCGCGCAGGATGTCTTGGAGCTGGAGCGCGTCGTACGGCGGGAAGAGGATCTTCTCCTCGTTGAGGCGACTGCGGACGCGCGCGTCGAGGTTGTTGGTGAACTTGAGATCGTTCGAGATCCCCACGATCACGAGGCGCGCGTTCGTGAGCTCGGTGTTGATCTGGCTGAGCGTGTAGAGGACGCCGTCCCCGCTGCGGACGACGAGACGGTCGATCTCGTCCAGAACGAGGATCACCGTGCGCTGCTTGCCGTCCATGAGGCGGCGCATCGCCGCCTGCACCCGGTCGAGGGACCAGCCGGTCGGGATCCGATCGGTCTCCTTGAGCGCGAAGGTGTTGCCGGCCATCTGCAAGAGGCTGTACGGGGTGTCGATGTTCCCGCAGTTGATGTAGATGAAGGTGATGCGCTCGGAGATCTCCCCGCGCCGTTCCATGTCCTGACGGACCTGGGCCACGACGGCCGTCTTGCCCGTGCCAATCTTTCCGTAGATCAGTAGGTTGGAGGGAAGGTCGCCGCGCAGCGCCGGGGCAAGCACCTCGGCGACCTGCCGGATCTGATGCTCGCGGTGCGGCAGCCGGCTCGGGATGTAGGAGTCCCGCAGGACCTCGCGCCGACCTTTGAACAGCTCGCCTTTGACCTCGAGCAGGGAATCGAAGACGGCGGTGGCATCGCTGGTCGGTGGGGGAGGCGCGGAGGCCGTCCGCTCGGCCGCAGGCGCGGGCGCAGCGGCCCCGCCTCGGGGCGGGTCATGGACCTGCCGGACCGCCTCGTGGAGAGCTCGACTCCTGGGAGGGAGGCTCGGCGTGTCCGCCGGCCGACTGTCGGGTGTGAGTGACGGCACCGTTCACGCCTACCCGGACCTCGGGCAGCGTGTCGGAGGGTAGCGAGCCATATCTACCTTTTCCCTCCGCCGGGACTTCTCTCGTTGTACCGGGGCGTCCGGGCCCGTGCACGACCGCAAGACCGCCTATCTCGGCCCGCCCGACGCGCGCCGGCCGCGGCGGCGCAGGGCGAGGGCGACGACGATCGCGGTCGCGAGTACAACGACCACCGCGATGATGATCCAGGTCGTTGCAGAGAGCGCGCTCGGACCCGTCGTAGAGCTGAAGACGATCAAGGTCTGCGCCGGGTTCGCGCCGGCCACCGTGAGGCCTCGGGTGGTGCTGTTGTAGCCCGAAGCGCTCGCGGTGTACACGTACGTCCCGTTCGGCTCCGGGAACGTGATCGTGGTCGTGGTGGAACTCACCGTTACCCCGTTGATCTCGACGCTCCAGGTCGTACCCGGGCTCAGGCCGGTCTCCTCGAAGACGATCGAGAACAGGGTCGGTGAGTACTGGATCGGTAGGTTCACCGCCGAGCCGTTCACCGTGACCGTGCCGGTGATCGGTGTGGGGGAGAGCCCCCCCGAGAGGCTCACGAAGAAGACGTATTGGCCGCTCGGCTCGGCGATGGTGATCGCGCTGGTCGTCGAGCTGTGCGGGCTTCCGTTGAGAGTGACGGTCCAGGACGTGCCGTTCACGAGCCCGCTCTCGGTGAAGGTCACCGGATAGGTCGCCACCGAGAACGCGATCGCCTGCGTGGTCGGACCGTGAACGGTGAGGGTGCCGTTGTCCGGGAGCGCCGACCAGCCGGGAACGCCGGGCACCGCGAATCCGTAGGTCCCGGCCGCACTCGAAAACCCGATCGAAGACCCCGTCGAGAAGTTCGTCACCCCACCGAAGGACACCGACCAGTTCGTTCCCCGCGGCAGCCCCGACTCCGTGAAGGTGACGGAGTAGCTCACGGCCGAGTAGACGATCGGCACGCTCTCACCCGTGCCGTTCAGGGACACGACGCCGCTCGCGGGGCTGGGAGCGTACCCCGTCGCGGTGCCGACCGTGTAGCCGTACGTCCCGTTCGGCAGCGTGAATTCGAGGGTGCTCGCGGTCGTGGATTCGAGGTTTCCATGGAGCCCGACGTACCAGGTCGACCCGTTCGGCAACCCGGTTTCGATGAACCTCAAGGAGTAGGGGAAGCCGAAGGTTACGGGCGGGACGGTGATGGGGCTCTCCGCTACGGTGAACGTCCCGCCCGGGGTCGACGGGACGAAGCCACTCGTCGTCGATTGGACCGCGTAGGCGTACGATCCGCTCGGGACCGACAGGTTGAGATGCGAACCCGTGCCGTTGACCGAGTAGGTGTACAGGGGGGTCGTGGCCGATCCGGGCGGCGCGGCGGTTATGCCCTGGAGCGTCGAATTCGCCTCCCACGAAGCACCCACCGGCAATCCGACCTGGGAGAACGAAAGCGGGAACGCCGGCGCGAAGGTGATCGCCAGGGTCTGGTTGGCCCGCCCCACCACCACGTAGTAACTGGGGGGGATCGGAGCGTAGGACCGATTCTCGGAATAGATCCACGCCGTGTACGTTCCGCTCGGCAGGTCGATCCTCAGATTCGTCCCCCCGATGTTCGAGTACGAACCGGACCCGGGGATGTCCACGATATAGAGCTGGCTCGTAGGCAGGCCGCCCGGGACGAACGTCAGGACGTACTCGAGCGTGAAGGTCACGGAGAGGAGAACCGCTCGGCCGGCGACGGCGAAGAGGGCCGTCGGAGCGTAATATCCGCTGGTGGGGGCGGCCGTCACGGAGTAGCTCCCGTTGGGTAGCGAGACCGAGTAGCTCGGTGTGCTCGTCAGGTTCAGCCCGTACACGGCTCCCGTGGCGTTGCGCAGGGTGGCGAACCAGAGGTTCGGGGTCGGCAGACCCGTCTCGGACACCGTCACGGTGTAGAGCGGCGTGGCGAGCAGCGGAGCGTAGTCGCCCGCGACGGGCCCGGGTTGATCGAGCCATCCGCTCTCGGTGTACGGGACGACGTCGTACGGGTTGAAGTTCGGGACGCCTCCGAGGAAGCCGTAGGGCGATGCCGCCAGCCCGTAATCCCACCAGAAGTTCCCGCCCTGGGTGCGGGTTCCGATGATGCTTCCCGTCAGGGGGAAAGCGGGCCAGTTGGCGTCGTGGTGGACGGTCGATGCTCCCGTGGGCGTGATGTTCCACGCGTCGACGTACGCTACGGGGTCGCCGTAGTACAGATCCGCCGGGTAGCTGACGGCGGTCGTCGGAGTACTGAACTCGTTGTTGTAGATCAGGTCGCGGTTCTCCTGCTCGCTCAAGCCCAGCCCGTTCGCGAACGGCACCACCGGTCCCGCGGGCCCGGGAGGCTGGACTTGATCGAACCGGTTCCCCCAGATAGTCGCGTTGCCGGCGGCGTGCGGATTGGTCGAACTGTTCCCGTTGTACAGCAGCAATGCCTGGGCCGCGGTGTTGAACGTGTCGTTCGCGATCAGCGTATTCGTCGAGTTCCAGAACTCGACGTTGAAGGTCAGGAAGAACGGGTAGCTGTCGGCGTAGACGGAGAACCAGCCCGAGATGCCCGTCGCGTTCACGATCGCGATGTTCGAGTCCTCGTAGAACCAGTAGGGAAGGTTGCCCGAGGCCGGGAGCGGAGGGGCCCCCGCATGGGCCCCCGCGGTATCGACCGAGAGGGGCGGAGGGCTCGCAAACTCGGTGTACGCGGTGGTTCCGAGGAAGTACACTCCCGGGAAGACGGGAAACCCGTAGTCGTTCAGGACGCCGAAGAAGCGCGGGAGTTCGCCGAGCTGGTTGTTGACCACGATGTACGGAGAGGCGATCGTGCCGGAGCCGCTCGTCGAGATCGCTGCGATCTGGGCGTTCGTCCACGCCCACAGAGGTGTGTAGATTCCTTCGGTCGGGGTCCAGACGAGGTCGATGGTCCGCGTAGAGGCGGTCCCGGCCCCGAGGACGATCCGGAGCGTCTGTGGAGCGTAGTCCGCGAGCGCGATCGTCACGTTGTACGTCCCCGCAGGAAGGGTGAACACGTTCGAATCGACCGTCGGTGCCCACTCGGGCTCGGAGACGTTGAACGCCGAGGACGAGTCCCCCGCGAAGGAGATCTCGACGAACGCGTTGCCAGGCTGAACGCTCAAGGTGAGCCTCGCCGCGCCCCCTGCCGGAGCGCTCGCGTTCCACAGTCCGCCGAGCAGGGAAGGGCCCGTGGTCATCTGACCGACGGGCGCTCCGCTCGCTCCCGGGGCCCAGGCCATGCTCGCGCCGACCGCCGTTTCCCCGGTCTCGCCTCCGTAGCAGTATGCCGATGGCACGGCCTCGTAGGAGGCGGCCGCTGCGTCCCAGTAGCTCAAGGTCTCCTCGGCGTTGGCCGTGAGGAAGGTCGTCTGGCTACCTCCCCCGGGGCCGCCGATTGTCAGCTCGAAATCGTTCGTCAGCCCGAGCGGGTTGTACGTGTGACCGTTCGCGGTGTAGTCGGCCGGCTGGGTGAGAGGTGCCGTTGCGATCGCGAGCGAGTTGAAAACGACGTAGTCGAAGTTCGTCGCGTGGATGTCGTTGGCGGAGTCTGGGGTCGTGGCGTAGACGGAGAAGTACACGGCATTCCGCCCCTCGGTGACCGTTGAGGTCATCGTGAACGTCAGGTTGAACGGATAGCCGATATGCAGCGGTCCCTCGACGGCGTAGTAGTAGCTGTTGCCGACCTGGATCCCGTCGGGCCCATGGGAATAGAAGGCGTTGCTCGAGAGGTACGAGGCGGGGCTCGAGAAGTTCCAGACGTTCGTAAGGAGGTAGATCGTATGCGCATACGGATAGTACTCCACCACGTTCTGGGTCCAGAACTCGTAGGAGTCGTTCCCGAAGAGGGTGACGTTCGTCGCCACGGCGTTGAGCTGGACGGCATAGCCGTCCGGTGAACTGTCGGTGAGATACGTCGCGTTCGGCCCACCGATCGCCGCGGGGTCGAAGGTTGCTTGAAGGGATGTGGCGTTGAGGATGAACGGCGATACCCCTCCCGTAGTGAAGTTCTGAGCGAGACCGAACTCGGCGAGTCCGATCGGCGCGGGCGTGGAGTTGTACAAGGGAGAGACGTACCCTTGGGTTTCGGAAGACTGGATCTGGGCGGGGCTTGCCGACGGACGCGGGAGGAAGACATCGCCCGGTCGGATCCCTGCGGTCCGGCTCGCTGCCAACGCCCTCGCGGCAGCGGCGCTGGCCGGATTGAGGGTGGAGCTGGAAAGCGAAATGGACTGGGATGTACCGGCGCCCATCGCGGTGGCCGGGGAGGGCGGGAGGGAGGCAGGTGCCCCGGAACCTGAAGCGTGGGTCGCCACCGACCCCATCGATGCTCGTTCGGAGCTCACCCCTGCTACACCGAGGAGGCCGAATGTGGAAACCGCGACCATCACCACGACGATGGCTACGGCCCCAAACGGACCGGCGCGGGCCGTCACGATCGTGATTGATGAGGGCACACCACTTAGCTCTATCAAGAGCCGCGCAGCCGAGCCCGATCCGGCCGTCGATTTTCGACTGGGGGATGCTCGATCGGCCCTGGTGCGGGACGGCGCGACCGAGCCCGTATCGTTTCCCTTCGCACCCAACCGATTTAGAGGGGGACATCGTGGCCGGAACGATGTCGGGGACCGGACACGAGCATGTAGGCCAAGGCAGCGAGCTGTCCCCCAGGGAGCGCGCGCACGTCTCCGCGCCGTGGGTGGTACTCGCCGCCGTCCTGTGCGGTGTCGGCATCTTTCTGCTCATCTACTGGCTCACGTACTTTTACTGGCCGGCGTTCTCGGGAGTGGTATTCGTCTTTGTCGGAGCGCTGCTCCTGTTCAACCGACGGACGGGGCTCGACCGCGCGTAAGGTGGTCGAACGATGGTCGTCCGGCCCCCGGAGACTGACCCGCCACCACCGATCGTCGTGGTGAAGCTGGGCGGCAGCGTCATCACCCGCAAGCGGGAGGTCGAGAAACTCCGGGCGAAGGTGCTCGCGCGGCTGGCCCGCGAGCTCGCGTCGATCACCGATCGGCGCGTGATCGTCCTGCACGGGGCGGGCGGGTTCGGGCACCGGACCGCAGCGCGCTTCGGATTGAACCAGCCGCCCGCGAGCGGCGCCTCCTCGCGGGAACGGGCGCGCGGGGCCTCGATCGTCAGCGCCGAAGTCCGGCGTCTCCACCTCGCCGTTCTTCGGGCCCTCGTCGACGCCGGGGCGTCCCCGTGGTCAATCCCGATCGCGCAGCACGTGATCCAACGCGAGGGTCGCGTCGAACGGATCGACCTCGCCGCGTTCGCCGCGGCCCTCGAGCGAGGTCACATGCCCGTCTCGTTCGGGGACGTCGTTCCGGACTCGGCGTGGGGGTTTTCGATCCTCTCGGCCGACACGATCGCTCTCCAGCTCGCGCGCACCGTCCATCCGGATCGCGTGGTCTTCGTCAGCGATGTCGAGGGAATCCTCGGCCCGCTCCATGCCGGACGACGCGCGGTCCTACCCGCCATCACGGCGAAATCGATCGACTCGCTCGCCCCCCCGGCGGGAGCGACGGATGTCACCGGAGGGATCCGCGCGAAGTCGCGCGTGGCGCTCGAGATCGCGGAGGGGGGAACCGACGCAGGGATTATTAGCGGACTCCGGGATGGGGCACTTTCGGGAGCTATCCACGGGAATGTCTTCTACGGGAGCTGGGCGCGAACCGCGGGACGTTAAGGATCCCGTGGCGGAGGGGCTGGATTTGAGCCACCGCAAGGCCGAGCACGTCAAGGTCGTCCTCGGCCGGGAGGTCGAAGGAAGGTACCGGTACTGGAACGATATCCAGCTCGTCCACAACGCCCTCCCCGAGATCGACTTCGAGGAGGTCGATCCATCGACGACCCTCTTCGGCAAGAAGCTCCGGGCCCCGCTCATGATCACGGGGATGACGGGGGGGTTCCCGGACGCGGCCAAGATCAACGAGAACCTCGCCCATGGCGCCGCCGACGTCGGGGTCGCGATGGGGGTGGGGAGCGAGCGTGCGGCGATCCTCAACGGTCAGTACCCCGAGAGCTACTCGGTCGTCGCTCGGCACCCGGTTCCCCTCAAGTTCGCGAACATCGGAGCTCCGCAGATCATCGCGCAGTCCCCCGGCGATCGGGTCATCACGACCGACGACGCGCGGGCGGCGATGGCGTTGATCGGGGCCGATGCCCTCGCCATCCACCTGAACTTCCTCCAGGAGATGGTCCAGCCCGAGGGCGATCGGCGGGCTCGGGGCGCCCTCGCGCGCATCGGCGAGCTCGCGGCAGCCTTCCCCGTGCTCGTCAAAGAGACGGGCGCTGGACTCTCGCGATCGGTCGCCGAACGCTTGCGCGACCACGGGGTGCGCGCGCTGGACGTCAGCGGGACGGGGGGAACCTCGTTCGCCGCCGTCGAGCACTGGAGGGCCCTCGACCACGGCGCCGAGCGCGAGGCACGGCTGGGGCGCACGTTCTGGGACTGGGGGATCCCCTCGCCCGCCGCCGTTCGTGAGGTCGTCCCCGTCGGCCTCCCCCTAATCGCGAGCGGCGGGATCCGCTCCGGGCTCGACGTGGCGCGAGCCGTGGCGCTCGGCGCGACCGCGGGGGGGATCGCCGGAGGAGTGCTTCGGGTCGCCGCCTCGAGCTACGAGGAGACCCGGCGCGAGCTCGAGCAGATCGTTCACGAGATCCGGGTCGCGATGTTCCTGACGGGTTCGCGCACGATCGCGGACCTGCAGAAGGCCCCGTACGTCGTGACGGGAGAGACCCGGGCGTGGCTCCAGCGCTGAGAGTGTCGGCCGTCCCCGGTCCCATGGGGCCGGAGGAGATCCACCGAATCAAGCTCGAGCGGGTGCGGGCCTCCGGCGCGCGCACTCTTCCTTCGAACGTCGATTGGCTCGCGAGTCTTCCCGCCCAGGAGCGGGCGCGCTTCGACGGGGCGATTCGACGACGGCCGTCTCGGACCCTCTCGGGGGTTGCCGTGGTCGCCGTGATGACCGCGCCGGCGCGATGCCCCCACGGCCGGTGCACATACTGTCCCGGCGGGGTCGAGAACAACAGCCCTCAGAGCTACACCGGAGAGGAACCGTCCGCCCTGCGGGGGGCCCAGTTCCACTGGGATTCGCGCCGGATCACCGCCGAGCGTCTCGCTTCCCTAGAGGAGACCGGCCACCCGACCTCGAAGGTCGAGGTGATCGTGATGGGGGGAACGTTCCCGTCGCGGCCGGTGTCGTACCAGGAGGGAGTCCTGCGCGGGGTGTACGAGGGGCTCAACGGCGCGCCGGCGGGTTCGCTCGTGGAAGCGCAGCTCGCGAACGAATCGGCCGCGCGTAGGATGGTCGGCCTCACGGTCGAGACCCGTCCGGATTGGTGCGACGCGCGCGTGCTCCCCTTCCTCCTCGGCGCGGGGGTCACTCGAATCGAGATCGGCGTCGAATGCCTCCACGAGGAGGTCCTCCGCGCGGTCGGACGGGCCCACGGGGTGGAGGACGTCACCCGGGCCACCACCGCCGCCCGCGGCCAGGGTCTCAAGATCTGCTACCATCTCATGATCGGGCTACCGGGGATGACTCCCGAGGAGGACGTCCGCGATGCCCTCCGCGTGCTCGGAGAGCCGGCGCTGCGGCCGGACATGCTGAAGATCTACCCGACCCTCGTGATCCCCGGGACGCCGCTCTACGACGGCTGGAAGGCCGGACGGTACGTCCCCTACGACGCTCCCACCGCCGTGGAGGTCCTGGCGCGCATCAAACGCGCCCTTCCTCCCTGGGTACGGATCCAGCGGATCCAGCGCGACATACCGGCCCGGCTCATCGCCGACGGGGTGCGCGTCAGCAACCTGCGGGAACGGGCGCTCGCTCGGCTGGCGGAGAGCGGGGCCCACTGCCGCTGCCTCCGCTGCCGCGAGGTGGGTCGGCGGGCGCGTCCGCCGATCGAGGACCTCGCCCTTACCGAGACGCAGTATCCCACGCTCGGGGGGACGGAGCTGTTCATCGCGTGGGAGGATCCCCGCTCCGACTCCATCGCCGGGTTCCTTCGGCTTCGCCTCCCCTCCGAGTCGCTCGAGGGGGCGCTCCCGGACCCGGTGATACGGGAGCTCAAAGTGTTGGGAACGGAGGTGGCGGTCGGAACTCCCGGCGCCGGCCGCTCCGACTACCAGCACCGGGGGCTCGGCCGCGCACTCCTAGAGCGTGCGGAGGAGCGTGCCCGGGAGGCCGGCCACCGGGGCCTGTACGTCACGAGCGCCGTCGGGACGCGGCCGTACTACCGGGTCCAGGGATACGTGCCGGTCGGTTCCCACATGAGGAAGGCCCTTTTCGCCGGACGCAAACCCTAGCGTCGGAGGCGCGCGTCGCAACCCTTAAACCGACCCCCGACTCCGCCGACCCCGAGTGAGCTCCATGGCCCGGAACATCCAGGTAGAACCGCTGCGGACGATGCACATCGAGGACCAGACGGTCGAGCTGGTCGAGCGCAAGGGCCTCGGTCACCCCGACTCGATAGCCGATGGGATCTCCGAGTCCGTCAGTCAGGCGCTCTCCCGGATGTACCTCGATGAGTACAACCGCATCCTTCACCACAACACCGACGAGACCCAGATCGTCGGTGGAGCCTCCGAACCGAAGTTCGGTGGCGGGCGGGTCACGAGCCCGATCTACATCCTCCTGGTCGGGCGCGCGACGACCGAGGTCAACGGGGAGAAGCTCCCGTTCCGCCAGACCGCGCTCGACGCCGGACGGAAGTACGTCGGCTCGATCGCCGCCCACCTCGATGTCGACAAGGACGTCGAGTTCGACTGCAAGATCGGCCAGGGATCGGTCGACCTGAGGGGCGTCTTCGATCAGAAGTCGGTCCTCTCCAACGACACCAGCTTCGGGGTCGGCTTCGCTCCGTTCTCCGACACCGAGAAGCTCGTCCTGGAGAGCGAGAAGTTCCTCACGCTCAAGCTCAAGAAGAAGCTCCCGGCGCTCGGCGAGGATGTCAAGGTGATGGGATTCCGCTCGGGCGACAAGATCCGGCTCACGGTCGCGGCCGCGCTAGTCGACTCGGAGGTCGATGACGCGGACGAGTACGCGAACGTCTGCGAACAGATCCGCGACAAGCTCGCCGACCAGGCCACGAAGTTGACCCGCCGCGAGGTCGTCATCGATGTCAACACCGCCGACGATCCCGAGCTCGGCCGGTTCTACCTCACCTGCACGGGCCTATCGATGGAAGCCGGAGACGACGGATCCGTCGGACGCGGCAACCGCGCGAACGGCCTGATCACGCCGTGCCGGCCGATGAGCCTCGAGGCGACCGCCGGGAAGAACCCAATCAACCACGTCGGAAAGATCTACAACATCGTCGGCAATCAGATCGCGAACGACATCATCAAGGAGACCGGCGGCAACGTCAAGGAGGTCCACGTGCGGATCCTCTCCCAGATCGGCAAGCCGGTCGACGAGCCCCAGGTCGCGAGCCTGCAGATCCTGCCGGCGGACGGGGTCAAGCTCGCCCAGGTCAAGGGGAAAGCCGAAGCGGTCGCGCAGCACTGGTTCGACGAGATCCCGTCGATCCCCCAGAAGCTCCTGACCGGGAAGATCACCGTCTTCTAGTCGGCCGTCCCGCTCGGCGCCCCTCACGACGCGCCAAGGCCGAACTCTTCGAGCCGACGCTGGGTCCGCGCGTCGTGAAGCACCGCGCTCTGGCGCAGCCAGCGCTCGGTCGGGATCGCGAAGGTCTCGCCCATCCGCGCGATGAGCTCGGCGAGGGAGCCGAGACGCTCGGGGGGCCGGGTCAACGCTTCGCGCACGTGCTCGCGCACGTTCCAGACACCGAGTGGCAGGATCTCTCCGGGGTGGACCTCCCGGAAGACGAGCACTCCGGCCTGACGCTGCCGGCGGAGCAGGGCCTCCGAGGTCGCGAGGCGGGCCGCGTAGTAGCAGCCTCCGATCGACGCGTACGTGGTGCGGCCGTGGTATCCCTCGTGGTCGCCGATCATGACGACCCGCTCGGTGTTGGGGTTCCATAGCGTGTTCGGGTACCACGCCTCGATCGACTCGTACCGGTAGGGACCCGGGAGCAATGCGAGGAACCAACGGTTGTCGAGCGCCGTGTACCGGTAGAGGAGGATCTCGGAGAGCTCGGGGAGGTGACGCACCTTCGCGAGATTTCCTTTCGAGAGGAGGTCATCGACGGCGGTAATGCTCCAGCGCGTGGGCACCAGCTTGCGGCGACCCCGTCGACCGAGGGTGCCCACGCTGAACGCGCGTTGGATCCGGCTGACCCGCACGCCCCGGTGGTACAGCTCGTCGACCGCGATCCGGGCGTTGGCATCGGTGTCGGAGGCGAGCCGGTCCAGGTGCGGGTCCACCCGCCGGACGTCGAGCCGAAACCCCTCGATCGCGGCGGTGGGCCCGAACGGAGGAGAGGAGTCCGAGAGCGCGAGATGGCCCCGGGGCGGGCGACGGAACCTCGCCTCCGCCTCGGGGGAGTCGGCGGAGAGCGACAGGAGCTGGAGATCCTCGAGGAGGCCCGAAGGCCGGTCCGCGTCGGTGACCCGCATCGAGCGGGTCCCGCGCACGAGACCCGTCCGGAACTGGACCACCTCCTGGACCGAACGCCCGACCCACTCCTCCGGAGTGTCGTAGAGCATCGTGTCTCCGTGGATCGGGCTCAGGAGCGGCCCGACGGAGACCTTCGGGTAGCCGAACCGACCGACGAACACTCCGGGAGGGGAGGAACCGGAAAGTTCCGAGCCCTGCACCATCGGGAGGGACCGGGAGAGTCCTCCGTACCGCACGAGGATCGGACAGACCGGTTTCCCGCAGAGCAACTGCGCCGAGCGGCACCTGAGGCACATCGTCGGGTCGTCCTGCAACCCCGGGATCGTGTAGGTGAGCGTGTCGGGCGCCGGGCCTCCCGGCAAGGGAAACGGCGGAGACTCCCCCATCGCAGGCACGGGAGAGGAAAGGGAGGTGGGGGTTAGAAGGAGACCGGAGGGATCGCGAAACGCTCCCGAGGGAGCGTCCCACGTCGGCGAGCCGGGGCCCGCCTCGCCCTCCCTCTCATATATCGCGCGCTCGTGGCCGCCTCGCCACCCGTCAACGTGGGACTGTGGGGTAGCTTGGTCCATCCTTCGGGGTTCGGGACTCCGAGACGCCAGTTCAAATCTGGCCAGTCCCACTCGGCCTCGACTTCCCGGCCCGAAAGGACGTCCCGGAGGATCAGTCGAGTTGCGCGAACTTTCGCAACGCCCTCGTCCCGTTCTTCAGCACCGGCCCGCCGTGGTAGGAGAGGACCGAGTCCACGGCGAGCTGGGACATCCGATGCGCGGAGATCCGCGCGGTCGGGGTGTGGTGCGTGAAGTCCGGCACCGTGAGGATGAGCCCATCCTTCTCGCCGAAGAACAGATCCCCGCTGAACAGAAGCTTGCGCTCGGGATGGTAGTAGGCCATGTGCCCCGGTGTGTGCCCGGGGGTGTGGTAGGCGACGAGGCCACCGGCGGCGTCGACCGGGTCCCCGTCCTTGAGCACCTCATCGATGATCACCGGCTCCGCCGGCGGCATGCCGGGGCCGTCGTAGGCGGGCTTGCAGGCGATGTAGGCCGCCTCGATCCAATGGGAGAACGTCCGGGCCTTCGTCCGTTCGATCATCCGCGCGAGGCCTCCGACGTGATCGCGGTGCAGGTGGGTGATGAGGATCTTCTTGACGGAGGTCGGTGGGATCTTCAGCTGGGTCAGGTACGCGCCGATCGCCACGTCCGAGCCGGGCAGCCCGGAATCGATCAGGGTCCAGCTGGGGCCCCGGTCCTTGAGCAGGTAAACGTGGGTGGTGAACTCCGGGGAGGGGTCGATGCCGTCCACAAGGTGCACTCCGGGTAGTATCTCGACCATGAGCCTGTTCCGGGGTCCCTCAACCCTCGCAGGATAATACGCGTCGCGCCGGCGCCTTCCGTCACCGTAGGAGGGCCGCTTTAGGAGCGGGGGCGACCGGGCGTGGCCGTCCGACGCTTCGGCACCGAAGTCTCGAATGCCAGGAATTCGTTGCCGTCTGGATCGGCGAAGCGGATCGTGCTCCCGCCCCAGGGCTCCTCGAGCACGGACTGCGTGACGGTGGCACCGGCGTTGCGCAGCCGCAGTTCGAGGGCCCGAACGCTATCGGTCTGGAAGACGATACCCGTCGCGGTCCCGATGCGGCTGCGGGCCTCGGAGTAGTACGGCTCGCCCCAGTCGGCCCGCGGCGCGATGAGGGAGATCGCGCTCGTCCCCAGCCCGAGCGCGAGCTCGACGTACCCCGTGTCGGTATCCTGGGATCGGATCGCGAGCCCGAGGACGTCACCATACCAGGCGGTCGCCAGTTTCTGGTCCCGGACCACGACCGCAACCCGCTGCAAGGACGTCAAGCGCCCCGAGCCCCGCGGCGGAGGGGGGTCGAGATTGACCCCACTGCCTCGCTCGGCCGGGGACCATTCGAGCAGATCGTACGATGTCCGCGCGAGCTGCCCGAACGGGTCGGTCCGCAGGACGCGTCGGGCCTCGGCAAGGTCCCCCGCGCGAAAGACGAGCAGGTCTCCCTCGGGGGTACGGAGCCGACCGTGCGCCACGAGGCGACCCACGGCCTCGAGATGCTCGAGGAACGGTCGAACGACGCCCGGCGTGGGAGACTCGAGGGGGCCTTCGCTCCCGGCGTGCACGACCCGCACGTAGAGATGCTTCGGCTTCGGCCCGGGTCGCCGTCCGGCCTTCATCGTGGATCGGAGGTTCCCGCACCTACATAGGACCGTGGGGGAGGATGCGCGGGCGCCCTAGGGCGTTGCGAAGGGTGCCCGCGCCGCGGCCACGGCCCGAACGGAGGATCGGGCTTCGCTCGCTTCCAATCCTCCGAAGTCGAAGATCCCGAGGACCTCGTCGACTCCGATCTTGCGGAACAGCTCGAGCCGCTCGGCCACCTCGCGCGCCGTTCCAAAGAGGGCGAATCCACTGCGCTCGATCGCCTCCGCGCTCGCGTGCTCGGGGTGGCGTTGGACCTTCTCGGCATAGAACGTGCTCCGGGTGGCGAGACGGCTGTCGAGGTAGCGTTGCAGCGCCGCACGGGCGAGATCGGGCCGATCGCCGGCATAGAGGTGGAGACCGACCGACACGCCGGCGCTGCTCCCCGGCGGCAGGTGCGAGCGGTACTCGGCGATCTGGGTTCCCAACTCTTCGATCCCACCGACCGTCGCGTAGGGTATCAATGCCGCGGAGACCCCACGCGCTGCCACGAACGGTAGTGCCTCCCGGCGCTGGACGGCGATCCAGATGGGCGGATGCGGATGCTGCACGGGCCGGATGCTGAGCCTCACCGGGAGCGCTCCGGGGCGGTCCACCGTCACCTCCTCGCCCGCGAAGGCCCGCAGGAGGGTGTCCAGCGCCCGGTCGAACCGTTCGCGCTTGTTCACCGGGTCGATGCCGAATCCCCCGAACTCGCTCGCGAGGTAGCCCGAGCCCACGCCGAGGTTCAGACGGCCGCCGCTGAGCCGGTCGAGGAGCGCGTACTCCTCCGCGAGAGCGACCGGCTCGTGGAACGGCAGAACGCTGACCATCGATCCGAGCCGCAGGCGACGCGTGCGCTCTCCACACGCCGCGAGGAGGATCGGCGGAGAGGGGCAGCTTCCCCCTCCCTCGAAGTGATGCTCGGCGATCCAGATCGCGTAGAGCCCGCCCGCTTCCGCCGCCTCGGCGAGCGCGACCACCTCACGGTGACGGTCGCGGCCCTCGCTCTGAAAGGGGCCGAAGCCGTCGACGATCGTGAACGCGCTCAGCCGCATGCGGCTCGGGGTGTGCGTCGGGGGTAGATTTGTTTATCCCGGCCCGGCGGGCGCTCCAGACGAAAGGCTATGAATCCGGAGCGCCCCTCACGGGCCGAGGGCTGGTAGATCAGCTCGGAAGATCGCCGGTTTTGCAAACCGGAGGCCTCGGGTTCAAATCCCGACCAGTCCACTTCCAGCCTCGGGGCGGGCCGGCCCCGATCGGGTTCAGCGCGGATTGTACGGGGGCACCATCGGCTCGACCGGACCCGAGGTACCCCCGGGCGGGGGTCGAGACCGGCCGGCGCGGCCGCCGGACGGCCACCCGCGCGATGACCGCGATGACCGCCAGCGCGACGAGCGCGAGGATCGCGTAGATGACCCAGCCCCCCGGGATGTAGGCGAAGTCGCAACTAAGCCCCGCGCAGGAAGCCGCGAAGGAGAGCGCCACCTTCGACGAGTTCCCGAGCACGGTCAGGCTTCCCGAACCGGGGGAAGGGTTCGAGCCATCGACCGATGGGACGGAGAAGGCGTAGGTCCCGTTGAGCATCTCGAAGGTGATGGTCGTGCTCGACGAACTCTCGGTGATCCCACCGAGGGTCACCGACCACGTGTCCCCGCTCCCGAGCCCGGTCTCGTTGAACACGACGGCGAACACGGCCAGTTGGAAGTTGACAGGGTTCCCGGCGTCGGCGCTCGAGTATACGAAGAATCCCTGGTCGACGCTCCCGCTCGCGAGCGTCGCCTGCCAGCTCCCACCCGACGGACCCCACCGGAGGTTCTCGGCCGACTCGGTCGCCTGGGCGATCGTGGCGTTGACGACCCCCCCACCGGCCGGGGCAACGTACGTCCCTCTCCCAGTGCGCAGGTACGTCGGAGTGACGGTCGCGGAGGTGGGCGAGGCGAAGACGCCCCGGGTCCCGGACGGACCTCCCAGGATCCCAAATTGGGGCGCGAGACCGCTCGGAGCGGGGGTGTTCGGATACGGGCCGTCCGCGTACGCTTCGCCCTGCCAGTAGTACTGATACCCGGAGCCTCCGATGATGAACTCGGCACCCGGGACGGGCGTCGAGACCGCTTGACCGTTCACGTCGAACACAACCTCCGCAGAAGAACCGACGGGTCGTTCCAGTCTCGTCGTGATCGTCCATGTGGCCGGGAGCGTGGCGAACCCGCCGCTGGACATTCGGTACACCCAGATCGTCTGGTGCGGGTAGAGTCCGTAGAACGGATAGTAGACCGATGCGGTCTCGGTGACCTGCCAGCCGGACGACGGAGCGCCCTGGAGATCGACGGCGTTCTGGACCCAGTAGATGGGGGCCCCCAGACTGTTCGCGAGGAAGGCGGTCTGCTCGATCGACGCGTTGTAGAGCGCGTTCACCGTGGAGCTCGGGAACACGGAGGTCACCGCGAGAGCGCTCAGGTTGAGGACATCGCTCACCCCGTCGAGCGCGAAGGAGGAACCCGCGTAATCGAAGGAGAGGACGAACGCCGTGAAGTTGTAGTCGTCGAGCGAGCCCCAGCCCGTCACGAGGTCGTATCCGGGCCGGGCCGAGTAGACATAGTTCGCACCCTGGGTCACGTCGTAGAACGGGAGCATCGGAAGCGACGAGTCGTAGGTGCCGTAGACGACCGAGCCGGTCGGGGGCGGTTGGATCATCTGGTTGGCCCAGGAGTACAGCGCGGGGTTCAGGAAGCCGACGTCCGGCTGATGGTATCGCACCAGGACTGCGTTGGCCTCCGCGACCAAGCCGGCGACAACGGGGGTCGCCACCGACGTCCCGAAGTCGCGGTACGTCAGTTGGGACCCGGAGGTCGTTGCGAGCACGAACATGTCCTGCGCGACGCCCGCGACATCCGGAACCCCCCGTCCGATCGAGCCGGTCGCCGCGATCACGGCGTTCGCCTCGGTGGCGAGCTGCCAAGAGGGCTCGGCGAAGACGGTGCTCACTCCACCGGAACTGCCGATCGTGCCGCTCCCGGATTGCGGCTCGTACCACGCGCTCTCAGACTCGATCGATAGGAACGCGGGAGAGCCGGGGTCGGAGTTCAGCGTCAAGGCCGTTCCACCGACGGCCGTTACCCCGAAGGTATTGTACGCCATCACCGAGGGAAACTCGATTTGCGAGCCCACGGAGTAGCTGCTGGACGGATTGTCCCCGGCGTCGCCGGTCGCGGCGAGGACCGTGATCCCGCGGGCCTGGGCCTCTTCGAGCAAGGGGACCCACGACGAGTCGTTCGCATCCAGCGCCCCCCAGGAGTTGGAGATCACGCTGACGTTCGCGAGGCCGGGGTAGCCGGTCGGGCTCAGAGTGAACGCGAACGCACCGTCGGTCTCGGCGCTCCCCGGACCCTTACCGTAGACGTTGTAGATCGCCGCCCCGGGCGCGGTGCTCCCGACCATCTCCAGGTCGAGCGTGTTTTCCCCTGCCGCCCCCGTCGTGTCGTTGGTCGCCGAGATCCCCGGCATCGGGGCACCGTCGTACGGGACGGGATACACCGTCGAGTGAGGCTCGCCGGCCGGAAGCGTGAGATTGTAGTAATCGTAGATGTCGGCGGGGACGTACGGGCCCACGGGCTGGCCCTGGCTGTTCTGCCCCGCCCAGAGGATCGTCGCGACGACCTCGTGGAGGGGATACGTGATCGACAATAGGGACTGCTCGTCGTAGGCGACCTGGAGGTCGGATCCCCAGACGCACTGCTCCCCGCTCGTTCCGCACGGAGTAGGGACGGGATAACCCGCCGGGAGTGCGTTCGCGGCCGGCGCCGGTCCGCTCGCAATCGCACGGGTCGTCGCGGAAGTGCCCGATCCATAGTTCGAAAGACCGTCCACCGATCCGATCTCCCTCGCGAGGGAGGCCGGCAGTGTCGGCGCACCCACGGGACCATAGTACGAACCCGTCGGGGTGCGGACCTGCGCGAACGATACCCCGAAGAGCGCGCCTACCGCCGGCCCGGGACCCTCGAGCAGGAGGCCGATCCGATCCGGATAGGAGGTCACGCGGACCCCCGAGCTCCCGCCGAAGTAGGCGACCGCGAGCTGGTAGGCCGGAACCGAGGGCGAAAATTCCGCCGTGAACTCGCCGGCGGTGAGATACTGGTGATACTCCGGGCTCGAGGGGTCAGAGAGCTGAGCGAGGAGCGCGGCGAGCCGGCTCTGATTGTTCAGGCTCAGCGTGAGGAAGACCGAGACCGACCCCAGGTAGGGCGTACCCGACGCGGGGGTTGGGGGCATCGGTCCGGTCAGCGGCACGGCGGCACGCGGACCGACGAGCAGTTCGTAGAGCGTCGGCGTCGAACCCGGGGCCGCGGGCGATCCGTTCGAGGTCGCAGCCGGGAGGACGAGGGTGACACCGAGGAGTACGAGCATGAGGACGATCCCGAGCGCGAGCGCGCGCCGGGGCCCATGGTTCGCCGATCCGTGCCACACGGCACGGCTATGCGGCCCGCTGGAATAAATGGCTAGAACGGGCGCACCGTCGGCCTCTCTCCACGTCGGGGGGACGAGCGCACCGAAACTACGCAAACCCTTTACGCGCCGATGCGAACCGGGGCTCGTGGTCGAGGAAGCGCTGGACCCGATCCTGATCCAGGTCACGATCCCGCTTCCGATACCCATGGTCTTCTCGGCGCTCCTCGAGCCCAAGGCGTTGGAGAGCTGGCTGTGCGATTCCGCACGCGTGACCCCCGAGGTCGGGGGCGAGTACGTGCTCACGTGGAAGGACCCGAAGGGGTTCACGAGTGCCGGCATGATCCAGACCCTCCATCCGGACGTCGATCTCCAGTTCCGCTGGACCGGGCCGCCCGAGTTCGGCCGCTGGATGAACGAGCCCGAAGCGCGTACGTCCGTCTACATCCGCCTACAGGAGTCCCCCGAAGGGATCGACGTGACCCTCGAGCACACGGGCTGGGGATCCGGGGAAGCGTGGGAGGCGGCCCGGTCTTGGCACTTCCACTTCTGGGACGAGCGCCTGCGCGAGTTCAAGGAATACCTGCTGCGCGCGGCCTACGGCTGAGCCCGCGGTCGGCTTACGCGGCCCCCGGCGAGAACTTCCGGCAGAGGCCCTCTCCGCAGACGGCGCAGGGCCCCGTCGGCTCGAGACGGAAGCTGGCCGAACCCAGGATCGCCTCGACCTGCATGTGGTTCGTGAGCAGGTGGCCGCATCGGCAGCGGAACCGACGCGGCGACCGGGAGGCAGAGCTCGACACCGGCATCAACGAGCGAGGGGCTCGGCCCGCGAAAAAGGTTCCGTCTCGGGAGCCGCACGAAGCGATAAAAGGCCTCGAGCCGCTTCCGTCCGCGTGGACCTCGAAGGCTGCTCGCTACCGGAGGATCGGCTCTACGACCTCGAGAACAACGTCTGGATGCAGGTCGAGCCGGGCGGCGCATGGGCGAAGATCGGGATCATCGCGGCGTTCGCCGCGTTCATCGGACCGGTGACCGCCGTGACCTACCGGCCGATCGACGGGGTGATCGCCGCAGGCCGCAGCGTCGGCATGATCGAGACCGTCCGCTACACCGGAGCGGTCCGCTTGCCCGTCGATGGAACGGTCACGGAGTGCAACGGTGCGCTCCTCGAGCGACCCCGGCTCGTCAACGACTTTCCGTACGACGCGGGCTGGATCGTCCGGATCCGGCCCGATCGGGTCGCCGGGCCCCCTCTGGAGAGTGCGCGCGCGATCCGGGATCGGCTGCTCGAGCGGATCCACGCCGAGCGCATCCGTTGCTGGCCGGCCACGCCGGATCTCCAGATGTTCGAGATCGGCATCGAGTGCTCCGCGATCCTGACCAAGCTCAACGAAGAGCTCGCCGCGCGGCCAGCGGGAACGGCGATCCTCCTCGTTACGGACGATCCCACGAGCCCGATCGAGATGGAGCGCTGGTCGGATCAGACGGGCCATACGCTGCTCGCCCGTCGGCGCGAAGGAGATCTCCGCCAGTTCCTCGTCCGCAAGGAGGAGCACCCGGTCCCCCGGGTGCCCCGGCGCGACTAGCGCCCTACGGCTTTTCGATCGGCGTCCGGATGAGGTTGCCCCACTCGGTCCACGATCCGTCGTAGTTTCGCACGTCCGGGTACCCGAGCAGGTAGGTCAGGACGAACCAGGTGTGGCTCGACCGCTCTCCGATCCGGCAGTACGTAATCACCGGGGTGCTCGACTTGACCCCCTTCGAGCCGTAGAGCTGTTCGAGCTCATCGCGCGACTTGAACGTGCCGTCCTCGTTGACGGCCTGGGCCCACGGGATGTTCTTCGCGCTGGGGATGTGGCCCCCGCGTTGGGCGTGCTCCGTCGGATACTCCGGCGGGGCAGTGATCTCCCCGGAGAACTCCTTCGGTCCGCGCACGTCGACGAGGACGAGCTTCCCCGCCTTGACCTCGGGCAGCGACTTGCGCACATCGTCCATGTAGGCGCGCAGCTTCGGCTTCGGCGCCCCCGCGGTGAAGTGGCCCGCGGCATGCTTCGGGGCGTCCTTCGTGAGCGGCCGATCCTCGGCAATCCACTTCTTGCGGCCGCCGTTCAGGATCTTGACGCGCCTCGCGCCGTAGTAGGCGAACACCCAGAAGGCGAAGGCGGCGAACCAGTTGTTGAAATCGCCGTACAGGACGACCGTCGTGTCATCGTCGATCCCCGCCCTGCGGAACAGGTCCGTCAGCGCTTGCTGGGAGAGGATGTCGCGCGCTACGGGGTCGTTGATGTCCTTGCGCCAGTCGAAGAGGACGGCTCCGGGGATGTGTCCCAGTTCGTAGTTCGCCGATGGGTCGTAATCGACCTCGGCGACGCGGACCTTCGGGTCCTTGTGGTGCGCGAGCATCCATTCGGTGTCGACCAAGACATCCGGGTGTGCATAGTTCGCCATAGGGGCTCCTTCGCCCCGTCCTAACACCGGGGGATATTAGGGCAAGCGGCTATCCCAGTTTGGACGAGCCGCGGCCGAATCTGCGCAAACATCTTGCCGCGGAGCTCACCGGGGTCTAGCCCCGTCGGCCCCGCTTTGGCAATGCGGCATCCGAGATCTCGATGGTCTCCGGATCGAAGCCGAGGCGGGCGAGCTCGTCCCGGATCCGGGCCCGGTGGTCCCCCTGCAGGTAGACCTCCCCATCGACGACGCTGCCCCCCGTGGCGAGCCGGTTCTTCAAGGCCCGCGTCGTCTCCGCGAGGTCCACTCCGGGAGGAAAGCCCGAGATCACGGTCGCGGGCTTGTTGTAGCGTCGGGGCTCGGCGCGCACGCGGATCCGAGCGGTCTCGCGATCGAGCGCGGAGAGGATCTCGTCGAACTCGTCCGGACTCATCGATGAGTGTTCCTACCCTCCATATCCCTCCAGGGAACGGAAAGGAAGCGGCCGGCCGGGCCCTCGCGAGCGTCGGAGCGGAAGATGTCGGAGGTGTTGCTGCTCGGGACGCACCGCATCGTGCATGACGCGCGGGGGTTTGAACATTTGGGTCGTAGGCTCACTCCGTCCGCCACTTGTACATCCTCAGCGCGAGGACAATCCCCACGGTCGCGCTCAAGAACAGCAGTCCGGCATAGACGGCCATCTCCTGGGGCGTCGCCGGGGTGATGCCGAAGGCACCCTGGACCAGGAGCGCCGCATACGTGGTGGGCAGGAACCGCGCGAGGTCCTGCCAGACGGGGGGCAGCGAGGAAAGCGGGTAGTACAAGGGGGAGAGCATCCCGAGGATCGTGAACGTGAGGTTGCCCACGGGGTAGATGGCGCGTTGGGTCTTGACGCGGCTCGACACGCTGATGCCGACCGCGCTGAACAGCACCCACATCACCGCGAGCGCGACGATCAGGACGAGACCGGCGTAGGCGGTGAACACCATCCCGTTGCGGCCCAGCTCGTAGTAGAGGAGGACGGCCAGCACGACCAGCGCCGGGACCATCGCGATCAGGTTGGAGAACGCGATCCCGAACAGGTAGCGAATCCGGCCGAGCGGACTCGCGACGAACATGTCCTGGAGCGAGCATTCGATCCGCCAGATCGCGCTGTCCCCGAGGACCCAGCTGCCGATGTTCTGCATCGTGAACAGCATCGCGCCCACGATCTCGAGCGGGAGGAGGTACGGCGGGGAGATCAGGCTGAGGAAGTACAGGAAGATGAACGGGAGCAGGATGGGCGCGATCGCAACCGCCGGGCTCCGGCCGATCCACTTCCAGCCGATGATGGCGAACGCCGGCAGCGCGCGGCCCCGCTGAGCTACGATCGGTTCCCCCGTAGCGGTCGCCGTGCCCTAGTCCTCCCGGACCTTGCGGCGGGCCCAGTAGATCGTGAACAGGAACATCGCGATCGTTTCCGCCACGAGGGCGCTCGTAGCGAGGACGAGCGCGCCGATCGAGAGGCTGGTGGCGCCGATCGAGACCTGGAGGAGCGCGGTCGCAGCGCTCGGGGGGAGCATCAAGGCGATGGGCTGCAACGCCGCCGGGAAGTACGACAGCGGGTAGAAGACGGGCGGCAGCACTCCGAACCCGTTGAAGACGAGGCTCGCGTAGGCCCAGATCGCGCGGTTATCGCGGAAGAACGTCGAGATGACGTATCCGAACGAAGCCGAGAACAGCCAGACGAGCGCGCCGGTACCGGCCAGCAGAAGGACCGTCGGCACGGAGTAGCCGACGACCACCTCCGCGAAGACGAACAGGATGATGACCGGCGTGAGATAGACGAGCATGACGCCGGCGGCCATCCCCAGGAAGAACGCTTCGGGGGTCAGGGGGGAGGCGAGGTAGAGTTCGGTGGCCTTGTGGTCGATCCGTATGTAGGCGGCCTCGTTGAGGAGGCGCTGGCCCATCGTGAACATCGAGAAGATGATCGCGCCCAGGAACGCGACCGGAAGGAGGCTGCGGTCGAGGATGAAGACGAAGACAAGGAGCACTCCCTGGACGACCATCGAGGTCGCCATCGCGGTCGATTCGTGCGACTGGACCCGCACCTCGGTCCAGAAGAACGCGGGAAGCCCCCGGAAGGCCCGGTACGGCTCGAAGGGCTCACTCGTCCTCATTGATCGAGCGCCCCACCGCGCGCATGAACGCCTCCTCCAGAGTGACGGGCCCGACGGTCGTCGTCAGGCGCTCTCGGACCGCAATCGCCATCAGTTCGCCGAGGGAATCCGGCTGAACGATGACCGTGAGAGAGGTGCCGTCGGTCATCACCGTGCCGAAGGAGCGGAACAGGTCCATGTGCTGGGTCTGTCCCGCAATCGTGACCTTCAGGGTCCCGCCGACCGAGCGCTTGAGCTCCTCGGCGGTCCCTTCCATGAGCACGCGGCCCCGCTCGATGATGTACAGGCGGTCGCTGAGCGCGTCCGCTTCGTCAAGGTAGTGGGTCGTCAGCAACATCGTCGAGCCGAGTCGGGTCAGTTCGCGCAGCGCGGCCCAGACGGCGCGGCGGGCGAAGGGGTCCATCCCGATCGTCGGTTCGTCCAGGAAGAGCAGCGGTGCGTGCGTCGCGATCACGGTCGCCACCATTGTCCGCTGGCGCTGGCCGCCCGAGAGCGTGATCGCGAGGCGGTCCTGGACCTCCTCTAGCCCCATCTGGTCGAGCGCCGCGGCGGTGCGTGCCTTCGCCACCTCCCGTGTCAGCCCGCGCGTGCGCAGGTAGGTGTAGATCTGCTCTCGGGGCGTCAGGTGGAAGAACGGCTTGCCCTCCTGGGGGACCACCGCGATCAGCGGGCGGGCGCGGTCGGGGTTGCGGTCGGCGTCGTGCCCGAAGATCTCGATCGCTCCCGAGGTCGGCCGAAGCAGCGTGGAGGCGATCTTCAGGAACGTCGTCTTCCCGGCCCCGTTCCGTCCGAGGAGGGCGATCCGTTCGCGGGCTCGGACCTGGAGCGAGACTCCCGAGAGCGCTTCGACCGGCGGCGAGCCGCGGGTCGTGTAGACCTTGCGGAGATCGCGTGCTACGAGCGGTTCCGCGCTCACATCGCCCGCCAGACCGGGCGTCCGCCCGTGGTTCGACATCGAGGGACCCTAAGGTGCCCCTCGAAGGGGGCGCTCCGGGCGCGGGTCGGACCGCTTCCGCTCGTCAGGGTTCCGTTCAGCCGCAGCCGCACCCGCCACCGTTGGCGGAGTTCGATCCGCAGGACCCGCATCCGCCCGCCTCGCCCGCCGCGTCGGCGTCGGGGAGAGTGGGGTTGGTGATCTTGAATCCGGACTCGTTCAGGTTCTCGACATAGTCGATGACCGCCCCGTTGACGTACTTGACGGACGAAGGGTCGATGATCACGCGAAGATCGCCGAGGGTGATGACCTCGTCGTCGGCGCGAGGCTTGGCGAACGCCATCCCGAACTGCACGTGCGATCCGCCGCCGCAGCCCCCACCGCCGGGCTGGGCGTAGACCCGCACGGCGATCTCGGGCTTCTGTCCCCGGATCAGTTGCTTGACTTGGTCGGCAGCCGCCGGTTTCATCTCGATCGCGATCATGGTCGTTGTTTCCGTGGATGACGACCACGCATCATGGTTTAAGCTCTGCGAAGCGTCGGCAGCGACAGTAACCGGGAGTGAATGGGCCGAACCGGGGTCCCTCTCGATAGTTTGTACCCACGCCCATAAAGCCCAGATAGCTAGGTCTTATGGGCCACGCGCCCCGAGGTCGTAGTGCCATCGAGATCACGGTCGATCGGAACGCGAAATCGAGGGCCCGCGCCTCCCCGTTCCAAGCCCGCTGAGGACCGCCCCACTCCGCTCGAGCACGACGGTTCGTCCCTGCAGGTCGTGGTGCTGGGGATGAGCCTCGGCCGGGCGTCGATCGACGAGCTCGAGAGGGTGGGCCGAACGATCACTCCGGAGTGGATCGATGGGGCCTGGTCCTCGGTCCCTGGTACGGAGGAGGTGGGAGTCCTGCGCACCTGCCACCGCGTCGAGCTCATCGTGTTGGTGCGAACGCCCGATGCCACTCGACGCTGGCAGGAACTTCTCCCGGGCTCCTCGACCGCCTGGTCGGTCCGGCTCGGTCCGGAGGCGGTCCTCCACCTCTATCGTGTCAGTGCGGGGCTCGAATCGCTCGCGGTCGGGGAGCGCGAAGTGCGCCAACAGGTGCGGCGGGCCGCCCACGGAGTGCGGAGCCGCTACCCCCGACCGGTACTGCGCGCGGTACTGAACTCTGCGGTGGAAGCCGCGGAGACGGTCGCGCCGGACGTTCCGCCCCATCGATCGATCGCTGCCGTGGCCGCGACCCGACTGCTGGAGGAGGTCGCGAGGCCTTTTCCCCGCGTCGTGGTGGTCGGGGCGGGCGTAGTCGGCCGTCAGCTCGCCGAGGCCCTCGCGTCGTACGCCCGAGTGACCTTGCTGTATCGTTCCGCACCTCCCTCCGAGGACTTCCTACGGGCCACGGGGGCGCGCGCGGCGAGCGTCGACCATCTCGCGCAGGAGATTCGTCTCTCCGATGCGGTCGTTACGGCCGCGAAGTCCGGAGGGCGGATCATCGGCCCCGCGGATCTCGGGGACCCGACCGGTCCGCTGCTTCTCATCGATCTGGGCGTCCCCCGCAACGTGGAACCGGCGGTCCGCGGCGACCCACGGATCCGGCTCCTCGACCTCGAGGATCTCCGCGCCGGTGTGGTCGGAGGGGGGGAGACCGACGAGCTCGAGGGGCACGTCGCCGACCGCGCGCAAGAGTCCTGGGCCCGTCTGGAGCGCACCCTGCTGGAGCCCTGGGTCGACGCGCTGTGGCGGCACGGGGAGATGATCCGGACCGCCGAGCTCGATACGGCCGATAGGTTCCTCGGTGCGTTGACCCCGGAGCAACGCACGGCGGTCGATCGGATGACCCGCCGGCTGGTCGTGCAGCTGCTCTGCGAACCCGCCGAGCGCGTCCGCGAGCTCCCCTCGGGAGCCGAGGCCGATCGGCTGCGCCGTTTCGCGCTCGAGCTGTACCGAATCGATCCCGACGAACTGTGACGGACCCGATCCGGGTCGGGACGCGCCGCAGCGCGCTCGCCCGCGCTCAGACCGAGCTCGTCGTGCGCCGGCTACGTCGGGCCGATCCGAACGCGACCTTCGAAGTGGTCGCGGTCGACAGCGCCGGGGACCGGGACCGCTCGGGCCGATCGGCTCCGGACTTTACGGGGAAGTTCGAGGAGATGCTCGATCGGGGCCGGATCGACCTCGCCGTCCATAGCGCGAAGGACCTCCCCGCACGAACCGGGTCGCCGTTCGCGATCGTGGCCTACCCGCCCCGGGCCGATCCCCGCGACTGTTTCGTGGCCCGGAAGGACTTGGACCCCCTGCGGCTCCCGCCGCGCGCGCGCATCGGATCGAGCAGCCTGCGCCGGCGAGCCCAGCTGCTTCGCTGGCGGCCCGATCTGAGGGTGCACGAGATCCGCGGGAATGTCGATACCCGCATCGCTCTCGTCCGTACGGGCGTGATCGATGCCATCGTCGTCGCCGTCGCGGGGATGACGAGGCTGGGTCGGCGCTCGGAGATCTCCGGCCTACTCCCGAGCCGCCGTTTTCTTCCGGCCCCGGACAGGGGGCCCTCGCCCTGGAGGCGAGGCGGGGAGACCGGCGGGTCGGACGAATCGCCGCCCGGATCGATGCCCCGGGGGTCCATGCGGCCGTGACGGCGGAGAGGGAGCTCACCGCCGCCCTGGGCGGCGACTGCAACCTAGCGCTCGGGGCCCTGGCCCGGATCCGCTCCGGTCGGCTGGTGCTGCGGGCGGAGGTCCTGTCTCCCGATGGTACAATCACGCTCACCGCGAGTGGGAACGACTCGCCCGGTCGCGCCGCGAGCCTGGGACGGCGGGTCGGAAAGGCGCTGGGCGATGCGGGAGCACGAGAACTCCTGGCCCAGACGATCCGATAGGAGGAGCATGCCCGAACGACGACCGCTCGCGGTGCTGCTGCTTTCGTCCCGATCGACCCTGCCTACGCTCGGGGCACGTTTGGCCCGCGCGGGCATCCGGCTCCAGAGGGTCGAGACCGTGATCGCGTCGGCGACCTCCCCGGAGACCCTGGCCCGCCGGCTCGAACGGTTCGGCTCGTTCGATACGGTAGCCGTATCGAGCAAGGCGGCGGTCGCGGCGTTCGTGCGCCCGCTGCTTCGAGACGCCGTCTTCCGCACGACATCCGTCGAGTTCTGGGCCGTCGGCGCCCAGACCGACCGGGCGTTGCGGGCCGTCGGAGTGGCCGAGGTCCGGCGGGCGCGGGAAGAAGGAGCCGAGCCGCTCCGCCGCGCTCTGGCGGGTCGTCAGCGTCGCATCGTCCTCCCCCGATCGGATCGAGCGGGGCCCCGGTTCGGCCGATCGCTCGCAGCCGACGGACACGTCGTGCTGGATCTGATCGCGTACCGGAACCGGGCGGGCCCGCGGCTCGACGTGGGTGCGCAGCGATCGGCGCGTGCCGCGGAGGTCGTCGTCGCGGCGAGCCCGTCAGCGATCTCGCACTTCCGCCGGATGGTGGACCCCTCCGCCTTCCAGGACCTTGCTCGATCGGCCCGCTGGGTGGTGTTCGGTCCTCGCACGGCGTCGGCGGCACGGGGGCACGGCCTCCGTCGGGTGGGCGTCGCTCCGTCCGCCTCGGTACAACGCTTTACCCCCTACCTTCTTGGAGTGCTCGCTCATGCGACGGACTGACCCCTCCCGCACGGGATATCGATCGGCCGGGACCGCGTCCGAACGCCTGCGGCGGCTGCGTACGACCTCGGCGATCCGCGAGCTGTTCGCCGAGGTTCGCAGCTCCCCGTCGCGCCTCGTCTACCCCGTCTTCCTCCGCCCGTCGATCGGGCGTCCGGAGCCGATCCCGTCGTTGCCCGGAGTTCAGCGCTACGGTACGGACACCGTGGGAGCGCTAGCTCGGGAACTCCTCCGGGAGGGCATACCGGCGGTGCTCCTGTTCGGCCTGCCCCATCGGAAAGAGATCGATGGCCGCGAAGCGTGGAGCGCGAATTCGGGCGTCGTCCGAGCGATCCGCACGATCCGTCGCGCGGCTCCGGATCTGGTGATCTGGACCGACGTGTGCCTGTGCTCGTACACCCGCAGCGGGCATTGTGGGATCCTCCGAGGCTCGGAGATCGACAACGACGCCACGGTCGATCGGCTCGGCCGGATCGCGGTCGCCCACGCGCGCGCGGGGGCCCACTTCGTCGCTCCGAGCGCCATGATGGACCACCAGGTCGCCGGGATCCGAACGGCGCTCGATGACGCGGGCTTCGGGGCCACGGGCATCGTCGCCTACGCAGCGAAGTTCGCCTCGTCGTTCTACGGACCCTTCCGCGACGCGGCCGACTCCACCCCCTCGTTCGGGGATCGCCGCGGCTACCAGATGGATCCTCGGAACGGGCGCGAAGCGCTCCGCGAACTCGCGCTCGATGCCGCGGAGGGAGCGGACGTCCTCATGGTCAAGCCCGCCCTCCCCTGCCTGGACGTGATCGCCCGGGCCCGGGCACAGTTCCCCCACCCGATCGCCGCGTACCAGGTGAGCGGGGAGTACGCGATGATCCGCGCCGCGGCCGAGCGCGGGTGGCTTGACGAGCGGGCTGCGGCGATCGAATCGACGAACGCGATGCACCGCGCCGGCGCGGACCTCGTGATCTCCTACTTCGCTCGCGATCTCGCCCGATGGTCCCGGGAGGAGCGATGACCGAGCCGGCGGCCGAGGAAGGCTCCGAGCCGCGCGATTTCGTCAAGTACACCCTCCTGCACCTGCGCCCGGAGTGGCGGCGGCGGGCCCCGCAGCTCCGACACCGTGGAAGCGCCCAACTCCAACGGGTGCTCGAGTCCCCGCCCACCGGGACGATCGTTCGGACCTTCTCGATGGTCGGCACGAAGTCCGATGTCGAGATGCTCGTGTGGATCATCTCCCCGGAACTCGAGCAGATCCAGCACTGGCACGCGCGACTCTTCGGAACCGCTATGGGAGGCTATCTCGATACGCGGTACTCCTACCTCGGAATGGCCCGCCGTTCCGAGTACCTCGGGGAGCATGCGCACGCGGGGCAAGAGGGGGGAACGGGCCAGCGGCGGCCCGCCGACCTTCCCTACTTGTTCCTCTATCCGTTCATCAAGCGACGGGATTGGTATGGCCTCCCGTTCGAAGAACGTCGCCGCATGATGGGCGAGCACTTCCGGATCGGCCACAAGTACCCGAAGGTGCAGATCCACACCGGGTACTCCTTCGGCCTCGATGACATGGAGTTCATCCTCTCCTTCGAGGCCGAATCCCCGGCGGAGTTCCTCGACCTCGTCTCCGATCTCCGCCCCACCGAGGCGAGCCGATACACGCAGCTCGAGACGCCGATCTTCACCGCGCTGCGGGTCAGCCCCCAGCGGATGATCGAGCTTGCCGAGGGAATCCCGTGAATCCCGCGCCCGGGCCTCGCTCCCGGGCCCTCTTCCGACGGGCCCAGCGCACTCTGGTCGGAGGCGTCGATAGCCCGGTCCGCGCGTTCACGGCGGTCGGAGGCACCCCGGTCTTCTACGCCCGCGGTCGGGGAGCGTGGCTGACGGACGTCGACGGGTCCCGCTACCTCGACCTCGTGGGATCGTGGGGAGCCAACATCCTCGGCGCGGCTCCCGCCTCGGTCGTTCGAGCGGTTCGCGAGACGGCGACCCGCGGTCTTTCCTTCGGCGCCCCTTCGCCCCTCGAACACGAGCTCGGGGAGCGGATCCGGCACGCCGCTCCCGCGATCGAGCGCATCCGCTTCGTCTCCTCGGGCACGGAAGCCACCATGAGCGCCCTGCGAGTCGCCCGTGGATTCACGGGCCGCAGCCGCATCGTCAAGTTCGAGGGAGGGTACCACGGCCACTCCGACGGTCTGCTCGCTCGCGCCGGTTCCGGGCTCGCGAGCGCGGCCCAGCCGGACTCCGCCGGGGTGCCTCGATCGATCGTCGGGGAGACCCAGGTCCTCCCGTACAACGACGTGCACGCGCTCGACGCCTGGTTCGAACGCTGGGGAAGCCGGACCGCCGCCGTCATCGTCGAACCGGTCGCTGCCAACATGGGGGTCGTGCCCCCCGAACCGGGGTTCCTCGCCGCGATCGGTCGCCACTGTCGCCGGTCGGGGACCCTATCGATCGCCGACGAGGTGATCACCGGCTTCCGTCTGCGCCGAGGGCTCGCGGCACCGGCGCTGGGGCTCACCCCCGATCTGGTCACGCTCGGGAAGATCATCGGAGGCGGGCTGCCGGTCGGGGCGTACGGGGGCCGCCGAGACGTCATGGAGGCCGTCGCTCCTCTCGGCCCGGTCTACCAGGCCGGGACCCTCGCGGGCAATCCCGTCGCGATGGCCGCCGGGATCGCGACGCTCGACGCGCTGAGCGCTTCCACCTACCGCGACCTCGAACGATCCGGCCTCGCGCTCGAAACGGCGCTCCGGGAGACCGCGGCCGGCGCCGGCGTCGGCCCGTTCACGGTCCAGCGGGTCGGTTCCATGCTCGGGCTCTCCTTTGGGCCGGGTCCGATCCGGAACTTCGCCGACACCCGCCGAGTCGACCGGCGACGCTACGCCCGGTTCTTCCACGCGGCCCTGGACCGGGGGATCGCGCTCCCTCCGTCGGCCTTCGAGACGACGCTCGTCTCGACCGCCGTTGGAGCGCGAGAGATCGCTTGGGCGCGACCTCGCTTCGCCGCCGCGTTCGCATCGATCGCAGGGAGCGGACGCTGACGCGCGATCGGGTCCTACGCGCCCTTCGGGGAGAGGAGGTCGATCGTCGACCGATCTGGCTGATGCGCCAGGCCGGACGCTACTTGCCCGGGTACCGGGCCCTGCGCGAGCGCCACCCGATCCTCGAGCTCGCGCGGACCCCCGAGCTCGCGGTCGAGGTGACGCTCGAGCCGTTGCGCCGATTCGATCTCGATGCCGCGGTCGTCTATGCGGACATCTCGCTGCCGTATGCCGGCCTCGGGATCGATTTCTCGATCGACCCGGGTGTGGGACCCGTGATCCCGCACCCGATCCGGAGCCGCGCCCAGGTTGAGGCACTCACCGAGTTCGATGCGGAGAAGAGCGTAGGGTTCGTGGGAGGAACGATCCGACGGTACCGGGAGCTCGAAACCGATCGGCCGATCATCGGGTTCGCCGGCGGCCCGTTCACGCTGGCCTCCTATCTCATCGAAGGAGGAGCCTCGCGGGAGTACGCCGAGACGAAGCGCTTCCTCTACCGGGACCCTGCGGGATTCGACCTCCTCCTCGACCGCCTCACGGACATGACCGTGGAGTACCTCCGGATGCAGGCGCGGGCCGGTGCGGGGGCCCTCCAGCTGTTCGACAGTTGGGTCGGGACGGTGAGCGATCGGGTCTTCGCCGAGCATCTGGCCCGTCCTCTGGAACGTCTGTTCGAGACGCTCCAGCCGTTGAAGCTCCCCACGATCTACTTCTCGACGGGCTCCTCGCACCTGCTCGAGCAGTTCGCCGACCTTGGTGCAACGGCGCTCGGGGTCGATTGGCGCGAATCCCTCGGCCGGGTGCGCCGGCGCATCGGCCCGGATCTCGCGCTCCAGGGCAACCTCGATCCCGGAGCCCTGCTCGCAGACGCCGAGACGCTGCGCGCGGCGGCTCAGCGGGTCCTGGACGAGATCCCGGACGGCCGTTCTCACGTCTTCAATCTGGGGCACGGAGTCCTTCCCGCCACCGACCCCGCCCGAGTGGAGGAGCTGGTAGAGTTCGTCCACCACGGGCAAGCGAAAGGACCGACCCCGTGAGTACGAAGAGAGGCAGTACGAAGAGAGGCGACGAACCCTCCGGCGCCCTCCTCACGGCCGTCGCCGACCCGAGCGGTCCGGGGAATCTGAAGGACGACCTCGCCGAGATGAAGCACGGAACGACCCGGCGCTCGTGCGGGAGTACGCCGAATCCTGCGGCGTCCGGTACCGGAGGGTCCCGATGCCGAACGACGCGGTGGAAGCGCTCGCGCGCACCGCGTTCAGGGAATCCGCTCCCTAGGAGAGCGGGGGCCCGCCCTCGGAGGCGACCTCCTCCTCGCGCTCGAGCTCGGGGATGTTACCGCTCGTGAAGCCGTGTCCCCGGCCGGGGCGTACCGGTTCGAGGCGGGGCGTCTGCTCTCTCCAGCAAATCCGGGTGAACGGGACGAGCAAGCGCTTCGGCAGCCCGATCGCTCCACCGACGCGCAGCACGTCCTCCTTGGTGAGCTCGCCGACGAGGGCGAGCACCACGAAGTACACCGCGAAGCCGAGAACGACTCCGATGATCAGCTCGTAGTAGCGGCTGACCGAGAGCACGGTGTTGAGCCGGCTCACGGCGACGAACGCGAGGAGCGCGCTCAACGCGATCATCCCGATCGCCTTCGGGTGGATCTGGACGTCTATGAGGCGGTGCATCGCAATCGCGTTCCAGATGAACGCCGCAACGGCGCTCCCGAGCACCGCGAGGGAGGCCGCGATCAACCCGTCGCTCGCCGGCAGGATCCCGTACGGCGGGAGGAGCGCGAACGCGATCGCGAACATCGCGATGACCTGGAACGCGGTCAGATACAACTCGAGCCGACGCCAGCCGATGGCGCTCAGGCCGGCAGCGATGAGCCCTGTGATCGCGGCCGGAATCGTGCTCGCCACGAGGATCGCGAGCGGGGTCGCGGCCGTCGATGCGTACAGCGAGTTGGTCAAGATGTTCAAGAAGTTCACTCGGTAGATGACCAGCGCGAGGACCGCGGGGACGACGAGCATCGACGTATAGCGGATCGCCTGCCACGTTCCCTCTCGAATCGCCTCGTACTGCTCCTGTTTGTGTAACTTCGCGAGGTAGGGGAAGAGCGGAGCCGCCACGGCGCTGGGAAGCGCGAGCACGAGGATGCGGAAGCCGTTCGCGACGAGGAAGTTGTTGACGGCCTGCAGACCGAGGGTTGCGTTGACGACGAACGGCATCGTGTTGGAGGCGATGTACGATAGCCCGAGGGCACCGAGCAGCGGCCAGGAGAACTTCAGCAGAAGAACCGCTTCGCGCTTCTTGTAGCGCCGCACGAAGGACCGGAAGAACGGGAGGCAGTAGATCGCCGACGCGACGGCGCCGACCAAGTAGGCGAGCGTGAGAGCGAAGAGCGTCGGAGACAGGAACGCCGCCACGATGATCAGCGGTGTGCGCACGAGCACTTCGACCAGGTACGGGTACTGCGCTTTGACCGAGTTGCCGACCCCGATGTAGTAGCTTTGGTAGATCTGCTCGCCGGTCCAGACGATCGGGAGCAGCAAGAAGATCCCGAGCGCGATGAGTTCGGGACCGTTCGAGGCGAGGGTCGCGCCCGCGATCGAGATCGGCGCCAGCGCGAGCATCAGGACGGCCGCGAAGCCGCAGATCACCAGGCGCAGAACGAGGTACGTCCCGGTGTTATCGGTCGCATTCTTCCCGCGAGCGATGAAGAATCGATACCCGCCTCCCAGGCCGAAATCGCCGAGACTGTTGATCGCAGAACCGATCCCGAGGAACAGTTGGACCAGACCCAGAAGCGCCTGGAGGGACGACGTGATCCCGACGTACTTGTACAGAACTAGGCTCCCGATGAACCCGATGAACTGGATCGCGATCGCCGCTACGAAGACCCCCGCAGAATTGACGGTCAGCGAGTAGGCCCGAGGCGGGAGCTCTTCCGAAACTGGGACCTGCCCGGAGAAGGGCACGCCCGGTGGATTCGCCATCGACCTTGGGGTGAGCACTCAGGCCCCCGCTCATATGTGCGTCGCTCGACTTTTCGACCGAGATCCGGAGCGAGAGTTCTACCGCGGACGGTGTGCGGTCCGGTGCGGAGGGGTCTCGTCGCGCGCGGCGGTGTGCGACTCTACCCGGTGGGCCAGAATCCCGATCGCCCGTGCCAGCGATCGCCAGTCCTCTCCGGAGAAGGAGGACGAGCGATCCCGGTCCCACCGTCCTCCCTCCGCGTGGATCCGCCCGAGGGTGGATCGACCCTTCGAGGTGAGGGAGAACCCGACCCGGCGACGGTCGCGGGTGGACGGCACGCGCCGGAGCAGCCCCGCCGCCTCCATCTCCCGGGTCACGTACGTGATCGCCGGCGCGGTCCGGTCGGACCGTCGCGCGAGCTCCGTTGCGCTGACGGGCCCGCGTTCGCACGCTTTGAGCATCGCAAGCTGCGGGAGCGTGATGCCGGCGGAGTGGGCGATCCGCCGGAGTTCCGGGCCGAAGGCTCCGAACAGTTCCCAGAGCGCGGGCCACACTTCACCGGAGGGTGGATCGGTCCGGGAACGCGCTCGTGACGGGGGCATGACCGCTAGGCCTCCGTGGATATCGGAGGGCTCGGGGGCACTGCGGCCGAGCTTCCCGAGTCGGTGGTGAGGATATGCGAGACGTGCGGGCGACGTCCGAGCATCTCTCGGGAGAAGAACGTGACGAACGCGATGACAACGAAGCTCGCCGCCGCGATCGAAAAGATGATCTCGTAAGCGAGGGGCGACGGTGCCGACAGCGCACCGCTGGGCGCCGAGACCGTGATCGCGAACGTGGTCATGATCGTGCCCGCGATCGGAGCGCCAACGCTGGAGCCGATCAGCCGGAAGACCGTGTTGAGAGCGGTCGCGAGGCTCAGGTCCTTCGGCTCGACCGTGAGCACCATGAGATTGATGATCGACGCGATGACGATCGCGAGCCCGGCGCTCGCCACGAACTCGCTCGTCATCAGTCCGACCGGGTCGTTGGCGAAGGCCGCGAGGCCAAAGCCGATGCAGCCGACCACGGAGCCGAGGTAGACCATCGGCCGCACCCCGGTCCGCGATACGAAATGACCGGCGAGCGGAGCGAAGATGAGTTGGGCGATCGCGAACGGCACGAGTGCGACCCCGGTGCCGAAGATCGTATAGGAGAACCCGGAGCCCGGAGGGCTCTGGAACCGAAACGTCATCGCCTGGAGGGCCAGGAAGTACCCGAGCCCGGTCAGGGTCACGACGAGGTTCGTGACCATCAGGTTCCGTTCCTTCAGCATCCGGTAGTTGAGGATCGGCTCGCTCGCCCATCGTTCGTACAGAGCGACCGGGACGAGAATGGCGAGTCCGAGCCCCATGAGGGTCCAGGTCCCGGCCGAACTCCATCCCCAACTCGGACCGAGGGAGAGACCGAGGACGATGAGGGCGAGCGACGATCCTAGACCGGTCGCCCCGATGTAGTCGACCTTAGCCTGCGGCCGACGGTAGCGAGACTCCCGAAGGACGACTGCGGAGAGGACCGTCAGGAGGACGACAAACGGAATCGCTGTGTGGTACGTCACCTGCCAGCCGTATCCGTTCGAGATGAACGCCCCGAGCGGGAGGCTGATCGCGAGGCCGACCCCAAACATCCCGCTGAGGATGCCCTGCGACCGAGGAACGAGCTCCCGCGGGAACTCCTCCCGCACGAGGGTCATGGCGAGCGGGAAGATCCCGAGACCGATCCCCTGCACCGTCCGTGCGGCGATGAGGAATGCGAAGTTCGGGGAGAATCCCGTGACCGAGACGGAGACCGTGTAGATGACCAGAACGTAGATCAGGACCCGCTTCTTCCCGTAGATGTCGCCGAGTTTGCCGATGATCGGGGCGAGCGCGCAGCCCGAAACGAGGTACACCGCGAGGACCAGGCTGACCTGCGCCTCGCTGACGTTGAACTGGGCCGCGATCGAGGGGAGGGAAGGCGTGAGCATCGCCTCGATGTAGAGCACCACGACGATCAGCCCCCCGAGTAAGAGCATCGCCCGGTTCGCGTAGCGCCGATCGAATCGCCCGATCTCGGGAGGGCCGAGTGGCACGGACGCCCCGGCGAGCGGGGCGGTCGATGCGGACGCGGAGGAGTCGGGCATTCGCATGAACAGGCCGGAGCGAGGAAGGCTCTCGAGCGCCGACCGATGTTCGTTCAGTACTTAAATTATTCAAGTCCTAAACGACTTGGATCCCCCCCCCCCCCCAACGGACCGCGGCGGGGTGGGTCGCAGGTCGCGGACGCTTCCACCCACGAGAGGGCGTAGTCAACACCAAACCTCTGAGGGTACCGCCGTTCGGCGAAGCCGCTCGTGGCCGCGTGCCACGGGACCTCGCGTTGGAGGCCATCCGTAGTGACCTTATCGAACCCATCTCCAGAGGCTACCGGGCCCAACGCGTTGGGCCAGCCCTGCTCCAGACCGACCCGATTTGAACACCCACACCCCGCCGGTGTGGATCATGCGAACCGATCCTTGTGCCTACCGACGGATCTGGCCGGTCGAGGTGGTTCGTCTGTGAGTTCTCTTATGCATTGACAACAACGCCCACCACCCCGACCGACACCACGAAAGCAAGACTCGCCCAGAACGCCCATCGCCAGAAGCCGCGAGAGGCTTCCGATCCCATAACCCTTGGATCGGAAACCAGCTTGCCGAGGAACACTCCGGGAACGATGAGAATGAAGACCATCACCACCATTAGGGCGAGCACGAGGGTAATGAGCTGAGGGAAGAGCAGAGGGATGATCACCGCGGGAGCACTCTCCACAACGTACACCCAGATGGTGCTCTTTGGGGAGAGACCGAGCGACTCGGTCACGCCCCAAGCGCTCCCAAGGGAGACCACCACGAGGGCAAGGAATGCCGCTGCCACCAGCCCCACGCCCAGCACATAGGCCCCGTACGGCCCCAGGGCAGCGGAGAGCACGGCCGAGAACTCGGCTCCGTTCGTGAAATCGATGGAGACACCGATCCCAGCTCCGATCACGACCACCAGGATCATGAGAACCTCGCTGACGGCAGCACCCATGAGCGTGGACTGGCGCGAGATCGATACCGCGGTGCGCTTCGCGGCGGTGGCCGACGACTGGAAGAACAGCATGAACGGCATCACGACGGCGCCGGCGTTGGCCGCGAGGAGGAGGAAGAAGGACGGGGTGTCGGCGACCGCAACCGGTGAGTACGGAAGGAGTCCCACGTGGAGGACCACGATAGCGAGCGAGACCACTACCGCAGCCGAGACCCCGATGAGGACCCGTTCGACCCACGCGTACGGTCCGCGCGCGACCAGAGCGATATGGATCACGAACACGATGGGAAGGGAGATGATGGGAGGAACCCCGAATAGACTTAGGCCCAGGGCAATGCCGGCGTACTCCGCGACGTAAATCGCGACGTCCCCGACGGCCATGGAGAGCGCCATGGTCGCGGCGAGCCGGGGGCAGAAGCGCTCCCGGGTAAGTTCTCCGAGCCCCTTGCCGGTGACGGCACCGATGCGTCCCGACGCCTCCTGGATGAAGAACAGAGGTATAGTGAGGGCCACGAGAAACCAGACGAGATCGTAGCGAAAGCTCGCTCCCGAAGCCAACGCGGTCAGGATGCTCGCCGCATCCAGATCGGCGATCATGACGAGCCACGCTGGACCTCCCCTCCACCTACGGGGCGCCCTCAGATGGCGCGCGAGAGCCGGAAGCGGACCGCTCTCGAGTGTAGAGGGAGCTACCCCCGAGGAATGAGCCTCGTCTGTCATCCGGTGCCCGCCGAAAGCACGCGCGCCATAAACGCTGGGTCTCCTGAGATGAGAATGGTCCCTCTCCCCGGTCGCTAACGGACTCCTCTCCCGCACGAAGTTTGCCAACGGAGAAACTGAACTCCGGAGGCCCCAAGGGCCCCCGGAGATGGGTCTGGCCACCCATTTTCAATGGGAGCACGGGGATTTGAACCCCGATATGCGGGTCTCTCCGCGCGCTCCAGTCACTCGTCATCGGGATGCGAAACACATCCCTCCGCAGACCCAACTTCACAGGAGGACCGATGGTTCCCCCTGACTGGAGCCCGCTGGTCTACCAGATTAGCCTATGCTCCCTCCGAGGGCTCCGGGAGTGCGGGGAGAGATATCCTTTGTTGTCCGACCGGGCGCCTCCCCTCGCCGCCACGCACGACGGCGGCGCAACCCTTATGTTAAAGAGCGCTTGACCAAAATCCAATGCCATTGAATCCCTCAGTTTCGGCTCCGGCCCCTCCCCGCCGGTCGATCTCCGTGGTCTGGTTCGTCGTCGCCCTCCTCATCGTCGGAGGCGTGGGCATCGCCGGCACGGCGGCGTACTACGCCTACTCGGCGAGCGGCTCTATCCACGGGAATCTCACGCTCACGGACGACCTCGGCCGGCAGGTGACGATGCCCTACGACCCGGCGCGGATCGTGGTCCTAGGACCGAACATTATGGACTCCGTGTACCGGCTCGGCCTGCGATCCCACGTCGTCGGGGTCGATTGCTATGCCCCAGATTTTGGGGGCCTTTCGGCGGACTACTCTTCCGACCAGATCGCGCTGTGGAATCTCTCCTCCTCGATGTGCGTGCAGGTCGGACCGACCTTCGACTACGAAGCGCTGCTGAACGACACGCCGCAGCTCGTGCTCGCGGCCACGATCGTGTCGGTCCAGGCGGTCGAGCAGATCACCGACACCTTCCACATTCCCGTCTTCATGCTCCAGCCCTCGACCCTGGGCGGGATCCAGGTCGATGTCTCTCTGCTCGGTCAGATCTTCGGGGTCGGGCCGGCCGCCAACACACTCAGCGCCCAGCTCGGCACCGAACTCTACAATGTCACCACGGCCGTCAGCACGATCACGGACGGGTCCAACTTCACCGGTTTCCCGACCGTGCTCATCACCTACGATGTCGACTCCAACGGGTACTGGACCTTCGGGCCCGGGACCTTCGGTGAATCGCTGATCGAAGTGGCGGGAGGCAGCAGCATATCGGCGAACGCGACGCTGGGTTACCCCGAACTCTCGGGCGAGCAGGTCCTCGTCGCGAACCCCCACTACCTCGTGTACGGAACCGGGTTCGGACTCAATGAGAGCTACTATGCAACCGCCCCGTTCTGGGGTCAACTGACCGCGGTGCAGACCGGGAACACGTTGGGAATGGACTCGAACTGGCTCACCGAACCCGATCCCACGATGATCTTGATGGGGCTCCCCGTGCTGTTCGAGTTCTTCTATCCTTCGAGCCCGTCGTAGACCCGTGAGCGAACCGGACGGCCCCCCTCCGGAGCCTTCGGTTCCTCGCTCCAAAACCCGGGATCGCCGCACGAGGTCGCTCTATCTGCTCCTCATCGTCCTGGGCATCGTAGCGGTGGTCATCGGTCTCTCTCCTCTCCTCGGCACCGTCTTCATCCCGCCGCTCACCGTCTTCCGGATCCTCACCGGGCTGCCCAATGCCTGCACCGGGACGTCGGCGTCGCCGAGCCTGTGCAACGCCTACATCGAGATCATCTGGCAGGAACGGATCCCCGAGATCGGCCTTGCGGCGATCGCCGGGGCCGCCCTCGGCGTTTCGGGTGCCACGCTGCAGGGCGTCTTCCGCAACCCGCTCGCCGACCCGTTCCTCCTCGGGATCTCGAGCGGGGGAACGATCGGGGCGGCGATCGTCTTCGACTTCCACATCGGTCAACTTCAGGCCGACCTGTTCCTCCCGCTGTTCGCCTTCATCGGCGCGATCGCGACGGGACTGATTATCCTGGGAGTGGCCCTGAGCCGCTACGGCTCGATCGAGACGTTGTTGCTGACGGGGGTCGTACTCGCGAGCTTGCTCTCGGCCGTCCTCGCTCTACTCCTGCTGTACAATCCGATCGGGAGCGAGCAGGTCGAGTTCTGGCTCCTCGGGGGCCTCGGGAACGCATCGTGGACGGTGGACGGGATCTCGATGGGGGTGCTGCTGGTCACGGGAACCCTTCTGTGCTTGTTCGGCCGGGAGCTCAATCTGATGCAGCTCGGCGGTGATGTCGCTCGGAGCGCCGGCGTGGACGTGCGGCGTGTACGGGTCTGGCTGATCCTACTGGCTTCGTTGACGACCGGGGTGGCCGTCGCGTTCACCGGGATCATCGGGTTCGTGGGTCTCGTCTCCCCGCACGTGGTCCGCCGCATCGCCGGTACCGACTATCGGATTGTCCTGCCGGGATCGGCCCTCGTCGGTGCGGTGTTCTTGCTCGGGGCCCGGGACACTTCGCTCCTGATCTACTCGAGTTCCGTTCTACCGATCGGGATCTTCACGGCATTCTTCGGGGCTCCATTCTTCATTTACCTGCTCTTCCGTCGCCGGCCGATGACCACGATGGGAGGACTATGACCGAAGCCGGTTCCCCCGCTCTACCTCTGCGCTTCGAAGGCATGAGCGCAGGCTACGGCGACCGGCCCGCCCTGCGCGACATCGATCTGGTTGTCCGCCCGGGGGAGTTCGTCGCGCTGGCCGGGCCCAACGGCTCGGGCAAGACCACCCTCTTGCGGACGGTGCTCGGCTTCGTCACGCCCACGTCCGGTCGCGTCGAACTGTTCGGCGATCGGGTGGAGGACCTGTCCGTCCGCGAGCGCGCGCGCCGGGTCGCCTGGCTCCCCCAGGAAGAGAGCCCGCGCGACGACGTCCGCCTCCTCGACTACGTGATGTACGGACGCTATGCCCTCCACGGTGGGCTCGAAGGCGATTCCACGGAGGACTACGATCTCGCGCGTTCGATCCTGGAGCAGGTCGGGCTCGCCGACCGAGCGGACGATGGGATCCTCTCCATCAGTGGGGGGGAGCGGCAACGGGCCGTGCTCGGGCGAGCTCTCGCGCAGACGACCCCGCTGCTCTTGCTCGATGAACCGACCTCTCACCTCGACATCGGCCACCAGCTGGACCTCCTCGCCCGCGTACGGGACCTGTCCCACCGCCGCGGGGTCACCGTGGTCGCGGCGCTCCACGACCTCAACCTCGCCGCGAGGTTCGCGGATCGCATCGTCGTCCTCTCCCGGGGTCGGCGCGTCGCGGACGGAGCGCCCATGGAGGTCCTCTCCGAGGAGCTGCTGGTCCGAGTGTGGGGGGTCGTCGCCGACCTGAGACGGGAGCCGCGGACCGGCATGCCGTACCTCATTCCGCATCGCCTCGCCGTCGCCGTGGAGGCGCCGGGCCCCGGCTCGGGGTTCGGGCCGGTCCATCTGATCGGAGGGGGCGGTGCCGCCGCTCCGTACCTGTGGGCCCTGGCCGACGACGGCTACGCCCTGACGGTCGGCCCCTTGCATCTCCTCGACTCCGACGCGGAGGTCGCCCAATCGCTGGCCGTAGCGGCACCCATCGAGGCTCCGTTCGCCCCGCTAGGTCCGGAGGTCCGAGAGCGCCATCGTTCCCTGCTGCGAAGGGCCCGGGCCATCGTGGTCGCCCCCGTCGCCATCGGACCGGCCAACCTCGCGAACCTCGAAGATCTCCTCCCGTTCTCTACCCGCGTGCCGATCTTCCTGGTGGCGAAACCGCCCATCGCCGACCGGGACTTCACCGGGGGGAGGGCGACCGAGATCTACGGAGAATTGCGTGCGGCCGGGGCCCGTGAAGTCCGGGGAATCGACGATGTCCGCCGGGCCCTGCGGGCGCTCGCGTCAAGCCCGGTCGCGCCGCTCGCGTAGCACACGCGCCCCCTTCGGTAGGGGAAGCACATCGAGGGGGGGAGGGTCCGATCCCGAGAACTCGGCCAACAGACGCGGCAGGTCCCGGTCCATCACCACGATCGTGCTCGGTACCCCGAGCCGGGCCGCCGCCCGGCCGGCGGCGCCCACGGCGAACCGGTGGATCCGCCGACCGGTCGCCCGTTGAAGCGCGTCGAACGGTTCCAGGCCTTCGGCGGCGAGATACTCTCCTTCGTGGCCGACGAGCGCCCGTAGGCGCTCGGAGAGTCGCGGATCGGCGAGATCGGTCTCGGATAGCGTGCGGACCGAGACCGTCGCCGGCTGGAGCGTGACGATCCCCTCCAGGTCCGCGACCTCGACGATCCGACCCTTCGCCCCGCCCCGGGCGACGCGACCTCGCGAGGTCCCCGAGGAGCCCGGACGAGCCGAGAGCAGGCCGTCACGGATCTCGAGCGAGACCGGATCGTCCGCACGCAGGTCCGCGAGCGCGATCGCCCGAGTCGAGCGTATGACATGAAGATGCGCGAGCCGCCGACGTACGTCGTCCTCCAGACGCCCCAGCGTCTCGTGCAACCACGCAACCCCTTCGAAGGTCGGGCAGTACCGACCCTCGCGCGTGGTCACCAAGCCCCGGCGGGCGAGCTGGCGGTAGGTGTGGGAGGCCGCCTGGACGGTCAGACCGAGGCGCTCGGCGACCGGCCGCAGCTGGGTCGGGCGGAGCGTTTCGCACTCGTAGAGGAACAACAGCTCGGTCATCGAGCCGCCGCGACGCAGGCCCGCGAGTCCTCCGGCGCGAGGTTCGCTAGGCGTGGTCGGCATCGCCGGGGCTATCCGGCGCCCCTAAAACACCCTTTCGCTCCCGGGCAAACAGGGTTTATCTCGCGGTCGGGCGGGACGCCCGGCGCTTCGGGTCACGCGCCTCCCGTTGCAGCGTCCGCAGGCGGTCCCGGATGCGCGCGGCCTCCTCGAAGTCGAGCCGCTCCGCGGACAGGCGCATCTCCTCCTCCAGGTTGGCCAGCAAGAGCGGCAGCTGTTCCTTCCACTTCCTGCCGAGGCCCGAGACCGACAGTTCTCCGGACGGCGCGTTCTCGTCGGCGGCGAGGAGCGCGCGGACCTCCTTGCGGATCGACTCGGGCACGATGCCGTGCTCGCGGTTGTAGGCGACCTGCGACTCCCTCCGTCGTTTCATCTCGGCGATCGCGCGCGCCATCGATCCCGTCACGCGGTCGGCGTAGAGCACGACGCGGCCCTCGACGTTGCGGCTCGCGCGCCCGGCCGTCTGGATGAGGGAGGTCTCGCTCCGGAGGTAGCCTTCCTTGTCCGCGTCCAGGATCGCGACGAAGCTGACCTCGGGGAGATCGAGCCCCTCCCGCAGGAGGTTGATCCCCACGAGCACGTCGAAGCGTCCGAGGCGGAGATCGCGCAGGATCTCGATCCGCTTGAGCGTCTCGATCTCGGAGTGCAGGTAGCGGACCTTCATCCCTCGGTTCGCGAGGTAGCTCGCGAGCTCCTCGGAGGTCGCCTTCGTCAGCGTGGTGACGAGCGCGCGATCCCCGCGCGCGACCGTGGCCTCGAGCTCGTGCACGAGGTCGGTGATGTGGCCCTCGATCGGTCGGACCTCGATGGGAGGGTCGACCAGGCCCGTCGGCCGGATGATCTGCTCCACGATGCCGCTCGAAGCCTTCCGTTCGAACGGGCCGGGCGTGGCCGAGACGAACACGAGCTGGGGCACGTGGGTCAGGAATTCCGGAAACTTCAAGGGCCGATTGTCTCGGCAGGACGGGAGCCTCCACCCGAAGTCGACGAGATTGTCCTTGCGGCTCCGGTCCCCCTTGTACATCCCTTGCAGTTGGGGGACCGAGACGTGGGACTCGTCCATGAACACGAGGAAGTCCTCCGGGAAGAAGTCGAGCAGCGTGTACGGTGGATCCCCCGCCTTGCGCCCGGTGAAGTAACGCGAGTAGTTCTCGACCCCGGAGCAGTAGCCCGTCTCGCGGATCATCTCGAGATCGTAATCGGTCCGTCCTTTGAGGCGCTGCGCCTCGACGATCTTCTCGGCCTGTACGAACTCCTGCACGCGCGCATCTTTCTCGGTGTTGATCTCCTCGAGGATCCCGCGCAGGCGCTCGTCGACGGTCAGGAAGTGCGTGGCGGGGAAGATCGCGAGGTTCGAGATCTCCCGGACCTCCTCTTGCGTCACCGGATCGAGTTCGGCGATCGATCCGACCGTGCGACCCTCGAGGGAGATCCGGTGGATCGTCTCCCCGGCGCCCATCACGTCAATCGTCCCTCCTCGGACGCGGAACCGGCCGCGCTTGAGTTCGTAGTCGTTGCGGACGTACTTCATCCGGACCAAGTGCTCGAGCAGGTCCTGGCGCCCGATCTCCTGACCGACGGTGAGTTCGCCCACGGAGGCTCGGTAGTCCTCGGGGGAGCCGAGTCCGTAGATGCAGCTGACCGACGCAACGATCAGGACGTCCCGACGGGTCAGGAGCGCCTGGGTCGCCCGGTGCCGGAGCCGGTCGATCTCCTCGTTGATCGACGCGTCCTTCTCGACGAACAGATCGATCTGGGGAACGTAGGCCTCGGGCTGGTAGTAGTCGTAGTAGCTGACGAAGTACTCGACCGCGTTGTGCGGGAAGAGCGCCCGGAACTCGCTGACGAGCTGGGCGGCGAGCGTTTTGTTCGGGGAGATGACGAGGGTCGGACGCTGGAGACGCGCCACCACGTGGGCCATCGTGAAGGTCTTCCCGCTGCCCGTCACTCCGAGCAGCGTGACGTACTTCTCTTTCCGCTCGATCCGCTTCACGAGCTCGGCGATCGCGGCGGGCTGATCGCCCTGCGGGACGAGGTCGGTCTCGAGCTGGAACCGCCCCGTGAGTTCGGGGCGTATCGAGGGGGCGGTGCTCATTGCGCGCCGACGGGGGGACGAGTCCCGTGATACCCCGCAGGATCGATCGTCACATGGGCGAATCCGAGACGGATCAGCTGCTCGGTCAGCGGGAACGTGACGCTCGGGACCGAGAGCCGTCCGACCCCTTCGGGCTCGACCTCGATACGGGCGGCCCCATCCCGGACCCGCACGCGCACCTGTCGGAAGCCGAGCGCACGAACGAGCTCCTCGGCGCGTTCGATGCGGGAGAGCAGCTCACGATCGATCGGCTCCCCGTGCGCGATCCGCGAGGCGAGGCAGGCGTCCGACGGCTCGTCCCAGTTGGGGAGCGCGCGCCGCTGGGCTTCGCGGCGGACGTCCACCTTCCGCCAGCCCGCGCTCGCGAGGGGATGGCGGAATCCCGCCCGCTCCATCGCCGCAATGCCCGGCCGCTCCTCCCTGAGGTCGTCCAGGTGGATCCCGTCGACGTACTGGCGTGCTCCCCGCTTCGCACCCTCGGTCGTTAGGGCCTCGGCCTCGATCGAACGGCAGAAGAAGCACCGGTTGGACGGATTCTCGCGGTACGATGCGAGGGCGAGCGGATCGACCTCGATCGGCCGGTGTTCGATGCCGATCGTCCGGGCGACGCGGGCCGCCCGCTCGACCTCCCTACGTGCGACCGCGGGCCCGGTCAGGGTCACCGCGATCGCCTGATCTCCGACGGCCTCGAAGGCGAGCGCCGCCACTACCGAGGAATCGACCCCGCCGGACATCGCGACCACGATCGGCCCGCCGCCCTGGGCCATACGGTGCACCACCTCGCCGGTCCGCTGGGTAGGGACGGCATCCGCGGAACGATCGACCATCGAAGGAGCAAGCGGATGCCGCCGCCCGCAAAAACGGTTGCCGGCCGGATCGCGACGGTCCCCCCGCCACGCCTTTCCCCGCACGCCTCCTTCGATCTCGATTGCGTATGAACGCCCCCGAGGCCGCTGCTCCGCTCGACCTTCTCGACCCCCGCCTGGTCGAGGCCGCCGCCCGGCGAGGGATCCGGGAGCTCACCGAGATCCAACGCCTCGCGATGCCCCTCTTGCACACCGACTCCGACGCCCTCCTCCTCTCCCCGACGGGGAGCGGCAAGACCGAGGCAGCGCTCCTCCCTCTACTCTCCCTCCAGCTGCGCGATCCCTCCCCTGCGGTGAGTCTCTTGTACGTCACGCCGCTCCGCGCCCTCAACCGGGACCTCGAGCACCGGCTCGTGGGGCTCGCCGGGGATGTCGGCCTCCGCGCCGCGGTCCGTCACGGCGACACGTCGACCTCACAGCGCACGGCCCAATCCCGGAAGCCGCCGGACCTACTGCTCACGACGCCCGAGACCCTTCAGCTGCTGCTGGTGGGCAGCCGTCTTCGCCAGACCCTGAAGCAGGTCCGCACGGTCGTGATCGACGAGGTCCACGAGCTCGCGCCGTCGGATCGAGGGGCGCAACTGGCCCTGACGCTCGAGCGGCTCGATGCCTGGGTCGGTCGCCCCGTTCGACGGGTCGGCCTCTCGGCGACCATCGGCAACCCCGAGGAGGTCGCGCGGTTCCTCTCGCCGGCGCCGCGCCGGGTCGAGGTCCGGTCCGCGGGTCGCCCACGGGAGCTCGTCCTCGAGGCCCGACGTCCGCGCACCGATCTCCCCCCGCTCGATCCGGCGCTGGTCGAGGAGCTGAAGGCCGACGACGTGCTCCTCCCCGCGCTCCGGGCGCTCGAAGAGGAGATCCGGGCGCATCGGACCACGCTCGTTTTCGTCAACACGCGCCCGACCGCGGAGGGCCTCGGAGCTCGGCTGAACCGGCTCGCCCCGGACCTCGCCATCTCCGTGCACCACGGCTCGCTCTCGCGCGAGGTTCGCGAGGAGGCCGAGCGGCAGTTCCGTGCCGGGGAGCTTCGGGCGCTCGTCGCCACCTCCTCCCTCGAGCTCGGGATCGATGTCGGCGAGGTCGACCACGTGGTCCAGTTCGGTTCCCCGCACCAGGCCGGCCGCTCGTTCAGCGGGTCGGTCGCTCGGGTCACCGGCTCGATCGGACGATCCACGGAACTGTGCTCTGCCTGGATCTCGACGATCTGGAGGAGGCCGCGATCCTGGCGCGTCGGGCTCGGGCCGGGGTGGTCGAACCGACCCGGTGGCGTACCCGCAACCGCCTCGCCGCCGCGCAACAGATCGTCGCGGCGCTGAGGACCGACGGGGCGGTCGACAAGGCGAGGTTGATCGCGCTCTTGCGCCGGGCCGCTCCGGCTTCCGAGCTCTCGGACGTCGAATGGGAGAGCCTCATCGTCTACCTCGAAGGGCTCGGGCTCGCCCGCGAGGCCGGCACGCAGATCCGCCCCGGCCGCGGCACCCTCGACCGGTTCTACTCCACGCTGTCGTTGATCCCGGACGAGCGGACCTACCGGCTCCGCGACCTCGCGACGCGCAAGCTCATCGGAACGCTCGACGAGCGGTTCGTCCTGACCCAGATCCTGGCCCAGCCGGCGGAGATCTTCCTGCTCCACGGCCGAACGTGGAAGGTCGTCGAACACCGCGACGGGGAGTTGCTCGTCGAGTCCGTCAACGAGATCGGCCAGGAACCTCGGTGGGCGGGAGAGGACATCCCCGTTCCGTTCGATGTGGCCCAGGAGATCGGTCGGCTGCGGCGCACGGGAAACTTCGAGGAGTACCCGATCTCTCCACCGGACCGGGCGGCACTCGTGGCCCGTCGGGCGGGGGCCGCGGCTCTCGACGCGATCCCCGACGACACGCGCGTGACGGTGACGTCACGGGCGCGCGTCGCCCTGTTCGGCGCCTGCTTCGGTACGCGCACGAACGAGACCCTCGCCGTTGCGACGGCCGCGACGCTGACCGACCGGCTTGGAGCCCGGGTCGAGATCGCATCGGTCGAACCGACGTGGTTCGTCCTGGAGATGCCGGTCGCGGTCGATCCCGCGACCCTGCGGGATGCCTTCGCGCTGCCTCCCGAGGCGCTCGAGCCGCTGATCGAGCGGATCGTGCCCTCGGGGCTCGACTACCGCTGGGTGTTCGTCACGGTCGCGCGCAAGTTCGGCGTCATCTCCCGCTCGGCCGACCCGCGCGACCTGAGAACCCTCGACCCGCTCCTGGACGCATCGCGCACCAATCCGCTCGGAGAAGAGACCCTGGAGAAGACCCTCCATGACCGATACGACATCGAGCACGCGCGGACGATCCTCGAAGGGGTACGAGACGGAACGATCCGGATCGAGGCGGCGCCTTCCTCACCGTTCTCGGACGGGCCGATCGAACGCCTCCGCTGGCGGGTGATGAGCGACACGCCGCCTCCGACGCTCCTGAAGGCGCTGCGTCAACGGCTCGATCAGGAACCCCTCACGCTCGTCTGCCTGCGATGCGGTTTCATCCGGACGACGACACCGGCCCGCTACCGTACGGAGGGAGGAAGCATCTGCCGACTGTGCAAAGGAGCGCTCTCGGCGGTGCTCTCCCCCCGCCGCACGGAGGACATTGATCGCCTCGTGCGGTACGCGAAGCGCAAGTGGCGGGCCACCGGCAAGGGACCGACCCGCACGCGGGGCCCGAGTGGACCGAAGGGGACCTCGCACGACACGGAGGTCCTCGTTCGAGCCGCCTACACCTCGGCGGAGCTCGTCGCGCACTACGGTGAGCGCGCGCTCTGGGCGCTCGCCGCTCGAGGCGTCGGGCCCGATACCGCCCGACGGCTCCTGCTCCGCCTCTACCGCAGCGATGACGAGTTCATCACCGAACTCGTTCGAGCGGAACGCAACTACGCCCGGACCCGGACGTTCTGGGACTAGCCCGCCGGCTCGGGGACCCGCGCGCGGACCTGGGTCGCCACACGCTCGACAGTGGACCGAGGGGCATCGGATCGGAACGCTCCGGAACGCGCATGCGTCCGGGCACACCGCGCGCCCGCTTCGATGAGGCCGTCATGCATCGCGACGTACGGCGGCGGCTGGGCCAGACCGAGCGCGCGAGCGAGCTCGTTGCACTCGTAGTAGAACGGTCGGTCGACCTCGGCCTCTTCGGCGAGCCGGGCGAGGAATCCGGCGATCTCTCGCGGACGCTCGGCCCGGGCGGGCGCCCGCATCGACCGGACCAGCGGGGCATCGAAGAGCGCCCCGACCCACATCGGGCCCACCGGTCCGGAGCTCCCGAGCGACGGACCGGTCCACGAGGCTGGATCGATCAGCGAGATGGGGTCCGGGCCGGTCGTCGGAAGCCTCGGGGCGATCTCGACGTAGGCGCGGACGTGGTGATCGTGAAGATAGCAGAGCAGGGGGTGAAGAACACGCCCCCGCGCGCGCGCCGCCTCTGAGAGGTGTTTGAGAAGGATGCGGAGACCGCCCTCCGGGCCGAGCCGCCCGCGCACCGGGTGCGCGCCGTATCGGAGCGCGCAGACCTTCGGTTGGACCCCGGCGAGCACCATCATGTCGGTCGCGGTTACGGCGAGGACCCCGCCCGGGGCCAGCGACCCGAGCGCGGTCGCCAGGAACGGCACCGGCGTGCCATACGGGTCGAGATCGACGTAATCGAAGGGGGCCTCGGGAGGGATCTCCCGGGCATCGCCCGCCCGCGCGAGCACTCCTCGAGACCGGAACTGCTCGGCGTTCATGCCGAGGACCACCGCGGCTTCGGGATGGGCCTCGGTTTGCAGCAGGAAGGAGAAGAGCCCGGACTCGTTGGCCATGCGCAGTCCCCGCACCCCCGTCGCCGAGAGCATCTCCCATCCGCGCATCGGAGTTCCGCGTCGCACGGCGAGGGCATTCGCGAAGGCGACCCCGATGTCTCGATCGAGGGCCATCGCGGGGTTGTAGAAGACCGCCTGACGCGGGGCGGGTCCCCGGCGCGGGGCCGTGAGGGGGAGCGCGAGGTCGGTGCCGCCTTCGCGCGACAGCACGGTCCCGAACTCCTCCGACATACCTCCGCCGAACGGGGCCCGCGGGTGCGTGGGCCGGGTCAGTGCGCGCGTCCGGTCAGGAGGTGGACGACCTTGAACGCGAGCAGGTTCTTGTTCACGGGCGTCACCTCGAGCAGGCGGAGCTCGTCGCGCCGCCGGATGTCCTGGAGCAGCGGATTGCGCGACTTCTTGTGCAGCGTCATCACGATCGATTTGTTCGTCCCGAGCGTATCGACGATCGCCTTGGTGAACACGTCGCTCTCGACCTCCATCTTGCCGACCTCGTCGATGACGATGACGTCGGCGGACGCACGCGCCTCGGCGAGGGCCCGGGTGCCCAGCCCCTCGAGCGCTGCGACGTTGACGCCGTAGCGGCCGGAGCGGACGCGGGACTTCATGTCCTCGTGGGCAAAGACCTCGTGCTCCTTTGTCATCCAGTCCGTGATCTGGAAGCCTCTGCGCCGGTTCTTCTCGACGATCGGCTCGGTCACGACTCCGCCGACGCTGACCCCCTCCTGCTCGAGCAGCTGGATGATCCGCAGTAGGGTCTGGGTCTTCCCGGAACCGGGCAGGCCGGTAATGCCGATCTTTACCGGAGCAGCGAGACGCCGAGGCACAGACAATAACTCCACAAACATCCCGGTACCTGTCAATCGGATAATAAGCCATCGCGGGCCGTCACACGGCGACACGCGCCCTGAGGACACGCAGGTGACCGCTTCCGACCCCGTCTATCCCCCTCGGGCGGATTCCTTGCTGCTGGTACCGTACGCCCAGGTCCCCCGGGGCACGTCCGTATTGGAGATCGGGACGGGTGGCGGAATCGCCTCGCTGGCTGCAGCTCGATGCGGCGCACGGGTGGTCGCGACCGATCGGAATCCGTACGCGCTGCGACGCGTGCGTCGAGTAGCGAGGGCCGAGAACCTCGATCTCGAGACGGTGCGCACCGATCTCGCCCGTGGGCTCGGGCGCTTCGACCGGATCCTCGCGAATCCACCGTACCTCCCTACCGCTACGACGGAGCGAGATCCGGATCGGTGGCACAACCTCGCACTGGACGCGGGACCGGACGGCACCCGTACGAGCGAACGTATCCTGGATCAGCTACCCGAACATCTCGCCCCGCACGCGAGCGCGTACCTGGTCGGGTCATCGCTCCAAACCCCTGCTGCAGTGCGCCGGCTCCTCGAACGGTGGCGTGCACGTGGCGGGCTCGAGGAGCTCGTCGTATCCCGCCGCGTGGAGGGGGAGACCCTCGAAGTGCGGAGGTTTTCGTTCCCCTCGGCGACGAGCCGGGAGCCACAGGTCTAGTGTAGCGTCCTCTGAATGGCTACGGTTATAACCGGGGAGGTCTTGGGGGCCATGTGCGAGTCGCCCCACCATTGTCTCTCACGCTGGAGGAACGGGACAGCCTCGAGAGCTGGGCGAGGGGCCACTCGACCCCTCATCGCCTCGTCCTCCGGGCCAAGATCGTCCTGAGGGCCACCGAAGGGGCTCAGAACAAGCAGATCGCCGAGGAGCTCGGCGTCCAAGCCAACACCTGCGCTCTTTGGCGCCATCGCTTCCACCACCTTCGCCTTCCCGGTCTCGAACAGGACGCCCCTCGAGCCGGTGGACCGCTGCAGATTCCCGACTCCACGATTCGGTCAATCGTCCACGACACGCTGCACACCAAGCCCCCGAACGCCACTCACTGGTCCACTCGGACGATGGCCGCACGGTACGGTGTGAGCCCCAACACCATTCACCAGATCTGGAGGGCGCGACGGCTCCAGCCACATCGACTGGAGCACTACAAGCTCAGCAAGGACAAACATTTCGAGGAGAAGCTCCGGGATGTTGTCGGCCTCTACCTCAATCCCCCCGAGCATGCCGTCGTGCTGAGCGTCGACGAGAAGACCCAGATCCAGGCGCTCGATCGGACCCAATCGATCCTCCCCTTGCGCGAAGGCATCCCCGAGCGACAGACCCACGACTATCGGCGGAACGGGACCACCGACCTCTTCGCGGCGCTCGATATCCTCAGCGGAAAGATCGTGGGGGAATGCCACAAACGGCACCGAGCGAAGGAGTTCCTGACCTTCCTCCGAACCATTGACCGCACCACTCCTCCCGAGTTGGACCTCCACCTGATCCTCGACAACCTCGCTACGCATCGCACGGCGAGAGTGAAGCGGTGGGTTCTGCGGCACCCGCGCTTTCACTTCCATTTCGTTCCGACCAGCTCGTCTTGGTTGAACCAGGTCGAGCGGTGGTTCAAGGAGATTACCGACAAGCGGATTCGTCGGGGAACCTTCCGCAGCGAACTCGAGCTGATTGGGGCCGTGAAGCTCTACATCGAGCGGTACAACGAGGTCCCGAAACCGTTCATCTGGAGGGCTACGGCCGACGCGATCTTGTCAAAGATACAGAAGCACCAGTTAAACGTAGAACTGACGAGGACACTACACTAGCCGTCGCGGCCTCTCGGGTCCGTCAAGTCCCGAGCGGTCGTTTCAGCCGTGGCGATCTGCGTAGTCGACCACGGCCTCGAGGAAGCGGTAGCCGTCCCCGAATCCATCGGCGCTTTCGGTGCGAGTCCAGTCGGGGGCCTGCGCGCGGAAGAAGGACCGCTCCGGATGGGGCATCAATCCGAAGACGTTGCCTTGCGGGCTGACGAGGCCCGCCACATTGCCTTCCGAACCGTTGGGGTTCCACGGGTACACCGCGGTGCTCCCGTCCGGTGCCACCCAGCGGAACAGGATCTGCCCGGCCTCTTCGAGGGCTCGGAGGCGCTCTCCGGGTCGACCCGAGAGGACCAGCTTGCCCTCGCCGTGGCCGGACGGGAAGAGGAATCGTTCCCCCCGCGGAGTGTCCCGCAGCGGAGGGAAAGCGCCTCCGTCCCAGGCCACGAAGGTCGGCCGACACTCGTAATGACCAGAGTCGTTCGTGATGAGCGCGGCCTCGGGGGTCCCGAGCCTCCCGGAAGACCTGCCGGGCAGGATCCCGAGCTCGGTCAGGATCTGGAAGCCGTTGCAGATCCCTCCAACGATCCGACCGCTCTGCATGAACGCCTCGAGGTCGTTTCCGATCGAGGCGCGGATCCGCGCGGCGAAGATCGCACCGGCTCGGACGTAATCGCCCCCAGAGAACCCTCCGGGGAACAGCACCATTTGGAAGTCCGAGAGGGTGCGTCGCTCGGAAGGTTCCACCTCGCGGCGTTCGAGCTGCTTGAGATGGACGATCTCCGGGGACGTGCCGAGATGTTCGAACGCTACCCGGAGCTCCTGATCGCAATTGGTTCCCTCGATGGACACGAGAGCGATCCGAAGGTCCTTCCGGGACACGTTCCCCCCACCGGACCACGGCGCATAACCGTTCGCGCCGGCGGCGGGCCCGCGGGGAACCGTCCTACGCCGGCCCGAGCGGCGGGAGCAGGCGGTAGGCACCGACGATGGATCCGCGCCGCAACGGAGCACCGCCCGGCGGAACGATCGAGAAGGCGCCCACCCCCGAGAGGCTCGTGATCGCGTGGGAGTCGTGGAACGTGGGATAGGCGAGCCCTCTCTCGAGGCGCAGCGGAACGACCGTGGTCAGGTCCGGGCTCGGGCGATCGGGGGAGGCGGCGAGCCGCACCCGGATCTCCTCCCACCCCGGGCCTACGAGACGTGCGAGACGTCGGAGCACCGGGAGCAGCAGCCAGTAGGCATTCGATAGGCAGGACGTCGGGTGGCCGGGCATCGCGACGATGAGCCGCCCGCCTCGGACGGCGGCGAGGGTCGGCTTGCCGGGGCGCACGGCAATCCCACGGAACAGTAAGCGCCCCATCCGGGGAAGGATCTGAGGGAGATAGTCGTGCTCCCCGACGGAGCTCCCGCCGGTGACGAGCACGAGATCGCTGCGGCGGAGCGCCGCACGAATGGCGCGCTCGATCGCTCGAGGATCGTCGGCGATCGGGGGCTCGGAGCGCGGGACTCCTCCGGTGGCGCGGATGACCGCGCCCAGCGTCGCGTTGTTAGAGTCGTAGATCCCGCCTGCCTTCCACGGCCGACCCGGGGCGAGGAGCTCGTTACCGTTGGGAAGGATCGCAACGATGGGGCGGGCGTACACCTCGGCACGTTCCCGCCCGATCGCGGCGATCCCGCCGATCGCCGCGGGGCTTAGCACTTCCCCGCCCGCCACGATCTTCGCTCCGCGAGCGAAATCCTCTCCTCGCTGTGCGATCCGCACGGCGGCCGCGACGGGGTGGCCGAGCACGATGTTCGATCCGGTGCGGCGGACCCGTTCGAAGATCTCGACCGTGTCGGCACCGACGGGGAGTCGAGCGCCGGTCGCGATCGCGACGCACTCCCCGGCCTTCACCGGACGATCGAACCGCCCCTCCGCGTACACCTCGCCGACGATCCGCAGGTGCACCGGCTTGGTGCGGCTGGCGCGTGCGACGTCGGCACTTCGGAGGGCGTAGCCGTCCCAGGTGGCGCGCGGGAACGCGGGGATCGGTCGCGGGGCGCGGACCGTTCGCGCGGCCACTCGCCCGATCGCCGTGTCCAACAGGACACGCTCGGTCCGGTCGATCGGACGCGCCTCGCGGAGTAGTCGGCTCCGTGCGACCTCGATGGAGATGAGGTGCCGGAACGCGCGCATCTCCATCGCCGTATCGTTTCCTAGGCGTGCCGGCGGTGCGACCCGCCCGCCCAGCTTCCTTCGATCCAACGGGCCGCCGCCCGCGTGCCGGCTCCGACGCACCGGCCGAGGTCGGCCCCCGCGAACCACGCCGTGTAGAATCCACCGCGGAATGCGTCCCCGGCCCCCACGAGCGTCACCATACGGTGCGGGCGCGCGGCGGCGACGTGGACCCGCCCGGCGCGGGAGAACGCGCTCGCCCCCCGGCGGCCCTCGGTCCGGATCACGAGCGGGACCCGTTCGGTCAGGCGCTCCACGCGCGACACCCCCAACAGTCGTCCGACCCGCTCGATCTCGGAGATGTTCCCGAACAGGATCTCGCTCTGCTCCAGGATGGAGCGCAGCCTTCGGCGATCCCATCGGTAATGGATCTCCTGGGCGGGATCGAAGGCGATACGGACCTGCGCCGCTCGTGCGGCCGCGGCGATCCGAAGGTACCAGTCGGGATTTCCGGTCGCCAGGTGCACCCAGGTGTGCCGGGCGATCGCGGACGCGGGGACCTTCGCGGTCGCCGCCTCGGCTCCCATCACGCCCTGCTCGATGAAGGTCCGCTGGCCGTGGTGAGAGTCCTCCACGATGTAGCACGTCGGGGTCGGCCCGCTTCGGAGCCGCTCCGTCAGGGAGAGATCGATCCCGTCCTTGCGCAGGCGCTGCCAGAACTCGGCCGGGAATCCGTCTCCGAGGCGGCTCCACAGGCTCGTCCGCACCCCGTAGCTCGCGGCGACCCGGGCGATGTTGCTCGCCGGACCCCCCAAACGGGTCCGGCTGGCGAGTACGGGCACGGTGCAATCACGACCGGGGAAGGCCGCGACGGAAAGGAATCGGTCCACGTTGACGTGGCCCACGATCAGGAGGTCTCGGTCGTTCGTCCGCAGTTTCGGAGCCATACACGTTCGGCCGGGGGAGAACGCTCGGGCCAAAGCCGTTTGCCTCGGGGAGGGCTTCATATCGCGCGGCTCCGTGGCACGTGCGTGCCCCTGATCGTCGAGGGATCGATCTTCGACTCCGACGGCGTGCGCTCGGCGTACGTCCGGTTCGAGGGCGAACGCATCGTCGAGGTGGGCCAGATCGGAACGGATTCGACCCGCGGGCGGGTCCGTCGGATTCGAGGGATCGTAGCCCCTCCGCCCGTCAACTCGCACACCCATCTCGGGGACGCCGTCTCCGCTCGAGAGCCGCCCCCGATCCCCTTCCGGGAGATGGTGGGACCTCCCCATGGGTTCAAGTTCCGCCTGCTCGCCGCGGCGACCCCGGCCGAGAAGCGCGCCGCGGTGCGCCTCGCGCTGGGTCGAATGGTCGGGGAGGGCGTTCGGGCCGTTATCGACTTCCGCGAGGAGGGCGTGGCCGGCGTGCGGATGCTCCGGCGCGCCGCCCAGGGTCTCGGGATCCGGGTCGTCGCGCTCGGTCGACCTCTCGCTCGGCCGATCGAGCGCACCGAGCTCTCCGAGCTGCTCGAGATCGCCGACGGAGTGGGGCTCGCCTCGGCCCGAGAGGAATCGACCGAGGCCCGCCGCGTCGTAGCCCGTGGCTGCCGCGCCCGGAAGAAGCGCTACGCCCTGCACGCCAGCGAGGAACGGCGCGAACGGGTCGATGCCTACCTCGACCCCCGGCGGATCTCCTCGTCCACATGACCTACGCGACGCGGGGGGACTTCGAGACGGTTCGGGATGCCCGCACGAGCGTCGCGGTGTGTCCGCGCTCCAACGCACTGTTCGGTCGGCGTCCGGCGCTCGCCACGATGGAGAAGCTCGGGCTCTCCGTGCTGCTCGGGACGGACAACGCGATGCTCCACGCCCCATCGATCTGGCGAGAGCTGGAGTTCGCGTACGTATCGAGCCGGCTCTATGGGGAACGGGTGTCGAGCCGCTTCCTCGCGCGCGCCGCTCTCGTCGAGCCGTGGAACTGGCTCGGGTTGCCGAGCTCGGCCCGGATCGATCCGGAGGGGACCGTCCCCCCGCTCGTGCTGCGCCTGCCGCCGGACGATCCCGCGTACCAGATCGTGACCCGGGTGACCGAACAGGTTATCGTCCGGCCGGGGAGGCGAGGACGCGGGGCATGAAGACCGACGAGCTGTTCGCGCTACTACGCCGTCGAGGCGTGCTGTGGCCCTCCGCCGAGATCTACGGGGGAGCCCAGGGACTCTACGACTATGGCCCGCTGGGCGCCGCCCTGAAGCGCCGCATCGAGGACACGTGGAGTGCCTGGTTCCTCGGCCTCTCCGAGGACTATCATCTCATCGAGCCGGCCGAGATCCTCCCGGAAGCGGTGGTCCGCGCCTCGGGCCACCTCGAGAACTTCACGGATCCCGAGGTGAGCTGCGACTCGTGCCACTCGGCCTTCCGCGCCGACACGCTCTTGGAGAAGGTCCGCCCCGAGGGTCTGGATGGTCTCTCTGCCGCCCAGATCGGAACGATCCTCGCGGAGTCCACGGTCTCCTGCCCCAGTTGCGGGAAGCGGACGCTGAGCGTACCGCGGCCGTTCAACATGATGTTCGGGCTCGACTTCGGAGTGACCGGCGGCGAGCGGGCCTATCTGCAGCCCGAGACCGCCCAGGGAAGCTACCTCGCCTTCCCCCGGATGTGGGACGTGGGGCGCCGCGCGCTCCCCCTCGGGATCGCCGTCATCGGCCGAGCCTACCGCAACGAGATCGCCCCGCGTCAGATCCTGTTCCGAATGCGAGCGTTCACGCAGGCGGAGCTCCAGATCTTCTTCGACCCGGCGTCGTTCCCGGTTCCGTTCGACCGCGTCCGTCACGAGGAACTCCCCGTGCTTCGCGTCCCGGCTCGAGAGCGCGGGGAGGAGTCCCCGGAGCGGGTGAGCGCCGAGAAGCTCGTCGAATCGGGGCTGCCCGAGTTCTACGTCTATCACATGGTGCAGTCCTACTGGTTCTACCGGGACGTGCTCAAGTACCCGGCCGATCGCATCCGCCTCTTCGAGAAGTCCGACGCCGAACGAGCGTTCTACAACCGGATCCAGTTCGACCTCGAGGTCCATCTGGAGAGCCTGGGGGGCTACAAGGAGCTCGGAGCGGTCCACTACCGAGGTGATTACGATCTGACCCGCCACGGGCAGGGCTCGACGAAGGATCTGAGCGTCACCACCAAAGAGGGCCGCCGCGTCCTCCCGCACGTGCTCGAACTGACGTTCGGAGTCGACCGGAATCTCTGGGCGCTCGCCGACGTCCATCTCGTCCACGACGGGGAACGCTCCGTCTGGAAGCTCCCCCCGTACCTCGCTCCGGTCGCCGTGGGCGTCTTCCCCCTGCTCCGCAAGGAGCACACCGCGTACGCCCGTGCGCTCTCGGCCGATCTCGCGCGCGACGGGATCCCGGTGGAATTCGACGACGCGGGCACGATCGGGAAGCGCTACGCTCGGATGGACGAAGCGGGCACGCCGTACTGCGTGACGATCGACGGCGGCACCGTCGGGCCCGAAAGCCCCGAGCACGATACCGTGACCGTTCGTCTCCGGGACACGAAGGCTCAGGAGCGCGTCGCCCGCACGGACCTCGCCTCCCACATTCGAGCGGCGCTCCCTCCGCCGCGGCCCCCGGGTTGAGGACGGGGTCGCTCGCTCCTCCTGCTTCGGATCGAGAGCACTAGTTTTTCCCCTCGAGTCTCGTCCTGCCCGGGAGGATCTCGATGAAAGTCTGCCTCGCGTGCGGCCAGGTCGCGGAGAACACCGACGCCTTCTGCCCCCGGTGCGGCACGCCATTGCCGGCCTCTGCGGCGGCGACCCCCGCCCCCGTGTACGTTTACCAGATGCCCGCCCCACCGCCTCCCTCTCCGGAGGAGTGGCCGTCGATGGAGCGGTTCAGAACCGCCTCGCTGCTCGGTATGATCGCCTTCCTCATCTCGACCGCCTCTGGCGCGGTTGCGATCGTCTACCTGCGCGGAGCGCTCCTCCTCAACACTACGCACAACACCGTGACGATCAGCTCGAACGTGATCCCGCTGCTCTGGTTCTCGGCCGGCGTAGAAGCAATCTCCCTCGCGATCCTGATTGGGAGCCTGTACTACTATCGCCAGGCGTTCGTCGGACTCCGCGATCGCGCGTCGACGTTCTCGACCCCCGCGACCCTCGCCGTTCTCGCGATCGTCGGTGCCGCGATCCTCATCGCGGGCGCACTCGTCGAGGTGCAGTACACGGTCGGGGTCATCAACTGCCTGAACCAGCCGGGAGGCACCACGAATAGCTGTGTGGGCGGAAGGGCGGTATTGGCCTCCCTCGGTCTCGTCGGGGTCGCAGCCATCGTGTTCTTCATCGGGCTGCTCGGAGGCCTCATCGGGGTCTGGCGGGTCGGCGTCCGGTACCAGACCGATCTTCCCCGGATCGGGGCCGTCCTGTCCATCTTCCCATACATCAATTGGATCGGGATGCTCCTGAACTACGTGGGCGCGGCCCAGATCCGCAGCCGCCTGCGCGGCGGCCGCGGCCCGGGTCCCGGCGGAGGCGCGTAGGGCCGGGCTCGCACCTCGCGAGTGCTACACAACGGATATATGGCAAATCCGGGTCCACCGGTCGATGGCAAGCGGCGGGGCTCCCCCTCCCTCGAGTAATCGGGCCCAGACCGTCGCCGCCAGCCGCCAAGCGCGCTGGAACTCCCAGGAGTACGGCGATGAGACCAAGCTCCGGGAGATCTCCGCAAAGCACGCACGGATCTCCGCCCGCGCCGGCCAGCGGGCCGCCCGATACAACACGCACGTCGACCGGCTACGCCACCAGGCCGCGACCCTGCGGGAGAAGGCGCTCAAGGTTCGGGTGGCGATCCCGAAGCTCAAAGCCGACATCGACTCCCTGCAGCTCCAGGTCAAGACCGCCACCTCGACCGACCCGAAGGCCGCCCCCGGGACGGACGTGACGAAGCTCCAGTACCGTGCGCGGAAGCTCGAACAGAAGGTCGCCAACCGCGAAGCCCACGCCTCGCGCATGGAAGCGCGTGCCGCGGCCAAGACCCAGAAGGCGGCCGAGCTCCGCGTCAAGGCCGACAAGTTTACCGAGACCCAGCGGGCCGCCGACGCCGAGGCGACGAGCTACCGGCAACGCGCCGATCAACTTCAACTCACGAGGCAAGGGGCCTCCGCCGACATTCCCCGCCTGCCATGATCCTAGTCGTGACCGTCGGCATGCCCGGGTCGGGCAAGGACGAGCTGGTGGAGGTCGCACACTCCGTCGGGCTCGCGACGTTGAAGATGGGCGATCTCGTTCGCGACGAGACCCGCCGGCGCGGGCTCGCTCTCAACAACGCGAACGTCCTCCGGATCGCTTCCGAGGAGCGCGACAAGCACGGACCCGCGGTGTGGGCCCAGCGCGCTGTGCCGAAGCTCATCGAGACCCGGATGCTCGTAGACGGCTGCCGGTCGGATGCCGAGGTCACGGTCTTCCGTCACCACTTCGGGGACCTCTTTGTGCTGGGGATCTACTCCTCTCCCGAGACCCGCTACGAACGACTGGAACGGCGCGGACGCAAGGACGACGGAACCGACCTGCAAGAGTTCTACGACCGCGATCGCCGCGAGATGAAGTGGGGCATCGGCAACGCCTTCGTTCTGGCGGACGGGATGCTGGTGAACGAGGGATCGCTCGAAGATTTCCGCCGCGCCGCGCGCTCGACCCTCGAGCGAATCCTCGCGCGCATGGACGACGGCTGAACCGTCGGGCCTACCCAGAGGGAGACGCCGCGGGCGCGCCCATTCCCCGCGCAACGAACTCGAACCGCTCCCGGTCCACGACAATGCCGACCCGGTCGTGCTCCCCCGCGAGCTCGAGCGCCGCGGCCGCGAGAAAGGTATCGCGCTCGGCGAGGAACGCGCGGGAACCGCGTCCGGAGGAGAGGGTCCGGTCCCAGCTGAGGGCGTACTCGTCGGGTCCCGGCGCGGGCGGTGGATAGCGGCCGAGCCGGTGCTCGCGCAGCGTCCGCCGCACGAGCTCGATGTAGCCGATGTGCCGCGTGAACATGTCCGCGGCCCCGAGGTCGGACGCATCGAGCGCGGCCACGGGAATCTTCCGGCTCTGGGCCCATTCGAGGATCGCGATGTACGCCGGGCTCGGCACTCGGACTTCCCCGTAGCGCGTGAGCCCCGCCACCTCCTGACGCTCGACCTGGGTCAGGGGTACGACTTCCTCGGCATCCGCCCCAGCGAAGTACTCGAGGAGGCCGTTGAGTTCCTCCTCGGAGAGACCGACCCCGATCGCTCGCGGCCCGAACCGTTCGATCGCGGCGAGCACGTCGGGGACTTCGGGAGCGTACCCGCGAACCGTTCCGACCAGCAGGATCTCCGGCCGACCCGGGATCCCGGTGGCGATCACTTGCGTTCCCGCTCGGTGATCACGTCGATCAGATCGTCCCGGTCGCGGTGACGCCTCAACTCCGAGACCGAGAGGATCGGGAGGCCACCGATCGAGTTGCGGTGGATCGATTCCTGGACGACGAACATCGAGTGACCTTCGGCGACCCGGGCGAGCTGGCGGAGGACCTCGGCTCGATGGATCGCGGTTCGCAGGCTTCCGATGGCGGTCAGGATGATCTCGCGCTCGACGTCGCTGGGCGGCGCGCGCGTGAACGCATCGAAGGGAGCGCGGGAGGTCAGCGCGACCTCCCAGCCCATGCCGTCGAGCTGGCGGAAGACCCCGTCCCGAAGGGGATCGCCGGTCGGGGCGCGGGCCCCCTCCGAGTCGGTCGGCTCTTCCCGGCTCTCTTCCTTCTGGGAGACCCGTCGCGCGTCACGCGTCGCTTCTCGAGCGCCCCCCGGCATCTTCGGGATGTCGAACACACCGATCGGCACCGCGATCGGTTCGCCGAAGTACTCTTCGATCCGTGCGATGACGCTCATCTCGGCGCCGGATCCGTCCTCGTAGAGCTGGACGGAATGGCGCGAAACTCCCGCGATCGAGGCCATCGCCCCCAGCGACAACGCTCTCGCCTCGCGGAGCTCGCGCAGGTGGCCCCCGTCGATGCGGGCGAACACTCCGCCGGGGCTTGAGAGGAGGAACGGCGCGAGGGCCTTCTCGACATACTCCTGCAGCGTTTCCTCCCGGACGATCGGCGCCTCGTAGCGCGTGTAGACGACCCCGGGTTCGAGCACGGAAGCGCCGGAGGTCTCGCCGACGACGATCGCGACCGCCGGGAACAGTCGGCCGAGCTCGAGCAGTCGGGTGGCCTCGTTGCGGTTGAGGGTGTCGATGTTCTTGAGCACCTTGACGAGGAGGAGCAAGGAGTCCCGCCGGGCCGCCAGATCGAAGCTCGAGGGGCGGATCCCATGCGCGTCCGACACGAAGAACCCGGCCCGCTCGAGCATCTCACGGATGCGTCGGATCGATCGCTCTCGGGTCCTCTCCATCGGTGTCTCGCTCGAAAATGTGAGTTCTTGTATATAAATGGGGCCTGCGGGTTCCTACCGTGTAGTGTACAGGAATTAGTTCCCTTACGCGATCGGCGGCGTCGCATCATGCGGCCTCCGGAATTTGATCGATCGCCCGCATATGGAGGCCGAGGAGGCTCTCCGGGGGGAGCTTCCGCTGGAAGGCTTCCCGGGGCGTCTCCAGCGCCCACAGAGCTCCGTGCACCTCGTCGTTCTTCCACTCGATCCACTCCGCCAGGGTGGCGAACCGCCACCTCAGCTTGTCGTATTCCAACCAGAGGCGTTCGGCCTTCCCATTGGTCTGGGGGTTGTTCACTCGGCTCACCACGTGACGGATCCCCTGACGTTCCAGGAACTCCTGGAACCGTCCCAACCCCGGGTCCGAACCCTGTCTCGGGTTCGCGTAGAACTGCGCGCCCCGATCGGTGTTCACTTCCCGCACGGTCAGATTCCACCGCTTCGCCACCATGAGGGCCTCCCCCAACGTCTCGATCGCGTGATCGCTGGTCGCTGCCGAGAACTCGCCCCCGGCCAGGATCATCCGACTCGCGTCGTCCAGCCACAGGATGCAGTGCGGGTGAGTTTCGCTCGTTCGATGGTAGTCGGCGTGCACGAGCGATCCGGAATGTTCCCGCTCATACCGGCACCGCCGTCGAGGTTTCTGCTTCCGTGGGTTCGGGACCGCCCAGCCCTGCGCACGCAGGTAGAGGTAGACCTTCTGGTGGGGGAGTCGGACTCCCTGGCGGGCGAGGACCTTCCAGATCTGGGTGGCTCCGCGAGGGCCTCGGTGCCATTCTGCCGCGATGAGCTGCTGTTGGGCCTCGGTGAGTGGAGGGCCTGGGGGTCGGCGGTTGGGGTTGAGGCGGGGCACGATCCCCGTTCGACGCCAACGTAGAAGGAGTTGACGGAGCCACCGACGACTGACCCCCCAGCGCCCCGCCATCTGAGGCAGAGCATCGCCGTCCCAGTGGTTCTGGGATTGTTGGACGAGGTAGGCGATCCGACGGTCGGTGAGCTTGGTCACGCGAAGGGGAGGCAATCGGGGTAGTGGAGTTCGGGGTGGAGGGAGGGAGAGCGGTACCCTGGGGGCACGTAGGCGAGGGGGCGAGGGAGCTCGGGGTGGGGGAGGAGGTAGAGGGAGGTGCTGGCGGTAACGCAGGGCCTGGGCGCGGGCTCGGGCCCACTGGAGCTGGTCGGGAGTCGGGGCGAGGAGGGGGGTCGGAACTAATTTCCGTACTCCAGATGCGGGTTCCTACCGGTCGCTCCTCGCACGATCCGCCCGCGTTTCCCCTGAAGCGGTCGCCTTTTACCCCGGACCGCCGCTTCATCGGGGCGAGCGGGAAGCGCCGGAGGACGGGTTCGAGGCGATGAACGGTATCCTGGTCCTCTGGATCGCGGTGGTCGCCTTCGCCGCGGTCCTCGTCTTCGGAACGGTGGTCCCGAGCTTCTTCCTGCGTCCGCGGAGGGGAAGGTACTCCGGCCGGCGCTCGTCGCGGCCCTGGATCGCTCTCGCGATCTTCGCCGCCGCCATCGTCCTCGTCGCCATCCTTGCGGTCGTCCTCGCCGATGATCTCTCGGCCGTGCTCGCCTCGTACTGGATCTGGTCGTTCCCGGTGTTCTTCTTCCTCATCGCCGTATTTGTGGGGTGGTTCTTCCGCAACGCCGGATACGGTACCGACACGAGAACGCTCGGGATCCTGCTGGTCCTCGCGTTCGGTTCCGGGTTCTTCGCCTACGTCGTCCAGCCGGTACCTTGGAACTTGGGCCACGTCGGGATCCCGTAACCCCCGGACCCCCTCCCCGAGACCGAATCCCCCGGCGCGCCAAGTTTCATGCCCGGGGGGAATTGCGAATCACCACCATGGTCGATCTTCGCCCGGTTCCGGACGCTCCGGCACTGCGACTGGAGGGCACCCGACGCTCGGCGCCCGTCGAGCTGATCGTCTCCGACGTCCACCTCGGCCTGGGAGCTACGCGCGATCGACCGACCGGGCCGCCGGAAGCATCCTCGGAGCACATCGCCGATCTCGTGATCGGCTGGGCGAGGTTGGCCCGGGCGGATCGAGTCCTCATCGCCGGCGACGCTAAACACCCGATCGTCGGCACGCCACCGCTGCTGCGGCCGGTCGTCTTCGCCTTCTTCGCACGTCTTCTCGAGGAGGACCTCGACGTCGAGCTCGTCCCGGGGAATCACGACGTCGGCCTGACCCGATACCTCCCTCGAGAGGTCGTCGTTCACAGCGCCGCGGGCATCGCCCGGGAAGGCGTGGGGATCTTCCACGGTCACCGCTGGCCTTCGCGCGCGGTGCTCCGATGCGAGCGCCTCGTCGCGGGTCACCTGCATCCCGGCGTCCGCTTCGCTCCCACGCGTCGCGACCCCCTCGCGAAACGCCGGTGCTGGGTGCGCGTGGAGTTCAAGGAGGCGCAGCCGCTTCCTGCGCGACGACGCCGCGACCCGCCGATCGCTGCGCGCGAGCTGATCGTACTGCCGGCCCTGAACCCGATCGCCGGGACCGAGGCGCTCAACCGGGATCGCCCGGCGCGCGGCCGGACCTTCCTCGTGAAGCGATTCCTCGCCCGCGGGACCGTGCGCGCGTACCTGCTCGACGGGACGGACGTCGGGGTGCTGGCTATCCGGCGCTCGATCGACCGGCCTTCCCGATCGTCTCGCGCAACGCCGCCCCGTCCGTGATCGGCGCGAGGCACGAACTCCCCACGCAGACGAGCGCGCGGGCCGCGCTCCCTTCGGATCGGGGCAGACCGGGAGGAGAGAAGGGTGGGGGAGGGGTCCCCCGAAAAGTCCAGCGGTTCGGATGCCACGTCTGGCGTGCGATCCGCTCGAGCTCCTCGGCTTCGGGGCCGGATCCCTCCACGACGATCGACATCGCGGGGGTATCGAGGAGCCCTGCGGCCCACGCCGCTCCCGCCGCGAAGATCCCGGCGCCCCCGATACGGGAGGAGATCGGAAGGAGGAGAGCGCCCGCCTTCTCGAGCCACCGATCGTCGTGGACGAGCCCGGAGTACCGAAGGAACGTGAGGGCCGCCGCGGAGTTCGCCGCGAGATGCGGACTGTCCTCGAGCGGGTACGACGCCTCCTGGAGCGAGCCGATGGTGGGCCCATCGTAGAGCGCGGGGACGAGGTCGCGCAGGAGACCGTCCTCGCCCCGGAACTCCCGGTCGATCAGCGACAGGATCTCCCCCGCCACCCGGGCGTACTTGGGCTGGGCCGTGACCCCCGCAAGCTCGACCAGCGCGCGGGAGATCTGGACCTGATCGTCCAAGAGACCGAACCCGCTCGGCCCTGCCGGCTCGAGCCGGTGGGCCACTCCCCGGTCCGGTCGGTAGGCACCGCCGAGGATCCGGTCGACCGCAGCGCGCGCGTCGGACACGATCTCGGAGTCCCCCAGGAACTCCCCCGCGCGGGCGAAGGCGAACGCCATCGCCCCGTTCAGGTCGGCATGCCGTGCGTGATCAACCGTGGGCTGCGGCCGCTGGGCCCGTGCCGCCCGAAGCTTGTCGATGGCGCGATCGAGCGTCGCGCGCGCGGTCGGCTCGCTGACGCCGACACTCTCGGCGACCTCGGCGATCGGCATGAGACGGAAGAGCACGTTGCGCTGCGGGTCCTCCGGCATCCGCCCGTCGCTGCCCGCGCCGAAGAACCGGCTCGCGATCTTGAACTCCGACTCCTCCAACGTCCCGCGCATCTCGGCGCGCGTCCATGTGTAGAAGCTTCCGTCATCGCCGGGAGCGTTGTCGGCGTCCTGGCTCGCGCCGAAGCCGCCCTCGGGATCGCGCAGGGTCTCCCGCACCCAGTCGACGATCCCGCAGATCACCTGCTCGAAGCGCGGCTCTGCGAAGCGTTGGGCGCCTTCCACGTAGGTCGCGAGCAGGGCGGCGTTGTCGGACGCCATCTTCTCAAAATGTGGGATGTGCCAGGCCTCATCGACCGAATACCGGTGGAACCCGCCTCCGATCTGATCGTAGATGCCGCCGTCCGCCATCCGGCGGAGGTTCTCGCGAGCCCGTTCCCCGGAGACGGGTGTCCGGCGCAGGTACTCCTCCCAGAGGAGCAGCGAGACGGCGGTCGGATGGGGGAACTTCGGCGCGAATCCGAACCCGCCGTTCACGCGATCGTATCCCTGGTGCACCTGCGCGAGGATCCCCGAGACGAACTCCCGAAGCGATCGGCCCGCGGCCGGCCGCGCCGAACGCATCCGCTCGAGCGCGTCGCGGATGCTCTGGGCGTGCCGATGGAGCTGATCCGGTTCCTCCGTCCACAAACGAGCGATCTCCGCGAGGAGTCTCCGGAAGCCCGGCCGCCCGTGCCCGTCCGTCGGAGGGTAGTACGTTCCGCCGAGGAACACATCTCCGTCGGGGGTCAGGAATCCCGTGAGGGGCCATCCACCTTCGCCCGTGAGCGCACCGACCTGGCGCTGGTAGCGTCGATCGATCTCGGGGTGCTCGTCCCGATCGACCTTCACCGCAACGAAGTGCGCGCGGAGGAGGCGGGCGACCTCCGCATCCGAGTACGTTCCCTCGTCCATCACATGGCACCAGTGGCACCAGGAAGCCCCGATGTCGAGCAGGATCGGACGATTCGTCCGCCGCGCGATGTCGAACGCCTCGTCGCCCCAGGGATGCCACTCGATGGGCTGCTCGGCCGCGCTGCGCAGGTAGGCCGAGGAGGAGTCCGCGAGCCGCCAGGCGAGCGGACGGCCGGGCTCCGGAGGAGCTTGCGCCATCGCCCGCCACCGGACCCGAAGGGACTTACAGTTGTCGCTGCGCCTCGCGGTACCGGTGCCACCGGCTGGCCGGAGTGTTACCGCCCTCGTTTCGCTTATAAGGGGCGCCTGGGTGGCCCGTGCAGGAGCGGCCTTCGATGGAGATGCAACCCGGCCAGATGGCCTACGATCGCGCCATTACCGTCTTCTCTCCGGACGGACGCCTGTTCCAAGTCGAGTACGCCCGGGAGGCGGTTCGACGGGGAGCGACCACCGCCGGCGTCGTCTACGCCGACGGGGTCGTTCTGATCGCCGATCGACGGATCCCGAACCCGAAGCTGGCCGAGCCGGCGAGCCTGGAAAAGATCCACCAGATCGACGAGAACATCGCGTGCGCCACGGCCGGCCTCGTCGCGGACGCCCGCGTTCTCGTCGACCACGCGCGCCTCTCGGCTCAAATTCATCGAATCACGTACTCCGAGGCGATCCCGGTGGAAGTGCTGGTTCGGAAGATCTGCGACAACAAGCAGCAGTACACCCAGTACGGCGGGGTCCGCCCGTTCGGGACGGCCCTCCTCGTCGGCGGCTACGACGATTCGGGCATCCACCTGTTCGAGACCGAGCCCTCCGGCTCGCTGACGAGCTTCCACGCCACGAGCACGGGCGGCAACAAGGGCCCCGTCATGGAGCTCTTCGAGACAAAGTACAAATCCGGCCTCGACCGCGACGCCGCGGTCCTGCTCGCGCTCGAGGGACTGCGTGCGGCTCTCGATGACGGAGCCAGCCTGACCCAGGTCGAGATCTGCACCGTCGAGCCCGGGGAAGGGATGCACCGCCTCTCCGCCGAGGAAGTGCAAAAGTACTCCAGCCGCCTTCCTCCGGCCGCGAGTCCTCCCAAGAGCGGCCACCCGTAGGCCCGGGCCGCACCGAGAGGGAGCGGGAACCGAACGATGGTCAAGGTCGACGACGCCGTGATCGCCCGGTGGGAGCACGCGGGCTCGCGTTTCGAGGTCCTCGTCGATCCGGCGGCGGTCCAGGATATCAAGGACGGCAAGGACATCGATCTCACCGACAAGCTCGCCCTCGACCAGGTCTTCAAGGACGCGAAGAAGGGCGACAAGATCTCCGAGGAGCATCTCGAGAAGATCTTTCACACGCGCAACATCGCCGTGATCGCGAAGGAGATCGTCCAGAAGGGGGAGGTCCAGGTCACCACCGAGCAGCGCCACCAACTCCAGGAGGTGAAGCGCCGCCAGATCGTCGCCACGATCGCCCGCAACGCGATGAACCCTCAGACCGGTGCTCCCCATCCGCCCGCGCGCATCGAGGCGGCGATGACGGAAGCGAAGGTCCACATCGATCCCTTCCGCCCGGTCGACGCCCAGGTTCAGGAGGTCCTCACGAAGCTCCGACCGCTCCTACCGATCCGCTTCGACGTCGTGCGGGTCCGTATCCGGGTCCCGGCGCAGCACTACCCGCGCGTCATCGGCGAGATCAAAGGGATGGGGAAGCTCTCCGACGAGCAGTGGGGCAGCGACGGGTCCTGGAGCGGGGTCCTCGAGATTCCCGCCGGCGTACAGACCGATCTCTACGAGAAGCTCAACGCGCGCACGAAGGGGACCGCCGAGACCGCTTTGGTTAAATAGAGCACCTCCGTCCAACGCGCCCGGTGCAGCATAAACAATGGACAGCGGACATCTGCCGGGCCACCGTACTCGTGGCCGCGAGGGTCATCCCTCGCATCCCTCTGGGGATCGGACACTAGTACTTCCAGGGGAAGAGATCCCCTCCGATGGCCTTCGGCCGGGCTCCGGTACCTACCGGGTCAATGGCAAGGTCTACGCCAGCGTGCTCGGGCTCGTGGCCGAGCGCCCGCCGTTCGTCCAAGTGCTCCCGCTCTCGGGCCGCTACATCCCCAAGGCCGAGGACGTCGTGCTCGGCACCGTGACGGACGTTCAAGGCACGTTCTGGCTGCTCGACATCGGCGCCCCCCGATGGGCCCCGCTGCACATGACCGGGACCCCGTGGAAGATCGAGATCGGAGAGACCGATCGCTACCTGCGCGTGGGGGATGCGGTCGCGGTGCGCGTCGAGAACCTCGAAGTGACGGGGCGCATCGGGGTGACGATGGTGGGCGATGGTCTCGGCCGCCTCGAAGGCGGGACCATCATCACCGTCTCCCCGGCACGGATCCCGCGCGTGATCGGTCGCGGAGGCTCGATGATCCAGTCCATCCAGAACCTGACGGGCGCGAAGATGACCGTGGGCCAGAACGGCCGCGTGTGGGTCGATGGCACTCCGGAGGCCATCGGTCGCGTACGCCAGGCGCTGCGGATCATCGATCTCGACGGGCATCGTCCGGGTCTGACCGAGCGGATCCAGGATCTGCTCGGATCGCTCCCGCCGGACGTGACGGTCCCGCGCGTCCCCGCTCCCCCGGCGGAGCGGGAGATGTCGATCCCCGATGACGACCTGCCCGAGGCCCCCGACGAGCCGTGAGTTGAACTTCCAAGGAGAATGCTACTATGGGAAGCGTAGGTGCGAAAGAGGTCCCCGTCCTGTTGAGCCCCGAGGGGATCCGAGTCGACGGTCGCCGACTAGATGAACTGAGGCCGTTGCGAGTCGTCGCCGGTCCGCTCCATCGGGCCGACGGTTCGGCGTTCGTGGAGTGGGGAGCGAACAAGGTGATGGCAGCGGTCTACGGGCCTCGAGAGGTCCACCCGCGCCACCTCCAGCAGAACAACAAAGCGATCGTCCAGTGCAAGTACAACATGGCGGCGTTCAGCGTCGACGAACGCAAGCGCCCCGGCCTCGACCGACGCTCGCAGGAGATCAGCAAGGTGATCGCCGAGGCGTTCGAGTCGGTGATCTTCGCCGAGGAGTACCCCGGACGAGCATCGACGTGTACATCGAGGTCCTCCAGGCGAACGCCGGGACCCGATGCGCGGGGCTCGTCGCGGCGTCCGTGGCGCTCGCGGATGCGGGGATCCCGATGGCGGATCTCGTTCCGGCCGTCGCGGTCGGCAAGGTCGCCGGCGAGATCGTGCTCGATCTCAACAAAGCCGAGGACAATTTCGGCGAGGCCGATCTCCCGATGGCGCTCGTGCCCCAATCCGGCCGCCTCGTTCTCCTCCAGATGGAAGGGCATATGACGCGCGAGGAGCTCTCCCGCGCCCTCGACATGGGCGTGAAAGGCTGCCACGTCATCTACGACAAGATGAAGGCGGCCCTGCGGGACCGCTACAGCTCGGCACGCCCGGCGGAGGTCGCGGCATGAGCGAAGAGATCACCGCCGATATCCTGACGACCCACATCCTCGACCTCGCCGCCAGCGGCAAGCGGGTGGACGGACGCAGCGCGGATCAGTACCGCCCGATCTCGGTCGAACTCGGTTTCGTAACGACCGCCGATGGCTCGGCGCTCGCGCGGATCGGCGATACGTCGGTCCTCTCGGGCATTAAGCTCGAGCCGGGCAAGCCGTTCCCGGACACCCCGAACGCGGGGGTCCTCACGACCAACGCCGAACTGATCCCGCTCTCGAGCCCGACGTTCGAGCCCGGCCCACCGCAGCCGTGGGCGATCGAGGTTTCGCGGGTGGTCGATCGGGCGATCCGGGCCGCGGAGGCGATCGATCTGACGAAGCTGTGCGTAACGCCGGGCGAGAAGACGTGGGTCTGCTACGTCGATATCCACGTGCTCGACCACTCCGGGAACCTGATCGATGCGGCGATGCTCGCCGCGATCTCGGCACTGCACCATGCGATCCTTCCGAGCAAGCGCTTCGGCATCGGGGAAGCGGACACTCCGCTGGACGTGCAGCACACCCCGATCGAGTGCACCTTCGTGCGCCTCGGCGATGCGATCGTGGTCGATCCGTCCTTCGAGGAGGAGCGCTCCGCGCAGGGCCGCCTCACGGTCGCGACCGATGAGACGGGCCGGGTCGTCGCCATGCAAAAGGGTCTTGTGGGTGCCTTTTCTCCGGACGACATCCGCGCCACCGTCGAGCGCGCGTTCACCCACGGGGATCGCATGCGCACGGTCGCACGCAAGGGAGGCACCCTATGAGCAAGCGAACGAAGAAGGTCGGGAACACCGGCTGGATGGGACCCCGCTACGGGATCCGCATCCGGCGCCGGGTCCTCGAGCTCGACCGCGCCCGCGGCGACCGTGCGGCCTGTCCCCGCTGCTCGACCGTGACGCTCGCTCGGATCTCGAGCGGGGTCTTCGAGTGCGGACGATGCGGCACTCGGTTCGCCTCGGGCGCCTACCTGTTCACCCCACCGGGCCCCGTGAGCCGAGCCGAACGCGAACCCGTGGCGGGCAAGCCTTAAGGCCGCCGGGGTTCGTCGAAGGAACGAGCCATGTTCCGGTGCATCCGGTGCGGGGAGGCCCTCCCCTCCGACGCGAATCTCTTCGGCGTCCGCTGCGACAACTGCGGGGGCAAGATCTTCACCAAGGAACACCCCAACGTCAAGAAAGTGCTGAAGGCCCGCTAGACCCTCCGCCTCTTGGGTCGGCTCCCGAATGGGGGTAATATACAGGTGGCTCGCCTAGTCGCGCGGCCCGCGGGCTCGGAGGCGAGCGGGCGCTCGATGATGTGGCGAACCGACCGACGACGCCGGGATCCCCTCGCAGCGGCCGCCGTCAGCGCGACGGCGATCCTGATCGTGCTCGGGGGCCTCCCGGTCGTGGGGGCGACGACCCCGAGCTCTCCCTGTTCCGTATGCTCGTCGCCGTCGGTGACGCCGGCGTCGGTCCCCAGCTCGATCGATGTGTACTCGGTCACGCCCGGCGTGCAGACCCTGGACCCTGCCGTCGCCTCCGATCCGGCTTCCGCCGAAGCGATCCTGAACATCTACCAGACCCTGATCACGTACGACGGCAACGATACCTCCTCCTTCGTGCCCGAGCTCGCGAGCTGCGTTCCCGGGACCGCCCCGTGCGAGCAGCTCTTTGGGTCTTCTCTCATCGTGAACGGATCGACGGGTTCGCCTCAGTTCTACACGTTCCCCATCGATCCCGCGACCCGGTTCTACGATGCCAAGACCGGGATGGGCTGGCCCGTCTTCCCGTCCGACGTCCTCTTCTCCATCGCACGCCTCGAGGCGTTCGCGAACCTCCCGACTCCCGGGAGCACGCCGGGCTGGATCGTCTCCCAGGCGCTCCTCCCCGTGGGCAACCCGAGCTGGGACGACGGGATCCACTATCCCTACAACAACACCCCCCAGAACGTCCTCTCCTCGATCCTCGTGAACGACTCGAGCTACTGCCCCGCTGCTGCGCTGGCCGCGAACGGGTGCGTGACGTTCGATGCCGACGGCAGCGGTACCGCGTGGCCGGCCCTCCTGAGCATGCTCGCGAGCCCGACCGGTACGAGCATCGAGCCGTGCGGCTGGTTCTCTTTTGTGGGCGCGGGAGTCGACGGATTCAACGGGACCACCGCCCCCTACGGCGATGGGCCGTGCCTGCTCCCCGGCGGCGCGAACACCACCAGTTCGGTCGGCTTCCAGGAGTACCTACGCAACGTCTCCGCCACCGCGTGGGACGGACTCGAGCTCCGCGCCGATGACCATCCGCTGACCCCGCAACCATCGGTGCAGTGGATCGCGGTGGGATCGGGCCCCTACACCCTCGAGAGCATCGACCCCAGCACGGGCTACGTCCTCGCCGCGAGCCCCGCCTACCGATCGCCGACCGGCTGCGCCGGCACGGTCGCATGCGAACCCCTCCCGGGAACCTACTTTCCCACGGTGAACATGTTCTACGAGTCGAACGACACGCTCGGTGTCCAGGAGTACCTCGTCCGGTCGCGCGGCGATCGCCTCGATCGATCCCACCGATGTCGCGGCCTTCGATGCGCTCGACGAGGCCGGCAAGATCGGCGGAGCGAGCGTCCCGACCTTGTGGACCAACTTCCAGACCTACAATCTGAACTTCGACGTGGCGAACGAACGCCAGATCGATCCGTCCGGCGGGCTCAACGTCCCGGCGGATTTCTTCAGCTACGATGGTCTGCGCGAGTTTCTCAGTCTGGCCTATCCGTACACCTCCATCGAGCCCACCCTCCAGACGAGCTACGGGACATCGTACGGGTTCGACTACGGCGGCGCGATCCCCCGCTACCTCGGAAGCGAATATCCTGCGAACGTATCGTGGCCGTCCGTCGATCCGGTCGCGAGCGCGAACGTTCCGGGGAGCGCGGGGTGGTACTGGACCCAATCCACGCTCTCGACTTCGGCTCTCTACGATCCGGAACTGAGCCAGTGCTCCTCGGCCCATCCGTGCCGCTTCCCGATCATGTATTCGACCACGCTCGGCGGCGCCGACGCGGGACCGCTGACTCTCGATCAGCTCAGCGCGTGGAGCCAGTCGATCACGGATCTCAGCGACGGAGCGCTCCAGCCGTACTTGCTCGGCCCGGAGTGTGGAGCGTACGAGGTCGGCCCCTCTCCGTGTACGTTCGCCCCGGGCCAGTCCCCGTACACCACCCTCGGGGCGGGATCCGCCGCCGCGTACACCGACCCGAACGCCGTGGTCGGCCACCTCTACGCGTCCAACGAGTCGTGGCCCTACTCCGACTCCTTGGCCCCCCAGCTCGCTCGTCCGCAGTTCGACAGCCCCACGTGCGGCAACGACAGCGGTTCGTGGTCGGACCTGATCCACTGGGCGAACTCGCCGTTCATCGCTACGGAATGTCAGGGAGTGGCCTATCAATCGATGACGACCTGGATCTCGACCGCGGACCTGCTCGCCCTCGGCCCGTACCGGTCTCTGGTCTACAACGAGATCGCGCATGTCGCGAACCTGCTCGCGCTCTACGTCTACACCTACCAAGATTCCGATCCCCAGACCTACGCGTCGTGGGTCAATCCATCCAGCCTCAACACCAACCCCGTGCTCGGCGGCAACGGGATCGAGACCTGGTACTCGCTACGCGCGGTGGGACCGGCCCCGCCGACCGAGTACCCGGTCGCTTTCCACGAATTCGGACTGCCCGCGAACGGGGACTGGTCGGTATCGGTGAACGGCTCGACGATCCGATCCGCGACGCTCTCGATCGTCTTCGACCTACCAAACGGCACCTACGACTTCTCGATCCAAGGGGTCGGCGGGTACGCCGTGACACCGGCGGCCGGGACGGTCGAGGTGAACGGTACGTCCCAAACGGTCTTCGTCGCCTACGTGCCGGCACCGGGCACGTACCTCATCCAGTTCGAGGAGACCGGCCTGCCGTCCGGGACCATCTGGTCGGTGAGCTTGAACGACACTCCGGAGGTCCGGACCTCGTCCGCGTCGATCTCCTTCAGCCTGAGCAACGGCAGTTACTCCTACACGTTCGGGAGCGTCCGCGGGTTCACCGTGGCCGCGTCCCCGGGCTCGTTCTGGGTGATCGGACGCGATGAGAACATATCGGCCCGGTATCTGGGCATCGTCGCGATCTACACCCTCGACGTCGAGGAGACCGGCCTGCCCAGCGGAACGCCGTGGAGCATCTCGGTAGGGTCCACGACTCGCAACGTATCCACCACGTCGACCGATTGGACGATGCCGAACGGGACGTACTCCTTCGCGATCGAGTCGAGCGGGTTCACCGCAACACCGGCGAACGGATCGGTCGCGATCGACGGGAAGAACACGACCCTAGCGGTCGGCTTCTCCGCCCACACGTCGCCGACCTCGTCGAACTCGGGATCGGGCGACCTCCCATCGTGGGCGTGGGCCGCCCTCGCGTCGGCGGCGATCGTGGCCGCCATCGGCGGAACGTGGATGCTGGTGCGACCGGGGCGGCGGCGCGGACCGGGGCCCTGACCCGCCCGGCCGCCAATCGCTAAGCGTCCCCGAAGATTCTCCGGATCCGATCATGGCCCGGTCGACCATCTCCTTCCTCGGCGGCGTCCGGGAGATCGGAGGGAACAAGCTCGTCGTCGAGGACGGCGCCGAGCGCATCCTTTTCGACTTCGGCCCGTCGTTCTCTCCCGCGTTCGAGCAGTTCTACGTGGACTTCCTTCAGCCGCGCACCGCGAGCCCCGTCAAGGACCTGCTCGAGTTCGATCTAATCCCCCGCATCGAGGGACTCTATTCCGAGGCCGCCCTCTCCGGGGCCGACCTGGCCTACCGCGCGCCCGAGTTCCACGGGGTCTTCCTGACGCACGCGCATGCCGACCACGCCGGATACCTACAGTACATCGACCCGAAGATCCCGGTCTACGTCGGAAAGGGAACGTTCGCTCTGCTCGAAGCGATCTCGCAATCGACCGGTCAGAAGTACGGGGAGCACGACTGGCGGATCTTCGAGGACCGGAAGCCTGTGCGCGTCGGAGGGATCGAGGTCGTCCCCCACCCGGTGGATCATTCGATCCCGTTCGCCTATGGGTTCATCGTGCGAACCTCCGAGGGATCGATCGCCTACACGGGCGACTTCCGCCACCACGGACCTCGGGCGGCGGACACCCTCGCTTTCTTCGATGCGGTCGAGGCCGAGAAGGTGGACGCGATCGCCATCGAAGGGACGCGGGCGGGCAACGACCCGCGCCGGAACTTCTCGGAGGACGGGGTGCGTCGCGAGGTCAACCGGGTCCTCGGGTCGACGCACGATATCGCGCTCGCCTGTACCTACCCGCGGGACGTAGACCGCCTATTGACGCTCCACGCCGCGGCGCGGGCTGCCGGCCGCGAGCTCCTCGTCTCCTCCCGCACCGCCTTTCTGTTGAACTCGATGGCGCCGCTGTTCCCCCCGGCGCGGTCCCGATCCCCGGGAAGAGTCCGGGCCTCTCGGTCTACGCGCGCAAGAAGCGGATGACCTACCTGTGGGAACGTCCGTTCCTCGATGCCGCGCTTCCCGCCGAGGACGTCCGACGGACCGGGGACCGCTACCTCCTCGCCCTCGATTTTTACCACTTCCCAGAGATGATCGACCTGAGGCCGCCCTCGAACAGCCCGTTCATCCACTCGATGAGCGAGCCGTTCAGCGAGGACGACGTCTCCGACGAAGTGATGCACCGGTGGCTCGATCACTTCGGCCTTACGTTCTTCCAGGCGCATGCGAGCGGACACGCGAGCGGTCCGGAGCTGATGGCCCTGCTCGATCAGGTGCGGGCCGGGGCCGTCTTCCCGATCCACACGGAAAATCCCGAGGCGTTCCGGGTCCATTCCGGCCGGGTCGTGCCCCCGGAACTTCGGCAGGCGTATCGCATCGGTGGGTCGGCCGGCGTGAGCCGTTAAGCCCACGCCCTCTGTGGTGTCCCCGTGCCGGCCGATCGTTGCCCGACCGGAGCCGAGGCGGTCGACCGCCTGCTCGGCGGAGGTCTCGAGACCGATTCCGTCACCGAGATCTACGGCGAGGGGGGGACGGGCAAGACGATCTTCTGCCTCGCCGTCGCCTGCCGGGTCGCTCGGACGGGTCGATGGGTGTTTTACATCGACACGGAGGGCGTAAGCACGGACCGATTGACCGCGACGGCCGGCGAGGATCGGGAGGCCGTCCTCTCCCATCTGCTGCTCTCCTCGCCGAAGAGCCTGGAGGAGCAGGGGCGGGCGGTGGCGACCGCCTGTGCGCTCGCGCGAGAAGGGAAACGACCCGTCGGACTCATCGTGCTCGACTCCGCGACGCATTACTACCGGCTCGCCCGGCCGGACACGGTCGAGGACGAGGCGCGCCAGGCGCTCTCCCTCCAGATCGCGGACCTCGTCGCCACCGCGCTCGGGACCGGGGTCCCGGTGCTGTTCACCAACCAGGTGTACCGGAGCCTGCGGGAAGGCACGATCGAGCCCCTCGGAGGCTCGTTCCTCAACCACGCGGCGAAGACGATCCTTCGATTCGATCGTGGGTCGGGGAATCGCCGACGGGTGGTCCTCCTCAAGCACCGATCGCTGCCCGAAGGTTCGGCCGAGTTCCGCATCACCACCTCGGGCGTTGCATGACCTCCCGGCAACGGAGATAAGCGCCCGATACCTCCATCGGCCATGGTCGAGACGCTCGAGGTCGCCGACGTACCGACGCAGATCGGGATCTTCCGCATCGTCTACCAAGGACGCTCGGTGCGGGTCGTGGACCTCCTAGAGAAGGGACTCGCTCAGACCGGCGTGCCGGTAGGCGCGGTGCGCCGCAAGCCGCCGTTCCCGGCCGGCAGTCCACCGAAGCAGCTTCAGGAGTACTTCCGAGGGACCCGGGACGCTTTCGACCTCGATGTCGACCCCGAGACGAGCTCCGAGTTCGATCGGAAGGTATGGGCCCGTCTGCGGGAGGTGCCGGCGGGGCGGACCGTGTCCTACGGCGAATTGGCGCGCCGGGCCGGCACCACGGGCTCCGCGCGCGCGGTCGGAGGCTCGATGGCCCGCAACCCGATCCCGATCGTCATCCCCTGCCATCGCGTCGTGGGAAGCGAAGGAGCGATCACCGGCTTCGGGCTGGGCCTGTGGCGCAAGCGCTGGCTGCTCGAACGCGAGCATTCCTGGCCGCTCCGCTCCCGTTCGGCCGATGGGCCCCGACCCCGTCAGCGGACGCTCGACTCACCGACCGAGGGCGCATCCAAGAACTGGGCCCGACACCGCTCGACGAACCACTAGGAGCCCGTAGTCCTACTCCGATCTGAGCGCGGACACACGAGGAATCGGCGCTGTGGGGTTGTTCTACTCCCGAGGTCCGCTCGCCGTCTCGCTCCTCAGCCCCACCCAGCGGTGTGGAGCTTCCGTACGTTGTGGGTGAGACACCACAACTTCCACTCCGCCCCGACCTTCGGACGCCCCCGCAAGAGGAACTGGCGTAGCCCTCGGCCCTGTTTGATCTGACCGAACACCGGTTCTACGCTGACCTTCCGCCACCGGTACTCCGCCCGACCTCGGACACTCCGAAGCTTCCGTCGCATGAACCCCGTGTACCGTTCATGGAGAGGTGGGCGACCTCTCGGACACGGAGCCGTCTCCGCCACTCTCCATGGCTCGGGAGGGCAGTACACCTCGACCCCCTTCGCCTCCACTGCGCGGATCTGGGCCTCGCTGAAGTATCCGACGTCCACGAGTATCTTGCGCGGGAGCTCGGGGAGCACCCGCTCCAACTCCTCGATCATCGGAAGCAGGTGTTGACCATCGCCGTTCTCCTGCGTCACCGCGGCCATCACGATCACCTGGCTCTTCGCGTCCACCGCGGCCTGGGCGTTGTATCCTTGAATGTAACCCCCCTTGTTCCCACTCTCCTGCAGAATCCTCGAGTCGGGGTCCGTGAAGTTGTGCTGCGTCTTCGCTTCGGGCTCGCTCTTGCCCTTCTTCCGCTCCCGCTCCTCGATGGCCGTGCGGCCCTTCTTGAGCTTCTTCAGCCGCTCCTTCCAATCGGGAGGTAGGGGGTGGAGTAGCGGGTTCTTGTCGGGACCGTAGAGTCGATCTTCCTCCTCGTCGACCCGTTCGGCCTCGCGGAGAAGGTCGTGGGCGATCCGACGCAGGTCGGCCTCCTCCTTCCGGATCTTCTGGTAGGTTTTCGACTTGTGCTTCGAGGCGCTGGCCTTGATCTTGGTCCCATCGAGCGCCACCCGACCAAGCTTGACGAGGCCGGCCTCTCGGCACAGCTCGAGGACCTGGTGGAACAGGTTGTCCATGAGCGGGAGATTCCTTCGGCGGAAGCGCGCGAGGGTGGTGAAGTGGGGATGCTGATCGGTGGCGAGCCACCGAGTGGCCACGTCCTCGTAGGTCGCCTTCTCCAGGCGTCGTGAACTCGCTACGCCCACACAGTATCCGTAGAGGAGAACCTTGAGCTGCAGGCGCGGGTCGAAGGCGGGGAACCCTCCGGCCTCGTTGTGGTAGCTATCGAGGAGAAGCTTGAGGTCGAGGTGTTCGTCGACTACTTGGGCGACAATACGGGCGAGGTGATTCTCGGGGAGCCACTCGTTGAGGTCGGGAGGGAGCAGGAGAGTTTGCTTCGGGTCGTACTTGCGGAAAACGGGACCTTTCTCGGCGGCCATGCTCGCCGATAGACGAGCCCGGCTATAGTACCTCCGTTCGACTCATCGTCGGCGAGTAGTGCTACACGCTCCTAGCCGTGGACGCCGGGCCACGGCTAACCAACTACAGTTCGTAGTATCTTCTGGACGACGTACCTACTACAGCTCGTAGCTGGTAGAGCCTCGGCCTACCTACTACAGAATGTCGTAGGAATATCGGGCTCGATGGAGCGGCCGCGGTACGCCGATGGCTCCGGGGCTCTGGCGGACCGCGGTCTATCCGGAGTAGTAGGCGGCGTCGTACGGCTCGGGCTTGAGCCCGCGGCGCTGGCGGATCTCCGCGACGACCTTCGGCTGAAGCTCGCGCGGAACGGGCTCGAAGCCCATCGACTCCGTCGCCCAGAGCACCTTGCCGGCCGCGGCGCTGCGGATATCGGAGGCAAATCCGAACATCTCGGCCACCGGCACCTTCGCGACGACCGTCTGCAGGTCGCCGACGTTCGTCATGTCCATGATCTCCCGCGACGGCTCTGCAGCTGTCGCGTCGAGCCGGCGAGGACCTCCTGCGGGACGTTGATCGTGACCTTCTGGATGGGCTCGAGCAGCATCCGCTCGCCGAGCACCATCGCTCCGTAGATGCCGGAGCGGGAGGCGGGGATCGTTTGCGCCGGGCCGCGGTGGATCGAATCTTCGTGGAGCTTCGCGTCGACGAGACGGACCTTGAGGCCATAGACGCGCTCGCTCGCGAGCGGGCCGCGGGCCATCGCCTCCTTGAATGCGTCGACGATGAGATCCATCGTCTCGTTGAGGTTCTGGATCCCCTTCGTCACATCGAACAGCATGTTCGTGCCATCGACGGCGACGAGCCCGCGCCCCTCGCCCCGCTCGATGCCGAGCAGTTCCATCCGGGTCACGAGGGCCTTCATGTCCTTGAACGACTTTCCCTGCGGGATATCGCCGTCCTTGAGGGCCTGAACGACGGCGTCCGGGAGCCGCTCGACCTCGAAGAAGAACCGGTTGTGCTTGTTCGGAGATTTCCCCTCGAACGGGCCTCCGGGCTGGCGCACCGTCTCTCGGTAGACCACGATCGGCTTCGATGCGACGATCTCGACCTTGTAATCGTTAACGATCCGGTACTGAGTGATCTCGAGATGAAGCTCGCCCATCCCCGACATCAGGTGCTCGCCCGTCTCCTGGTTGATCTCGACCTTGAGCGAGGCGTCCTCCTTGCCGACCTTGCGCATCACCTCGATGAGTTTCGGTAGGTCGCCCATGTGTTTGGGCTCGATGGCGACCGTGACGACGGGTTCGGAGACGTGACGGATCTCCTCGAACGGAACGATGGTGGGATCGGTGGACATCGTGGTCCCCGCGAACGCATCGCTGAGGCCGATGACCGCCGCGATGTTGCCGGCGGTCGCTTCCTCCACCATGAGCCGCTCGGGTCCCATGAAGAGCGAGACGTGCTGGACGCGGTTCTTGATCTTGGTACCGGCGACCGTGAGTTCCATGCCTTTCGTGAGGCGTCCGGAGAACAGGCGGCCGGTGGCGATCTCTCCGGCGTTCGGGTCCATGGTGATGTCGGTGACCATGAAGGTCGTGGGTCCATCGGCGTCCGTGGCGGCCATCGCCTGGCCGACCGGGCTCGTCGGGTCTCCGCGCCAGATGTTCGGGATACGGTACCTCTGGGCGACGGCGGGACTCGGAAGGTGCCGGACGACCATGTCGAAGATCACGTCGTTGATCTTGGCCTTCTGCGCGATCTCTTTCTGGCGGCCCGTACTGACGTACTCGATGATGTCGGGGAACTTAACGCCGGTGCGTTGCATGTACGGGACGCTGATCGCCCAATTCTCGTAGCCCGAGCCGAAGGCGACGGAGCCGTCCCGGGGATCCACGCTCCACTCGTCGATGAACTCCTCCGGGGCCATCTTCCGGATGAGCTCGTTGACCTCGCTGATGATCGCTCCGAAGCGGCTCTGCAGCGACTCCGGGGTCAGCTTGAGCTCCTTGATGGCGCGGTCGACCTTGTTGATGAACAGGACCGGCTTGACCTTCTCGCGCAGCGCCTGCCGGAGAACGGTCTCGGTCTGCGCCATCACCCCTTCGACCGCGCAGACGACCACGATCGCGCCATCGACCGCCCGCATCGCGCGGGTCACGTCGCCTCCGAAGTCCACGTGGCCCGGGGTGTCGATGAGGTTGATCAGATAGGTCTGCTTCTCGTACTCGTGAACGATCGTGACATCGGCGTTGTTGATCGTCAGTAGGCGGGCCTGCTCCTGTTCGTCGAAGTTGAGATAGAGCTGCTTCCCGGCGAGCTCGTTGGAGATCATCCCCGCCGCCGCGAGCAGGTTGTCGCTCAGGGTCGTCTTGCCGTGGTGGATGTGGGCCACGATGCCGATGTTGCGGATCTGGTTGATGTTTCGCATCATGCCGGGGATGGCGGCCGCCAATTCGGCCCGAACGTGCGTCATCGCTATTCCCTACCTGCCCGACTAGCGTGCCGACTGCGCCACTCGCTCGACTTCTTCCTTGCGGGCTACGGCGAAGCTCGCCTGGTCGCCCTTCGCGGCCAGGATGATCTCGTTGGCGAGGCACGTCTCGATCGATTTGGTGCTCTTGCGAGAGGCCTGGATGGCGCCCTGGGAGATGTTACGGATCGCCACGTTGAGTCGGCGTGCGGGAGAGGCATCGACCGCGCGCGGAACCGAGATGCCTCCGAACTGCAGCCGCGTGACCTCTTCCTTCGGAGCCGCGTTCTCGATGGCGTCGACGAGCTCCTGGAGGGGGTTCTTCTTCTCCCGCTCGGCGACCTGGTCGAAGGCGAGGCGCACGGTGCGCAGCGCCTTCGACTTCTTGCCCGTGAACTTCCCTCCCTTCATGAGGCGGTTGGCGAGGCGTTCGACGATGTGCATGTGACTCTTCATGAACGGCTTGCCGCAGAGCTTGCCCTCGGTATGCGGGGCGTAGATCGGGTGGAGGTACAGGTACGGCATCAGCCCCGGGTCGTGGACGACGATCCCCTCGAAGGAGTACTTCCCGAACAGCGGAGGGATCGGGAACGGAGGGGGAGGCGGGGGAACCGGGCGCACGATGATGGGCCCGGGGCCCTCCTCGTCGATCGGCACGGCGAGTGCGGCGGGAGCACCGGGAGGATTGCGCGGGCCCTTCATCGCTGGGGTTTCTCCTTGCGCCCGCGCACGAGCTCGTCGAGCGATACGCCGTTCACCTGGATGACCTTGTAGCGGACGCCGGGAATATCCCCGTAGGACCGGCCCATGCGACCCCCGATCCCTTCGACCAATACCTCGTCGTGCTCATCGATGAAGCTGATGGCGCCGTCTCCGACCGCGAAGGCGGTGATCTGACGGCCGTTCTTGACGAGCTGGACCTTGATGCATTTGCGGATGGCGGAGTTCGGTTGCTTCGCTTCGACCCCGACCTTCTCGATGACGATCCCGCGCCCTTGCGGAGCCCCCTCGAGGGGGTCCGAGCGTTCCTTGAGATGCAGGGTCCGGCGCTTGTAGTACCGATCCGACCAGCGTCGCCGCTGGCGGAGGCGCGCGAGTTTTCCAGCGGTATTCAACCCCGACGGCGGCATATAGGCTTGAGAGGGTCCGTGCCACCAGGCACTGCTATTTAAGTATGCCTCGGCGCCCGCTACCGGCACCTCGAGAATTGTCAAACCCCGGCGATAATTCACGAGGAACGGACGGTTGGAAATGGCGGGAGCTGTGGGATCCGAATGGGAGGAGCTCTCCCGCGAAATCCGAGGCTGTGTGCTCTGCCCGCTGCACGTGGGACGGACCCATGCGGTCGTCTATCGGGGAGGAGAGCACCCCTGGGTGGTGTTCATCGGGGAGGCGCCGGGGGTCCTCGAGGACCGGACGGGCGAGCCGTTCGTGGGGCGGGCCGGCCGCACGCTCGATCGCGCGATCGCTCGGCTCGGTCTCGAGCCCGCGGAGTTCGGGATCATCAATGTGCTGAAGTGCCGCCCACCCGAGAACCGGTTCGTTATCGCGGCCGCACGGACCTGTCGACCGTACCTCGACCGCCAGCTGGTTCTCCTGAATCCTCGAGCCGTCGTCCCGCTGGGCCGTTGGGCCCTCCAGACGATGGACCCCGGAGCGCCCCCGATCATGACCGCGGCGGGAACCGAGCGCTCGGCGGGATCGTGGAGCCTCTTTCCCCTCCTCCACCCCTCCGCGATCCGCTCCCGTGCCAGCGCCGAGCGCTGGGCGCGGGATCTCGGGACGCTCGCCGGGTGGCTGGAGGAGAGGCGCCGCTGATCCCAGCGCTCCGAACGGTTTTCCGCCCGGGCGGCCTGCCCACGGGGATGCGCACGATCGACCTGTTCCTCATCGAGGGCTCCTATCGAGCTGCGGACGACGGGGTCGTCGTCGAACTGTTCGGTAAGACTCGGGACGGCGCCGCCCTAGTGGCACGGTACTACGGCTTCCGTCCGTATTTCGTCCTCCTCGAACCCGCCCCGGAGGTGCTCGAGCGGTTGAGGGCTGATCGCGAGGTCGTGGACATCCAGCCGACGCCCATCTGGCTCGGGGGACGGGAACGCGCGGGCGCCCGTATCACCATCCGCTCCCCCTGGAAGGTCCCCGAGTACCGGGACCGATTGCGGCTTCCGGGGGACGAGCCGAACGTGCTCGCGTGCGACATCCCCTTCGTTCACCGCTTCCTGTACGACAAGCACGTCGGGCTGACCCTTACGCTCGACGTGGAGGACGAACCGGACTCCATCCGCGCGCTCTACACCTCTCCGAACGTCGTACGGGTCGTCTTCGAAGGAGGGAAGGACATCCGGCCCGCCGAGGCGTTCCGCCCGGCGCTCCGTATCCTCTCCTTCGACATCGAGAACGCGATCCGGGAACGGACGATCTTCACGATCTGCGGAGTCTCGGAGGGCGGTGGACGCGAACGGCGCCCCTTCCGCTTCAGGGACCAGGACGAGCGGAGGATCCTCGAGCGGTTCGTGGAGTTCATCATGGAGGACGATCCGGACGTCATCACCGGCTACAACATCGCCGGGTACGACATCCCGCTGCTCCAGGAGCGCGCGAAGGTCCACGGGCTCGAGCTGCGGATCGGCCGGGACCGGACCGCGCCGCGGGACATGGGCGAACGGCTGTGGCGGGTGACGGGCCGTGTGGTCGCCGATGCCTGGTGGTGGGCCCACCGGGAACTTCGACCGAAGCAGGAGACGCTGCAGTTCGTCGCGCGGCTGCTCCTGTCCGACTCCAAGCTCGACGTCGACCGGCGCAACATCAGCGCCGAGTGGGAGAAGGATCCCGAACGGGTCATGGAGTACTGCGAGCACGATGCGGACCTCGCGCTGCGGATCCTCCAGCGCCTACGGTCCGTCGATCGGGGAGCGGATCTGGCGACCGTCGCGCACCTCCCGCTCGAAGAGGGCCTCAACGGCCGGACCTCGCTGTTCATCGATGCGCTATTGATTCCCCGAGCGGATGCCGAGCACGTCGGCGTACCGCCCACCCACCGGCTACGTCGCGAGGCGGCGATCGAAGGCGGTTACGTCCACACGATCCGTCCCGGGATCTACCGCTGGGTCGTGGTGCTCGACTTCAAGTCGATGTACCCGTCGATCATCATCGCCCAGAACATCTGCTTCACGACCCTGTCCGACCAGGGGACGAACGTGAGCCCTACGGGGGCCCGCTTCCTTTCCGCGGACGTACGTCCGGGGCTGATCCCGGGGATCCTCCGCGAGCTCCTCGCGGACCGCGACCGTTTCCGTTCCCTCTCGCGGAGCGCGCCGACCCCCGAGATGCGTCAGTACTATGACGGTCTCCAGAACGCGGTGAAGGTGCTGATGAACTCCTTCTACGGCGTTCTCGCGTCGAGCTTCTACCGCTTCACGAACAAGTCGATCGGAGCGGCGATCACGGCGTTCGCCCGCGAACAGATCACCTCCATCATCCGGGCGCTCGAGGCCGACGGTCACGAGGTCGTCTACTCCGACACCGACAGCGTGTTCATCCGGGCTCCGGAACCCACCTTCGAGGGAGCGAAGTCCTTCGGGGAAGCGATCGCGGCCCGGTTCACCAAGGAGAACGTCGCCTTCGAGTTCCAGTCCGTCTACGAGTCGTTCTTCTCCCACGGGGCGAAGAAGCGGTACGTGGGTCGCCAGGTCTGGCCGCGGGAGGAGCTCGTCGTGCGAGGCTACGAGACCCGACGGAGCGACTCCTTCGAGTACCAATCCCAGGCGCTCATGGAAGTGTTCGATCTTGTGCTCAAGGGCGACACGGAAGGGCTGCTCCGACGCTCGCGCGAACTCGTGCTCGCGGTGCGGCAGAAGCAGGTCCTACCGGCGCAACTCGTCATCGCCCGCAGCGTCCGGGCGGAGGAAGAGTACAACGAGGGGACCCGCGCGGCGCTTCCCTTCCTGCGGGTGTTCAAGCAGCTCCAGAGCGAGGGATACGACGTCATTCCCGGCATGAAGGTCGCCTGGATCGTGACGAACTCTCACGTCAGCCCGCAAGAGATCGAGCCGTGGATCGACGGACGGCCGTTCACGAAGGAGCCGGACTGGGGATACTACGCCGACCGGGTGGCGCAGACCCTCGCGCGTGTCACCGAAGTCTTCGATTGGGACGCGCAGGCCCTCCTTCAGGGGACGCACCAGCAGCGGCTCGGTCACTCTCCCGGCGCGACGCACCGACCGGAGCGGCCGGCCGTCGGCGACGCTCGATACTCCGATCGCCGAGATCGCGGGACCCAAGAAGCGTCGGACGAGCACGCGCTCGCTCAGCGAATGGGACTAGCCCGGTTCGGGTCGCTTACCCGGCGCCCGTCCCGCCTCCGGGCGTGTAGTCCGGAGTCCACGGCGGATGGTTTCCCTGGATCGCGAATATCGCCCCGAGCAACGCCACCGGGACGCCGAGGGCGCCGAGCAGCGTGGGAACGATGCCGAGCACGCCGACCGAGAGCGCGAGCGTGAACACCGGGATGGACGCCATCAGCAGCGCGGTCAGGATCAGGCCCGCCTTCTCCACGGCGAGGAAGTAGCACAAGGGAGCGACGAAGAACGTGATCGCGCCGAGGACGACGAGGAGTCCGGTCGTGGTGGGATCCAGCACGAAGAGCCCCGCTGTGCCGCCCGGGAGCAGGGGAGCGAGGAAGAGCAGTACGATCCCGGCACCGAGGAACGCCTGGGCGTTCAACGCGCTGATCGGGACGGTGCGAGCCGCACGCGCGGTCATGACGAAGTACATCGCCACCGTGATCGGAAGGACCGGGATGACGAGCACCGCCCAGCCCGTGATCGGAGCGATGGCGTGGCCGCCGACGATGGTGAGGGCCCCGCCGACGACACTGAGGGAGAGTCCCGCGATGAACTCCCGAGACCGGAGACGGTCTCGACCTTCCAGGTAGAGCACCGTGAGGACGAGCGGGGCGACCACGACATCGCCGATCAGAGCGAGTAGGGAGGTATCGATCGGGCCCGCAGTGTACGTGGCCGCGAGCGTGGAGATCTGCATCCCGACGGCGAAGAGGATCCGCAACCACGCCGCGGGGTCCGCCCAGAGCTTGCAGAACGCCGCTCCGTGGCCGTTCGCGACGGCGTACAGTGCGAAGAGTCCGCCCCCCACCACGAACGGCCAGATGAGGACCGCGGAGGGTGCGGTCGACGGGGCGAGCCAGAGAACGAAGACGTAGTACGTCGACCACAGGAACGCGGCGAGAGTGGCGAGCACGATGGCGATGCTACGCCCCCGAGAGCCCGGGACCATCGGACGCTCACTCGGCGAACTCGCATATAGCTTCGGGAACGAGCGCGACCCCCCGACGTGGGTTCGGTGTTGAGCGCTCAGGAATATCCGGAATACTCCAATCCGAGCTCGGGGACCCGCACGCCGCTGCCCCGCTCCACGTGCCCGACCGGGAGGGCGTCCGGAGCTCCGGAGCGCGCGAGCCGCCGTCGCACCTCGGCGAGCCGGGGGGGGGCCAGGACCACGACGAACCCGATCCCGACGTTGAACGTCTGGTACATCTCCTCGTCCGAGAGGTCCCCGAGCTCGCGGATCCAGCCGAAGAGTCCCTCGGGATGCGGCCAGTGATCGAGCACGAAGGCCACGTTCCGGTTCAGCCGGGACAGGTTGCGGACTCCGCCGCCGGAGATGTGGGCGAAGCCGCGCACGTCCGGCCGGTCCGCGAGAGCCTCGGACATCGGAGTGTAGATTCGCGTCGGGCGCAACAGTTCCGTACCCAGGGACTCCCGCGCGCCGGGGCGCGGCTGAGCCAGATCGACCCGGCATTCGGTGATGATCCGACGAACGAGTGTGAACCCGTTGGCATGGAATCCCGCCGACGGGATCCCCAGCAGGACGTCTCCGGGCCGGATCCCGCGGCCGACGACTGGCCGGCGACCCCGCGGGAAGAACCCCACGGCCGTGCCGCCCAGGTCGAACCCGTCGAGTAGATCGGGTACCACCGCGGTCTCTCCTCCGAGGAGCGCGCACTCCGCCGTTCGCAGGCCCCGTCCGATCCCGCGTCCGATCTCCGCGAACACCTTCGGATCGGGTACCGCACACGAGATGACGTCGACCAGGCCGGCCGGACGCGCACCGACCGCAGCGAGGTCGTTGACGTTGACCCCGACGATATCTTCACCGACCTCCTCGAAGCGTCGCATCTCCTCCGCGACGAGGACCTTCGTGCCTACGGTGTCGGTCGTCACGGCGATCGTCTCCCTCCCAATGCGGAGCAGTCCGGCGTAGTGCCCGGGTGCGTCGACCGCGCGACCGTGCGAAGGCGGAGGCCGATACGGGGCGCCGCCCAGGAGGGCCTGGAGCGCTTCGCGCACCGCGGAGCGATCCACGCCACTCTGCGCGTAGGTCTTCGGGGTCGCCGGACGGACCAGGGCGCTCACGTTCCGCACGAGACCCGCGACCAGATAGCGGTTCGCCGCCCTCGGCGGATTCTTTAGCAGGACGGGTCTTCGGCCGGTGCGATGACCCCGTCCCGGCGCCCCCCTCACCGATCGAGCCTCGAGGGCGGTCGTTCCTCCGAGCTGGCCTCGATCCTCGCTGGCCGGACGTGGCTCGGAGGCAAGGTTCGTTCGATCGAGATCGGCATCGACGAGGAAGGAACGATCCGCGCGATCGGTCGCAGCCTTCGGGGGGCTCCCCGTCACGATGTCGGCGAATCGCTCCTCCTGCCTTCCGCTACCGACCTGCACGTCCACTTCCGGGATCCGGGCCGAGAGCCCGACCTCGAGGACTTCGAGACCGGCACGCTCCAGGCAGCCCTCGGGGGGGTCGGACTCGTGGCCGATATGCCCAACACCACGCCGCGCGTCGATACGCTCGACCGATTGCAAGCGAAGGAGGCCCGAGCCCGGGGGCGGGCGGTCGTGGACGTCCTTCTCTACGCCGCCGCGAGCCTTCGGGTTCCGATCGACGTGCTCGCGCATCGCGCCGGCGCCTTCAAGCTCTATCTCGGTCCGACCACGGATATCGACGAGGTGCTTACGAGCGCGGATCTCGATCTCGTGCTCGAGCGCGTCGCGGCGACGAACCTGCCGCTCTCCGTCCACGCCGAGGATCCGGAACGCTTCAATCGGGAGATCGATCCGGCGAACCCTCGGGACTGGAACCGCGCCCGGCCCGTGGGGGCCGAGGGAGCCGCGGTCGATTCCCTCCTGCGTGCGCCTCCCGGCCTCCGCCTCCACGTGGCCCACGTGACGGAGGCCGCCATCGCCGGACGCCTGCGGGAGGGAGGGCACTCCTTCGAGGCCACGCCGCACCACCTTCTGCTCTCCGAGCGCTCGGGCGACGGACCGCAGTTCAAGGTCAATCCGCCGCTGCGCTCGGAGCGGCAACGACAGGCCCTGTGGGAGACGTTCGTTCGCGGCGAGGTCCCGTGCCTCGCGAGCGATCACGCACCCCACTCCGCGACGGAGAAGCAGCGACCCTTCCCCCTCGCCCCGAGCGGGATGCCGAACGTAGAAACGATGCTCCCGCTACTTCTCGCTCGCGTACGCGCGGGCGACCTCCCGCTCCCCATCCTTCTCGCCGCCGCGTGCGATCGCCCTGCCCGGTGGATCGGACAGCCGCGAGGGCGGATCGCCATCGGTCACCGCGCGGATCTCCTGGTCGTGGACTTCCGGAAACGCCGCACCATCGCGGCCCGCGACCTGCACGCCCCGTGCGGCTGGACGGCCTTCGAAGGGTGGGAGGGGGTCTTTCCCCGAGAACATTACCTACGAGGGAAGCGCATCGTCGAGGGTGGGGAGTTCGTGGGAGGTGCCGGCGGTAGAATCGTGCGTCCCGAGTTCGCTCCCGATCCGGCTCGCCGGCGCCCCCGCTCGATCGCCGCGTAGGGTAGAAGTACTATGCGTTCCGCTCCACGGGAGGAGAGCCTTCCTCCGCCCGCGCCGATCCGTGGATGCGTCGGGGGGGCCACCCCCACGTGATCTGATCGGTGAACACGAGCAGCAGATAGATCGCGGCCGCGACCACCACGGCGATGAAGATGTAGTCGAGGACGGTGAAGTAGCTCTCGATAACCGTCCAGCTCCCTTGGAGCCGGATGCCCGCATAGAGGAAGGCGAGCGTGAACGGGATCGAACCGAGCAGGGTATAGACGCCGAACTTCCAGGGTTTCATCCGGGCGAATCCCGCTGGGTAGCTGATGTAGCTGCGGATCACCGGGATGAGGCGGGTCACGGCCACCGTGACTTCGCCGCGGCGGGCGAACCAGCCGTCCACTCGTTGCATGCTCTTCGGATCGAATCGGAGCGGCCCGAGCGGTCGTCGGGTCAACCAGTCGCGGCCCCAACGGCCGACCGCATACGCGGCGAACGATCCCACGAGGCCTCCCGCGACGGCCACGAAGATTGTCGCATCCAGTCCGAAGACCCCCTCCGCGACCAAGAACCCCGCGAACGGCAGGATCACCTCGCTCGGCAACGGCGGAATCCCAAAGCTCTCCACCGCCATCAGGAGAAAGAGCCCGGAGAGGCCGATGTAGGTCATGGTCGTGACGACGAACCACGCGATCGAACCGACGATCGAAACGGTCACGGCGATCCCTTCGGGGTCGGGAGGGCCGTTCGGTATTAAGACGAGGCGGGCGGCTCGAAGAGGAGCCTGAACGGCATTCGCATTCCAGCGTTGGTCCGCGCCGGGATCCCCTCGAACTCGAGCGGGGTGGAACACCCTCCGCAGGAGACCGATGGTCGCTGGCGTCCGAGCGCGATCGACAGCGCGATCCCCACTTCGATCTCGCGGGGCTTCGATGAGGCCTGCGTGAGCGCCCGGTGCAGCTCGGCGAGGAGCCGGGCCTCTTCGGAATCTCCGGGAGCCGTCATATCGGAAGTACTAGCGCGGGGGGGTCCTAAAGCGATTGTGGCCGCGACCGGTGGCGCTAGATGAACTCGTCCAGGACCTTCTCGTGGCCCTTGAGTCCCGCGGGCTGCGTCCAGAGGGGCCCGCCCTGCAGGACCTCCTCGAGGTCCTCGTACGTCGGTCGGGAGGTCGAATAGAACAGTCCGATCGGGATCTTGTCGCCCCACTCGATTGACCGCTCGAACGCTTTCAATAGATTGCTCGGATCGTGGCCGGCGGCTTCAAGCTTGTACACTCGCTGCCGGAAGTAGTCGAAGGTGTTCAACTTGTTATACGTCACGCAGGGGCTCATGGTGTCGATGAGCGAGAAGCCCTTGTGAAGGATGCCGTTCGCGATGAGGTCCGCGAGGTGCTTGACCTCCGCGGAGAAGCCCCGTGCGACGTACGTCGCGCCGCTCGCGAGCGCGATCGAGATCGGATCGATCGGGTTCTCGATGACCCCTTCGGGCGTCGACTTGGTCCTTTGTCCCATCATCGAGGTGGGGCTCGCCTGGCCGGTGGTCAGTCCGTAGATCTGGTTGTCCATCGTGACGTACGTCAGGTTGACGTTGCGCCGCATCGCATGCACGAGATGGCCGATGCCGATCCCGAAGCCGTCCCCATCCCCACCCGTCACGATGACCGTTAGGTCGTGGTTCGCCCAGCGGATTCCCTCGGCGAGCGGCACGGCCCGCCCGTGGATGCCATGGAATCCGTAGCTCGAGAGGAAGTGCGGGAGGTTGGAGGAGCAGCCGATCCCCGAAACGATGACCACGTTGTGGCTCGGGATCTGGAGGCGCTTGACGGCCATCTCGACGGCGGCCACCACCCCGAAATCCCCGCACCCGGGGCACCAGGTCGGCTTGGTGTCGGATTTCCCGACGAGCGGGAGCGGCGGCCCGGTCGTGCTCGGGAGTGGACGGGCGCTCGTTTCAGCCATGGGTGAGCATCTCCCGAGCTCGCGCCACGAGCTCGTGCGGGTAGAAAGGTTCCCCATCGTACTTGAGGAAGGTGTTCGGTAGGTGGAGACCCGTCTCCGCTCGAAGGAGGCGTCCGAACTGGCCGGTGAAGTTCCCCTCGACCAGGAGGGTCTTCTTCGTCCGGGCAAGGGCCGCGAGAGCGGTCGGGGCGTTCATCGGGAAGACGGTGGGGAAATGCAGCAGGTTCGTCGAACGTCCCTGGGCGGCGAGGAGCGGGATGGCATCCCGGATGGCGCCGATGGTCGATCCCCAGGCCACGAAGGTCAGCGCCGCGTCCGGGGGACCCTCGAACACGGGCGGGCGCGAAGCGGCTGCGACCCCGGTGAGCTTGTGCATCCGCTTGTCCATCATGCGGGTGCGCTCCGCGATCCAGACGGGGATGCCGGATTTCACGTCCGAGATGAGGTGGCCCTTGGAGTCGTGCTCGTCCGACCCCGTTACGTACTGGAGACCGGGCTGGCCGGGCAGGGCTCGGGGAGAGACCCCCGATTCGGTGTACGCGTATCGATGGTAATCGGCCGTCCCCGACGGGACCGTGAGGAGCGAGGGGATCGGCACGTCGGTTTGGATCTCCTCTCGATCGACGGTCGCGATGCTCTCCGAGAGGTGCAGATCGCTCGCGAGCAGCACGGGGATCTGCCAATCCTCGGCGAGCCGGAACGCATCGATCGTCGCTCGATACGCCTCCGCGGGATTCGACGGAGCGAGGATCGCGCGTGGAAAGTCGCCTTGCCCCGCACCGAGCATGAGGTTGAGATCCCCCTGTTCGGTCTTCGTAGGGAGGCCGGTCGATGGGCCCGCGCGCTGGGACTCCACCACGACGAGCGGCATCTCCGTCATGCCGGCCATCCCGAGCGCCTCGACCATCAACGAGAATCCCCCGCCGCTGGTCGCGGTCATCGCACGAACCCCCGCGTAAGAGGCCCCGATCGCCATGTGGATGGCCGCGAGCTCGTCCTCGGCCTGCTTCACGACGATCCCGAGCTCCTGGGCATGGGCAGCGAGCCAATGCATGATCGAGGTCGCTGGGGTCATGGGGTACTGGGCGAGGAACTTGCAGCCGGCGGCGGCCGCCCCGAGGGCGATCGCCTGGTTCCCGGTCATCAGGAGCTTGGGAGCACCGGCCCGGCGGACCGCGCGTTCGCTCAGGCTCGCGTGTTGGCGGGCGTACTCGTAACCGTCGGTGCTCGCCCCGACGTTCCACTGGACGATGTCCCCGGCCTTCCTGCCGAAGGAATCGGTCAGCACGTCGTGGAGCACGTCGAGCGGGATACCCGAGATGAACGCCGTGGCGCCGAGGCCGACCGCGTTCTGGAGGATCGGCTGGGTCGTATACTTGCGGGCGAGCGCCATCGTCGGGAGCGAGAGGGCGTGGGTCCCTCTCGGGAGTTCCGAGTCCTCGATCTTGAGCCGTTCGGGGTCGTAGATCACCGTGGCACCCGAACGCAGCGCGGGGGCGTGCACGTCAAACGTCTCCCGGTTCAGGCAATACAGTAGATCGGCGCCATCGCCCTGGGAGTAGGGACGCTCGGAGGAGGTGCGCGCCTGGAACCACACGTGGCCGCCGCGGATCACCGACTGGTAGGCGTTCAGGCCGAACACGTGCAGCCCCATTCGGGAGAACGATCGGGAGAACGCGTCCCCGATCGAAGCGATCCCGTCGCCCGCTTCGCCCCCGACGCGCAGAGCGATTTCCGTCACGGACGCAATGGAGCGGACGGGCGTAATTAAGCGGTTCGGGAACCCGGCGACCGATGGCATAACGATTAGTCTCGGCGGCGGAGTAGGACGGTCTGTGAATCGACGCCTGAAGGTCCTCCTGTTCGCCACTGCCCGGGAAGCCGTGGGCCGGCCGCGGATCGACGTCGAAATCCCCAAGAGCGGGTCGACCGTGCGTCAGGTCGTCGGTACTGTTGGCCCGGGACTACCCCCGTCTCGCCGGTATCCTGACGAGCTGCCGCTTCACCCGCAACGGAGAGTACGTGCAAGGATGGTCGGCGCGCGTCCGACCGGGCGATGAGTTCGCGATCCACCCGCCCTACAGCGGGGGATGATCGGTTGTCCGTTCGACTCTCCGCTCGACCCCTATCCTCGGCGCGGGCGCTGGAGGAACTCGGAGCGCCCGGACTCGGCGGGATCGTCCTGTTCGTGGGCCGTGTCCGGCCCGATCGTAGGCGCGCCGGACGGGTCCGGGCGCTGTCCTACGAGTCGCACCGCGCGCTCGCGCTGGAGGCGTTCCGCGCCTGGGAGGTCCAGGCCCGACAGCGTTACGGAGTGGGCCGGGTCGTGATCTGGCATCGGGTCGGGATCGTCCGTGCCGGCGATCCGTCGGTGATCATCGGGGCGGCGAGCGCCCACCGGCGCGCCGCGTTCGATGCGGTGTCGATGCTCATCGAGCGGTTGAAGTCCGACGCGCCCCTGTGGAAGTCGGAGCGAGTACGATCCGTGCGTCCACGGGGAAGGCGCCCTTCCCGCGCTCCCGGACGATCAGCGGATTGATGTCCAACTCCGCGATCTCGGGAATCTCGACCGCGAGCTGGGAGATCCGTTCGAGGGTTTCGTAGAGGGCCGGGAGATCGCTCGGCGCCTCCCCGCGCACTCCGAGAAAGAGCGGAAACGCCCGGATCGAGGCGACCATCGTCTCCGCCGACAGCGGAACGATCGGAGCGAGGCGGAAGGTGACGTCCTGGAGGACCTCGACGTAGATGCCCCCCATGCCGAAGACGAGGATCGGGCCAAAGTTGCGGTCCCGCTGGATCCCGACGAGGACCTCCTTGCCGGCGGGGACCTCCTGCTCGATCTCGAACCCTTCGATTCGTGCCTTCGGGGCGTTCGCAGCGATCGCTCGTTGCATCCGGTCCCACGCACGCCCGAGCGCCTCGTCATCCGCGAGGTGCAGCGCCACGCCGCCGACATCGGTCTTGTGGAGGACGTCCGGGGACGCGACCTTGAGGACCACGGGGTACCCGACCTTCGCGGCGAGCCGGAGGGCCTGGGTGCGCGATCGGGCGCGCGCGTGGCCCGGGAACCGGATCCCATAGGCCTCGAGGACCTTCCGGGCCAAGTATTCGGGGAGGACGGTCTCCCCTCGTCGTAGGGAGCTCTGCACGAGCGTGTGGGCACGGCGGGAATCCACCGCGAACCGTCGCACCTTCGTGCGCCGGCGCGCGCGCCACAGGTTGTACTGCTGGAGGCTGGCGAGCCCCTGGATCGCTTCCTCGGGGAACGTGAAGGTAGGCACGCCCTGCTCCTCGAGGTACCCGACCTCGTGCGAAAGGTCGCTGAGACCGAAGAGACAGGCCGCCACCGGCTTCTTGGAATGCCCCCGGCCCTCCAAGATCGCCGCGGCGGCGGCCGATCCCGTCAGGGGCCCGGTCGGCGTGGCGATCACGAGCGCTCCATCGATTTGGGGGGAGGCGAGGAGGCTGCGCAGCGCGCGCCGGTACTGCTCGGGCCGAGCGTCCGCGGTCATGTCGAGCGGGTTCGCGAGGCTGGCCGAGGGCGAGAGATGGGGAGCGAGGGATCGCTGGATCCGGGCCCCGGGAACGGGAAGCTCGAGATGGTTGCGTGCGCACGCGTCGGCCGCTACGATCCCGGGTCCGCCGGAGTTGGTGAGGATCGCGAGCCGCGGACCGGCGAGGCGCGCGTCAGTCGCGAAGATCTTGGCCGAGCGGAACAGGTCCCCGATCGTCTCCGCTCGGATGACACCCGATTGGGAGAAGAGCGCGTCGTAGAGCCGGTCCTGACCGGAATGGGCGAGCGAGCCGGTATGGCTCAGGGCCGCCCGTTCGCCCGCCGGGGTGCGACCGCTCTTGATGACGAGCACCGGCTTGGTGTCCGTCACCTCTCGGGCGGCCTCGAGGAAGCGACGCCCGTCCGCGAGGCTCTCGACGTACAGGAGGACGACCTTGGTGGCTTCATCGTCCTTGAGCGATAGGAGGAGATCGTTCTCGTCCACCCCGGCTCGGTTGCCCATCGAAACGAACCGGGAGAACCCGATCCTCTCGGCGATCCCGTACTGCAGGATCCCGGCGCAGAGCGCCCCGCTCTGCGAGACGAACGCGATGTTGCCTCGGGGAGGGAGCTGGGCGCTGAAGGTGGCGTTGAGGCCGACCGCAGGGTCGGTGTTGAGCACGCCGAAACAGTTCGGACCGACGATCGACATTCGATGGCGCCGCACCGTTCGGATGAGCCGATCCTCGAGCACCGCTCCCTCGGCCCCGATCTCGCGGAAGCCGGCCGAGATGACCACCACTCCGCGGGTTCCGCGCCGGCCCAGCTGGTTGACGACCCGCTCTACCGCATGCGCGGGCACGATCACGACGGCGAGCTCGGGGGCCTCCGGCAGCTCGGAGATCCGGGAGTAGCAGCGCACGCCCGAGACGCTCTTCCACGCCGGGTTGACCGGGTACACGACCCCCCGATATCCGGCCGCGAGGAGGTTGCGGAACAGACTCTCGCCCACGGTGCCGGGCCGGTTCGACGCGCCGATCACGGCGATCGAGCGGGGGCTGAACAGTTCCTCCAGTGCCGGCGATCGACCCACGACCATCTTCGCTCCTCTCCGGGCGCGGAATGAGGGGGCGCGTAATATAGACGCGGCATCGTTCTGGGGCTCGAAATGGCTTCCACCCCCCCGGTCGAGGACGCGGCTCATCCTCCTTCCACACCTCCGAAGGGCCCGCAACCTCGAGGCCCGAGCCGCGGAGTCCTTCAGCGGATGGACAAAGGTCAGATCCGGCACGTGGTTGCGATCGGGAGTGGAAAGGGAGGCGTCGGAAAGTCCTCGGCGACCGCCCTCCTCGCCGCCGAGCTGCGACGGCGCGGACTGCGCGTCGGGGTGTTGGACGCCGACGTGACAGGCCCCTCGGTCCCGAAACTGTTCGGACTGACCGGCCCGCTGGTCGACCGAGGAGAGGGCATCGAACCCTCGAGCTCGACGACCGGGGTCGTGGTCATCTCCTCCCAGTTCCTCGTGGAGGACGAGCAGACGCCCGTCATCTGGCGGGGCCCCCTCGTCACCCGGCTCATCACCCAGTTCTTCGGCGGTGTCAACTGGGGAGCGCTCGATTACCTGCTCATCGATATGCCGCCGGGGACGAGCGACGTCCCGCTCACCGTGTTCCAGACGATCCCCATCGACGGTATGGTCTTCGTCTTCACGCCGCAGGACCTCGCCGCGCTCATCGTCAAGAAGGCGATGAACATGGCCCGCGACCTACACGTCCCGCTCATCGGGGTCGTGGAGAACATGGCCACGCTGACGTGCCCGAAGTGCGGCCACCACATCGCGCCGTTCGGCCCCAGCCATGTCGATGCCGTGGCGCGCGAGTACGGGGTCCCGGTGATCGCCCACCTGCCTCTGGATCCCACGCTCTCGGAGTTGTGCGACTCCGGTCACGTGGAGCAGTACTCGACACCGGACGTCGGCGCCTATGCCGACACCTTCCTCGCGGCCATCGACCGCACCGAGAAGGCGAAGCTCACTACGCTATAGACCGGACGGGGGATCCGGGCCTGTAGGAGGAGCGGGCCTACACGCCCGAGACGAAGCGGGAGGGAGCGCGGGCGGGCAGGCGGAAGAGATGGATGCTGATCACGAGCGCCCACAAGAGCACGGGAGCGACGATCACTCGCTCGACCGTACCGGGTCCGAGCGGACCCCACAGGCCGAGCACGAAGATCACGAGGGCGCCGAGCGTGAGGGCGCCGAGCACGATCGTGAACGCGCGGAACGGCGCCCAATGGGTGCGGGTCGGCATCGCCCATCCCCCTAGGAGCAGCAGTCCGACACCGCTGGGTGCGAAGACGAGGAGCGAGGCGATCGAGTGTACGGTCCCGTTGACGTTCTCGGGGAATGCACCGACGAAGATCGCGGCGACGCTGGCGAGCAACAGTAGAAGCAGGCCGACCACCCGTGCGGATCCCGGGGCGAAGGAGCTCCAGATGAGCAGTATCCCGAGTACGGAAACGATGCCGAGGATCGCAATGGAGCTATCGAACAGGTAGTACCAAGGGGAGAGGCTCGTGTTCCCGAGATCGCTGATGTAGTTCTGCGCGAGGGAGTAGTTGGGGTACCCGAACTGGGTGACGATCATCGCGGCGATGAACTGGAGGTCCGCTACGATCAGCGCGATCGCTCCGGAATGCACCGTCCGATGCATGAGAGGCCGGCTGGAAACCGTCACCGAGGGGAGCTCCGAAGCGAACTCCGGCCCGTCCCGCATAAAGACATGCGTGGAGGCGAAACCCTCGTCTCCCGCCGATCCCGAGGACCGCCCGCGCGGCGGCCGCTCGCATCAACCCCAAATACGCGGTCGGGGTCGGCGGCGGGATGGCCGCGATCCTGTTCGCCGTGCCGGGCACGAAGCGGAGCGAGCTCGACACGATCCTGAAGGAGGATCGGATCTCGCGACAGAGCCAGAAGATCCGCGACGCGACGACGCTCGGAGGAAAGACGGGCGAGCTGTTCGTCCTGGTCGAGGGGGCCGAGGAGACCGTCCACGCCGCGGAAGAGATGCTCGCGAAGATCGGCACGAGGCTCCCCCCCGCCGAGCGCGAGGAGATCCTCCGCCGCATGCACGAAGAGGACGAGTCCGCTTCTGCGGGCATGGGACTGTTCTTCACCGAGTAGGCCGAACGCCTCACCCTTCGCTCGGCGCGTGGGACGGCTCGAGGTCCTCGCTGCCGGCGAATATCGCTTGGCAGGATCGGTAGAACGTCTCGAGCCCGGTCCCCTCCTTTGCCGACACCGGCCAGGTCCCCGCGAGCGCGCCCATCGATTCGAGCGCGCGGAACACCTCGGTGGACATCTGGAGGTCGGGCGTCGGGGTTTCCGCGGTGAGGGCCTCGTACAGTGCGGAGGAATCCTCGACCCACGACGCGAATTGGGCGAGCCGGTCCGGAGGAAGCATGTCCGCTTTCGAGAGCACGTGGAGCATCGGGAGCCTCAGGCGAAACTCCACGGTCGCGGCCAGCATCAGGAGAGAAACGTACCCCGTGGGTCGGAGCGCGAGCGCGGGGTCGAAGAGAAAGACGATCGCGGAACGGTCCCCGCTCAACGCCTCGACCATGGCCTTCGAGGACTCTCGGAAGGCGAAGAGCTCGACCTGGCCGGGGGTGTCCACGAGCACGTAGTCGGTCTTCAGCTCCTGGACCGCCTGCTTGATTTCGAAGATCTTGATCGTGATCAGATCGGCCGCCGCTACCTGCGCCCCGTTCGGCCCGAGGCCGTACTCGTCCATGACGTCGGCGAGGCGCACCCATTCGCGCACATCGACATCGGGCTCGAAGTCGGTCGCTTCGCTCCCCGGATCGAGGTTGACGATCGTCGCATCGTACCCCGCGCTCTTCAGCCACGCACCGTAGGCCTGGACGAGCGTGGTCTTCCCGGCCCCGGCGGTGCCGGTGAAGTAGACCGTGGCCGGCTCTTCCATCTACGCTCGCGTTCCCGCCGGGGGCCTCGATTTGTGGATTTCCGCCGCGAGTGCGGTCAGGAACCCGGCCTTCGTCGTTCCGTCGGCCTTCGCGATCTTGACGCGGCCGGCGTAGGCGAAGAATTGACGGGGGTACTGCTTGTTCGGTTCGATCTCCGCTTGGAATCCGAGGCGTTTCGCTGCGGCCGCGATCTCCGCGCTCGAGACCTGGGAGCTGGCCATCGAAGCGGGGACGCGACGCCCATCGCGGCGCGAGAGCTCCGCCGAGAGGTAGGCCGGATACACGTAGAAGTGGTCGGGCACGGCGATCGCCGTCCGGGGTCTACGCCGCCGAGGCGCCGGCGTCGATGCGGACGCCGTTCAGGACGCCGTCCTGGCCGGGGCGACTGCGTACGCGGACGCGACCGAGTTCGGTCTCCAGGATCGCGCCCTTGGTGATGACGTTGCGCTGGACGTAGTTGGGGTTCGCGGGATTCTCGCGGACCGTGACGACCTTGACGTTGCGCGTCAGTTTGGTCGAGGGATCGTAGACGTTGATCGTCGAGGCCGTGAGGATCCGCATCTTCCGGTTCCCGCCGCGGACGCGGTACTTCTTCGCCGTGCCCGTTCCGACCGTCGCCAGCTGAAGCTCGCGGCCGATCTCGTGTCGGCGCTTCTTGCGGATGGGGCGCAGCCGGCCTCCGGTGCGCTTGCGTCGGGATCGACCTTGCCAGATTCCCATGGTGCGGGTCGCGGGCACGCGGGAGTTCGTATATGACCTTTGTCGAGGGGAATCGAGGTTCTGGAGTCCAGGAATTAGTTCCGTGCGCGAGCGAGAGCGGCGAGCACCTGCCCTGGGGTGGCCGCTGCCGCCGCGGGAGGGGGTCCAGGGGGAGGTCCGCTATCGGTGCCTCGGGCTCCCTCGCCGTGACCAGGCTTACCGACCGGCGCATCGAATGGCTCATCCGTCAAACCGAACGCAAGGCCCTTCCCCACGAGACCGTCGGGCAGATGGCAGCGCGTTGGGGGGTGACCCCTCGTTGGCTTCGCAAGCTCCTTCAGCGGTGGCGCGAGTCGGGGGTCGTACCCCGCCTCAATCCTCGTCGACGGCCACCCGGACCCCCGCTGACCCACGAGCAGAGGCGCCAGATCACCGAGGAGTGGTGCCGCGGCCCTCGAGGAGCGACGAAGCTCTACAAGGCCCTCGCTCGCCGAGGAATCCACATCCCGAAGATGCAGATCTACCGCTTTGGGAAGATCCAGGGCTGGGTCGTCCCGAACCCACGCAAGCAGCGCCGACGGCGCTACATCCGCTACGAGCGGGAGCACTCGGGATCGTTGGTCCACGGGGACTTCCACCGCACGTCAGAGAGCCACCCACACTGCATCCTCTGGATGGACGATGCGAGTCGAATGATCCTGGCGGGAGGGGAGTTCGCCGAGGAGACGGCGGCGGCCGCGATCGCCACCTTGGAGGCGGCCCGTCGACGGGCGGCGACGTGGGGTCTGGAGATACGGGAGGCGAACACGGACCGGGGCCCTCAGTTCTTCGCGAACAAGGGCGAGGTCCCAAGCTCGGCGCACACTCAGTTCGGACAGTACCTGACGTCACGGGGCATCCGCCACGTGGTGAGCCGCGTGAACCATCCTCAAACGAACGGAAAGCTGGAGCGCTTCTGGCGGGAGTACGATCGGCACCGATGGCGGTATGCCACGCTCGAAGAGTTCATCGAGTGGCACAACGACCAGGTGCACGAGAGCCTCTGGGTCGAGATCCACGAGACGCCGCGGGAAGCGTGGCAGAGGAAGATGCCGGTCGAGACGCAGCTCGGCCAGTTCCTCCGTCGGATCGAGAGTGGGACGGTCGAAGCATGACGCTCCCCCCGAACCCCCCTCCTTCAAGAAGGGGAACTAATAACCGGACTCTACAGAGGGGAATCGAGGGTCGAGGCGTGGGGCCGGCGACTCCGCCCTACGGTCTCGGTGGAGCTACCACCGTGACTAAGACCCTGGGAGAGGTGGCACCCGGCGGAGGACTCCCGTGACCACTCGAACCGTGCTCGGTGTGGACGAGGCCGGCCGTGGCCCGGTCGTGGGCCCGTTGATAGTCGGGGGGTTCGCGATGGACGAAGAGCGCCTGGACCACCTCCGGGAGCTGGGGGTGCGGGACTCCAAGGAGCTCGCGCCCCACCTTCGGGAGAAGATCTACGAGGAACTCGGCCGCTGCGGTCGTCGCGAGACCATCGCGCTGATGCCCCCCGAGATCGACGCGGCCGTAACGCGGGGTGCCCTGAACCTACTGGAGGCCCGCGCGTTCGCGGAGATGATCGGGCGGATGCGACCGGACCGAGCCTACATCGATGCCTGCGACGCCAACGCGCCCCGCTTCGGCCGCCTGGTCCGGCGGCTCTCGCACTGGGAAGGCGAAGTCGTCTCCCGGCACAAGGCAGATCGGGACATTCCGGTCGTAGGCGCCGCTTCGATCGTCGCGAAGGTCGTTCGCGACCGCGCCATGGTGGAGCTCGGCAAGGAGCTGGGTGCGGAGATCGGCAGCGGATACCAGACGGACCCGGTCACGATCGCGTTCCTCAAGGATCATCTGCCTCACGTCGGGGAGCGACCGTACTGGCTGCGCTCCTCCTGGCGCACCACGGCTAGACTTATGGCCGAACGATCGGCTCGCACGCTGGACGACTTTACCCCATGACCGTCGAAGAGGAGCTCGTGCTGTTGGTGGATCGGTTTAACCGACGCACCGAGACCAACCCGGCGGTCTCCGACGAGCTTGCGGGCCTCGACCGGACGATCCGCCTTCGGTTGACGGACGAAGGATCGTACACGGTGGACCTGCGCGGAGGACGGCTGGGAGGGCTGCGGACCTCGGCGACGGGGCCGGCGGACATCACGATCACGACCGACGTCGCGACCTTCCACGGACTCGTCCGGAAGGACATCGGACCGATGAAGGCGATCTTCTCCCAGAAGCTCAAGATCGACGGGAGCCTGGACGATAAGCTGCTGTTCCGCCGCTTACTGTAGCGTTACGGCAGGAAGACGCAGGCGGCGATGCAGACCCCGTAGTGATCCATCGGGATCACGAGCTCCTCGGTCCGGTAATAGATCCGCTTGAGCTCCACGCCGCGGAAGTGCGCGATCTCTTCCATCCGCCACTTCAGGAACTCCTTGAGCGACTTCTGCGTGCCGTGGAGATGGCCCTCGGCGATGTAGCCGCCCTCTCCGTCGGTCCGGAATCCGAAGGCGATCCCGGTACTGATGACCTCTCCCTCGCCGCCACTGTGGCGGGCCAGGACGCAATGGGTGATCGCTCCCCGCGCGATCTCGGCCCGGTCGATCTGACGGATTCCGATCGGTAGCACGCTCGATACGCTGACGAGGTTCTGTTCCCCGATCCCGGCCTTGAGGAGGGCGAGGTCGAAGGCATTGAGCTCGCTCGTCTTGTTGATGCCGCGACCGCTCGTCACGAAGAAGCGGGTCGGGATCGGGACCAGCGTCTCGGTCTTCGGTGTGGGCCTTCGGCTCGGCACGCCGACGAGGGAGGATGCCAATCCCATAAAGATTCGGGGAAGGCCCGGGCCTAAACCATGATGGCGTGGCGGCCCCGCATCGACTCTTCCGTCTCTCCCCGGGTACGCATCGATTCGGCCACGAGCGCGTCCGTGAGGCGCAGGCTGGCCGCCTCGAAGAGCGTGCCGAGCGGTGCGTACCGGGGACGCTCGGCATCCTCGGAGAATTCGAGGGCGATGAGGGCCGTGGCAGCGTGCGCGAGCTTGGAGCGTGCGTGCGCGGTGATCACCACGAGCTCGGCGCCTTCGCGGCGCACGATGTTGGCGGTCTGCATGCTCGAGTAGCTCTCGCCTCCGCCGGAGAGGATGAAGACCGTGTCTCCGCGCTTCACGATGGGGGTGACGCTCTCCCCGATCACGTACGCCCGCAGCCCGGTCTGGACGAGGCGCATCGCGAAGGCTCGACCGATGATCCCGCTGCGGCCGGCGCCGTAGACGAAGATCGCCGGAGCATGATCCAGGAGATCCACGATCCGCACGAGCACCGCCGGATCGATGCGCTCGAGCGCTGCGCTGACGCGGGCTCCGATGTATCGCTCGGCGGCGAGGAAGAGGTCCGGGTCAGCGGCGTCGCGCGGCATGGCGTCGACCCCCCCGGTGCTTCTTCTTCGCGGAGCGAGGTGGCCGTCTCTTCGGACGGGGGTGGGACCTCGATGCGGAAGGGCGGTGGCGCGACGGGGGGGCCGGTCGCCCCGCCGACTTCGTCCGGCTCGCCGTGGACGGGGACACCTTCGGCTTGGGCGTGGGCGCGGGAGCCGGCGGTGGGCTGTGCTTCTTCATCCAACGTCGGGTGAGCGCTCGCTCGTATAGGACCTTCATGTACATCGCGTCGTGCTCGAGCAACGGCGAGCTCGAGATCACGGTGGCATCGTAGTCGCGCTCGGCCAACAGTTCGGCGAGCGGGTCGAAGCGGACCGTTCCACGCTTGATCGGCGTGAGCCGAAACTCCCCGGGGCGGTAGATCTCGACCCCCGAGAAGTTCAGGTACAGGGACCCTCCGCTCGCCTTCCGGAACTCCTCGAGGACCGGGTCGAGGTCCTCCGGTTTCTCGAACGTCTTGCCCTGCCGGGCGGCGAGGTGCGGTAGATTGAGGATCGGGACCGTGCCCTTGACCCGTCGGACGAGCTCGAGGACCTCTTCCGAGGAGCCGAAGACGTCCGGGTGCCCGCTCGGCTCGATGCCGAGCCGTACCGTGCCCTTGCTGTACTGCGTGAGCCACGTCGACATTTCCTGAACGATCTGGGTGATCGCCTCGATCGACTGGTCGTGGCCGACCGCGCCGTAGAACCCGAGGTGGGTCATCACCATCCGGGCGCCCAGGCCCTCGGCGAGCACGGAGGCCCATTGGATCTGACGCTGCGAGCGTTCCCGAGCCTCGTCGCTTCCGAAGAAATCGACGTAGTACGGGGCGTGCAGCGTGAGGTCGACGTCCAGGGCCCGCGCGAGCGCCTTCGTCTGCTGCAGATCCGTGTAGTCCTTCGCGAGGCTCGTGGTGAGCGTCGTGATGTTGTCGCGACGCTTGAGCGGGCTCGTCAGCATCGACAGGGTCGGTTGGGCCCCGACGGCGCCGTTGTTGCCCACCGTCACGACCAGCTGCTGGAGGAGTTCCCGGGGGCTCTTCGCCACCTCCTCGTCCATGGCGAGGCGAGAGAGCGGATTGACCTTGATGAACTGGATCTCCATGGCCGTGAGGCCGAGGTGGTGGATGTCCGCGATCCCATCGCGCAGGGTTCGGCCCTTGCACGAAAGAGGGATCCCCGCCGGTCCAAAACGGATCACGAGTAATCGACCCTCAAAAACAGTGGGTCGAGGCCATATCGTCCGTCTATTTATCGAGGCTCCCGGCGCTCGACCGCCTCGCGTCGGGCGCGCCGAGAGCGCTTACGGAGGCTCGGCCGACGCGGAATCGGGCTCGCGCAAGCCTCCGCGCTTCGCCGAGAAGCCGAGGCCGACGAGGTACATCTCGGAGGACTGTTCGCGCGAGGCGGGAGGCTTCGTGCGCGCCCAGCGCGCGAAGTACGGCCGCAGCTCCTCCTCGAGTTCTCCGCGCAGGTCCCCATCGAACACCTTGGCGGCGAACGAGCCGTTCTCGCGCAGGACCTCGCGGGCGAGCGCGAACGCAGCGCGGACGAGGTCCACGCTGCGCGCATGATCGGTCGCGTACGCCCCGCTGATCCGGGGCGATAGATCGGAGAGCACCGTATCGAACCTCTCGGCGCCGAGTCGTGCGTGGAGCCGCGGGTCTCCGACCCGGCCCCGGATCGGGTGGATGCCTTCGGCGGCCTCGAACGCGCGCTGGTCGACCGCCACGACCGTGCCGCGAGGACCCACGAGGTCCCGGGCGACGAGCGACCACCCGCCGGGGGCGGCTCCGAGGTCGAGGACCCGGGCCCCCCTGCGGAGGATCGGGAACCGGGAGGCCAGGAACGTCAGTTTGAACGCCGCCCGCGAGCGCAACCCCTCGTTCTGGGCCGCGCGGTGGTACGGGTCGCGCCGACGCTCCGCCACGAATCGTCGGGCCATAGGACGACGGGCGAGGAATCGAGCGTACTTGAAGCGGCCCCGAACGGGAGCCGGGCGGCCGGTGGGGCCGTCCGAATTTGAATCGGAGTCTCTTGCACCCCAAGCAAGAAGGATGGTCCAAGCTACCCCACGGCCCCGAGACCGCGCCGGCGGGTCCGGGACCGGGGTCGCTTAGATAAGGTTGCCCCGAGAACGGCGCGCTAATGCACGATGAGCCAGGCGACCGTGCCCGCAACGCCGATGATCGCGGTGCTGGTGATCGCGAGCCAGAAGAACGTCCGGAGCTCGTGCCTTCCCGATATCGGGCCCACGTCCGGCGATGGGGTCGAGCTGCCCGGAGTGGTTCCGTAGGGCGTCTCCCAGCCGGCCGCAGGATCGCTCATCGTTGTTCGTCCGAGGAGGCGAGGCCGTTCTTAATCTCTACGTTCTTTCGGCCCGGTCGCTTCCCCCTCGGCCGTAGGTCCCGAGTGCGGGCTCAGGCGGCGAACCACGGCAGGCAAGCCGAGGGTCCCGTCGGTTTGAGGACCAAGAGGTGCAGGTTGGCGCCGGGGTCCCCCGGAGCGTAGGAGTCCTTCATCGCCATTTGATAGATCAGGAAGAGCGCTTCCTCGTCGGTCCTCACGTCCAGCGAGCGGTGGACGTCAATTCCAAATCGCGTCCGCAAGAACGTCAGCATCTCCTCGAAGTCGATCTGAGCCGCGCCCTCGCTGTCCTGGGCGCGCTGGAACATACCCACCACGACTCCCGTCGCGATCCGCAGGACCTCCCGACGGTCCACGACCCGTGGGTGCCAGTGCGGCACGACGTCCGCTTGTACCGGGACGGGCACGACGAGGATCGCGAGCTCGGAGTCGATCGGCGAGTACTTCCCCTGGGCGATCCGGGCCCACGCTTCATCCGCGGCACGATCGGAGTGCACGACGAGGATCGCTCGATCCTCCCGCATCCGTGCGCTCTTCGTGCGGGTGTTCCACCGCCCGATCCATTCGGAGGATACGCTCGCGACGAAAACCGGCCAGGTCCGGCGGGGCACGCCCGCCTCCTGAACCCAGAACGAGGGAGGGGGGCCCGCATCGCCCTGGTCGGGTTGGATCCGAGCGTAGCCGAGCTTCCGCAGTACATCCTCGGCGGCGCGCTTGTGCACGCTCGGCTCGACCGCGCGTTCGGGTGACGTCATCGAAAGCGATAGGGTGCAAGTCGAAATAAGGACGTTGGCGGACCGGCCCCAGGTTTCCCGATGGTAACCAACTCCCGGAGATCAGCCGGCCCACCCCGTGCCCGGCATAGCTAGCCGAACCCCGTGGGGATGCCGAGGCGCAAGAGGGGCACGTTCACGATCAAGGCCCCGATCACGCAGAGGAGGTACGGCCCGGAGTAGATGAATCCCCGGCGGGCGGTGGCGCGGTCGACTCGCTTCCACAGCGGGAGGGTGAACATCACGAAGAGGAGTCCGAGCACGACCAAGGAGACGAGGATCGGCCACGTAATCGCCCCCGTCCAGCCCACCAGGAGGGCGGCCGGGACGAGGAGGGCGGCGGATATCACCACGACCTTCCCGGAGTATGCGGGATCGTCCATACGGGGCAGCATGGGCAGGCCGACCCGCGCGTAGTCGTCCTTGAGCAACAGCGCGAGGCTCCAGAAGTGGGGAGGCGTCCAAAGGAACACGAGGATCGCGAACGCGATCGACCCCGTGGACCAGTATCCGATCGCGGCGGCGCTCCCCGCGAGAGCAGGAGCGCTCCCCGCGAACCCTCCAATGACGATGTTCCAGCTCGATCGACGTTTGAGCCACGCGGTGTAGACGACGACGTACGTGAACCCGCCGAGAAAGATCGAGAAGCCGGTGAGGGCGTTGAGGTACACGCTGGCTACGCCGATCCCCACCCCGAGGAAGGCGAGCCCCGCGATGAGCACCGCCGAGCTCGAGGCGATCCGTTCGGCGGCGAGGGGTCGGTCGGAGGTCCGGTGCATCCTGGAATCCACGTCCCGATCGAGGTAGTGGTTCAACATCGCCGCGCCGGCCGAAGCTGCGGCCCCCGTGAGTAGGAGGAGGAGCAGGCGGTACCAGTCGACCGTGGCCGGGTTCGCGAGGAAGTACCCGCCGACCGCCACGAGCACGATCAGCAGGGTGATCCCGGGCTTCGCGAGGCTCACCGCGTCGGAGAAGCGGGAGCTCGTGGGGAGAGCGGACGCAACAGCGGGCGCGACCTCGCTCATCGAGATACTTCGGGGAGCACGAATCCGCTCGCTCGCTTAGCCTTCCGGGCCGGACGACGGGGCCGGCCGAGAGGCTCCGCCGTCCGGGGGGTCGGACCGGCCGATGGCATACCGGTCCGTCTCGCGCTCCTCGCCCGACTTCACCGCCCAGTTGACCCAGCGCCGAGAGAGCGAACGCAGGTTAGACAGGAGCACGAGGATGAGCAGCACGCCGAACAGGATCGTAGCGAGCGCGAAGTGCAGGAGGACGAGGCCGACGTCCAGGTTGGAATCGACCACCGCCCCCCCGAGCAGGGCGAGTGCCACCACGAGCGCGAGGGAGAATAGGCTCAGCTTCAACAGAACCGGCCGACGGCGCTCGTAGGCGAGGGCGAAGGCACTCAGGATGACGATCACGACCGCGAGGACGAACGCGCTCACGCGGTGGGCCCACTCGACAGCGCTCGCTCCGGAGACCGTCGGAAACAGGGTGAACGATCCGCTGCATGCGGGCCACGACGGGCATCCGAGGCCGGAATCGCTCGCGAGGACGTTCCCGCCCAGGATGATCGTCACGTAGCAGGCGACGAGCGCCGCGACGCCGGCGTACCGGAAGAGGTCGTGCCCGCGCATCGGTCCTTCCGGTTCACACCCCGCCTTCCGACTTGGCAGAGACGGGGACGGGGGTGGGCGCGGGCGACGGGGCCTGGACGGGCCCGCTGATCGTGCTCGGGAGCGGCTCGCCCCACGGGTCGGAGCTCGTCACCGGCTCGCCGTAGTAGTAGCTGTGGACCATGTTGTACAAAAAGAACAGCTGCCCGATCCCGAGGATGAACGCGCCGAGGGTGGAGATGAAGTTGAGCGCCTGGAAGTTCCCGAGCCACAGGTAGCTGTAGACGCGGCGCGGCATCCCTTCGGCGCCGAGGATGAACATCGGGAAGAGGAGCACGTTGACGCCGATGTACGTCAGCGCGAAGTGGATGTGGCCGAGCCGCTGGTTGTACCAGCGCTTCGTGATCACCGGGTAATAGAAGTAGATCCCGGCGAAGATCGCCATCAGCGTCCCTCCCAGCAGGATGTAGTGGAAGTGCGCCACCACGAAGTACGTCCCGTGGTAGAGGTAGTCGATCGGGATCGACGCGAGGTAGAGTCCCGATAATCCGCCGATCACGAATCCCGTGATGAAGGCGAAGCAGAACCACATCGGCACCGCCATCCAGATCCGCCCACCCCAGAGCGTCGCGATCCAGTTGAACGTCTTCACCGCAGAAGGGACCGCGATCGCCATCGTGCTGAGCATGAAGAAGAACGCGACGTTCGTGTCGATCCCCGTCAGGAACATGTGGTGGCCCCAGACGGCGAAGGAGAGGATCGCGAAGGCGCCGAGGCTGATCGCCATCGCCGCGTAGCCGAAGATGTCCTTGCGGGCTAACTTCGGGATGATCGTGGAGATGATCCCGAAGGCCGGTAACACCATGATGTAGACCTCGGGATGCGCGAAGAACCAGAACAGGTTCTGGTAGAGGAGCGCGCCCCCAAGGGGGGTGCCGTTCACGCTCGCGAGGATGTGGGTCCCGAAGTTCCGGTCGCTGAGCACGAAGGTGAGCGCGATCGACAACGACGGGAGCGCGAAGAGGAGGAGAACGGAATTGATCAGCGTCGCCCAAACGAAGAGCGGCATGTTCCAATACTCGACGCCGGGCGCGCGATGTTTGATGATCGTGACGAGGAAGTTGACCGCACTCAGGATCGAGGAGATCGTCAGGATGTGCAACCCCAGGACCCAGTAGTCGAGCCCGTACGGGTTGGGGCCGTACGGCTGGATCGAGAGCGGGACGTAGCCCGTCCAGCCGGCGTAGGCGTTGGAGAGGATCAGGATGACCCCGGCGGGTGGGATCAGCCAGAAAGCGATGGCATTGATCTTGGGCATCGCCATCTCCTTCGCGCCGATCATCGACGGCACGAGGAGGTTCCCGAACCCCGCGAGGGTCGGGATGATGAACATGAAGATCATCAGCACGCCGTGCATCGTGAACAGCGTGCTGTAGACGTCCGGGGTGATGCCGAGGGTCGTCTGCGGATCGAGTCCCAATCCCTGCACGAAGCCGAGATCGGTGCGGATAAGGACCGCGTAGATCCCCCCGATGAAGAAGAACACGATGCCCGTGGTGATGTACATCAGACCGATCCGTTTGTGATCGGTCGTGAACATCCACAGCTTCGCCTTCCGCACGAACCAGCTGCCCTGGTAGCCGAGGAAAATGACCGCGAACGCCGTGAATGCGAAGATCAGCCCGACCACGATGTAGGTCGTCGTGACGTCCATTAGGTCCTCCCCGCGCTCATGTGAGGATCAAGCTCCCGAGCAGGTAGCTCGAGGCGGCGGCGGCGGCGAGGACGGCCACGATGCGCAGGAATCGCGCGGTGGACTCGGCGGTGACCGGCCCCGGTGCGGGCGGGGTCACCCGGCGGCCGAGCGGCCAGACGCGGTAGGTGCGGTCGACGATGTGGAAGATCAGCGCGGCCATCAGGAACATCAGCCCGAGCGCGAGGCCGAAGGACTCCGAGCCCCCGGGGTGATCAGCGGGTTCACCGCCGGCGCGCAGTTGGTCCCTCCCTGCGCCGCGCAGATGAGCGGGGAGATCGGGTCCGCGACGTAGAGCACGTAGCCAACGAGCGCACCGATACCGATCAGCATCAGGAACGTGACGGCGTCGTAGAGGTCCGTCGTGCGGCGTCGGATCGCCCCGAGGCTCCGTTCTTCGCTATTCAAAGAACTTGACCCTCCGGCGGGCGGCGCCGCGGTAGCGATCGACACGGTACAGGATCCCGGCCATGAACAGGAAGGAGAGGAACGCGACGAGCCCTCCGCCGACGAGCGCGGCGACGGCGACGAGCGAGAGGCCGGTCCCGATCGCGAGCAGTAACCCGTAGACGAAGAACGCCGCGCCCAGGGTGCCGACCGTCAGGAACGCGCCGAGGATCGCCCAGAGCACGCCCGTCTTCCACTGCGGGACCTCCTCCGGATCAGTCAAGGGGGTTCACCTCCACGCTCGACATCGGAGACCCGGCAGGAGCGCCTGCCCCCGCGCGCTTGGGGTAGATCCCCGGGAGACCGCTCTGGCGTGCCGCGAGGCGACGACGGTAGTTCGCCTGGTAGCGGTGATGCAGGAACACGACGAGAACCGCATTCACAACGACCATCGGCGCGAGCGTCATCACGACGGTCGCCAGATCGATCTGGATGCCGGGGGTGACCCCGCCCCAGACGCTCATGATGATGAAGAACTGGAGCAGCGTCGTTCCGATGAAGATGAACAGCGGGCGATCCCGCGGGTGCGTGCGCTTGGAGCGATCGAGGTAGGGCAGGAACAGGAAGAACAGCGCGAGCACCGTGCCCACGCCCACGGCGAGGACCGGCGTGACGCCCGTGAAGTCCACGAGCTTGAACAGCCACAGGAAGTACCAGTCCGGCTCGGTCACCACGCCCGCGGCGGCCGTGTTCCCAACGTAGGTGGGGAGGGTCCAAGGCCAGAGCGCGGCGATTCCGAATAAGACGCCCAGATAGAGCAGGGCCCACTTGGTCATGTAGAAGAAAATGTGCGGCATGAACGGGACGTGCTCCTTGTCCTCTTTCTCGGTGAACCGACGGCGCTGGATCGGATCCGAGGTAGACGGGGGAGCGATCCCGTGTGATTCGAACAGCGCGATGTGGGCGTAGAGTAGCGCTCCGAGTGCGAGCGGCAGCAGCAGGACGTGCGCCGCGAACATGCGGCCTAAGAGTCCCTGGGGCGTACCGTCCCCCATGATGAACGGGGCCGTAACCGGCCCGAGCACGGGAAGTCGGATGGCGAGTACGATCCCGACGTTCGTCGCGTTGTAGCTGATCTGGGTGTAGGGAAGGAGGTAGCCCGTGAACCCCATGCCGAGGGTCAGGAGCATCAGCAGCGTTCCGACCATCCAGGAGAACTCGCGGGGCGCCTTGTAGACCCCGAGGTAGTAGCCCCGGTAAAGGTGAACCAACATCAGGAAAATCATGGCGTAGGCGCCGTAGAGGTGGGTCGAAAGGAGCAGCGATCCCATCGGGATGGAGTGAAGGATGTAGTACGTCGAGCACCACGCCGCCGGAGAGAACGCGGTCCCGGTCGCTTGCCCGCACGCCGTCAGGGTCGGGCCGACGCTCGGCTGGTAGTACAGGAGCAGAAGGATGCCCGAGACGACCTGATAGAGGAACGCGGTCGCGACGAACGCGCCCGTCCAGTACGACGGCTTGAACGTGAACGCGGGCTGGGGCCGCAGCGCCCACTTGCGCATCCCGGTACGGTTCTCGACGTATCCCCAGATCCGGTTCAACGTGCGGTTGTACCAGGTGCTGAACGACACTTCTCCCCCCTACTGGAAGTTGCAGAGAATGACGGGAGGCTGCGAGCTGACCTGGCTGGTCGCTGCAACGCCGTAGTCCCCTTGCAGGGTGTTGATGTGCCCATTGACCGGCGGACTCGAGGGGGTCATTCCGATCGCGAAGATGTTCCCGTTCGCGTCCGCCTCGAGGGCGACCTGGGGGAGCGGCAGCACGGCCGGTCCCGTCAGGTTCGAAGCGCCGTTCGTCGGATCGTAGGTCGAGCCGTGGCAGCTGCAGTGGATGTAGAGCGTCTTTCCCCCGGGGGTGTTCGGGCACGTTCCGGGCGGGTAGTAGGCGATGGCGGGCGCCGGGCAGCCCAAGTGCTGGCAGATCGCGCTGAACGCGACGATCGTCTGCGGGCCCCCTTCGGGGCCGATCCCGTTGAGCGCCCCGTTGACCGCGGGGTACAGGTTCAGGAAGAAATTGGGCTCGTTCAGCAGCGGATAAGCGAACGTGAAGACCTGCGAGGAGCTGGAGCTGTAGTTCTTCATCGCCGACTTGACCGTGAGCGGCTGACCCGAGACGTCGAGCAGCTGGACCCGCGGGTAGCTCGAAATCCCGATCGTCGGCGGCTGGGCGTACTGGAGGGCCCCCGCAACGCCGCCTCCGATCCCGACGCCGACGATCCCCGCGACCGCGAGGAGCTTGAGCACGTTGCGCTTCGTCTCGTCGACGTCCTCGCCCTCGGTCGCGACGCGATGGACCTGGCCGACGGGGAACGAGAGGGTCTCCTCCCGCGCCACGCTGAACGGGCAACTCGATGGACACTCGAGGTCGAAGCTCACAGCGTCCTTCCGCGCGTATCGGGCAACGTGTCGTCGATCTGGCTCGGGTCCGGGATGGTCGCGTCCCCGGGCAGTTCGGCCCGGTCGCTGCCGTAGTAGACCGCCCAGAATATCCCGACGCCCATCAGGATCACGAGGGCCTCCACGAGGTCCACCGATTGCGTCGGACTGAGGCTCATGGCGGGCGCTCCGGTTCTACGATCACCGATGGGATCGCCATCGACCAGGTCGGAACGGGGTAGGATCCGACCCACGGGACGCTCGGCTCGAGCGCGGGCCGGTAGGGAGCGCTCGGGGCGGTGCTCACGGCGATGGGGACGCCGCCGGTGTGGGAGGAGATCGGTTCGAGTCCCAGCAGCGCGCTGCGGATCGAGAGCGGTTGGCCCGGGGTAGGCAGGGGAATCTCCGCGGCCTTGGTGAACTCGCTGAGCAGCTGCTGCTTCATGCGGATCGCGCGGCCGTACCATCGGCCGATCGTCCGCATCGTGCCGGCGCCCTTGGTACCGAAGAGGAGGAGGGCGGCCACGGCGACGATGATGACCCAGTCCATATCGGAGGCGAGCGCCATGGACGCTAGCTCACCCCGCTCCCACCGCAGGCAGCACGGCCAGGGCCCGAGCACGCTTGCGCTCGTAGCGGGCCGCGAAGTACACGCCTCCGAAGTACAGCGCTATCATCGGCATCGCGATGAGCAGCATCGTGATGCCGGAGTTGTCCGGCGTGACGATCATCCCGAAGATGAGCGCCCCGAGGACGGCTCCGCGCCAGTGCTTGGTCCACGCCGACGCCTTGACCACTCCGAGGCGCGTGAGCGTGTAGACGAAGACCGGAAGCTCGAAGACCACCCCGAACGCGAGGGAGTACAGCAGCGCGAAGGTGACGAAGTCCTGCACGCCGACAACGGGAGCGAGTCCCATCGCGGAGACATACTTGAACAGCAGAAGGAAGGTGAAGGGCGTGAGGAGGAAGACGCCGATTGCGGTCCCCGCGATGAACAGCACCGTGGCGGGGATCCCGATCAATCGGAGGAGATCGCGCTCGTTCTTCCGGAGCGCGGGAACGAGGAAGGCTCCGACCTCGTGGATGATCCACGGCATCCCGAGGATGAGGGTGACGAGGAGCGCGATCTCCATCTGGATGAGGACGGAGTCGCCCACACCGACGTTCAAGAGCTCGATCCCGGGCGGGAGCATGTTGGCCGACATCCATCGGAAGACCTGCGCGCTGACGTTGTAGAACAGGTTGAACTGAGGGTACACCATCGGCACGGTGTGGCCCATCCAGGTCACCGTCGTCCACTGGAGTTGGAAGGTGATCATGAACGCGAAGATCGGGACCAGCACGAAGGCGATGCGGATCAGCCTCCGGCGGACTTCGCCCAGGATGCCGAGGAGGCGCTGCAGTTCCTGCATCAGTCAATGGGAACCTCCTCCGCGCGGGGGGGGCCTCCTCTCCCTGGCGGGTCGCTCCTCGTGCGTAGCGCCGTTCGCATGCCGCGGTCGATACCGATCCGTCTAGTGGGACGGTCCCGTGGAGGTCGGTGGGCTCGGGGCGGTTCCCGCCGCGTGCGCCGCTTGCTCGGCCTTCAATTCGCGCTCCACTTCGAGCCGGCCACGCTTGAACTCCCCCATCGATCGCCCGAGGTTTCGGGCGAGCGTTGGGATCTTCGTGGACCCATAGAACAGAATCCCCGCGACCACGGCGATGATCAGCCAATCGTCGATAGAATCGAACACCTAAGTTGCCCCCACGTGTTCGACCAGGGGAGGGGAGATATGGGGTTCGTACGGGAGGATGCGATTGGTACCGACCGTCCGTACGACGGGCGGATAAAGGCCGCTACGCGGCCTCGACCATGACGGTCTCGTGGCCGCTCGACACGGCCCGATCGATCGCCATCTCCGCGAGCAGCGATAGGCAGCCCGCGCCCCGTCCGAGCGCCACGATCGCCTGGTGGATACCGTTCTTCCGGGCGAGCCCCTTCGAGCGCTCGGCGGCCTCGACGCTGGCGTTCCACAGGTTGATCGAGTTCTGGTGGACCTCGCAGGCGTGGTCGAGCGACGGGCGCATGAGAGCGTCCACGACCTCCTTCAGCTGCTCCTTCAGGCGCGGGAGCAGGGCGGTGAGCGCGCTCTCGGTTCCTCCGAGCTTGGAGTGGTTCTCGTTGAGCACCGTGAGCGTTTCGTTGAACAACACAGAGAGTTCCTCGAGCACGTGGACCACGACCCGCCATTCCAACAGCTGGCGCGGATCGGGAGAGCCGATGCGTCGCGCAAGGGACCAATCGCGGCTCGCGAGGAAGAGCTGGCGGACGAGCAGCGCGAGGACCTTGTTGCCCTCCTCCGAGAGCGTTGTGAGTCGCCGAGTCCGCACGTGCCGCGCGAGGATCTCCTGGGTCTCATCGATGAACGCGACCAGGATCATTTTCATGCGCTGGACGAGCTGCGGGAGCTCGTACTTCGACGGGTCGATGAAGTTCTGCAAGACGATCCGGGTCGGCTCCTGGGCGACGATGCTGACGCCGAGGAGGCTGCGTGCGGTCTGCACCGTCTCCTCCACGCGCTCCGGCGTGAGCGCGATATCGGTCCGGATCTCGATCGCGTCGTGACCCACACGGTAGGCGCCCACGATCAGTCGCTCGAGCACCCCGGGCGTATCGAAGGAGTGGGCCTGCACCAGGTACGGCATCCCCGTCGGCACCGCGCCGGGAACGGGCGCCGGCTTGAGGAAGAGCGTACCATCATCGTTCTGATCGAACACGATCAGATCCCCGGGGTGGAGGTTCATCGCCTCCGCCCAGGGTTTGGGCAGGGTGACCGCGATCGAAGAGTGTCCGGCCTTGAGTACGCGCCGCTCTCTGCTCGGTGTGGCCCATGCCATTTTGGATTCCCAACCTACTACGCGGTCCGTAGGTATGGAGGTCTCCTCGGATTTGAACCTTGCGGCGCGGGGTCGGGTCCGCGAGCGCGGGGTCTATCCCGGAGGTTTCGGGCTCTCGGGCGGGAGCGGCGGAGCCGAGGGCGGGCTCTCGGGATAGCCGAGGCGTTCGGGGGGCATCTCGTGCTTCGCTCCCTTGCGCCCGCCGACTACGAAACCGAGGACGATGGTGATGATCACGAGCGAGACGATGGTTGCGGTGATCACGTAGACCGGCCAGCCGGCGCCGACATTGGGGCTGGTGACCGTGAGGTTGGAGGGAAGCGACATGCCGAAGGCGATGAACCCGTACATCGCCTGCTGGAAGTGTCCGGGTTCCATGCACACGAACTCGTACCAGCCAATCGCAGGGGCCTGGAACGTGGCGGGGTACGTCCCCGTCCCGGTCGCGTTGATCCACACGATGGCCCCCCACTGACTCTCGTAGGTGGCGAGCTGCGAGGGGCTGTAGCTGGTCGGAATGACCTTGCCTTGCACGGCGATGAGTGTGTACGTGTGCGCGATCACGTCCGCGTTGACGAACGAGATCGACACCGTCGTGTTCGGTTGCAGCTCGGTCGTGCTCTCCTGGAACGCGTAGCCGGGGACCGCGGTGACGGTGTACGATTGCCCGCCCGCCGGAGCGATCGACGGTCCCGGCGACTCCGCTTTCGCGCTCGGAGCGGTCGAGATAACCCACCCCCCGAGGGCGAGCCCGACCATGATCACCACGATGGCGATCGCGGGGACGACGGTTCGCAAGCGAACTTTCGATGTGCGCATCCAACCCCCGCGATTCTCCGGGTGGCAGGCCCACGGATGGCCCAGTTAAAACCCCCTCCGTACGTACCCGTTCGCGCGGGCTCTCAATGCGACGAGGCGCTGCAGGTTCGTACGTGGGGATTATGTAGGTGCGTTCCCGGTTGCGCATCGTGGTCGGCTCTTGGTTCGCCGGTGGACCCGCGCTCTTCGCGGGATCCGTGGCCTTGAGCCCCGGGTTCGGCGAGACGAACCTGCAGATGACCAACGACCTCCTGTGGGTGATGACGGGACTGGCCGTCGGCGGCGCGATCATCACGTTCGCGTTCCTCGTCTATGCGATCCTCCGCTTCCGCGACCCGAAGATGAAGGGCCACCGCCATGGTTAAAGTCAACCAGCTCGAGATCGCCTGGACGCTCGCGGTCGTTGTCATCCTCGCCGGCGTCGCCGTCTACTCGACCTTCTTGGTGTACCATCTCGACGCCCTCTCTCCGAATCCCGGAGAGTACGTCAACGTCATCGGCCACCAGTGGTATTGGGAGTTCTGCTACAGCAACGACACCTGCTACAACTCGACCTACGACGCGAGCACGAACACCGTTTCCGGCGGTGCTTTATGGGCCCCGCCCGGTGCCGTCGTGCAGATCAACGTCACCGGTGCCGATGTGATCCACTCGTTCAACATCCCCGGCATCGGCGTGCGCATCGACGCGATCCCCGGTCGGACGAACATGATCCAGTTCTCCGTTCCCGACGTACCCGCCGGAAGCCAGTACCTCATCCAATGCACCGAGTTCTGCGGCACGTTCCACGGCACGATGCGCTCCTTCCTCGTGATCACGTAGTTTCGTGGGATCCCCGTTCGGGGACGACCCCCACCCTTCGAGCCCGATACTCATCCGACCCGAGCGCCTCGTCCGCTTGCTCTCGCGAAGGAACGTGCTCGAGCCGAACGGTCCCGCCCCGAGGCCTACGGGTGTCCTTCGGGAGCCTTCGGCTTCGGCGGTGCTCGCCCCGTGAATGAGGCCACGATCACGATCGCGATCCCCACGCCCAGGAGCGCGGCGACCCCGACCAAGATCCATCCCTGTACGATGGCCGTGCTCAGAGGCGGGGGCGGAGGCGGCACGGGCACTCCCACATACAGGAAGCCGTACATCCCGTTGGCAAAATGGCCCGTGATCGTGCAGATGTACTGGTAGACCCCGGGAGCGTAGACCGTGAAGTTGGCCCACACGGTGCTTCCCGCCCCGGCCGGAACGGAGCGCTCGTGAGCGGGGAATGCTGCTGGAAGAACTGGGTGTAGTTGCTCGGCAGCAGGGTCACGTTGGAGAGCGGGCTCATCGTGAACGTATGGCCGTCGTTCCCCAGGTTCGTCACGAGGACATCGATCGTGACGGGATACGATGTCGGGGTCGGGTTCAGGATGTTCGGAACGAACGACAGCGAATCGGTGGTGTTCTCGGAGAGCTCGATGCCCGGGCCTCCCTGCACCAGGATCTTTCCGGACATCCCCGCTTGGAATTGGTAGGGGATGAGCGAGTAGAACTCGTACGCCCCGGGGGAGATCGATGCGTCGAGCGTGAGGTTGGCCCACGCGTGCTCCCCTGCCGAGACGTTCACATTGGCGAGCGCGCCCTCGGTCGCGTAGAACTGGTCGAGCTGGGAGGGGGTCCAGTTCTGCGGGATCACGTAGTTGGGGACGGGCGAGACGGTGAAGGTATGGGCCAGCGAACCGTTGTTGAACAGATCGACGCTGAGATTCGAACTCACGTTCGCTGTGAACGACGCCGGAGCGTACGCCGGTGCATCGGACATCACGACCTGGACCACTTTCGTGCCGTTGCCGGCCGGGATGGCGTGACCTTCCCCGATCAACGGACCGGCCCGGAGCCCGCTCTCCGCGAACGCCGACCCGGGGAGACCGATGCCGGCGAGCAGAATGCCGGCGATGAACCAGGGCAGAGCGCGACGGAGGGGTCCCGGGCCGTTCCTCGTCGTCTCGAACTTCACAGGATCCTCGGCGGCGTTTGGACCTGGGATCGGTTGATATGGATATTGTACGAACGCTTCGAAGCGCGCTTCGAGGTCCTAGATCGGCGGATCGTCCGAGCGCGCCGAGCCGTGCGTGGTGGAGGATACTCCAGCGTCGGCGAGATCGAAGCGTCGGAGCAGCTGAGTCGTGATCTCGATGAGCGGGTGGTGCGTGGATCGATCGATCTCGATGTCCGACAACGACGCCAGATGGTGCTGGCGCGCCGTACGTTCGAGTCCGGTCTCGAGCGTGGCGAACCGCACGGGATCCTCGGCGATCAGGATGTAGGCCTGGATCTGGGCGAGTCCCATCTCCCGCGCCGCGAGCGCACGATGGTGACCGTCCACGAGGATCCACATCTCGCCCTTGCGCACGACGAGCAGCGGTTCGGCGAATCCGCGCTCGAGCTCGTAGCGCCGGCCCTCGAGCTCGTCCTCGTAGACCTTCGCCTGCGTGGGAATCAGATGATCGAGGGGCACGAGGCCTCGCTGGTAGGAAAACGCGATCCCGTAGCGCTCGGCGAGCAGCCGCTTGAGGGTGTCGGCCTTCGCCGGAGAGCTCCGCTCGAAGTGCGAGCGGACGATGTCGAGGTTGGCGAGGACGCCGACGAGGACGCCGGCCTCATCGATGATCGGAAGATCGCGCAGGCCGTACCGAAACATGATGCGGGCGGCGTCGTCGAGCGCCGTGTCGGGTCGTGCGGTGTACGTTCCCGCCGGAGGATCTGCGCGAGCGGCGTCCGGCGCTCGCCCGCGTTGCGCAGGAGTTCCTTCGCACTGACGAAACCCACGAGCTTTCCTTCGGGGTCCGTCACGGGCAGTCCGTGGTGACGGGTCTTGAGCAGCTTGTCGATCGCCTCCGCGATGGTGCTCGTGTCGGAGAGCTGCTCCACGCGCAGGACCATGTAGTCCCGGACCAGGACCGGGCTCATGCGGAGGGGCTCGGCGCCTCGTCTCGAAGATACGCGGTAAGCAGGTGGCAGACGAGGAGGTGCACGTCCTCGATATGCTGCATCGAGTTCGAGGGGACGACGAGCGAAATGTCCACCGCGCCTCGCAGCTTCCCGCCGCCCATGCCCGTCAGTCCCACGGTGCGTAGCCCCATCGTGTGCGCCAACTCGACGGCCTTGAGTACGTTCGCGGAGTTGCCGCTTCCCGAGATCCCCACGGCGACGTCCCCGGGTTGTGCCAGCGCGCGCAGCTGCTCGCTGAAGACCACCGCGTACTCCGAGTCGTTCGCCCACGCGGTGACGGACTCGACGTTGTCGACGAGGGCCACGCAGCGGAAGCGCTTGCCGTCCCCTCGGATCGTTGCCTTGCCGATGTCGACCACGAAGTGCGACGCGGTCGACGCGCTTCCTCCGTTACCGAAGAAGAAGATGGTTCGCCCCTCCTGCCGCGCCTTCAGCAGCACCGGGACGATCCGTTGCATCGCCTCGAGCAGGTAGCCCTCCTGCAGGGCCGCCTTGGTATCCGCGACGTAGCGGTCGACATATGCGGGAAGGCCGGGGGCTTCGCTCATCGGCTCACGAACAGGATCCGCGACCCCTCCGGCGCGATGCGCACCGGTAGCCGCATCATGGGGGAAAGGGCCTCCGATATTTGACGGGTCCGTTCCGGCGGGTGCACGAGCAGGAGGAAACCGCCCCCGCCGGCACCGGCGATCTTGCCTCCGTAAGCGCCGGCGGCCCTCGCCGCGGCGTACCGCTCGTCGATCTCCGCGTCGGAGACTCCCTCCGCGAGTCCGCGCTTGAGCTGCCAGCCTTCGTCCACGAGCGCACCGAGCTGGGCCCAATCCCGGCGCATCATGGTATCCCGGGTCTCGAGGGCGAGCTCGCGCATTCGCTCGAGCGATTCCCGATTCTCATGCGCATGGTCGCTCTGGTGGGTCAGGATCCCCTGGGCCTTTCGCGTGCGTCCCGTGTAGAAGAGGGAAAGGTGATCGCTGAGCGACTCGCGATCCTGGGCGGTGAGCGGGATCGGAGCGCACCGCACGGTGTCGTCCGTCTGGAACTCGATGTAGTCGACGCCACCGAACGCCGCGACGTACTGGTCCTGCTTGCCGAGAGTGCCGTGGAGCACGTCGATCTCGATCTCGCAGGCCTGGGCCGCGAGGACGGCCGGGTCCTTCAGGATCCCTTGGTAGGCGTAGAGCGCGTTGAGAAGGCCCACCGCGAGGCTCGAGGAGGATCCCAGTCCCGTGCCTTCGCCCGGGATGTCGGCGATGGTGTGGATCTCGAGCGCCTCCGTCACGCCCGTGAACCGCATCGCCTCCCGGATGATGCCGTGCTGGAGCTGATCGACGTGGGGGACGTTCTCCGTTTGAGAGTACGTTGCCCGGATCGACCGGTCGAAGTTCGGATTGACGAGGACGTGCACGTACCGGCCGATCGCGGCGCTGGTCACGGCGCCCCCACCGTGATGTCGATAGTACGACGGGAGATCCGTCCCCCCGCCCGCGAAACTGATCCGCAGCGGGGTTCGCGTGATGATCACGGAGGCGGGAGCGAGGAATCTCCCTTTAGGGATTGCGGCACCGGGCTACCGGGCGGCGACCCCGACCAGCGGGCGCGGCGACCGTAGAACGTCCGGGCGGTCGCGGCGAGGTTCCCGATCGGTTCGAGCCCGGGGAAGACGTCCGCGAACGCCGGGGCGCGGTGGTCCAGGACGATGGCGATCCCACGGTCGTGCTCGGAGCGGATCATCCGACCGATCGCCTGCTGCATCGCGCGTCGGGCCGGGATCTCCATCGTGCACTCCCACCCCCGCCCCGTGCGCGCATCGAGGAAGCGGCGGAGCGCCTCGCGACGAGCGGTCGGCCGGGGTACGGATCCCTACGATCACGACCGCCTCGAGCTCCTGCCCAGGGAAATCGAGCCCCTCGGCGATCCGACCGCCCGAGACGCCGAGGATGACGCCGCCGCTCGGCCCTTGCCTGTGCGCGTCGATCGACCGCCATAGGTCGGCGGTGGAGACTCGCGGGGATTCGATCACGCTCGTGGATGGGATCGTCAGCTCGAGTCCCGCGTGGTACACCTTCTCCATGAGCTCGAAGCTCGGGAAGAAAACGGCCGTGTTCACCGGCAAGCACTGCAGCAAGGAGGAGACCCGATCCGAGATCCGCGGGATCACCCTGGGATCGGCCCGGATCTCTTCGAAGCGCGTGCTCAGCGTCGGATCGTACAGATACTTGATGTGGGAAGGCGGAAAGTGCGACGGCACGCTCAGTCGGCGGGTCCGTTCGCCGAGCCCGAGCGCGTCCCGGTATTCGTCGGTGGGCGCGAGCGTCCCCGAGAGATGCACGGAGGTGTGGCACTCGAGGATCGGCTGGGCGGCGAGGCTCGCGTCGAGCGCGTAGGCCTCGAGCGCGGCCCGGGGGGACTTCGTGGCGACCTTGACGTAGCTGGGCTCCTCGAGCTGGGGCCAGGAGAGCAGCGTGAGGGCCACGGTATGCACCCAGGACCGCGGAAGTTTGCGCTCCCGACGGCGCTCCTCGCGCAGGTTCTCCCCCCAGGTCGCGAGCGTCCCGAGCCAGGTGTCGAGGCGATGGCTCGTCCCGCCGAGCGCTGTGAGGAGGCCGTCTTCGAGGACGTTCGGGGGAAGGATGGCATCGTCCTCGCGCACGAGCGACTGCAGAAGCTCCTCTTCCGCCGCGCTGACGATATCGAGCAGCCGGCTCGCGCTGGGTCCGTCGGGGAGCTGGAAGTCCCCTCGTTCGGCGAGTTCCGCTCGCGCGTAGCGCACGGAAGTGAGGGGAAGGGAGACCGTCGTGGTCTCGCGCAGGTACTCCGGGAGGTTGTGCGCCTCGTCGACCACGAGATCGACCCGCTCGGGCCCGACCCCCATCCACGAGTACAGCGAACGTCGGACGTGCGGGTGGAAGAAGAAGGCGTAGGGGGCGGTGATGATCCGCGAGGAGGGAACGAGCTTCTTCGATAGCTCGTACGGGCACATGTTCTCGGTCCGGCAGTACTCCTCGAACTCGCGCGGGGTGGGTTGCTTGGAGGCGAGTCGATCGGTCTCCACCTCCATGTCCGCCTGAAGGACCCGGGCGTAGTACACGCATCCGTCCAGGTCGACGAGGTCCACGGGGCCTCCCTCAGGGAGCTCGGGTGGAGGAAGGAGCTGGCTGCCCTCGCGGAACCCGCGCTCGGTCGCTCGCTTTCGATCTCCGCAGAGCTTTCCGTGCTCCTCGGCGGTCGCTCCCTTCATCTCGGCGACGTTCTCGAGCAGGAGGCAGCGACGCCCGCGGCCTTGCAGTCCGATCGAGCGCAGCGGCCGCTCGAGCCGATGGGAGATGGCGCGGGCCTCTTGGAGGACCTGCACCTCCTGGGCGTGGGTGCGCACGAGGTAGAGGATCTTGTGATCGGCCTTCTCCGCGTGTTCGAGAAGCGGGGCGAGGGTCGCGACGGTCTTGCCCGAGCCGGTCGGTGCCTGGACGAGCAACGGGCCTCCGCTCTCGGTAAGCCTACCGATCTCGCGGAGGATCTCCTCCTGGCCGGCGCGGAGGCGATAGGGGAACAGGGCGCTCGGCATCCCATCGCTGGACATCGGCGTAATCGAGGGTACCCCTTCGGTTCGAGCCATGCCGCAGGCTTTGAACCTAGCCCTTCAGTGGAACGAAGCGGGAATCCAGATCACCCGAACCGGTAGCGCATCCCGTACGGTCCCCGGGGCATCGTCCAGGTCACCGATCCCTGATCGCAGGCGACGTCGCACGCACCACACTCGACGCAATCCTCGTACCGAAACACGAGCTTCCCTTCGATCCGCTCGTAGCACTGCGCGGGGCAGACGATCGTACAGAAGGAGTGCGGGCACGGCGCGCAGATCCCCGGCTGGACGGTAATGTGGGCGTGGTCCTTGGAGTCGGTGGCGTATCGGAGCGTGGCGAGCCGCCGTTTGATCTCGATCGCCGCCGGTCCCCGAATCGAGTCGCCCGAGGTCGCTTCGGTTTCGCTCACGAACCCGATCGCCTCCAGCGTCCGACCCCTTACTTCGGCATCTGGGCGAGGATCGCGAGATCTTCCCGCACCGCTTTAACGCTCGTCTGGAAGGCCGAGCGCTCGGCCGGCGTGAGGTCGACTTCGACCACCCGCTCGACGCCTGTGCGGCCGAGCACGACCGGGACCCCGACGTACACTCCCTTCTCGCCGAACTCGCCGTTCAAGTGCGCGGTGACCGGCAGGAGGCGGTGCTCGTCGTGCGCGATCGCCCGCACGAGCTCGGCCTGAGAGGCCGTTGGGGCGTAGTACGCGCTTCCCGTCTTCAATAGGTTGACGATCTCTCCACCGCCCTTCTTCGTCCGCTCGACGATCGCTTCCAGCCGGTCGGCCGAGAGCAACTTTGTCAGCGGAACTCCACCGACGTTCGTAAGGGAGAGCACGGGCACCATCGTATCGCCGTGCGTGCCGAGCACGAACCCGGTCACGTCCCGAGGTGCCACGTGGAGCGCGTCGGCGACGAACGTTCGGAACCGGGCCGTGTCGAGCGTGCCGGATTCCCCGAACACCCGCTCGGGTGGGAGTCCGCTCGTCTCGCGGAAGTAGAACGTCATGACATCCACCGGGTTCGTCACGACCACGACGATCGCCTTGGGGGCCTTCGCGCGCACGGCCTCCGCGTGGCCCCGCAGGATCCCGGCGTTCTTCGTCAGGAGATCCGAGCGGTCCATCCCGGGCTTGCGGGCGAGTCCGGCGGTCTCGATCACGATGTCGGCTCCGGCAATCGCGTCGAGCGAGGTGCTCCCCCGGACGCGTGTCGAGAACTCGAGGATCGGGGCCGACTCCTGGATGTCGAGTGCTTTGCCCTCGGGAAGACCCTCGACGATATCGACGAGCATCACTTCCTCCGCGAGGTCCGCTTCGGCGAGCCGCTGCGCGAGCGAGCCGCCGATGTTCCCCGCGCCGAGCACCACGATCTTCGAGATTCCGGTCACGATCCGTTCCTCGATCCTGCGGTAGCCTCCTCGAGCTTAAACCTCCCCCCTTTACGCGGGGATTCGGCTCCGCCGAAAGGTTGATTCAGGCCGAGGCCGATGACCTGCGCGTGCCGGACATCGACTCCTTCTTGCTCAGCGTTCAGGAGCGGGACAAGTGGCGCGCTCGCATGGACCGCCTTCAGGAAGGCCTGAAGGAAGCGCGGGAGCAGCGCCATCGATTGGAGCGCCGCCTCTCCCGCGTCAAACGGGACCTCGCGCGAACGCGCGATTACGCCGAGCGTCGGACCGAGCCCCGTACCGTGTCGGAACATGCCGCCCCGAGTTTCCCCTTCGGAAGGTAGGTCCGCCGCGCTCTCCGCCGAGCGGGCGGAGCTCGAGGCGGAGATCCGGCGATTGCGCCGGGAGGAAGAGTACCTCACGCTCCAGATCCGGCAGGCCCGCGATCAGGTCCGTTACTACGAGGGCCTGCTGCACCTCCTCAAGAACGACTGGGGCCGGGCCCCCGGGGTTCGCGACATGATTCGGAAGCTCGGGTAACCCCAGCCGTGCGGATCGTCGTCCTGGGCGCCGGGGCCATCGGGAGCCTGCTCGGCGCGATGCTCTATCGGGCCGGCGAGGACGTCATCCTCGTGGGCTCCACCGCGCACGTCGCGGCGATCCGCGCCCACGGATTGCGGATCGAGGGCCGCCTCGAAGGAACGTTCGCCGTAGCGGCGGAGACCCGAGTGCCGGCCGGAACCTCCGCGGATCTCGTCCTCCTCACCGTCAAGACCTTCGACCTCGCCCGGGCCGCCGAGCAGGCCGCCCTCGAGCTCCCGGGGTCGATCCCCTGGGTGCTTCCCCAGAACGGGCTTGGGGTAGAGGACGTGGCTCGAACCGCCCTACGAGCCGCGGGGAGGGTCGCCGATCCCGCCCCGTGGCTCGTCCGCGCCGTGAACACGATCCCCGCCACCTTCGTCGCCCCGGGGATCATCCGGCAGCCGGGCGATGGGGAGATTCGGCTCGCGGAACCGAGCCATGCGGGTCCGAGCGCGCCGTCGGTCCGCCTCGTGGCCTCCACGCTGGAACGGGCGGGAGTGCCCGTCTGCTTCGTGCCCGACATCGATCGCGCCGCCTGGCGGAAGGCGGTCGTCAACGCCGCGATCAATCCGGTCACCGCCGAGTACGGGATCCGAAACGGCCAGCTCCTCGAGGAACCCTGGCGATCGGAAGCGACGGCCCTGGTACTCGAAGCGCTGAGCGCCGCGCGCCTCGCGGGATACGACTTTTCTTCGGAGGAGCTCGAACGAGACCTGTGGGAGACGGTCCGCGCGACCGGCGGCAATCGTTCGAGCATGCTGCAGGACATCGATCGGGGTCGACCCACCGAAATCGACTCGATCTCCGGCTACCTTCTCGACGTCGCCCGAGCGCACTCGGTGGATCTCCCAGCGACCGAGCGGATCGTGGCACGCATCCACCGACGCGTCGCATCGTCCCCCCATCCTCCACGACAACGCTCTTAGCACGGAGCTCCTCCGGGCGGCCATGACTGCGAAGCGCGGGATCCAGACGGCGAGCTTGCGCGGTCGTCGGGTGCTGGTGCGGGTCGACTTCAACGTCCCGCAGGAGACGAACGGTCAGGTAGCGGACGACCGGCGGATTCAGGAGGCCCTGCCGACGCTCAACCACCTGCGCGCCTCGGGGGCCCGCACGATCCTGATGAGCCACCTCGGCCGCCCGGAGGGCCGGCACGATCCACGCTTCACCCTCCGGCCCGTGGTCCATCGGCTGAGCACGCTCCTCGGACAGCCCGTCCCCCTCGCGGCCGACATCATCGGGATCCAAGCGATCGAGGGTGCGGCCCGCCTCGCGAATGGGGAGTTCCTGATGCTGGAGAACCTGCGGTTCCACCCCGGCGAAGAGGCGAACGACCCGACCTTCGCGGCGGCCCTGGCTCGGCTCGGCGAGCTCTTCGTCGAGGACGCCTTCGGGACGCTCCACCGCGCGCACGCCTCCACGGTCGGCGTTCCGAGCCGCCTCCCGTCGTACGCGGGCTTCTTGGTCGAGCGGGAGGTCCGCGAACTCTCCCGCCTCGTCGATCAGCCCGAGCGACCGTACGTAGCGCTCGTCGGCGGGGCGAAGGTAGCCGACAAGCTCCCGCTCCTCGCGCGTCTCCTCGGGCGAGCCGACACCCTCGCGATCGGGGGAGCCCTCGCGTTCCCTTTCCTCACCCATCAAGGCCGCTCGCTGGGAGCTACGGAGGTCGAGTCCGGCCTCGAGGACGTGCTCGTGGAGTTCGACCGCGCGGCGACCGGTGCCCGCACCGAGATCGTACTGCCGACCGACGCGGTCATCGAGCGGCCGGGTACGAGCGCGGCCGCCGTGGTCGGGATCGACGCGATCCCGCCGGATGCGATGATCCGGGACATCGGCCCCGAGACCGTCGCGCGCTTCCGCGCGGCCCTCCAGAGCTCTCGGACGGTCTTCTGGAATGGGCCCCTGGGGAAGGCCGAAGATGCGCGCTTCGCGGCCGGGACCCGGGACGTCCTCGCGCATCTCGCATCGATCCCCGGTTTCCACGTGGGCGCCGGAGGCGATTCGGCGAGGGTGGTGCAGGATCTCGGGGTTAGCGCTTCCTTCCAGTTCCTCTCAAGCGGTGGCGGGGCCGCGCTCGAGTTCGTGGCGGGGACCGAGCTCCCCGGCCTCGCGGTGCTCCCCGACGCGTAGGTCCACCCCCGAGCGGTGGGGGGGAGCGGCCGGATCGATCTCGCGGGCGAGGTATTCGAGGTAGCCGGGGTGCGCTCGGGGAACGTCGATCTCTACGATCTCGGGCACCTCGTACGGGTGACCGTCCTTCAACATCCGGAACAGCGCGCCGACCCGCTTCGGGACGGTCTTGAACAGGACCATCGTCTCCGCGCTCGTCTCGATCCCACCGTTCCATCGGAACCGGGAGTCGACTGGGAACATGCTGGCGCATGCGGCGAGGCGGCGTTCGAGCGCCTCCTCGATCTGCACGAGCGCGGCGGCGCGATCGGGGTACGTGGTCAACACGAGGCGCATCGGGCCCCGGGCGTCCGGTGGATCGATCGGGTACGGACTCATCCCTCGGGCCCTCCCAGGACGCACTCTCGGCCGGCAAAGTTGAGGGTCGTGGTCGAGAGGGTCGCGAGATCAACGATCGCCGCCCGCGCCGGGACCGGGGTGATGTTCCGCATCTTCTGGTACTCCGTCTCTCCCTGCCAAGTCGAGACGTTCAAGAGCAACACTCCCCGGTAGTGATCAACCCCATAGGTGTGCGAATGCCCCGTTACGAAGACGTCGGGAAGCGGTTCGATGACCAGTCCGTCGCGGGAGAGCGGCGCGAGCGGCGTCCGCCCCCCGTAGATCGGCGCGAGGTGCCGCATCTGGAGCATCCGTTTCATCACGTCGGTCGGACGCCCGTAAGAAGCGCCCGGGATCGCGGGGATCAGTTCGTCGAACCCGCGGCCATGGTAGGCGCACAGCACGACGCCGTGGAGCGCGAAGGTGGAGGGATTGCCGAGGGAGCGGACGTTGCTCGGGAGCTGGGCGGCCATCGCCGCGGAGAGGGCCGGTTGAGGCTCCGCCGGGGCGACCGCGTCGTGGTTGCCCGGCACGACGATGATCGAGAGCCGTTCGGGGAGCTCCCGCAAGCGACGTCCGAGCTCCGCGTACTGCTCCACCACGTCGCTGATGGCGAGGTCCCGCTCTTGGTTGGGATAGATCCCGATCCCGTCCACGAGGTCCCCGGCGATGACCACGTGCTCGAGGGCCTGCGCGAGCTCGGCGAGGGGCCCTCGTCCGTGGAGGAACTCCACAAGGCACGCCCACGGTTCGGCGAGGAACGAGCGGCTTCCGACATGGAGATCCGAAAGGAACAGCGTGCGGGACGGGCGATCCGATCGGTGCACGGCCCGCCCGGGCGGGACGTCCGGCCGCTCGACCGAAGTGACCCGGTGCATCTTCCCCGCCTCGCGGGCGATCTTCAGGCTGAAGCCCACGACCTCGTCGGGCAGGAACGTCCCCCGGCCGACGAAGGCGTCGTTCGGGACCAGCAGATCGGTGGACCCGGACGGATCCTCGACCGTGAGCAGTACGATCCGCTTCGCACTCACCTCGCGGACATCCCGGATCATCGCGATGATCGACGCTTCGGCCTCGGTCGAGCGCAACTCGCGGATCGGGCGGAGGTTCGACAGGCCCGGTCGCCCCCGGAGGAGCCGGGAGAGCAGCTGGTAGCGCGACGCGAAGAGCGCGCCGTAGGCCTCGAGCGGGTCGCGATTCGGAACCGGCGGAGAGAACCCCTCCGCGAGCAGGACGAAGGGCGAGGCGGTACCGGAGGAGTTCCGAGTGACCTCGGGCGCGACGGGAGCGGCGCGCGCCACCACGCGCGAGGCTCGTCGCAGTTCGATCGTCCGCTCGACCATCTCGCGGGTCACGAGCGGGGAGCTCGTCCCGCAGCGGTCGAGGACCTGCTGGGAAAGAACGAGCGGCTGGCGATCGGTGAGGAGCAGCGTCAGCGCGTCGGTCTCGACGAGCTTGTGTTGACCCTCGAAGTAGGCGACCAAGTGCCCGCGCAGGTCGCTTGTCGCCACGCCACCCTCAGAACGCGCGGTGGGGCCGGTGCGGCGACCGGTCAACGCCGAGCGCGCGTCCTAGGCGGGCGCGTTATTTCAACCATTCCGCCGGGGGCCGACGCCCCGCACCCGCCTCCTACCGGTAGGATTCCTTCGCGTACGAAGTGCCCTTCGGATACTTCTGTCGAAGGTGTTGGACGAGCCCTTCGGGGGTGCGGTCGAGGTGGGCGGAGTACCACTTGACGACGACGTCGCGAAGCACCTTGTGGACGCTCTTCAGATCCACGTCGGACTCCGAAGCGTCGTACAGGATGGCCTGGCTCATCGAGCGCATCCATCCGGAATAGCGGTGGTAGGACTCGCCGTCTGTCCACTCGTAGATCCCGCGGAGTCGGCCCTTGCCTTCCGCGTCCCGGTAGTACCAGAAACGGAGCGAAAACCCGACCCAGCCGGCGGCGCGGTCGGCGAGCTCGAGGGTGGTGACAGAGCCGAAGTCGAAGTTGTCCTTGAAGGAGAAGTTCGTCGGGTATTCGACGAACGTTGCGAACAGCGTGGCCGACGGTTCGAGGGTCAGATGGACGGAGATGTCCTCGAACTGGTTGTGGATCTCCCAGAGATCTTGGAGCAGGCGTCGGTTCAACTCGGCGCGATGCGAGAGGTCCTCCGCCGGCTTGCTGACGGCCGCGGCCTGGGTCCGCGCGAGCTCTTGTCGCAGCGATCCCACGAAATCATCGTCGGGCAACTGGCTCTCAGCCGGGACCTCGGGGCGAGGATCGCGAACGACCTTTCGGGCTTTTCCACGCGGCATGAACAGGATTCTCCCGATACGTGGTAGAGGAGCCCGTTATAAAAACTCGGGGGCGCTCTCGCAGCCCTCGCCCTCCGGGCCTTCGCTCCCTCCGGTAGCAGGGAATACCGCGGGCCCGCGTCTGCGAAACGCAGGCCTGTCCCGGGGGCTCTTTCCAATCCGACCCGGAGGTCTGCGGCGGGGTCGGAAGGGGGGCACGGCCCTCGGTCCGGGCGCCGGAACGTGCGCGATCCGGGCACCTCGCCTCCTTTAAATAGGGCCCCCGGCTCCGTACGATCGAAAGGCACCCGGAGACGGAATCCGAGGAAGCATCCTCATGTCGACACGTCTCACGGAATCACGACTCACGCTCCACCCTGGTCCTGGTCGTAGGCTCCGCGATTGTTTCGGCGACGTGGATATTTCCCTCTAAGCTTCCGTCCGGGCCAATGCTCCCGTATGCGGGGGTGGGCCTTTCGCCAAACGGAGAAACACCAGAAATGTCGAACGATCCCAGCGCCGCCAAGTACCAGATCCGAGCCCACATAGTCGCCGAGGGTGTCATTGACAAACCCGACGTCGTGGGGGCTGTGTTCGGACAGACCGAAGGACTCCTCGGAGAGGAGCTCGATCTCCGCGACCTACAGAAGTCCGGCCGTATCGGCCGTATCGAGGTCGACATCGACAGCCGCAAGGGCAAGAGCGAAGGCGAGATCATCATCGCCTCTTCGCTCGACCAGGTCGAGACCGCGATCCTCGCCTCGGGTCTCGAAACGGTCGACCGCATCGGACCCTGCCGGGCCAAGATCGAGGTCGTCTCCGTCGAAGATATCCGCATCTCCAAGCGCCAGAAGGTCGTCGAACGGGCGAAGGAGATCCTCTCCCGCCTGCAGGACGAGTCGAAGGGCGTCGGTTTCGATCTGACCGAGGCGGTCCGCAAGGCCGTCCAGGTCGACGAAATCACGACCTACGGACCGGAGCACCTCCCGGCGGGCCCGAACGTCGATCAAGCCGACGCGCTGATCGTGGTCGAGGGCCGCTCGGACGTTCTCAACCTCTTGCAGTGCGGCATCAAGAACGTCATCGCCGTGGAAGGCACGAGCGTTCCCCAGACGGTGAAGGACCTCTCCCGCGGGAAGACGGTCACGGCGTTCACGGATGGAGACCGCGCCGGCGAGCTGATCCTCCGCGAGATGTTGCAGACGATGGATCTCGATTTCGTAGCCCGCGCCCCGCGCGGCAGCGAGGTCGAGGAACTGACGCAGAAGCAGCTCGTGAAGTGCCTGCGGAACAAGATCCCGATCAACCAGTACCTGGAGATGACCGGATTCGATTCGACCGGCGCAACGCGCGGCCCGATGGAGGACCGACCCGAGGGCCCCCGCTCGGAGGGCGGAGGACGGTCGGACCGACGCGAGGATCGGGGCCCGCCCCGCCGCGAAGAGCACCGCCCGCCCGTAGCGGTTCCGCGTGCCGTGCCCCCGACTCCCCCGGCACCGCCCGCGACGCTGCCGCCGGAGCTCCAGCACTACTTCGAGCTCCTCGGCGGTATCGAGAACGCCTCGAAGTTCTTGGTGATCGGTCCGGACGACACCGTGGTCCACGACGCCCCCGTGAAGGACATGATCGACTTCCTCGTGGCATACCCGAACCCCGCGAAGGCGCTGATCTTCGATGGCATCGTCAGCCAGCGGCTGTTGGACGTCGCACAGGAGAAGAGCATCGGAACGATCGTGGCCTCGCGCCTCGGCCCCGTCGGGAAGATGCCCGAGAACGTACGGATCTTCACGCGCCAGGACCTCGGCGGCGCGCGTTAGACCGCCTCCCGACCCCGTTCCGGGCGGGCCCGTTCCACGGACCCGCCCGGCTCCCCTTTCACCGGAGCGTCGCCCCTCTTCGGCATGCGGCCACGGGATCCGAAGGGTAACCTCCCCGGCCAACCTTTTACGCCCTTCCGAGCGTTGTAACATTCCCATGGCCGACGCCGCCGAAGCGCCTCGCAAGACCCTCGCCTCCATCGAGGAGATGGAGACGACGGCCGATATCCCCATCCCGACCGATCCGCTCGATCGCGTGATCGGCCAGGAGAAGGCGGTCGAGATCGCACGCATCGCGGCGTACCAGCACCGCCATCTCCTCTTGGTCGGCCCCGCCGGGATCGGGAAATCGATGACGGCCCAGGCGCTCGCCCTGCACTTGGAGCGACCCCGGACCGAGGTACGGGTGGTCCATAACCCGGAGAATCCGGAACGCCCGACCGTCGAGGTCGTGACCCGGGAGGAGGTCTACCGGGAACGGGAGGCCGATCGCACGACCGAGGGCGAGCTCATCGACCCTCACGAGGCACCGGCTTCGGTCGCCGAGCGACTGGGCTACCGGTGTTCGCGCTGCGGCTTCTTTTCGTTGCCCGCGGAGCGGTTCTGCCCCAGCTGCAGCAATCCCAAGCTCAGCACCCCTCCGGCTACGGGGACCGGCAATCCCTTCCGCGACATTGTCGGCGGGCTTCTCGAGATCACCGTCAACCCGACCGGGAACCTCCCCGAGCCGGTGCGCACTACGCGGACCCGCAACGGGGTGGAGGAGGTCGTCGCCTACGAACGCGCCGGCGAGAAGATCAAGGTCCTCGACCAGCGGGCCCTCGAACGACGCCGCGAGCAACAGCGCGAGAGCCCGCGCAAGGTGCTCGTCAAGCTCGACCGCAACACGTTCGTGATGGCGACCGGCGCGAGCGAGACCGAGCTCTTGGGCGACGTGCGCCACGATCCGTACGGCGGCCACCCCCAGCTCGGTTCCCCGCCGTACGAGCGGGTCATTCCGGGGGCCATCCACGAGGCGCACGAGGGCGTGCTGTTCCTGGACGAGCTACCGCACCTGGGCTACCTGCAGCGGCACATCCTGACCGCGATGCAGGAGAAGCGCTTCCCGATCACCGGACGCAACCCGCAGTCGGCGGGCGCCTCCGTACGCGTCGATGCCGTTCCGTGCGACTTCATCCTCGTCGCGGCTGCCAACATCCAGGACATGCACCGCATCCTCTCCCCGCTCCGTTCGCGGATCGCCGGGAGCGGCTACGAGGTCCTGCTCGAGACCGCGATGCCCGACACTCCGGCGAACCGCCTGAAGCTCGCCCAGTTCTGCGCGCAAGAGATTGCGGCCGACGGACGGATCCGACCGGCCTCCCGCGAAGCCGTGGAAGTGCTCGTCCAAGAGGCGCATCGGCGCGCGGAGGCGATCGACGGCCGTCGCAACTCCCTGACCCTGCGCCTGCGCGAGCTCGGCGGACTGATGCGCACCGCGGGCGATTTCGCGGCGATCTCGGGGAGCCCCGCGATCGAGGCGAAGCACATCCGGGAGGCGCTCGTCCGCGCCCGCCCCATCGAGGAGCAGATCAAGGAGGCGTACGGCTCCCTGCAGGGCGGCCTCCAGAAAGAGGTGACCGAGGCCCAGCGCCAATCGATGGGATACTACACGTGGAACGAGCAGTCCGACCCCCGTCAGTTTCCGGGCGGATACGGCTGAGGCAGCGACCGGCGATTTCGCCGGTTCCGACAGGCATAAGTGCGCCGCCTTGGTGGCTCGCCGAGCGGGCGCGTAGTCTAGCGGTTATGACGTCACCCTGACACGGTGAAGGTCGCCAGTTCAAATCTGGCCGCGCCCACGTCCTACCTCGGATCGCCCGCGCGAGGGGCCCCTCTCCGAGGGGGTTCACTTCGGGGGCGCGCGGCCGAGCGGCGGAGCGCGATATCCGCCCCGGTAGCCGGCGAGCGACGGATAGTCCGTGGATTGGATCACCTTCGCCACATGTTCGAACGCGAACACCGCGAAGGCGACGGCGGCCAGGAGGGCGATCCCGCTCGCGACATCGCCGATCGAGTTCGAGACGCCGAGCGCGATCAGGATGGCCCCGAGGGAGGCGAGTGCGTTGAAGCTCGCGTGCATCCCGACGGCGAGGAGATAGTAGCGGCCCGTGGCGCCGGCTTCCCCCTCGATGCGGGATTTCGCGTGCCCGTAGCCGAACATGGCGGTCGAACTCGCGTGCAACAGAACGCTTGAGACGCTTCGCACCAGCACGAGCACGATCGCTCCCGCGAGCCCCCCGACGGCGAATCCGACGATGCCGTAGAGCACGGTCTCGAAGAACCCGAAGCCGAGTCCGACCGACGCTCCGAAGACCGGGCCGTCGGCCACGACCGCCATGCGGTTGCGCAGCAGGACGACCCCGAGCCCCTTCAGGCCCTCCTCGACGAACGGCGCGATGATGAGGATTAGGAAGAACTGGCCCGCGGTAGAATTCCCGTTGAGGAACGTGAACTCGGGGGCGGGGAGCGCCTGGCTCACGGAGGTGCCGACGTCGAGGAGGATCCCCTCGATGGTCGCCGCCACCAAGGTGGCGACGATCGCCCCGTAGACGAACGCCGTGAGGACGGTTCCCCACGAACTGGTCCGGTACCTCTCGGTCCCGCGGATCCACAGGAGATACAGGACGGCCGGGATCAGGGCGACCGAGAAGATGATGATGATGTCGAGGAAGGTGTCGAGATCGCTCATCGCTGGATGCCCCTAAGATATCCTTCCCCTCGCATGGCGCTTTCTCACCCCGCGAACACACCTCGGAGTCCGTCGCTCGTTGGTTCGGCGGTTCGCCGCGTCCCTCCGATCACCCGTCCGACCGAGGGTCGTCGCCTGGCCGTCCTCGGGCCCGACGCGGCGCAACTCCGTGCGACGCCGAGCCACCGGGCAGTTCCCGCATCCCCGCAGGACCGACCCATCCTTCAGGTCCCCGTGCCGGGCCCCCCACCTTCGAACCCGCGGCGGGCATTCCTGACCTCCGGCTCCGAGTGAGCGCGTACGGCGTGCGTCGGTTCGCTCGAGATCCGGGCCTGGGGAACACCGCTCGCGGTGGGGCATCCGCCTTCGCATTCGCCGTGGAACGGTCCGACGGGCTCGAGGTGCGTAGGGGGACGGGACTCCGGTATCGCCCACATCCTCGAACGAACGGGTGCCTTCATCGGCCCGCAGGAGTTGCCTCCGCTCGCGTCGATGGGGATGACCTGGGCGAGCGCGTTCCTCCACAACGCGACCCGCGTCGACCGGAAGGCCCTCAATCTCATCACGGGGCTGGTCGCCGCGATCCTCGTCATCGTCCCCCTCCTCGTGGGACAGGCCGCCGGTACCCTGGACGGTGGCGTGTTCGCGACCCTCGCCGCCGTCAACCTGTTACTGGCCACCGCCGCCCGACCTCCCGTCTCCCGGTTCCCTCCTCTTGCGGCGGCGGCGCTGTCGAATGCCGCCGCGCTCGCGCTGGGCACGATCGTGGGAACGACGGGGTGGGTGGGGGTTCCCCTCGTCGCGCTCGGGGTGGGGATCATCCTCGTAAGCGCCGGTCGGGCGGGCTTCGACTCGATCGGACTAGTGGCCTCGGTCATGTTCGTGGTCGGGATCGGCATTCCGGGCGCTTCCCTGCCGGCGGCGTTGGACCGCCTCGTCTTTGCCCTCTTCGGTGGCTTTTGGGTGATCCTCGGTCTCACGATCGCCCGAACGTTGTTCCTGCGACGAGGGTACTCCGGATTGAGCGAAGAGGCGGAGCACCCGACGGCCCCACCCGAACCTTCGGCCCCCGCTCCGTCCCCGATGGCGCGCGTCCACGTGCGCTACGCGACCTTGGTCGCGGTGACGACCGCGGCGGGGCTCGCCATTTCCCTCGCGTTCGGGCTCCCGCGGGACTACTGGATCATGCTCACCGTCCTCGTCTCCCTCCGAGCCTCGATCTCGACGACGTTCTCGGCCACGTTCCTGCGCATCGTGGGGACGATCGGGGGCGCCGTGATCGCGCTCGGGCTCACCCTGTTCATCGCCAACCCGTGGATCCTAGGCGCCTTCCTCTTCCTCTTCGCGATGGCGCTGTTCGCTACGCGCTGGGTGAACTACGGGATCTACGCACTGTTCCTGACACCGTTCATCATCCTCCTGCTCAACGTCGCGTATCCCGGGGACTGGCAGCTCGCGGTCCTGCGCATCTTCGACACGGTGATGGGAGGAGCCCTCGCGGTGACGGTCGCGACGCTCTGGTGGTTGCGCAACCGCGTCGAACACACCGGCCCTCCGATCGCGGCGGCCCCGGCCTGACCCCCTTCCGGGTCCCTTCACGCTCTTCGGGTCGCCGTTAGGAGTGCTCGAGAGCCGTGATGAGGCTCCCGACCACCGCGCTCGCGTCCCCGTAAAGCATACGGCAGTTGTCCTTGTAGAACAGCTCGTTCTCCACGCCGGCGAAGCCGCGGCCCTGACCGCGCTTGATCACGAAGACGTTCTTCGCTTTGTCCACATCCAGGATCGGCATCCCGTACAGCGGCGAGCCCTGCCGTCGCGCGGCGGGGTTCACGACATCGTTCGCACCGATCACCAGAACGACGTCGGTCGTGGCGAACTGCCCGTTGATTTCGTCGAGATCGTAGAGCTTGTCGTAGGAGACTCCGGCTTCGGCGAGCAGGACGTTCATGTGTCCGGGCATCCGGCCCGCGACCGGGTGGATGGCGAACCGCACGCTCACGCCCTTCGCTTCGAGCGCGTCGGCGAGCTCCTTGACCTTGCGTTGGGCCTGGGCGACGGCCATGCCGTATCCCGGGGCTATGATTACCTGATTTGCGTAGGCCATCAACGACGCCGCGTCGTCCGGGTCGATCGGTTTGAGCGAGCCCTCGATGGGCCCGCCGACCTCCTCCTTCGCGCCGAACCCTCCGAAGACCACGCTGCCGATCGAGCGGTTCATCGCGCGCGCCATCTTGATCGTCAAGAGCGACCCGGCCGCCCCGACGAGGATCCCGGCGACGACCATCCCATAGCCTGCATCGCCGAGCTCGCCGTTGACCAGAACGAACCCATCGAGCGCCACCGCGATGCCCGTGAGCGCATTGAACAACGAGATGACCACCGGCATGTCGGCTCCGCCGATCCGCAACGTCAACAGGATCCCGTAGAGGAGCGTCAGGACGAAGAACGGAATCAGCCAGGCGGTCGTGGCCTGGACGACCGTGAGGACCCCGAAGGCAAGCCCCACGACGAGGACGCCGCTGTTGAGGACCTGCTGGGCGGGGAAGACGATCGCCCGCTGGACCATCCAACCCTGGAGCTTCAGGAACGCTACGACGCTCCCCGCGATCGAGATCGAACCGATGACCGCGCCCGCGATGCTGAGCGAGGCGTTGGTCGGATCGGACACCGCGGTCAGGAGCTCGACCGCGGCGATCGCGGCGGCCGCACCGCCGCCCATCCCGTTGAAGACCGCGACCATCTGGGGCATCGCGGTCATCTTCACGACACGCGCCCAGTACCAGCCGATGCCTCCCCCGACGATGATCCCGATCGCGATCAGCCCGAAGTTCGAAAGCCCGCCGACCAGGAACGTCACGAGGACCGCGAGCAGCATCGCGACCCCGGCGGCCAGGATGCCCCGGCGGGCGGTCTCGGGCGAGGCCATCGCCCGCAGGCCGAGAATGAAGAAGATCACGGCGATGACGTAGACCCCGTCGATCAGCGGGGAGTAGTCGGTCACGGAGATCCTCCCTTGCGCTTCGAGCGATCGAACATCGCCAGGATCCGCTCGGTGACGACGTAGCCACCGGTGACGTTCATCGCTCCCATGATGACGGCGACGAGGCCGATCGCCTGCTCGAGCGGTGAGGTGGCGAAGCCGAGCACCACGATCGCTCCGACGAGGACGATCCCGTGGATGAAGTTCGAGCCGCTCATCAACGGCGTATGGAGAAGCACCGGGATCCGGCTGATGACCTCGTAGCCGACGAAGGCCGCGAGGATCGCGATGAGGATGGCCGTCCAGATGTCCGCGCTCACTTCGACCCTCCGATCGCGTCTCGGGTCGGGGCATGCCGCACCTCGCCCTGACGGACCAGGAGACTGGCGGCGAGGATCTCGTCCGTATAGTCCGTCACGAGGCTGTGGTCCTTGGCGATCAACAGCCCGAGGAAGGACTCCAGGTTCTTCGCGAACATCTCACTCGCGTGGAACGGCAGCGTGCTCGGGAGGTTGAGCGGTCCCGCGATCGTCACGTCGTGGTAGTGGACCTCTTCGCCCGGCTTTGTCAATTCGCAGTTCCCTCCGGATTCGGCGGCGAGGTCGACGATGACCGAGCCCGGGCGCATCCCATCGACCATCGCGGTGGGGACGAGCAGCGGGGCCTTGCGACCGGGGATGTTCGCGGTCGTGATCACGACGTCCGCGCCCCCGATCGCCTGGGCCAGCATCTGTCGTTCCTGGCGCTTCTCGTCGTCCGTGAGCTCCCGGGCGTAGCCGCCTTGTCCCTCGGCGTTGATCTGGAGCTCGAGGAATTTGGCCCCCAGGCTGCGGACCTGCTCCCCCGCGGCGCGGCGGACGTCGTAGGCTTCGACCACCGCTCCGAGCCGTCGGGCCGTAGCGATCGCGACGAGGCCCGCGACCCCCGCGCCCAGGATGAGCGCTTTCGCCGGGCGGATCGTGCCCGCGGCGGTCATCATCATCGGAAAGAACTTCGGGCAGAGCTCGGCTCCGATTAGCGCCGCTCGGTACCCCGCGACGGTCGCTTGCGAGCTGAGAACGTCCATGCTCTGCGCCCGGGTGATCCGCGGCAACAGCTCGAGCGCGAAGACCGTCACCTGAGCGTCCCGGAGGGCGCGGACCCGGTCGAGGTTCCGGCTCATGTTCATGAGTGCGACCAGGACCGCGCCCGGCGGGATCTGGGCGATCTCCTCGAGGGTGGGCGCCTGGACCTTCAACAGGATGTTCGAGCGGAAGATGATCCCCCGCTCGGAGGTGACCTGGGCGCCGGCGTCCGTGTAGCTCGCGTCCGGGTAGCCCGAGGCGACGCCCGCACCGCTCTCGATCGCGACCTCGACCCCCGACTTCACGAGGCGCTTGACGACTTCGGGGACGAGCGCGACGCGACGCTCCCCCGGCGCCGCTTCCTTCGGAACGCCGATCCGTACCGCCATGGGGTTCGACATCGGTCGAATCGACCGAGATTATACGGTTGGCGTCTCCCGCCTCCGCTCCGTCGTGCCCGTATAAGCACGGAGCGGCTCGCTCCGCTCGCATGGGACCGGGTCTCGACGTGGTGGTCATCGGTGGAGGGATCGTGGGCCTCGCGACGGCCCGGGAGATCCTCATCCAGCGGCCCTCGACCCATCTCGCGGTGTTGGAAAAGGAGCCCGGGGTCGCGCGCCACCAGAGCGGGCACAACAGCGGCGTGATCCACTCGGGGATCTACTACCGACCCGGGAGCCTGAAGGCCCAGCTCTGCGTTCGGGGACGCGAACAGCTCCTGCATTACCTGAGCGACCGAGGCATCCCCCACGTTCTCATCGGCAAGGTCCTCGTGGCCACTCGCCCCTCGGAGATCGCGCCGCTCGAGGAGCTGTTCCGCCGGGCTCGCGCGAACGGCGTTCCGGGCATCGAGTGGCTCGATGCGCAGGGGGTTCGCGGCCTCGAACCGGAGGTGCGCGCGCACCAGGGCGTCCGTGTTCCGGGAACGGGGATCGTCGACTACGCCGCGGTCTGCCGGTCGTACGCGGCGGACATTGAGGCCGCCGGGGGGGAGGTTCGGACCGGGGCCTCTGTCGCGGGGGTGCGCTCGTACGCCGACGCGGTTCAGATCCGGCTGAGATCGGAGGAAGAGATCGACGCACGCTACCTCGTGAACTGCGCGGGCCTGTACTCCGACCTCATCGCTCGCGAATCGGGCGCGAACGTCGAGGACCGTATCGGTACCGTTCCGGGGAGAGTACTACTTCTTGAAACCGGAGCGGCGCGGTCTCGTTCGAGGGTTGATCTACCCCGTGCCGGACCCGCGGCTCCCGTTCGCGGACGTTCACTTCACGCCGACCGTGCACGGGGAGGTGGAGGCCGGCCCGAACGCGGTCCTCGCCCTCGCGCGCGAGGGCTATCGCGGGCGAGAGATCCGACCCCGCGAACTCGCGCAGACGCTCGGCTTCCCCGGGTTCCTCCGGATGGCCCGTCGGTTCTGGCCGGTCGGAGTGCGGGAGGCGTACCGTTCGCTCGATCGAAACGCGTTCCTTCGGGATCTCCAGCGCATGATCCCGGCCTTGGGGAGGGAGGACCTCGTGCGGGGTGGCGCCGGAGTCCGTGCGCAGGCCGTCGGCGTCGACGGATCCCTGCGGGACGACTTCGTCTTCGCCCGGTCGCCCCGCGGGCTCCACGTCGTGAACGCCCCATCGCCGGCGGCCACGAGCTCCCTCGCGATCGCCGAGGAAATCGTCTCGCGGATGCCGGTCGCATGGTAGGCCCGGAGCCGGAACATTCAAGGACGGTCGGAGACGTCGCCCGCGAGATGAGGGCGAAGGGAGGATCCGCTCGGGCCCCGGATCCCCGCGTCGTGCCCGAGCTCGATCGGATCATCTGCGGGGATGCCCGGACCGTGCTCCGCCGACTGCCGAAGGAGTCCGTGCACCTTGCGATCACGTCGCCTCCGTACAACGTCGGCATCGCCTACTCCGACTACTCCGACGCCCGCTCCTACCTCGGGTACCGCGAGTGGTTGCGAGGTATCTGGACGGCGCTCGAACGCGTTCTGGTCCCCGGGGGTCGGTTCGCGCTGAACGTCGCCCCGACCTCGATCAAGAACTTCCGCCCGATCCACCACGACCTCACCCGGGACCTGATCGAGGTCGGCTTTCTCCTGCGGACCGAGATCCTATGGTACAAGCAGACGATGGGCCGACGGACCGCCTGGGGCAGCTGGAAGAGCCCCGCCAATCCCCACGTGATCCCGTCCTGGGAGTACGTGCTGGTCTTCTCCAAGGGCAGCTGGCGTCTGGAGGGAGACCGCGCCGAGATCGATATCACCGGCCCGGAGTTCCAGCGCTACTCCGACGGATTCTGGGCGATCCCCCCGGAGCGCAACCGGCGGGACCACCCCGCTCCGTTCCCGGACGAGCTGATCCGCCGCCTCATCAAGTTCTACAGCTACCGCGGGAACGTAGTGCTCGACATGTTCGGCGGGACCGGCACGGTGGCTGCCGTCGCGCGAGCCAACGGCCGACATTACCTGTCGATCGACACCTCGCGGGAGTACTGCGAGCGAGCGCGGGAGCGGGTCGCGGGGGCACGCGCGGAGGGACCCGGCCCGCCGATCCCGGCACCCGCTCGCGTCGAAACGGTCTCCGAGCTAGTGCGCGAGCGCCGCACGCGGACCGGGCGCCGGGCCGAGTAGCCGTCGAGAGAGCTCGGAGCTCGCATAGCGCAGCAACGGCTCCAGGTTCACCGTATCCGCCCGGTTGTACCGGACGAGCTGATCGAGCGCGGTCGGGCTTCCCCGGCGGTACTCCTCCCAGAGTCGGACCGCATCCAGTCCACGGATCCCCTCGACCCCTGCGCGCGTCCCGAGACCGAGGCGCTCCTCGATCCGCTTGAGCCCGCCCGCCTGGCCGAGCCGGTAAAAGAGGAAGCGCAGATCGATGTGCGCCGGCGGAGCTTGGAACTGGGGGAAGCGCACCGAGAGGAACGGTACGTCGAAGATCCGGCCGTTGAACGTGACGAGCACGCCGAAGCGGCCCAAGCACGCGGGGAGCTCCTCGAGGTTCTCCTCCGCGATGAACGTCCGGGTCTCCCCACCTCCGTGGACCGTGACCACCGTCACGATCCCTTCGTACGGCGAGAGCGAGGTCGTTTCGATGTCGAGGTAGGCGGTCGTCGATTGGAAGCTGGGGAACATGCGCCAGTGCTCCGCCGCGGGGAGACGACGCGCGAACCATCCCGCGTCGCCTTCGGCGAGGGCCCGCTCGCTCGCTTTGACGTCGCGTGCGAAGGTCGATCCTCGTGCGCCGCCCATGCCCATCGTGGGGAGGGCATCGAGGAACTCCGACCAGTCCCGGACCCCGGCGCGCCAGAGCGCCGCCTCGGTGACAGGGCCGATCCCCTCGAAGTGCAGGAAGGTGGAGCGCAGCACGGGTTCCCCGCTAGCGCCGGCTCCGTTTATCCTTCGCGTCGGGTCCACGGCCTACGCGCGAATGCGGACGGGGAATTGCCGTTCCTCGGCGGCGTGCCCTTCCCAGGGCCGCAGGTACTTGCACACGATCGTGGCCTCGCCCGCAGCTCGAGCGCGGAAGTGGATCGTCTCCTGCCCGCCGGCGCCGATCAGGTGCGAGGAGTGGACGTATTCGCGGTCCAGGAGTTCGAGGCGCTCGGCGGGAACCTCGATCTGCCAGGAGTAGCCGGTCGAAGGGTTGGCCGGGAGGGTGATGGAGAACTCCTCTCCGCTGCGAGTCTCGATGGGAGGCGCCTCGGCCATCGAAGCGGTAGGGACACGGTGGGATTTGGGGTTGTCCCGCCCCTACGGTCGGGGGTCCGCGCCTTCGATCGGAAGCGGGCCGATCGGGGCGATCTTCTCCTTGACCGCGAGCCAGAACCGGCCGACCTCCTCCGAGGGGAGACGCTGGCCGTAGAACGGGGCGCGGCATTCGGCCTCGAGCACGGCGGGATCGTCCGCGTCCCAGACCAGCCGCAGCACCCACGCGCCACGAACCTCCTCGTAGGCGTAGACCTGCTTGCGCGGATCGGTGGGGACGGGGTTGCGCTCGAGGATGTCGAGCGGAGGATCGGGAGGCGGGGCCGCTCCGAGGAGGGCCGTCCGGGGGGGCGGAACGGGGACCGTGAGACGGATCCACGCCACGACCGGCCAGTGGCTGCGAGAAACTCCGAGCGAAGGCATCGCGGGAGCCAGGACGGCGAACGACTAAACGGCGCGGGTGAGGGAAGGGTAGCATCCCCCTTCCCGTTCACCGGGAATTGGTTTCACACGCGTTCTGCTTAACTGTCAAGTGCAGTCAGGTTACGTAGCTGCGGACGTTAGTGGTCGCGGGCTGAGTAGATCGCCCGAGGGCTTTCTATGTACACCCCGACTCTATCGAACTCGTCATCTACGAATGTCCTTAAAGGTCTCTCTTTTTCGAGGGGGTTTCGGGCTTAGATGCTTTCAGCCCTTATCCCGTAGCGCGTGGCTGCTCAGCGATGCCCTGCCGGACAACTGATGGACTAGAGGCGCCGATTCCCCGTTCCTCTCGTACTGTGGGAACCTTCTCGTCAGAGACCCAAACACTTCCGCCAAAAAGCAACACACCTGTCTCACGACGGTGTAAACCCAGCTCACGATCCCTTTTAATGGGCGAACAACCCCACCCTTGGTAGCTGCTGCACCACCAGGATAGGCAGAACCGACATCGAAGTAGCAAGCCTCCAGGTCGATAGGGACTCTTGCTGGAGACAACTCAGTTATCCCCGGGGTAACTTTTCTCTTATCAATGGCCCCTACAGGGGAGGCACATTGGTTCGCTAGGTCCTGCTTTCGCATCGGGAATCCTCGTTATGCAGATTCCCGTCAAGCCGGCTTATGCCCTTGCACTCTACGGTGGATTTCTGACCCACCTGAGCCGACCTTTGAGGGCCCTTGTTACTTTTTGGAGGGCGTGGCGCCCCACCCAAACTGCCTACCTACGGGTGTCCCCCTCGCGGGGTGAGCGATGCCAGCTCAAAAGGGCGGTGTTTCATCGGCCTCTCGGAACGCACCTAGCGGCGCGCCCTGGTAACGAGTCCCGCCTACTCTACACATTCGAACTAGCACCACAACCGCAGGCTGCAGTAAAGCTCCACGGGGTCTTCGCTTTCAGACGGAAGACATTGGACTGCTCGCCAATGAGTCAGTTTCGCCGGCTTCCGAGTGGGGACAGTAGAACTCTCGTTGGTCCTTCATGCAAGTCGCCAATTAAGCGACAAGGTATTACGCTACCTTAAGAGGGTCATAGTTACCCCCGCCGTTTATCGGTCCTTCGTCCCGTTGAACCGGGCTTTCAGATACCGACACTGGGCAGGATTCAGCGGCCATACACAACTTTTCAGTCTCGCGGCCACCTATGTTTTTATTAAACAGTCGGAGTTCCCTTGTTACTGCGACCAGAGACCTTCGTCTCTGGCACCCCTTCTCCCGAAGTTACGGGGCTAATTTGCCGAATTCCCTCACTCGAATTCTCGCCGACACGCCTTGGGCTTTTCACCCAGGGGCACCTGTGTCAGATCTCGGTACGAGTCCAAGTTGCCGTCGTAGACTTTTCACGGACCATCCGCATTGAGGAAAGTCTCCTCGCGGAGTCCCACATCCCCCTTCCCCCGGTTCTCACCATGACGGTACTTCCCGGAGCGACGGTGAACAGATAGGCTGGCATATGCCCACACCCCCTAGCGGCTGGTGTTCTCTACGACGCTTTAACCTTGGAGCTGCAGAATATTAACTGCATTCCCTTTCGCGAGTGCCGATTAAGGACTCACTTAGGCTCGGCTAACCCACGGCGGATGATCGTTGCCGTGGAACCCTGGCCCCTACGGCGGACGGGATTCTCACCCGTCTTTGCTGCTACTCCTCCCAGGATTTTCGATGGAACCCGGTCCATAGGAACTCACGCCCCTACTTCTGCCCGAGCACCACGCCTCCTTACACAATTACTGTCAAAACAGTATGGTCGCATATCGGGGGTCGGTTTAGCCCCGTCCATTTTCGGTGCCCATGCCCTCGACTGGTGAGCTGTTACGCACTCTTTGAAGGATGGCTGCTTCTGAGCCCACCTCCCAGTTGTTTTCGAGCACGGACGCCCTTTACATGACACTGAACCGACACTTGGGGCCCTTAATGCGACGCTGGGTTGCATTCCCTTTCGCACGGCGGGCTTACCCCTGCCGCGCTCACTCCCGGCGTCTACGCCGCACCGAACTTCGGAGTTCGACAACAGGCCGAGACCTTTCGGTCCCGCTTCCCGTAATCGGTGCTCTACATCCGGTGCCAGCTCGGCCGAGACCTACCTGCGAGTAGTTTCAGGAGGAACCAGCTATTCCCAGTCTAGATTGGCCTTTCACCCCTAAGCACAGGTCATCCGAGTGATTTGCACGTCAACACCGGTTCGGTCCTCCACCTACCTTTCGGCAGGCTTCAACCTACCCACGCTTAGATCGATTGGCTTCGGGTCTTCCACCTATGACTTCGGGCGAGCGCACCCCGTCCCTCACGCCTTGCGGCGCTGCGGACTGTCGGTTTCCCTGCGGCTTGGGCCGTATTGGCCTTAACCTCGCCATAGATCGAAACTCCCTGGCCCGTTATTCAAAACGGACGCATGGACCCTGTGTCCACGACCTTGCGGTCGCTTCGTTCCTTGGGGGCCTCATGCGGCTTATCGTCAGTTGGTTTCAGGCTCTTTTCACCTCCCTTCCGAGGTACTTTTCAGCGTTCGCTCGTGCTACTAATGCACTATCGGTCTCAGGACGTATTTAGGATCGGAAGTCTGTACCTCCCGGCTTCCCGCGTGATATCCAACACACGGTACTCAGGATACCCCCAATCTCGCCTCTTCCGTTCGCTCACGGGACTATCACCCGCTCTGGTCTGCCGTTCCAGGCACGTTGAGCTCCGGAAGCTGGCAAGTACGGGGGTCCACTACTCCACATCTCCCCGTCCTCATCGAACGGGGATTCGGTTTGTCCTCTGCCGCTTTCGATCGCCTTTACTTACGGCATCTCATTTGATTTCTTGTCCTCCCCCTACTAGAATGCTTTACTTCGGGGGGTTCCCCTTCCTTGCGGAATGTCCCTTGCGGGACCGGAGTTCCGATTCGGTGATCGGTGGATCACAGGTTCCTTGCGCCTACCCACCGCTTATCGCAGCTTGGCACGACCTTCTTCGGCGCCTGAGCCCAGCCATTCCCCAACTGACAGGAGTCAGCTACACTAACTACACTTGACAAGCGTCCAGAACGCGTGTGATCGGCGTCATCGGTCCGCTGTCCCGTAGGACAGTGGCCCCTACGCCCTTCCCCGGAAAGGCCTAGAGCCTTTACGGGTGCATGCGCCGCACCGACGGTCTTGCCGCGGGGCGGCCTCGTTCGAGACCGTACCTCTCTATTTAAACGCTACCAGCGAGCGGCCCTCCCGGAGGGAAAGTTAGCTATCCCTCACGGATGGGGGAGGCCATGGCCGCGACGATCCGGGAGCTTCGATGGGCCGACCTGGACGACCTGATCGACATCTATCTTCACCTGTACGAGGAGCGAGGCACCTCCGGCTCGATCGGGATCACGCTGTACCATGAACCGCCCACGCGCGCGGCGGAGGTCGCCTGGTTCGCGGATCTGTATCGTCGCAACCTCGAAGGCCCGGTCGTGATCCGGGTCGCAGAGGTCGACGGCCACGCGGTCGGTTCGTGCACGGTGAGCCCCTCGGGTGCCGGCACGAACTCGGAGATGAGCCATGTGGGGATCCTCGGGATCCTGATCCATCACGCGCATCGCGGGCAGGGCGTCGGTCGAGCGTTGATGACCGACGTGTTGGAGCGATGTCGGGGGACCTACGAGATCGTACGGCTCTCGGTGTTCTCCAACAATTCGAAGGCGATCCGCCTGTACGAGCAACTCGGCTTTGAGCGGTGCGGGCACATCCCGCGGGCGATCCGCCGCGGGAACACCTACTTCGACACGGACGAAATGATCCTCGCACTCTAGCGCGGGTCCAGGCGCGGGGACGCAAGGAACGCCGCCCGGTGATGCGGTCCGTCGTAGCGTGCGGCCGCGAACCGGCACCGACCCGCCTCGTTCGGTTCGCAGCTCGCGCAGTTCCGCTCCGCCGGCACCGGAGGCCGGACGCGGTCCGTGCGAACCTGGACGAGCGCGGCCCGAAGCCAATGCTCATCGGCCTCGGTGTACGGGATCCGAACCCACCCCTCCCGTTCGCCGTCCCCGGCTTGATCGCCGTAGAGGACGAGCGCGTACGGGGGTCGCTTGCCGAACGCGGCGTGGACGAGACGACACTCGGAGATGGCCTGCACCGTATCGAACACGCGGCCGTGGGCCTCGTGGTACCCGACGAAGAGGTGCGTCGACTTGTACTCGAGCGGCACGAAACTTCCGTCCGGGCGCGCGATGACGAGGTCCGGCCGGCCCGCGAAGTTAAGCTCGGGGTCCACGAGCGTGCGCGAACCCTCCCGGAAGCGCGCGTCGAGACGGATCCGTTCGGGTGGGAAGAGCATCGGGAGCCCCTCTTCCCCCTCATCCTGATAGACGAGATGGTCGTCCGGCGCGATGTCGATCCGCCCGGGGTACACCTCCACCTTGCCCAGCGGCGGGGAGAACATCGGGGAGTGGCGCAGCGGCACTACGTCTAGCGGCGTGATGGGGAGGCCCGCCGGCCCCGGCGTCCGCGCCGGGTCCCGCGTCCGCAGGAGCTCCATCTCACGGGGGCAGTGGAAGTAGCTCACGAGGTCGTGCGGGGTCAGGTGTTCCAGAACGGGCGGGCGTGGGATCTCCAGCATCGACAGCCGGCTCGCGCGGAGGTCTAAGAACTATCGGCTCCAACGGAACAGGGATCACACGACGCATCGCGCGAACAGCGCATCGCGGTCCGACGGCGGTAGCGCCGAGGCGCCCAGAAGCTCCCGCAGGAGAGCCGCATCCAGACCTCGGGCCTGGATCGTCGCGACGAGCGGTTCGATCCGATCGTGCTTGGCCATCTCGGCGGCGCGAACGAGCGCGTACTCCGGGCGGGTGGCCCGCAGGGTGAAACCGCGAAAGTCGACCGGCTCGGTCCGAACGCGGGCGAGATCGCCACTCCACTCCTCCCGCGGGGTGGAGGGGGCGCCGCCCCGATGGGCCCACTCCACGCGGGCTCCCTCCCGGACAGTTCCGACAAACGCTCGCGCCGCGTAGACCTCGCCCACGCGGGGCCACTCGGTCGACGCCACCGGCTCGATCAAGTACTCCGAGACCGCGGACGCGATCCCATCGATCCCCGCTCGGGTCGTCCCGAGATCGATGTCCTCCGGGACGATCGTCGCGCCCCACAGATACGCCGCCATGGATCCGCCCACGTACCAGGGAAAGGGCGCTCCGCGCGCCGGCTCGGCCAGACGGCCGGCGATCTCTTCGAGCGCCGCATCGACCGTCGGGCGTCGACCGCCGTAGCGCTGCTCGAGCATCGACGCCATGACGAACCGCATTCGATTGTACGCGACGCGCACGCGCGGGCCGTCGCTCTCGCCGAGCGCGAAGCGGCGGTGGAAGCAGCGTGGGCCGCCGAACGTGCATGCGCGGGGAGTGGTCCGGTATCCGAACGGTTCCGGCGAACCCTTCGCCGGACCTCCCGCATCGATGCCACCGTCCTGCGCGTGGAAGGTGTAGCACGTCCGATCGCCCTCCCGGTCGATGCTGAGCTGGTGGAGGAACCCTCCGCCGAGGTCCGGGCCGGAGAGCATCTCGCTCGATGACATCGAGCGTCCGGGTCGCGCGGACCTACGCCGGGGAGAGGGGATGGAGGGCGGAAGCCGCGAGCGGGATCGGGCCGGTGCGGATCCGCAGGCGGTGTCCCTCTCGGCGGGCGGCCAGGTACCGACCGTTCGCGAGATTCGTCCATCCGACTCGGCCGTCGAACGGTTCGCTGCCGACGATCAGCTGCCCCGGCTCCTCCCGGTAGGTCATTTCGTAGTACGGGCGGTCGGAAGCGAGGAGACCGCAGCCGACCTCTCCCTTCCAGTGACAGAACGCCCAGAGCTCGTCCGGGCCTCGGGCGAACAAGACGTTCAAGCCGGAGTAGGGCGCGTTTCCGGGGCGACCGTTCGCCTCCCACACCCGAACGAGATCTTCCACTGTTCGCGCGTACGCCTCGAGCGGATTGCCCGAACCCTCGACGTGGTGCGCCAGGAGCCAGAAGAGCACCTCGCTGTCGTTCACGCCTCGGACGTTCGCGGAATACCGGCCCAGGTACGGGCGCGTCTCGTTGGGGAGCGGGATCGCGCCGTTGTGAGCGAAGATATCCTTCGCATCGTGGAACGGCTGGCTGTTCTCGAGCGCCAAGAGTTTCTCTCGCGGAAGGCCCAGCGGGTTGCTCGCGTGGCGCAGGTGGCCGACGATGAGCGTACCACGGGCCTCGCGCGACGCTCGCTCGAAGTGCGCGCGCTCGGACGGTGCGAACGCCCCTTCGACCCCTTTCTCCAGGCGGATCCGGCCGTCCGGTTCGTACCATGCGATGCCCCATCCGTCCGCCTGGGCGGTCTCGGGGCTCGCGTTCGATTGACGGAGGAGTGAGCGTTCGGAATCGAGCAACCAGGCGTGAGCGGGCCGGTCCGACACCGTCAGCTGAGTGAAGAGGCGGCACATGACTCGACCAAGGGCGGTCCGTACATTAAGCCGGCTCGGGGCGGCGGCGTTACGAGCGCTTCCCTAGCTAGGCAACCCTTATCCCCCCACCCGAACTAGAACGGTCGGAGGCGCTCATGGTGACCATCGAAGTGACCCCTTCAGCCCGCGAGCAGGTGCTGAAGATCATGGAAAAACAGGGCAAGCCCGACTCGGCCCTGCGTCTGTATGTCCAGGGTGGGGGCTGCTCGGGGCTCTCCTATGGGATGAGCTTCGACAAGCTCGAGAGCGGCGACGAGGTCGCCTACCGCGAGCACGGACTGACGGTCGTCGTGGATCATGCCAGCGCGCCGCTCCTCGAGGGCCTCAAGGTCGACTTCCTGATGGGCCTCGAAGAGTCCGGCTTCAAGATCTACAACCCCAACGCGAAGGAGACCTGCTCCTGCGGCAAATCGTTCTCCGCGTGAGCCGTTCGTCTTCGGGGAACGCTAAATACCCCGGGAACCCATCGTAGAGCAGGGTTGCGAGGAGGGCCCTACACATGAATAGTATCAAAGTGGATGTAACGAAGGAAGCGCAGGATCAGGTCCGGGAGCTCATCAAGAACCAGGAGCCCGGGACCGCGGTTCGCGTCTATCTCGAACTCGGTGGCGGAGGGGGCTGCGGATGTGGCTCCGGCGGCGGGTGCGGGTGCGGCGGGGGCAGCGGTCACGGAGGCCCACGGTTCGGCATGGCCTTCGACCAGCAGAAGTCCGGCGACCACATCGTGAAGGTCGACGGTTTCTCGCTCTTGGTCGATGATGACAGCGCCGAGATGCTGGACGGAGCCCAGATCGACTTCGTTCAGTCGCTCGACCAGACCGGCTTCCGCATCAACGCACCGAAGCTCCAGTCCGCCGAAGGCCACGACGAGCACCCCGAGCCCGCCGGGCCCGGGAGCTCTGCGGAGGGCGGTGGTGGTTGTGGATGCGGTTCGGGCGGCTGCGGTTGCGGTTAGGCCGACGGACCAACCCTTTCACCCCTTTCTCTCTCGCAACCGTCTCGCCCTCGGCGGCCCATGATCTCGACCGTCTGGCTCGCGATCGCCGCGGTGGCGGTGGTCGTCGCGGGCGCGATCATCTACTGGATCGGGCAGCGCCGAGGCCTCGGCGCTCCTCCGCCCCGTAGACCTAAGGGGCCGACCGAACCTCCGCGCAGCCCGCCTTAAGCCCCGCGAGGGTTCCGGCGCCCGTAGCGGATCCGGTCCTTCACCTGCGGATCGAAGCCGATCCGAGCACCGAGATCTGGGAGGAGGGCTGGGGGTTCCCGTTTCGAGGACCCCTCCTGAAGGCTCCTCTCGCGGAGTACCTCGAGAACCAGACGCGGCGGGCCCGGACCACCCCCTCCGTCGAGCTGACCGTACATCCCACGACCGCGCCCTGGACCGCGGGGCAGGAGTTCCTCCGGAACTATCGATCGTTCTTCGGGGTGAAGTTCGAGGCCGTGGAGCTCGAGCGCGAGGTCAATCGGCGGGAAGGGATGCAATCGCTGTATGTCGGACTCGCGACGGCGCTCGCCGCGCTGGCGTTCGTCTTGTTCGTGGACATTGGCCTCGGCTTCCACACGCTGGTGATCTACTTCGTGCTCCCCGTGCTCGTTTGGGTCCTGATGTGGGATTCGATCGAGAAGCTCGTGTTCGATTCGATGTTCATCCAGATGCGGGCCCGCGCGCTCCGGAAGCTCCGGGACGCGACCATCACCTTCGAACGGTAGTCGCCTCCGAGCGGAGGCGCGAGGCTACGTCGTGCCCGGACCGGCGTAGGACTCGGGTCCGGGGCTCGGAGCGCTCCGACGGACCATCCGGGCCAGGATCGCCTGGCCGGCCCGGACCACCACGTACATGGCGAACGCGATCGTGACGATGAAGAAGCTCGCCGGATACGGTACGAAGAATTGGATGAAGAGCCCGACCCACGTCGCGAAGAGCGCCACGAGAACCGAGACGAGGATCGCATACGCCGGCCGCTTGGTCAATCGGACCGCGATCGCGGCGGGCGTCACCATGAGCGCGAAGATGAGCAGGACGCCGACGATCTGGACCGCGATCGAGATCGCGACCGCCAACAGAATCATGAACGTCAGATTGAGGGCGAGCATCGGCATGCCCTTCGCTTCGGCCACGTCCTCATCGAGCGAAGCGAACAGGAGTCGACGGTACAGCAGGGCGATGACGGCGAGGACGACGATGCTCGTCTCGACGGTGAAGCCGACTTCGGCGGAGCTGATGCCGAGGATCTCTCCGAACAGGATGGAGTACGCTTCGGTCGCGTAGCCGTTGTACAGACTCAGGAACAGCAGACCCACGCCGAGCATGAACGCGAGGACCGTCCCGATCTCAACGTCGCGGGTGGCCGCGCGCCGACCGAGCAAGGCCATCCCGCTCGCACCGCTGGTGGTGAACAGTAAGAGGCCGTACACGGGGTTCACACCGATGAGCACGGCGCCGGCCGCTCCGGAGAATCCCACATGGCCGATGGCGTGCGTCGCGAACGCCGAGCGACGGATGATGACGAAGTATCCGATGATCCCCGCGACCAGTGCGATCACCGTACCGGCCTCGTAGGCATTTTGCATGAACGTGAACTCCAACATCGTCCGAAGGTCGGTGATCAGGTTCCAGCTGAATGCGATCGAGCCGTCGGTCATCCGTTCTCACCGCCGTGGGGGTCCTCGCCGCCGACGATCACGATGTTGTTACGCGAATCGTGCAGCACCTCTACCGGCACCCCATAGAGATCGCTGAGAGAGCCCGAGGTCAGCACCTCCTCCGGCCGGCCGTTCGCAACGCTGCCGTTCGCGATGTAGATCACCTTGTCCAGGCACTCGATGAGCGGGTTGATGTCATGGGCCACGAGCAGCGTCGTGACCTTCCGGGACTGGACGAGCCCATGGACCACTTCGACGAGATCCCGGCTCCGTCGCAGGTCGAGGTTGGAGAGGGGTTCATCGAGCAGCAGCATCTCGGGATGCCCGACCAGCGCCTCCGCGAGGAACACCCGCTGCAGTTCGCCGCCGGACATCGCGCCGAGGGGCTTCGGACCGAGGTCGGCCGCTCCCACCGCTTCGAGGGCCTCCGCTGCGGCTTCCTTTTCGGCGCGAGCGGAGAACCCCAGCCCCCACTTCATTCCCGAGACCCCCAGGCGTACCAACGCCTCCGCGGCGACGTGGGTATCCTGATCGACGGTGTGTCGTTGAGGGACGTAGCCGATCCGGCCATTCCCACGTCGAGGCGGAGCACCGAAGACCGATATCGTCCCGCTCGTGGGGCGCTGCAGCCCGAGCAACAGTCGGAAGAGGGTGGTCTTTCCGGCCCCGTTCGGGCCGATGACGGCCACGAATTCCCCCCGCCGGACCTCGAAGGACGCATCTCGCCAGACGAGCTTGTCGCGGTATCCCACTTCCACGTGGCGGGCCCGGATGGCGACCGGGTCCTCGGTCCGCGTCGGTGATAGGGTAGTCGTTTCGAGCACGTTGGTTTACTGCCCGAGTGCTTTGGCGTTCAGCGCGTTCTCCAACTGGAGGTACTGGGACTCCATCCAGACCTGGAACGTCACACCCGGCGGCTGGATCGTCTCGGTCACCCCGACGACGGTCACGTTGTTTTGCGCGGCGATCACCTTCATCTGGCTCGTGATCGGCGTCACGGTCTGCTCGTTGTAGACGAGGACCGCGACCGTTCCGCTCTGGAGCTGGCACTGAAACTCCACCACGCTCTGGGCGGGAGGATCGTTCCCTTCGGCGATCGCCTTCATGAAGTCCGGCGGAGAGATCAGGTCGAGGTGTGTGTAGTTGGCCAGGTACACGAAGATACTCTCCGTGGAGGCGACCACACTGCCCGCAAACTGGTTCCGGATCTCAGCGGCCTGACCGTAGAGCTGTCCGAGCGAGACGTTCAGGGCCGCATAGTTCGCCTGGAAGTATGCGGTCGAGGAGGGCTCGATGGAAACGAGGGCGGAGTACATCGCGGCCACGGTGTTGTTCACGTAGACCGGATTGTACCACATGTGCGGGTTGCCGGTGACGATGTTCCCCGTAACGCTCACCCCGTTCAGGATCCCGACGTTGAGGACCACCTGGTTGGGGGTGTTCGCCGCGGCGATGAGCTGGAGCGCCCAATCGTCGTACCCTACCCCGTTGACGATGACGAACTGTGCATTGGAGATCGCGATCGCGTCCGAACTGTTTGCTTCGTACTCGTGCGGATCGGCGTTGGGATCCGTCACGATGCTGAGCACGGAGGTGTGGTTTCCACCTAGCTGAGAGACGAGGCTACCCCAGAAGTTCTCGGCGGCAACGACTTGGATGACCCCCGTGAAGTCGGCCGGGTCATGGCCGTTCGTCCCGCTGGATGTGCTCCGTGCCGAACCCGTTCCCGAGGTCGCCGGGGCCGAAGCTCCCGAGGCCGGCTGTGTTCCACTCGACGTCGTACCCAGGGCCGCGCACGGGGAGCTCGGAGCCGTGCTGTAGTACGCCTCTACGGCCACCGCGCTTCCCGCCACGACGACGACGGCCACGATCGCGATGACGGCGACCGACAGTTTCTTCACGGTTCATTCTCCGTCGTGAGCGACCTAGTTCGATGCGTGGCAGGGGGAGATCGGCTCGCCGTGCGGGCAGGCGGCCGGGTGCTGCTGCGCCCGACAGATTTCCTCCACCGTCCGGTGCGAAATGGCGAGATCGATCTCGCGCGCCGCGGCGCATGTTTCGGCCGGCGCGAGACCGACGCTGCCGAAGAGACTCTCGGCCACCCGGTGATGTCGCCGGTACTCCAGAAGCGTGCCCCGCCCCTTGCTCGTGAGCCGGCTCTTGCCGCGGTGGCGCACGACGAGCCCGAGTTCCTCCAACGGAGTGAGGTGACCGAGCGCCGAAGGAGCGGTCTGGTGGAGCGCGGCCGCAATGAACTTGAGGGATACTCCTCGATCGGGGGTCTCCTTCGCGAGGATGGCCTGCAGGGCTTCGACCTGCCGGCGGGTGAGTCGTTGCAGCGTTTCCATGATCGAGGCTACGCCCCGACCGAATATATAGGCTTCCCTAATTTTTAGTCTAATCGACTTATTGTGGTCGAGGCAAATTTGAAGGGGTCGCTCCGGACGCTCCCGAACGTCGGTCGCGCCGGTCGCGGTGAGCGAGGCATCCCGGCAGGCGGTTCTCGGAAACGTTCGTCCGGAGGCAGATCCGCCCGACCGGCCCGTCCCACGGATGGAGGGAGCCAGATGGGATGGGCCCGGACGGATTTGAACCGTCGATCAACCGGTTATGAGCCGGCCGCTCTCGGCCGGGCTAAGCTACGGGCCCATGGACCTCGGAGTTGAGGCGCCGCCGAGCGGGATTTGGGATGGGCTCGAACGTCGGGCCCACCTTTCGAACCGCTGACCTTTCGGTTAACAGCCGATCGCTCTACCACTGAGCTACGGCGGCACCGAGGCGGACGAGCTTGAATCGCGCTAATAGCCTTTCCGACTCGAGGCGGGCGCCCGCTGCTTGTCGGTCTGTTCCTTGAGCTGCTGGATGAGGGTGGTCATGCGGTCCAACGAGGTGTGGAGCGACTCCCAGTATTGGACGGTGTGGTCGGTGACCACGGCGCCATCGGCCGACGGTTGCACGACGCCCTCCCGCTCGAGCAGGTGGAGCGAGTACCGGACCTTGTGGATCGGTAGATTGAGCGCCTCGCTCAGCCGTATGATCCCGATCGGGGATTTCCCCGATAAGCGCTGGAGCACGTCCACGTTTCGAGCGAGGAGTTCGAGCTCGGAAGCGATCCTCTCCCCGAGAGAGACACCGTCCGCGGGGGGGGGTGGTTCCGGCGCGTCCGGCGGCGGGATCCCTTTGGGGGCCGGCATGGGGCTCACGGGACCAAAGCGGCCGAGTGTTACTTCAAGCTTGGGGGACGGGTTCGGACCCGACTGGAACAGGCTCCTCGGACCTCCGCGCCGGGTCCGCTCCCGAGCCCGGTGACGCCCCCCGTCGGCGACGCGGTACTCGATCGAACATCCACGGACCGATGATCGCGGTCAGGATCGCCATGACGACGATCGCGGTGTAGTAATCGGAGTCGAGGGCACCGACCTGGTAGGCCGACACCGCGATGATGACCCCTACCTCGCCGCGTGCCACCATCGCCGTTCCGATCTCGAGCCCCTCCTGTCGGCCGTGTTCTCGGCTGTCAAGAACGCCCGCCGCCACCTTGACCGCAATCGCGATGGCGGTAACGGCCAGGGCGAGGGGCCACACCGCGAGAAGGTCTGCGCCGGAGATCTGCAGGCCGATGTACAGGAAGAAGAAGGGGACCAGGAACTCGTTCAGCGCGCCGAACGACCGGGGGAGCCCGTACCTCGGTGCCACATCGCCCATCGCGATCCCCGCGAGGAACGCTCCGACGATGGCGGCCAGGGCGAAGGACTCTGCGAGCGCGCCCGCTCCAAGACAGAGCAGGAGCGCGAGGATGAACGGGCCGTTCGAGATTAGCTTCGGCTCGGACGGCTCGGAAGGGGCCTGGGACAGGTAGCGCCGCACGACGGGTCCGGTGACGTAGATCGTCAAGGCCACCAGGCCCACGGCCATGACGACGACGAGACCGACCTGGTAGCTCAGATCGATCGAGCTCTGACCCCGGGCGAAGCCGAGCAGGATGGCGAGCGCCACGAAGGCGATGATGTCCTCGATCACCGTCGCCGTGAGTATCAGGCGCCCCCGCCGGCCCTCCAGGAGGCGATGGCTCTCGAGCACGTGGGCGACGATGCCGACCGACGTGGCAACGAGCGCGATCCCGACGAAGAGCCCGGCGAGGTAGCTGCTCGCACCTTCGAAGGCGAGGAACAGCCCGAGCCCGATCAGGAACGGGACGATCGCTCCGAAGATGGCGATCTTCGCCGCCGGTCGGCCGAGCTCCAGAAGGTCGGTCGGCCGCATCTTCATCCCCACGTAGAAGACGAGGAACACGAGGCCGAGCTCGGCGAGCGCCTCGACCACTTGGAGGTTCCCGTCTCCCGTCGAGGTGAGACTCAGAAAGTTGAGCAGGTTGAACGAGCCGACGGCGACGTTCGCGATGACGATCCCGGCGATGATCTCCCCGACCATCGAAGGCGCGCCCAATCGCTGCGCCACCAGCCCGAGTCCCTTCGCGAGCAGGAACGTCAGGAAGAGCACTCCGAGCAGCGAAGGGATGGCGTCCACCTCCTGATGGAGCGCCGGGCGGATTATGCCAGTTGCGTCGGGCCGATATCAACGATCGACGCGGGTGCCCGCGCGACCGGCGAGAGCCTCCGGCAACGATCGGATATCGCTGATGAGGAAGGTGCGTCCGCCCGCTCGCAGGAACCGTATCCCCGCCTCGACCTTCGGACCCATACTGCCCTCGGCGAACTCCCCGCGCTTCCAGTACCGCGCCAGCTCCTCCAGCCCTACGTGCCCGAGCCAGTGAGGATGGTCGGTCTGGTAGTCGAGGGCCGCGCCCGGGACGTCCGTCACGATGGCCAGGGTGTCCACGCCGAGGCCGTGCGCCACCACCGCCGCCGCTCGATCCTTGTCGATGACCGCCTCGACCCCTTCCCAGTGTGCGCCGCGCCGAACGACCGGGATTCCCCCTCCACCGGAAACTACGAAGACGCAGTGCGGACCGAGACCGGCGACGAACATCGCCCGCACCGCATCTCCTTCCAGCCAGCGAAGCGGGCGGGGGGAAGGCACCACTCGTCGCCAGCCTCCGCGACCGACATCCTCGCGCATCGTCCAGCCGTGTCGGCGATGCACCTCGCGGGCCTCGTGTGCGGAGTAGAAGCGACCGACGGGCTTCGTCGGAGCGCGCAAGGCCGGATCGCGCGTCGATACCTCGGTCCGGCTGATGATGGGGATTACCCAGCGCCGGACCCCGGCCCGCTGGAACGCGGCACTGAGCTCCTGCGCGATGAGGTAACCAATCTGCCCTTGGGTTTCGGCCCCGAGGACATGCATCGGCGGGGCCGGAACCTCGCGCGCACCGAGTTCGGCCTCTCGCATCAGGTCCCCGACCTGGGGACCGTTGCCGTGCGTCACGATGAGCTCGGATCCTTCGCGAGCGATGCGCGCGAGCACGGTCGCGGTGCGGCGCATCTGGCGCACCGCTTCGGCCCACGTCCCGCGATCGTGCGCACGTTGGATCGCGTTCCCACCGAGCGCGACCAGGAGCCGGGCCGGTCGGGTCGGCGCGCGACCGTCTTCGCGACGCGGCCTCGGGTTCGTCACGAGGAGGCCCGCTGGGTGACGCAGGTCATGCAGTGAGCGCCCCCGTACCCACCGGTGATCGCTCGAAGACTGAGGGGGACGACTTCGATCCCCCGGTCCCGGAGCCGCGAGGTGTGGGGGAAGAATCCGCGTTGCCGCAGTTCCTCACGTTCCTGCCGCACGAGTTTCCAGAGCGCCCGGTACCGATAGGGGTTGCGACGGGCCGCGAGCGACAGGCCTCCCATCACGCTGTCGACTTCCTGTTCTACCTCGATGGCCAAGATCTTCCGGTCGCGTAGGCACAGGAAGTTGGACGCGTAGGACATCTGCTCGAGCGTGGAGAGCGGAAGGACCTCGAATCGCTTCTCCGCGAGATACTCGCTCAGCGATCGGGTCTTCGGTTCCCGGAGGAGGGGACCTCGGCTCTTGCGCCGGTACACTTCCACGCGGGCCGTGCGCAGCAGGACTTCGGAACCCACCGCGAGCCCGGTTCCGGGAACGTTGAAGTATGTATCAAGATGCATGTCGATCATCGGGTCGGGATCGTCATCGGGGATCGCGGGGTGGGTCGGCTGGTGGACGACGCCGATCTCATCGAAACCGAGGGGCATCGCGAGGATCTGACGGACCCCGCTCGCGTTGGTCCGGTCTCCCGTTCCGAGCAGCCCGAAGCTTCCGAGCGGCATGAAGTCGCCTCCCTCGAACGTTCCCGGCGAGCGGACCGCCCCGGCGATGGTCATTCCGGCCGACCGCAGGAGCGTGCCGGTCAGGAGCGGTTCGTTGCGACGCTGAGGCTTGGCCATCCGCCCGAGGATGAACCCCTGGGCCGATAGGGCCTGTTGATCGCGCATGAAGCACAGGTTAGCGAGTGGACAGTCGAGGTCGACCCTCGGTAGAATGACCCGGGTCCCCGGATGCCGCTGGAGGACGACCGATGGGCGCAAGAGGAGGATGTTGAACAGGGTCTCGGCGTCGAAGGAGTCGAGATTGCGACGTAGCGCGCGGCGCGATCGTTCGACCATCTCCTTCGGGCCCGAGTAGCGCACGATCTCTTCGGCGCGGGTTCGGACCTCTTCCACGAGCTCCGGGTGGCGGGCACCTACTTCGACGGCGAACCGCTTGAGCCGACGCACGCGGACCCCAGCCTCGATCAGCGCATGCTCGAGCGTGGTGTGCTCGAAGACCGCTTCGTCGATGCTGAACGCTCGCTCATAGAGGAACGAGTACGGTTCCATCAGTCCGAAGAACATCTCGATCCCGGGGCGGTGGATCAGGACCTCCCTCAAGGGGTTCCACTCAGCTCGTGCGTGGTTCGTCATGACGCGATCTCACGTGCGCGGGGACGCGGGGAGCGCGCCGGCAGCGGGGGGAGCCACGACGACGATCGGGGCCGGGCGCGGCCGGATGCCCGAGAAGTAGCCCCACGCGAACATCGCGACACCGAAGACGATCAGGACCACAAGGTCGTACGGGGTGTTGATGATTCCCATCGGCTGGACGGGGATGGGATAGCCCGGGGGGCGCAAGGAAGTTGTCGTAGATGAAGAACTGGTCCCCGAGGTAGGAAATGATCCCGAGCCCTCCGACCATGATCGAGATCGAACCGAGCAGACCGACCTCACCGCTGAGATGGGGCCCGCCATCTGCCATATTCGTACCGGGCCCAGCGGAGGGCCCCGGACGTTACATGTGGGGTAAGTGAATCCGGATTGACTACTCGAGGTCTCAGGTCTCCGCCGCTGGATGGAGCGTTGAGCGTCCACTTCGAACCTTGGATGAAGACGGGCCCGCCGGGATTCGAACCCGGGTTTGAGGCTCCGGAGGCCCCCGTGATGTCCAAGCTATACTACGGGCCCAATTTATTATTACCAAAGCTTGATATTTGCGAGTTTCTTTCTCCCGTCATGGCCCCCAAGTCGGCGGCGGCACACCACAAGAGTTCCCTGCTGGCGTTGCCCGAAGTCGGTTCGTGGTTTAAGGACCACGCATCTAGCGCGAGCGCTCAGACACAGTTCGATCAGCTCGAGCTCTTCTGCCGACGGACGGGAACCGATCCGTTGAAACTCCTTGCGATGGCCCGCAGGAGGAAGACCGACCTCCAGGCGCTCGTTCAAAAGTACGTCCTGGAGCAACAGGCCGCCGGGAGATCGTCCCGCTACGCCCTCAACACATGGTGGGGAATCCGTGCCTTCCTAGCCTACCACGGGGTGGCACCGACATGGGTTCCCAAATTGAAGCCAATCGGAGAGGACGACCGGGAGGGTCTGGAAACTGTTCCCACGACAGCGCAGCTTCGCTCGCTCCTGAACATCGTTTCTCCGCGCGGACGGGCGGCGACCCTCTTGATGGCCTCCTCTGGCATCCGCGTAGGCGTTCTCGCGACGCAGTTTGGACCCCCGGATGGTCTACGGATCCGGCACCTGCCAGACCTTTCCCTGGACGGCGGTCCACACTTCGAACGAACTCCGTTCCTCGTACGGGTCCCTTCACACCTATCGAAGGGCTCCACAGTGTCGCGTCCCCGCGACTACCTGACGTTCGGGTCGGGGGAAGCGGCTGAGGCTATCGTTGCCTACCTCAAGGAACGTCAGGCTCGCGGAGAAGTGCTCACTCCCGCCTCTGCGCTGATCGCCCCCGACGGCCGCGGTAGAAAATCCGACCGTGTCTCCAAGGATGGAATGCGATTGATGGCCCGGAAGGCCTTAGCGTTCAGCATCAAGTCCGCAATGGATCGAGTGAAGCCCGCGGGGGTGCACTGGCACGCTCACACTCTGCGGTCCTGGTTCTCGACCCAGATGGAGACGGCTGAATCACGGGGCTTGATCAGCCGGTCGCGCAGGGAGTTCTTCATGGGTCACTCCGGAAGGGGAGCGGACTTCGTTTACAATCTGGACCGCCCGAGGAGCGCCCAGAAAATCGAGGAACTGAGATCGTCGTACCAGAAGTGCGAATCGCTTCTGTCCACCTTGCCGGTGGAAGGCGAGCATCAGACTCTGGCCAAGATGCAGCGGGTCATGCTCATGGGGTTGGGGTATACCGAGGAGGAACTCTCGAAGGTGGACGTTGATTCGCTGGACATGGCGACGTTCCAGGAACTGGTTACGAAAAAGGTCCCATCGGGTGGATCCCGTGCGCAGCAACGCCTCGCGGATACCGACGAACTCCCGGGACTGCTCAAGGAAGGCTGGAGGGTGGTCACCGCAGTCAACGGCCACCAAGTCGTCCTCGAACCTCCGAGTCACCGATGAGTTCGAGGAGCACCACGGGACAAAGCCCTGGCCTAGCTGCATATAAGTAGCTGCTTCACCATCACTCAATGTGATGATGGCTCCCCCGAAGCACATTGCCTACGTCTTGGCCCACCCGGAGGCGTGGCGGCTCTTCGCCGTCCTCGATCAGGGTCGGATCGACCGATATGAGCAGGTGCGCAAGACGCTCGGAATGCATCCCCAAGCGTTCCTCCGTCTCGTGGACCAGCTCTCGGGGTTTGACCTAGTATGGCTTCGGGGTAACCGTACCGCCCCGCGTCCCCGGGGCGGGCCGGTTCCTATCCGTGTGGAACTGTCCCCCCGCGGGAGAGCCATGCTGGAGATTCTGCACACGATGGATCGGGCCGTGGGGAAGCGCCGGGAGGAGCTGGGCGTGAAGGCTGTCGGCCTCCTCACCGCGCCGGCATGACGATTCTAGTCCTGGGCCCATCGGGCTGGCTGCTGCGAAAGCGTCCCAAGATTCCCGACCTTGTCCGGGACGCTCTCCCGGGATCTTGGCAGGCCCCTCCAACGAGAGAGTTGACACCCCTTGACGTTCGGGTCGCACTCGCTCACTTGCTGACGCTACACAAAGTCCCTGCAATCGTCATGGAAGCCGAGGAGCCAATGTTTCCTCGGAACCTTACAGCCAAATTTCATGATCTCGTCACGAAACACTGGGTCACTGACTACTACCTCTACTGGCCGTACGGTGCGGCCAGGTCGGGAATGGACGTGGAGATCGGATTCCTCCTTGAGCAGATGGCTGGAGACACCCCGAAACTCGACTCCGATCGTGTCACCGTGTTCTACGAAGATGATGGGGAGAAGCGACGATCCGTGGAAATTGGATTCGGTGGAGGGGGTCGACTTGAGTTCACGCCGCTCGAGCGAACACGAAGGACACGGTATCACGCCGATCTTGTGGACCTCGGCGCGATCGCAAACCGTGGAAGAACTATCCGGAATTGTTTGAGCGCGTCCTTGCCAGGGCCGGGATTGTGGAGTAAGTGAAGACAGCCTGCCCACGCTCACCACTCGCCTTGGGGCCTTCCAGACAAAATGAGCGGAGCCGGGTATCAGCTTCGGCTCGCGTATCGGCGATGGGATCTGAAGGTCCGGTTTCGCCGGTGTCGTATATGGGTCGTGACTGTATTCGGAGATAGATGAGCGAAGGACCCCGCCGCCGTCGACTCTGCCCGGAATGCGGCGGTCCGGTGCGATCTGGACGGCAGCCGTTCACGCATCATGGTGAGGTTCTCGGCGATTTCGACGTAACCGAATGCGTCCGGTGCAGACAATACGCCTTCACCGCGAGTGGGTCGCGAGCAATCGAAAAGGTGGCGAAAGCGAGGGGCCTCTTTGGATTCGTGAAGGAAGCCCCGATCGGCCTCCGTCACGGCGTAATGCGAAAGGACGAGACGCCGGTTCCTCCATAACCGCGAGTTCGCGGAGAGAGATCCTCGACGGTCCGGATGACCCGAGATTTGTCGTCGCGACTATCTGAACGACCCACCGTCCGCAACGGATTGAGTCACGCCCGTGGGGGTCCACCCGGATGTCTTCGACAGGGCGATGCTTACGAATAACTAAATACTAAGATGCCATTACTACTACCAAGGTATGACCATGGTACGAAAGATTTCCATCTCGATAAGTGAGGAACTCGACGCTGCACTGACGCTTGCCACGATCAGGCGGCGCGAAAGCAAGTCGCAGGTCGTCGAGATTTTGCTCCGCGAGAACCCGACCATCGGACGGTTCGTCGGGATTGTTCGCGCCGAGCCGACATCGGGTCCGCTGCTGGGCTCGACGATGGCACGTGAATCCCGTGGTCGATCGAATCAGCGGGAGCGCTTGGCACTAAAATCGAGCCCGGCTGCCGCCCGACCGGCCTAACGTAAGTCCTTTCGCATCGGATGGACAGTCCCCCATCCGGAGCAGACGACCGGCGAACCGTCGACCTGGAATCCGAACCTCCGATAGTACGACACCAGTTCCTCGGTCAGCGCTTCCAGTCTGAGTTCCCCCAGCCTCAGTTGTCGGGCAACGTCCTCGGCGATCCCAACCATGATTGTCCCGATGTGCTGCGCTCGGACTGTCCCGTCGACGTTGAGCATGTCGAGCTCCAAGTAAGGAGGACCTTCGACAGATCCGGTCCGGATGATCAGATGACAAACGGCAACCACCTCCCGTTTTCTGACACGCACGATGACAAGGTGATCCGGAAGCTTGCTCTGATTCAGATAGTAGCGGGGTTGATAGGAGTCCATCTGAGGGACGCCAGAAAAGACTCTGGCGTCTCGGTCGGATTCCTTGATGAGTCGGTACCCTGGAGGTAAGCGGAGAGATTTCAGGCGATTCTCGGGGTTTGTCGGAGTCCGCACTCGTTCACCCTAACGACCCATTCCTGCGGAGTGTAAGACGAAACCATGCGACTATCTTCGCCACGTACTGCTCGCGGGTCATGTCGTCGGGTTCGCTCAGGATTAGGATTCGCAACGGATCGGCTGAACTCAGCTCTCGGGCGACACTTTTGAGCTCCCTAATGTCAACCAACCCGACGAGATTGAGCCGGCCTTCACCCGGGAAAGGTTCTGAGCCAGTTGACCGACTTGCCCGGGTGGACGATACCGCTACCGCCACTTGCCCGACCTAGTGCGAAGGAGCTGACTTCTGCCATATGAACGGCTGAAACGGGTTGAACGATGAAAGGTGCCGCGTGGGAAGTTGGGACTGTTCCACGTTTCATCATTCGCGAGCTCAAGCACAGATATCGTACGCGGCGACACCTCAACGGTGGTGGCGCTATCGACTGTCCACCGCGAGCTGCTGCTGGCTCCTCCAGTCGAGGACCCTCCCAAATGGTCTCGGCTACTCTTCTACTCGGACCACCCGCTATCGCTGGAGATCCATCGCGCCACGAGCGGCGCGGTCCGCTACTTCCTCGGAGCAACGGTCCCGCGCGAACTCGCTACCGTCTCGCTAGCCATCGAGAACACCTTCCCGCGGACCTCTGCGAACACCGCTGCTACATGCCGCCTCGTTGGGCGGGAGTTGGACACCGGCCTCCTTCTACGGGCCCGCCCGCACCACCCCAACAACTTCTGGCCGCTCCGCGTCGGGCCCGATGTCGATCTGGCGGGGACCCTCCTGCGCGCCCTGGCCTCCTCCCAGGTCCGCGACCACGAGGTCGTCCTGCAGCTCCTGTTCCAGAGGGTCACTCGGTGGGAGCGGAGCCTCTTCGCCCCGCGATACGAAACCCTCGCACGGACGCTAGACCCGCGTCTGCGCGCGAAGTGCGACGCGCGTCGCTCGGATCAACCGTACCACTTCGAGATGCGCGCGTGGCTGGGCGGCACCAACCCTCGCCGCGCCCTCCCCGCGCTCGGGCACTGGCTCAGCCAGTGGACCGCGATCGATGGAGGCGCCCAGTGGCGCTGGGAGGAGATCAAACCGAAGAAACGAGCGCGGTTCGCCACCGCATTTCGCGCCCACGACATCCGCGCGTTCGCGAACCGCAAGTCGCGACGCGACGTGTCGGCGTTCGAACTGACGCGTCTTCTGAGCATTCCCTGGCAGCAGAACCATCCTGAGATCGCGTACGCGGGGGCACCGCTCGCTCGCGCGCCGCCACAGTTGGCCCAAACGAGACCCCTCCAGTCACGCCCCAGGGACGGGCCCCTGGTCCGCGGGCTCGCACTCCCGCCTCCGTCACAAGTCAGTCGGCCGATCCCCATACCGGAACGGCGGCCTCCACTCGTTCCGGCATCGTCCGGAGTGGTCGTGGGTCGCAGCTGTGGCGCTGCGGTCCGGTTGCCCGACCGGTGGAACCACCTCGCAATACTGGGGCGGACGCAATCCGGAAAGTCGACGCTGATGCTCAATCTGGCCCTCCAGATCCTTGCCCAGCGACCCGACGCCACGGTCGTTGTCATGGAGCCTACAGGAAACCTGATTGGTGATATCCGGACCCACCTCTCCGACGAGGTTGCCGCGGACGCCGTCGAAATCGACCCGGCCCACCCGACGTTCCAGGAGGGGGCGGAGACGATGGTTTCCGTCCCGCTCAACCCGCTCCACCTCCCGAACCGGGCGGGAATGGATCCGGCCGCCATCGAGCGATGGTCCGAGATGCTCGCGGGCGACATTCTCCGCTCGATCAAAAACGCTTGGGGAGAGGAGAGCGTCGGAGGGCGGGCCGACTTCATCCTCCGGGGCATCCTGCAGGGGCTCCTCGCCACCCCGGGAACGAACCTGGTCGACGCCTACTCGCTTCTATCGGACAAGGACGCGCTGCGGCGTTTCGTCACCAGGATCCCGGAGGGCCCGCTCCGGCAATTCCTCGAGGTCCACCTGCCCTCGCTCAACTACACGTTCACGATATCCTCCCTCGACAAGGTCGGCAAGATCGCGACCAACCCGATGCTCCGGAAGGCGCTCTGCCAGCGGGCGCACCCTGTTTCCTTCGACCAGCTCCTCCGTCACCGGTTGCTCCTCCTGAATCTCTCCAAGGGATCGCTCGGCGCCGAAGGGTCCCAGTTCCTCGGAGCGATCTTCCTGACCCAGCTCTGGGCTGCACTCCAGCGCTCGGGGTCCCTGGACCACCCGGTCTACCTGGTGGTCGACGAACTCCACCACTATGCTGTCCCAGCGTTCGGTGAGATGCTGAACGAAGGAGCGAAGTTCGGGCTCCACGTGATCGCCGCCACCCAGTACCTCCACCACATTCCCGCCGAGACCCGGCTGGCGTTGCAGGGCAACGTGGCGCTCTGGCTGCTGTTCTCGCTGGGAGCGGAGGACATGGAGCCGGTCTGGAAGATGGTTGACGGCCAGCGGCATGGGTGGACCCCGCAAGATCTCGTGAGCGGCTTGCGGCCCCACGAGGTCGCCCTCCACCTTCCGGGCACGTTGGTGAAGGTGAGCACGCTCCCGCCCCCACCACCGGATCCCGAACCGGGGCGCTCCGCGTCGCTCCTCGTGAAGAGCAGCCGGCGGTATGCCGCACGAGAGGACTCCGAGGCGTCGCCGCTGTTCGTTACCGCGGATGAGGTCGCGCTCGTTCTGCGTGCCCTATCGGCAGGTCCCGCGACCAGCAGGGAGCTGGCAACTCGGGCTTCCCTGCCCCCGGAGCGATGCGAGGCAATCCTCGCCCGCTGCCGCTCGGCGGGCGATGTGTCCGAAGACCCCGCGAAGCAAGCGTGGACGCTGAGCCGCCGTGGGATTTACCACCTGCTCGCCATCGAGGCGCAGCGGAACGAGGGGGAGGTTCACACGGAACTGGTCGCGGACACCTGCGCTCAGCTCGCCCAGAGGGGGATCGAGCCGCACATCCCAATCCAACGCAGTGGCGTGCTGCTGCCGGACGCCGAGTTCACGCACGAAGGGACGACCTACAATCTGGAGGTGGAATGCAGCACCCTCGCGACTCACGTCGAACAAGTGTCGAAGAACGTTAGGAAGGCGCTGAAGGCGGGGCGGAAGTGCCTGGTCGTGGTTCCGAACCGTGAGGCCGCGGATCGGGTCGCGCGCGTGATCGGCGCGAATGTCCCGGAGGCCCGCCTTTGGAACGAGTTCGGCCTGCTCTGGCGGGAGGATGGTGGCTTCCATCCTTATCCGGGACGTGGCAGCGATGCCTGGCCACTGGTGACAACGGGAGCGGCGGGGCCAGCGACCAATGTGGCGCCGCCTGCGTCATCACAACCACCCTCTCCCGGCGAACCGCGCGCCGCCACGTTCACGGATCCGGGCGTCGCGACGGTTGCTCGAGCTGCCGGCCTGCTACAGGCGGAGGGGAAGAGATGGGTCACGTTCGACGACTTTGAACCTCACCTGCCGGCGACTGATGGTAGGCGCTGGACCGAGTGGCGCCTGGGAGTCGCGCTCGACGCGCTCGGCGTTGAGGGTCAGCGGGTCCAGCGAGCGGGGAGTCGGTTCCGCATCTACGATCTTGGCTCGCTCGATCCCGCGGGGCTGGACCCATCATCCTTCGGCTTCGGGGTCCCGTGATTTCGTCAAGTCGCGGTGTGCGCGGCGTCGTACCGAGTGCGCTGTCCTACAAGTTGCTCGACGCGCGACATCTGGAGACCAGCTGGAGCTCCGGACGTGCGGCCGGGGGAGGACTTTCTGCCCGCTGCCCGACCCTGCCCGGGGGTGCCCGACCCGTCGGGCACGGTCGGTCCGGCCCCCGGTGTCGTGCCCGACCCTGCCCGACCCCTGTTCACGAGAGAGATGCCCGACGTGGCCGGTGGTGCCCGACCTATTCTATAGCTCGGTTTTCAAGACGTCCCCCCAGGAATGGTTGATGCGAGTCGTAAGTCCTGGTGGGTCGCCCAGCCGTGGAGCCTCTACCTATTCAAGAAAGTGCGCTAGGGGACGGGCTCGAGAACCCCCCGTAAGCGACCGCCACGACGCCTAACCCGAGAAGCGCCCCGACGACCAGTCCGTAGGAGGGAGATGGTGCGGACGTGTAAGCGGGGCATCCGCCAATGCCTACGGGACACTGGAACTGGTGGGAGTAAATGTTGATGAGAATGAAGAGGAGGGCGAGTGCCGCGGCAACGAAGACGACCCCCGAGCCCAAGAGTAGCGGCCGCATGCCAAGTTGCAGGACGGTCGCACCGAATAAGCGTGCGGAACGACTCGCCCGCCTCGAATCAATCAGCGCGACGCCTCGGATCGGCCCGGGCGCGGGCCTGAACCGTGCATGCGGCCGAAGGGTTCGAGCTACCGACGATGCGGCTGGACGAGCGGGGGCTCGCCTGGGCTCGTCGCGACGCGGACCCTGGGAGCTAGCCGGAGTCCGAGCCATACGGCCACCGCCCCGGATACGGAGAGCGCGATACCGGCCAGGAGCGCTGCCAGGGGCTCGTAGAGATTCGCCGTCGCCTCCGAAGCAATGCAGGTGGAGTTCGCGATGCACGCGTTGAAGATCGCGAGTCCTTCCCCACCCAGCGCGCAGAACATCAGTCCAAGCCCGAGGAGAACGCCGCCGCTCTGCACCCAGCCCATCCTCATGTGTTGGCCTCCGCGTTCGGCGGCGCTCGTCGGTCGGGTGCCAGGTTCCTGTCTGCGTTGACGCGCATTTTGGGCCTCGCCTTCCGAGGCCCAAAATGCGCGATGGAGGGGTCGCGAGGGCAACCTACGACGGCCGCCGGTGCCGCTCGAGCACCAACCGCCCGTTCAGGTTCGTCGCGACCTCGACGAACGTGTCGCCGATCTTCAGGATGACAATGTCGCCCATCGCGAGCTTATGCAGTTCGCGGCCCGCTTCTGCGTCGGGCTTCGCGGGCGGGCGACCGCGTCTCACCTTTGGGGGTGGAGCGCGCTCCGCGGGACGCGTCGCTGGCGCGGCTTGCTTGTCCGCGGAGAGCTGGTAGGAGAACTCGCGCCCCACGCGTCGAGCCCGAACGCACTTCTGGCGAACGAGCGTGCGCAGCGCCTGATAGACCGAATAATCCGGGATCCTGGTCCCACTCAGTTTCGCGATGCGCTTGCGAATCTCGGAGCCAGACATCTCTCCCGCGCCCTTGCTAGATGCGAGAACCTTCAGGATCCACTTTCGCGTGCCGTGCTCGGTCCGCTTGCGGCGCTGTCCTTTCATTGCGAAGGCGACGCATTCACTGCTCTAAAGTAGTGCGCCGAACCGGGGTTTCGAGAGACGAAGGGCGGTGCCGTTCAATCCGCCTTCATACGTTATCGGTTAGCGCCCTGACTGACCCCTTCCCGGTGCGATGCCACCATTGGTTGATCTGCCGGCTGAGGGGCGCGAGTCTCGAGGAGACCGATCCTCCCATCAACAATTCCTAACCCAGCATTCGAGTCGCGGGTATGGAAGAGTCGTTAATGAGGCTTAAACGAGGGCGAGCCGCTAACCCTCCGCATAGAGCGCTGCCCCTATACCGCACTCCTAAGCAAGGGAAAGCTCGTGTGGTTCATGGCATGAGTTCTCAGGTTGACGGGCACGCGAAACCGATTTGAAAAATCAGGACATCACATCAATCTGAACCTGTATCACGCTGACTTCGTTGCTTCCCATTGCTCCGTAATTGAACGCGATGGTAAATGTGTAGTCCCCGCCCGTCAAGACAGCAACGTCGTAAATGCCGAATCCAACAATCCTGTAGTTAACCCCGCCGTAACTTCCGCTAGAGGAATTACCGGTGTTTGAAAAGAGGGCATTGTACTCTGCGAGCGCAGTGGTTGCGGAGTTATACTGTCCGATAGAAATCACTACTGAGTTCGACGGGGGATTAGCATATGTTTGGTTTTCCAGGCTGATTAACCCAGGTCCGCCCAACTGTGAGCCACCACCAGCAACTTCGGTGTACGATTCGCCGTAGATGCTAGTCAACTGCTGTGCGGATATAAACGCCGTATGCAATTGTGCGGGGGGCCCAGTCAACCCCGCAACCCAGTTTACGGTGCAGGCCGTCAGGCCGTTGTAGCTGAAAGAGTATCCTGTTGACCCACTTGGCACTTGAAATGCGACTGCACCTGCAGTGGTCGCCCCGTTCTGCAAAGTCACTGATGGGAGTGGGTTGCTCAGAGCGAACGTCGCAAGGTCCACGCTGTAGGTCACTCCGCCCGTAGTCGCGTAGACGAAGTAGGGGTCTGCGAGCCAAGAACCGCAGCTGTTGTCCAGAATGGACATGTTCACGATGAAATATTCGTTCCCCTGATTCGGGGTAAATGCCCCGATTGAAGGGGCGGTGCTGGTTGAATACGTAGCCGTAGCTGTGCTTGCGGACGCCGGCTTCACCGCCAAACTTGCGACCACAATGATAACTACAATCAGCAGCACGACAATGACTGCTACGTAAAGCCCGGTTCTCTTCTTCTTTGGGGGTAGAGCATGAGTCGCGCCTCTGGGAAGCGGGGTCGGAGCCGGGGGTTGTGCAGCCATGTAGTCCCGAGGGGAGCCACAGCTCTCACAGAATCGCTCACTTTGCCCGAACTGTCGCCCGCAGTTAGGGCAGAAGCTCGTAGGGGCCGCAGATCCGGGCTGAGAGCCGGGGGCTAGCGGCGTTGCAGCGCCGGACGGAGAGGCCGCCATGGGCGGTCCAAGGGTAGGCGGCGGTGCGCTCTCAGGAGAAGGCACGGTCGGGCGGGGGGAAGGCGGCGCACCAACTATCGAGCTAGTCGCCCCCGAGGGGACCGCTGCCGCTACCCGTTGCCGATCGCGTCGCCTAGGCCAGATTACAAGAACTCCGATCGCGACTAAAACGGCGACGGCTATCGCGACGAGGATGTAGTAGCCCGTCAGACCGGTGAATCCCAGGAACGTCGTCTGGGTGGGCGGCGCGTTCGCGACAACGCCTGAGCCCTGAACGCTCACAGTCCCTCTACCTGTTAGCGAGTGGCTCCCGGCGACAATGATCGAATAGGCGTACGTCCCGTTCGGAGCCATGATCGTCAACGTGCTCGCAGTGGTGGTCCTGACCACGCTAAGTTGCGGGACCCCTCCCGCAGCGGCCCCGCTGGACCCCGACGTGGCGTTCAGATAGACAGTCCACGACGCCCCCATCGGAGTTCCGGGCGGCCGATCAAACGTAACGCCGTAAGTGCTCCCGAAGGTGACTGGTTGTGTTACAGGAGCTCCCACCACTGTCAGGGTGACGCCTGAAGGCGTCGGAGCGTAGTTTGCCGGGGTCCAGATCGAGTAAGCGTACGTCCCATTAGGTTCTACAAAGTCGATTACTCCAGACGTTGACCTAAGCGACGAGCCGCCAGTAAGGTTCACGTACCACTCTACCCCCACTGCAAGGCCCGCCTCCGAGAACTCCACAGAATACGTCGCCTGGGCGAACGTGATAGCCTCGTTCGTGACCGTCCCTGCGACCGTCAAGCTCCCGCTGTAGGGAAGCGTCGTCTGGTGCCAGCCCGGAACGTCCGTGACCTTGTAGGCATATGTCCCGTTTGGCTCCGTGAAGGTCACCGTGCTCGTCGTGGTCGACAACGTGGACCCACCTAACGTCACCGACCAGGCAGTTCCAGGCGGCAGTCCGCTCTGGGTGAACGCCGCCGTGTACGTGACCTGGGTGAACGCGACCGCCTCGTCCACGACGCCCCCGTTCAGAGGCACTGACCCGGAGTAGACAGATGTGATCCACCCAGCGACCGCGCCGACCGTGTAGGGGTACGTTCCGTTCGGCTCGCTGAAGGTCACCGTGCTCGTCGTGGTCGACAACGTGGACCCACCTAACGTCACCGACCACGTCGTTCCCGATGGCAGTCCGCCCTCGGTGAACGTTACTGAGTAGGTCACCTGGGAGAACGCCAGCGTTGGCGCTGCAGCCATCGATCCGCTTACTGTCACCGAGCCCGTGTACGGAAGCGTGGTCTGGTGCCATCCCGGGACGTCTCCAATGGAGTAGGCGTACGTCCCGTTCAGTTCGCTGAACGTGATCGTGCTCGTGGTCGAACTCTTAGGGGTGGCGCCCAGCGTAACGGTCCAGCTGGTCCCGGCCGGGAGCCCCGTTTCGGTGAATGCGACCGAGTAGGTAACGGACTTCGTGAAGGTGATGGTCTCGGAGACCGCAGCGCCGTTAACGGTGAGCGTTCCTGACGGGGGAGCTACGGCGTACCCGGACACGGTCCCGACGGTGTAGGAGTACACCCCGTTCGGTTCGGTGAACGTGCTGGTCGAGGTTATTGAGCTCTCCGTCGCCCCGTTCAGTGTCACCGACCACGAGGTTCCTGACGGCAGACCCGACTCGGTAAACACGACCGAGTACGTCGGCATCGGCGTGAAGGTGATGGTCTCGGAGACCGCTGCACCGTTAACGGTAAGCGCTCCCGACGAGGGAGCTACGGTGTACCCGGCCACCGTCCCGACTGCGTAGGAGTACGTTCCGTTTGGCTCCATGAAGGCGATTGTATTCGTCGTCGAGGTATGGGTTACTCCTCCTAGCGTTACTGACCAGTTCGTCCCAGGTGGAAGCCCGGTTCCGGTGAATGTCACGAGGTAGGCGGGGCTGGTCACGGCCGAAGAGGAGAGGGCGTTGTACAGCAGTCCCCAGCTGGATTGTTCGAGACCCCCCGCACTGCCACCCGCTCCGAAGTAGTAGCTCTGGGAGCCGTTGTACGTCGGTGAGAAACCGTCCTGCGACAGATTCACGGAGAGGCTATAATCGACCGCCGAGCTGTTCTCATCTGTAAGCTGCGCGGACAAGGTGTTGTTGCGAACAGAATAGTTTGCGTCGAACACGAGATAGTCTCCCCCCACCGGAACTGCCCCGGGGTTCGAACCGAGGGGTCCCATGCCACGAATGTTCGCGCCGGAGACACTGCCACCGGCACCCGGGGTCACTAAGTAGAGGTTGAAGCAGGAGTTGCTGCAATCTCCGCCGCTAAGATTATGAGAGTCCCACTGAAGGACGATGTAGGGCGTGATTGAGTTGGGATAGAGGAGCAGTCCCTCTCCTCCGCTAATCCCGCCAGGTGCGCCCGCCCAGTATGGGAAGGCCCAGCTGACGTTGGACAAGGGCGTCAAGAAGAGGTACTCCTCCAAGCCGTCCCCAGAAGAGACCAATGGAGATCCCACTCCGACCGACCGGACCGAGACGAGATTACCCGGGGTAGCGGAGTACAGGAACAAGCTCGAGCTGTAGGGAGCGGTGTGGGGCGCCATCAGGAGGACCGGGGCGCCCGAGTTCCAGAACCCGGATGCATTACTCCCCGTCAAGAGCGATGGTAGGGACCGATCCGTGGACCCACTGTAGTAGCCAGTTTCGAGCAAGGACGGGGAGACGTACGTACTCCCATTCAGGAGGTTCAGCGCCACGGTCGACGAGCTACCAGTCGCGGGAACGCCGAACGAACTGGGAACAACGGGCACAGCCGCGTTCCCCCTGCTCGATAGGGAAGTCCTCCCTTGAGGGAAAGTGGAATTGCTGGTAACCAAAAGGACTAACAGAACTACGACTGCCGTGAGAAGGAGGGGCGCGCCGGCCGACCGACCGGCAGGCGTCGCTCTGCGCATAGGACTGGCGAATTGGCGTTCCACTATTAGCCCCCTCTCTCTGGGCGTTTGGGATGCGGGAGGGGAATATTAGTCGTTTTACGAAGGCTCCTCGAGGCGCCCTGCCCGGGGGTCTGAAGGCGAAGGCCAGGATTCAGACAGGGTCGGGGACGTTTACTGCACGAAATCGGAGGGCGGCCGAGCCTTTCGGAAGCCCGGTCAAGCCAGCGGGGGTGGTGTCAGAATCCTGCCCCTTGTCCGCACTGACCCCATCCCCGCGAGGGAGCTCCTGGGCCCGCAACGCCGACTCATCAAGAACCGCGACCTCGCGTACCTTCTCCTCTGCGACCCAGTCCACCCGCGATTGGAGCCACTCCGTGACATCCGTCTCCTGGACATCGCCGTCGGGCACCCCGTGCCGCACCAGTCCCTCCGTGACCCCGATTCGCGCATAGAACCGCGCCGCCCTCCGCCAGTCGCTCGCCATAACCTCACTGAGTCCAGGCGTGCTCGCGATTACCTTTCGGGCAACCTTCACGCGCCCACGCAGATCGTGCAGTCGGCTCTCCGCGATACGCTCCTCCGCCTCCCGCGAATCGTCAGGCAGGCCGCTCGTGATGTCGAGGACGCTGAACCGTCGCGTCGGAGTCGCGATCTCCTCCGCGCCTCTGCCCGCCTCGCGATGCACGACCCGCGCCTCGGCGCGCGTTCGCGAGGAGTCGCGCATGTTCGACCTGCGCGGGCCCGCGGGGGGCCGCGGAGGCATGGGAGGCGCGGCGGCCACCGCCGGGGGTTGGAACGCCTCGATCGGGACCACGGGCTGCGTCCGGAGGCCGTATGCGCGCTCCAGGAACGCGCGGTTCACACCCGGTAGGTTCCCGTGCCACGCGTGGGTCGCGGGGTCCCACCGCAGCCCCATCCCGCGCAGTGCGTCGCGGATCTCGAAGGTCCGTGCGCTGCCCGGGACGCGGATCGGGCAGGGGCGGTCGGCCTGGTCGGCGCGAAGGGGTTCCGAGGCGCTGTGCGCGCTTCGAGCGGTCATTGGCCCCGTTGCGAGCGCGGAGGTCGCCCGAGGGGCGATGCGAGCCCCGAGGGCGACCGGTGCCCATCATGGCCGCCGAGCGCAGCGAGGGGACGGCGAGCGAAGCTCGCCGCGGCCTTGATGTGGCGCCGCGCGAGCCACTCGCGACCGCGAGAAGCGCACGAGCCGAGGGGAGACGGGGAGCGCGGACGCGACCTTAATGAGCGACGCGCGCGCCCGATGGAGGACCGCAATCAGCGCAACCGCGAAGCGCGAGCCCACCCCGCCCGGTCGAGGACTGCCCATGGTGAACGCCAGCCCCCGCGAGGCTCGACCACGCTGGCAAGTCTTTAAGGTGGTCTCCGCAGTGAACGTTCTCGGCTGAAGCCAGGGGGTTACCGAATGCACTCGATTCCAGTTGATGCGGTAACCGTCGGATTCGGCTAAGTCGAGCCCGGCGCCGCGTCAGCGCGGCTAGGTGCGTTGCGGGTAATCTCTCGGCTTTGCCGGCAGCACAAATGAAGAACAGAGCTCAGCGAACGAAAGTGAGAGAGCGCGTTACCGTCCGACCGTACTCGACCAGCGACTTTGAGTTCGTCCGACGGCTATTCGCTGACTACACCTCGAGCGAGAAGCGCCGGCTGAAGGAAGAAGGCTTGGTCTATTCCTGGTCGGGCGACGATCGTTACCTGCGGTCACTGCCGAAGAGGACCCGCAGAGGCGGCGTGTTTCTCGTTGCCGTAGTCGGGGACGACTGCGCAGGGTACGTCGCCGCGATCCGAAAACCAATGAAGGAAAACTGGGCCTGGGATGCGACCCGTCACCCTAGCGGTCTCGTAATGGAGCTTCACGTTGCGTCGGAGTTCCGAGGAAGAGGGGTCGGCGGTCGGCTCATGAGAGCTGTCGAGGAGCACTTTCGTGCGAGAGGGAGCGATTGGCTGAGTCTTGGCGTGTTCCCGACAAACGAGACCGCGAGGGCCGTCTACCGCGGGATGGGCTATCAGGACACCTACCTGTTCATGGGCAAGAAGTTGCGCACGAGGTAGACTGGCTCCCGTCGGCTTGATGTGGGGCGCGCGCGGTCGATGATGTGACCGCGATGAGCACACGAGGGTCCGTGACCCTCCCGCTTCAGCCTCGCACTTTCTTGGTCAAAGTGCGTGCATCGGGGGCGCCCCCCAGAATCGCACCACACAGACCGCAATAGATGAAGGATGTGCCTTTGAAACCCATCGCGCGGACCCCGGCGTTATCGAAGAGAATGTCGGTACTGGGATCCAGCGTTTGATCGCAACTAGGGCATTTGGGCTTGACTTGCGTCGCCATCTTCCTCGTCTGAATCGTCTCACGGACTAATCAAGGATGCCGTAAGACCCTTCGCGTAGATGTGACAGGCTGAGTCGCCTCCGCGCGGGCTTCATTAAGGACATGCGCGGACTCTTCAGGGTCCCGAGGGGTTCGAAGGTACCGGTGAGGCCGATGGCCTATGCGCCGAACGCTCGTCCGAGCAAGTTTGCGACCCTTCGAGCAGTCCTCGCCTCCTCGTGAGTGATGAAGAGAAAGCGAATCGCTCGGAGGTCTCGTTCTGCTATTCCCATATCGACGAGGCGACCATATATGATCAGGGCGAGATCCTGGATCCGCTCTTGATCGGAGAAAGTGGGAACGATGAAAACGATGCGTGCAACGTTCGGAACGAGGTAGGATTGTATGATGTCTGCGATCGTTAGGTTGTCATCCTTTACCTGGCTGTCGAGTACTTCGAAGATGTGGAACTTTCCGTGGGCCGAAACGAACGAGGCGTCGGGGCGATAGAGGTGAACCTTTCCTCGAGTCGGGTGGTTGATGGGAATCGGGGTGTCGTCGCCTCGAACCTTCGGGAATCTGTGTTCATGACCGTGTAGCAGTATCCCGGCCTGAACAATACTGTGATACGCCTTCACGTCGGTCTCAACGTCGCTTGGGCTTTCTCCTTGCGAGGAAGGTGACCCTCACCTTCTTCGGACCCCTGACCTTCTTCCAGAAAGAAACTCGTGTCCGTCGCCTCGCCATCCAATTATCCTCACTACCTTCCACGTGGGCGGTTCTTGACGGTATCTGCTCACCGGGGATAACCCTGCCGATTGGAACCGGGACCGTGGTGAAGGTTCAGCGTGTAGTAAATCGGGTACGAGCGTCGCAGGAAGGCATTGGGCAGGAGAGTTCCTTCAGGTCTCTAGAGTAGACCAAGAGTGAATGATGATTGCTGTTGTCACAGGAGAATGCGAGTTCGAGACTACGAACAGATTGAGCAAACGCCTCGAGCTCAGATCGGGTGAGCATGCCCGACATCGGATTGGCGTGAGAGAGGAGGTTACCCATGAAGGCCGTTCTGCTCACGTCAGCGAAGGCCTGTTCAAACCTGCGCTTTGGTTCGGGATCCCTAATGAGACTGTCAAGCCGGGTCCTGGCTCCGGCAAAGAGATCACCTAGTCCGTAATGCCCGTCTGCTGAAAAGGGAAGTGAGGCTTTCGTCGTGGAGCACATTTTTCCCAAAACCCACTCGAGGTGCTGACGGCATGCATTTGCCACAAGCGGGAGTGGTGTCCCATCACCGAAGAGCTCCTCCAACTCGTCCCACCGAGGTTTGTAATCTTTCAGGCTAGGACCGGTCTCCAGGTTCCATTTCTCGAACTCAATGAAGTGGAAATCGCCCCGGTCAGATCGGAACTGTTCATGGAGTTCCTTGAACCATACTTGATCGTGAGTCGTGATGATGAGCTGCTTGGAGGAGAATTCCGAACTGAGTAGACCTGCAACGCGAAGGCGATGTTGCCCATCCACTGTCGTGAGCACATCGTCAAGAACAAGGAGAGGGAAGTCAGATTGGAAACGGCGTGCAAATGCTAAGAAGATGCAAAGTCCAAGGGTATCTAGATGGGCCTCGCTTGCATAGGCCCTCGGATCGCTTTCGGGATGACCGAAAGAGGTCATGACCAGTCTGGCACTCGCGCGCCTTCGTTCATCGACCTCTAGTGAGATTGATTCCGGATCCTCTCCAGGGTGGAGGGCACCGTAGAAGCTCATCAGATCGGTGCGAATTTCGGCGTAGATACCTGTGACGACTTCTTTCCTAACCGTGGTCAGGTGATCGAAGAGTTTGACAGCGACTTCCCGAGAGGCTTGCGCCCCTCTGGCATCACGCCGAGCTTGAAGCAGGCGCTGGGCCAAGGTGCTCAAGTGTTGCAGATTCAGAACCCCTTCAAGTGCGCGTGTGCGGTTGGCTTGTAGCCACTGATCGCACGCGGCTAACAGCGCGGCGACTCTCTCGGAAAGCACCCGGAGATGATCGGCAAAATGTTCCTCCGCCGTTCCAAACCGTGGAAGTGGTTGTGCTGAAAGCCCGACGCGGAATTCAAGTGCCTTACTGACAAGATTCACAAAGTCTGGGGGAACGCCCCCAAAATCCTCGACCACTGAGAGGTAGGCAACTGCTCCTTGTAGATTGGTGCACAAGTTGGCGAGCTCTTCTCCCAACGCTGACGCCTCGCGCCGGATTGACGAGGCTTCGTCGGAAAGTAGGAGGGTTCGTGATATACGGTCGCGGACTGTTTGCAGGAGATCAGTCTTGTTCACGCTCTGCCCACAGAACGGGCAGAGTTCCTCATCGCTTTCTTCGAGGAAACCAACTCCATCCCTCAGGAACGAAGTCAGTGCGTACTCTCCGACCGAGATTTTGGTTCCTAGAATTCCAGCTCCTTCGGTCAGGGATCCCAAGCGGTCGGTCAGAGCTTGGAGCCGATCGCTTGCGGGAAGCAGGCCCCGAGCCAGACCGACTTTCTCAGCCGCGGCTGAGCCAGGAGGGGAGACGCCCGGCGCAACTGGTGGTCCAGAACCTGAAAGTTGCTCGAGCGCGTCGCAAGGAGGGAGATTGTTTCGCGCCCGAATTTCGTTGATCTTGGACAATAGGTCGACGTCGGTCGCGGAAGAGTCGAGCTGACTAGCGACCCGTATCTCGGCTTCCAGGCCGGACAGCGCTAGAGCCGCCGATTGCGCATGGCCTTGGAGGGTGTCTCGGACTCCCTTTACTGTAAGTTCGCGATCCTCGAGAAGTTCAATCCCGAGCAGCCGCGCAATTGCACTGTAGCGCTGCGCTGGTTCCTCGATCACAAAAGTCAGGAGTTGGGATCTTCGGAGAATGAAACTCGCGTCGACCCCTCCGTCCAGGAAACTCCGCACATCACCTTCCCCACTAGGAGGCTGGGCGTGCGTTCGTCGCAGACAAATGGGCCCCGGATTGAGAGTCAGCTCGACCGCCATTGCCTCTGGGTCCGCAAGGACATGATGTCCATGCCTTCGGACCGAAATCCCTTGAGTCCCTTCGAGGTGAGCAATCGACCCGGTGAAGAAGAACTCAAGGGCATCCGCTAGAGAACTCTTCCCTGTCCCATTCTCCCCTAGGACCGCGACACTTCCTCCCAAGAGCGGCAGGTCCAACCGGACCAGTCCCCGAAGGTTCTCAGCCCGAATGTTCTGAATTCGGAGGGGCATCGTTCCTCGCCGAGCTACAGGCGGATCGAATGGTCTCAATCAATTGGTCGTTGTCCGGCCAAGATTCCTCGGAAAAGAGCACTCCCACACTCTCCGGGACTTCCCGGTCGGCGCGAATCCTCCTCACGAACTCCGTTACGACTCTTTGCGGCACTTCGGTCATGGTTCTCGAGACGGAGCTTGCGAGAAGACTCTCCACATCTGCCATGAACCTCCTGCTCTTCTCGTTGTCGTGAGGTTCTCGCCCCTATTCGGGACGCTAGGACCCACTCCGAATCCATGTTGAGAGCAAGTGTAGATGGTCATCTACCTCCGCCACCCAGTCTGCGGGCTCAGCCACAAACGCACCACCCTTACCGTCGGAAAATCGTCGAGCTCAAGCCGGGTCGCCTCGAGATCCTGCAGGCTCTCGAGATGCGCGATTAGCGCCCGCGTGAGATCCGCCTCCGCCTGATGCGCCGAGGTCGCGTGCACCATCACCTCGGGGAATCCCTCCACGATCCCGAGGTAGGACCCCTCGCCCACGTCGAGAATGCGAAGTCGAAACTCGAACATTGGCGTCTCTCAGCGTCTCGCGACAGCGCCGAATCACGACCGCGCCGCGGAAGGACGCGCGAACGCGGTCCCCACGCCCCGATCGCCAAGCCTCTCGTGGAGCGCGCGCACCGCCCGCACCTGCTGCTCCACCTCTGCCAGCACGACCTCGTGCACGCGCGAGCGGAGCTGCGCTTCGTTCTCGCCGTCCCGCGCGTAGTCCGCGTAGCCGAACCGCACGCTCTCGAACTGGCCTGAGTTGAAGGTCAGCGTGCTCGTCGCCCACGCGCGTCCTACCTGCGGGCTCGCGGTCGTGTCGGCGCTCGCGTGTGCGCGGTCTCGCGTCGCGGTGTCATCGCGCGCCGGTTCCTCATCGGTCCGGAACTCAGGGAGTTCCTTCGCGAGGACGAAGCCAGGGGCCCAGGGGACCTCCTTCGTGGGACGCGCCGGGGGGCGGGAGCTCCCGTAGTCGGGCGAGTGCTCGAGGTGATAGGCGGGATGTGGTCGCGGGGCGCCGAAGTCGACCACGAGGCGGATGTTCGGGTCTCGCGGAATCGGCTGGGCGCAGGCCGCGCACCGGCGGGGAAACCGATTTCCTGTCACAGTGCGGAGCCGGGAGGCTCCGGGTTCGGTCGGCAGGGGGCGCTCGGCGGTTCGGTACTGAAGACAGTTCGTCATCTCGCGTTCCTCGCGAAGGCGGGAACGCGAGATGCGCTCGGGGCTCGACCGACTGGGCGTCGGACACGGCCCGACGACGCTCGGCCGCGTGGGACGGGCTGTCGATCGGGCAGGGGACTTCGCGCCCGAGTTCGGAGGGCTCGTCAGGCGGGAATCTGACGTTGATGGGCGCCCCTTCCGCTGTCCTTGGGGGATTGTAGGGATATGACGACGAAGTGTCGAAGCAATTCGGGGTACTTCCGCTTGCCCTCCGTCCGAAATCGAATCAGCCCGTGCTTCTCGAGCACCCGGAGGTCTCGAGAGACCGAAGGCACCTTCCGGTGTACGGATCGAGCAAGTTCTCCCACCGTCCCGGCCGATCGCGAGATTTGACGTAGGAGCTCGAGGCGTCCCTCGGCGAACAAGGAAGCCACATCCACGCCCAACGGAACGTAGACCTCCTCCGGGAATGCGTCGAGCAACTCGGGGCGGTCAAGGGCGGTGTGGAGGAGTCGCCGCGCCTCTTCGAGACGGCGTTCGACCGCGTCCTTCTTGCTTTCGCTCATCGCTCGAACCTCCGTCGGTAGCTCCGCCAGTTCGCCTTCAGATCGTCGATGGCGAGATCCACGAGAGCGTGTCCGTCCAGGTCGGGCATGCGCTCCTTGTGGGCAACGCTACCATCGGAACGGACCATGTCCTTGTGAGGGAAGCCGTGCCGAGTGTCATATCGGACCACCGAATGGGCTCGTCCCTTGATGGTTGCTACGTAGTTGACCACGAAGCCCTTCACGGTACCAGCCTCCTTCTCAATCATGATCTCGAGCCGATCCTCGTCCGAGAGTGGAACGATCAGCCGGCTTCTTCTCACCATGTTAACATCGCAGGTTAGTATAAACCTTGCCGGACTCTACCCGGTAGCTCCGCATTATCGTTCCGGCCCCCTTGAATCCTGTATCGCTCGGCCCTCGCGGAGAGGGCAACGAGCGACGCGCGGCGGAATCCAATCACTCGGGCAGGAGTGATGGGCGTTGATTACCGCACCTTCGGCCGACGCGCATCACGCAGTGGTAAGATTGGAGAAGGCGTAGCAGAAGCCGCGGCCGACCCGTGCGACCGAAAGCCCCCGTGTGGAAAACCCTCCTGCGGAGTTTGGAACGACCCCGAGCGGGTCGTAAAGGCCCCATCGACCGCAACCGACCCGTTGACAGTCGGGCTCAATCGGGGGGTGAGTAGCTCAGGTGACGAAGGCCGCGACTAGATGATGGCAACGTCGGCACACCATCGTCGCGGTGTCCAGGAGCACCCGCCGCTTTGCGCCTTTTGTACCCGTGCCCCCGATCATCTCCGTCATCGTTTCGTCACAGGAGCAGGCGCACTCGGTTTTCCGCGACAATCCCGAGGTCTTCCGGCAGTCCTTACACATCGGCATGGGAGTATGTCTCGCGAGTGATTAAGCAAGCGGGGGGAGTGTGGCCCGTGACTCAGTTGCCGAAACCGACCCTTACGGAGCCGCGGTCGTACGGCTACTCCGTTCGTCTCGTAATCCCCCTCCTAATTCCGGAGGGTTCTACCGAGGGCCAACCTCTCCCGTCCTGGAAGCGTCGGATTACGGGACAGCGGTCAGCTCCCTCGCTACGAGTCGTTCCCGACATCTTCTGGTAGGTCCTCCACGGACGTCGATGTCCCTTATGTTCCGAACCTTAACGGAACCGACCGTAGGGGTTTGAGCCAAGCGGGAATCCGGATGCCGTAAAGTTCCGGCTTCCGAAGCTCGATAGCAGCGTTGAAAGGCTCTCGAAGCTCGAAGCCGAGTATCCACAACGCCCCGTCAAATGTCTTGAAATCCGCTCCAGGAAGGGCCTCGTCACGAAGCTCAGCGATGCGGGTCCTGAAGAGGGGATAGTCGTCCAGCTTCTGCGCCCAGGCCCTTACCTCGGCTATGCGTTCCGGGTGGAGGCGTGAGGCCACGTAGGGCAACGCGAACTCGACTACCGAATCGAAGATGGCGAACCGGCGACGGTTGCTCCAACCACAGAACTTAGTAGCAAACGAATAAGTGCCTCGGTTGCCGCTAGCCGCGTCGGCCACCCCCGGCACATACCGTATCTGCGCGACAGCCTGCTCATCACCGTTGGCGATGAGGGAACCCAACCTTCTGGCATTCGCAAATATGAACTTCGCGATTCGGGCTTGCCGGCCGCGAAGCTGAGTACTGTACGCCGAGTCCAGCGTATCGACCCGGGTTCGGATTTCGCTAAGAGACCCGCAGGTCCCGCCGTTCTGGAATAGGGGGCGCACCCTACGATCGGCGGCTCCACTACCACTTTCGAAATTCTTGACGCACTCTTTGAGGCACGCCCCTAGGTCGGAACGACGCGACATCCCAGAATCGTAGATGATACACCTAGATGGATGTTATCGAAGGGGGACGCTGCTGCGCTAGCGGGGCTCGATCCTCGCAAAGCCCTCTTACTACCTACGCGCGAAGTCCCGAACTGTAGCAGTAGCGGGTCGCTCTAAGCTTCCCCCAACGGAAGAATAGCGACTCGCACGATGTCCTTCCACCGGATCGACTCCCAAAACCCATCTTCTCGTCGCAAGATACACACCTGGCCGATGCCTCGAATACGTGCCTCGGTTTCGTCCGAGACTCTTCCCCCGTCCATCAGCACGGTGACCTTGACCTTCGGCATCGAGGTGGTAGCGGCTACTGCCTGGAATGTCGCGTCCTCAATCCGGGAACGAGACTGCAGTGTTTGGAGCCCAAGTAGGATGGAGATATAGACCAAGAGCGCGAATGTGAATGCCACGCCTCCCCAACCGGACCCGGAAGCGGAGGAGAATAGCGATGGAGACTCTTCTATCAGGAAGAGGATCATCGCTACGAACCATCCAAGGCCAATTCCTAACTGAAGAGTGTAGAGGCTAGCGATCCGTGACCAGTCGTACTTGCGCCCCTCCTCGGTCCCTCCTCCAATTGCTCTCAAGGCAAGGCTCGTGACCGCAAGCATTGTCCATTGGAGAACCATTACGGCGACCGCTAGCCCAACAAGCACGGAGAACACCGAGGCTTCGGGCGCCGCCGCGCGTGTGAGTACCGCAGCGGGAATGCCCCACCCCCACGCCGCGAATAGTGCGACTACCCACCACCACCGGCCCACGTGCCGGTCAGAGAGTCTCTCGAAAACGGTTCGAATGTCGGAGGACACCATCCGAAGCTGTTGCAGAACTCTAGCCCGGGCCAGAAAATCGAATCTGGTGAAGGTTACCTTGCTGGACAACCCGATTAGGGCGGCGAGTACCGCGGCGATGATCGGAACGACAATCGAAGAGTAATCAGTCAACTTGGTTCACGACCCGCAGTGCGGAGGAGCTTTCCGCATGGGCCTTGAATGGGGCGCTCCCTAATCAAAGGCTCGTGCAAGAGAAACGTATCTGGCGAGCGGCAGGACTTCTCGGCGTCGGGCTCTGGACTTCCATGGAGTTCCGCGGCAACGGCGTTGCCGCGGGCGATTCGGGTCCAAGATTAGCAAATCGCCCGCTTTCACGTCGAAACCTTATCTGCTTCCCCACCGGTACAATCCACCGAGCGGGGCCATGCGAGATGAGCAGATTCCCCTGCGAGCGATTTTTTGGCTGGCCATCCACCATCCGCGAGAGGTACTATGGCTGTGGCTCTGGTTCGTTGTCACGTCGATTGTCTGGGGTTACTTTGCATTGATGCTCTATGGGCTAGTTCCGAACCGGATCTGACTCGGAACCCGGCTATCTAAGCAACTTCCATCCGTCGTGGAATTTCAGTCCGTCTCTTCGATAAAACGAGTTCCACTTTCGCCTTCGCTTCGCCGAGTGTTTTCCCACCCAAGAACTCGGCACGATGTAGAACTCGTTCGGCTTGCGCGGTTGGTTGATTCTTACGAAGACGAAGAAGTAGCCCAGGTGTGGTTCTACGGGCTCATTCTCGAGCGGCCAGAAGTTCATCCGGTTGATGGAGGCACTAGTCTTCACTTGAATCGAATAGCTTCTCTTGCTCTTGGGAGAAGTCGCGTACAGGTCGACGCCCGCCGTGTTCCGTGAGGTAACGGCTACCGAGAATCCCTTGAGACTCAGCTCGGCGGCGGCGAGGTGGACCCCGGCGATTCCATTCAGCGTCCCCTTCGGTCCCATGGAAGCTCACCCTATTGTTGACCGGCCTATCACTCCTAATGAATGCTGGTTCCGGGTGCTGTTACAGTTAGGCCCTTACGGATGCCTGGTCGGAGGAGACGTACTGGGTCGAACCCGATTAGCCTCACAGCACCGCCATATCCCGCGCTCGGTATTCAAGCGGGGGAAATGACCTAAGCTTCCACGTAATAGCCGCTGCCCTATGCCGGCCAAGCGGGCTCTTACCTCCAGGGCAATGGAGGGACGGAACGGTGGAGCAAACCTCGGCTTCGAGGCCAAGATGTGGCTCGCGGCCGACGAGCTTCGCGGTCAGGTCGACGCAGCCGAGTACAAGCATGTAGTCCTCGGGCTGGTCTTCCTGAAGTACATCTCGGATGCTTTCGAGGAACACCATTCGCAGCTCCTCAAGGACTACCCCGACGAGGCGGAGGATCGCGACTCTTACGCTGCCGAGGGGGTATTCTGGGTCCCAAAGGAGGCTCGCTGGCCGTTCCTTCAGGCCAACGCCAAGCAGCCGACCATAGGGAAGACCGTCGATGACGCGATGGACACCATCGAGCGCGACAACCCCTCGCTCAAAGGAGTCCTGCCGAAGGACTACGCCCGACCGTCGCTCGACAAGGTGGTCCTGGGCAGGCTTATCGACCTTGTCGGGACAATCGGTCTCGGAGACAAGGAGAACCGCTCGCGCGACGTCCTCGGGAGAGTTTACGAGTACTTCCTCGGCCAGTTCGCCTCTGCCGAGGGAAAGAAGGGCGGCGAGTTCTACACGCCCCGCTGCGTTGTTCGACTGCTAGTCGAAATGATAGAGCCGTTCAGGGGTCGCGTCTATGACCCCTGCTGTGGTTCGAGCGGGATGTTTGTGCAGAGCGAAGAGTTCATCAGAGAACGCGGCGGCAAGCTCGGAGACATCTCGATCTACGGGCAGGAATCCAACCCGACCACTTGGAAGCTCGCGAAGATGAACCTCGCCATACGAGGAATCGAGGCGAACCTCGGGCCGCACAACGCCGACACGTTCCGCAACGATCTCCATAAGGACTTGAAGGCGGACTTCATCCTCGCCAACCCGCCGTTCAACATGTCGACTTGGGGCGGGGAGGGTCTCCGAGAAGACGTTCGGTGGAAGTTCGGCGCCCCTCCCGCTCGGAACGCGAACTATGCCTGGATCGAGCATATGATCCACCACCTCGCCCCCGACGGAATCGCGGGGTTTGTCTTGGCGAACGGCTCCATGTCCTCCCAATCAAGCGGCGAAGGGGAAATTCGGAGGGCCATCGTGCAAGCCGATCTTGTCGACTGCATGATTGCCCTTCCAGGCCAGTTGTTCTACGGCTCGATGATTCCCGCCGCCCTCTGGTTCCTCGCGCGGGAAAAGACGAATGGAAAGTTTCGCGACCGTCGCGGTCAGATTCTGTTCATCGATGCACGAAAGATGGGACACCTCGTCGACCGTAGGCACCGCGAGCTATCGGATGAGGAGATTGCGAAGATCGCGAAGGCCTACCACGCCTGGCGCGGCGAGAAGGACGCGGGCGATTACGAGGACGTTGCTGGATTCTGCAGGTCTGCCACGCTCCAAGAAGTCGAATCCCACGGATTCGTGCTGACACCAGGTCGCTACGTGGGGGCGGAGGAAGTCGAAGAAGACGCAGAGCCGTTTCCCGAGAAGATGGCGAGACTGACAAAGTCGTTGGAGGAGCAGTTCGCGGAGTCACATCGCTTGGAACAAACTATTCGAGCGAACTTCCAGACACGGACACAATGAGCCCGCTCGCCGCGCCATGCCAAACCGATCCTGTCGGTCGCCCACCAGGGCGAACGGTTCTTCTGGGCGACGTGTGCGAGTTGATTACGAAGGGGACCACCCCAACCTCATACGGTCACGAGTTCGTTGAGAAGGGCGTCAACTACGTCAAAGTGGAGTCGATCTCCGACGATGGACGGCTTCTGACAGATACTTTCGACCATGTGAGCCCAAAGACGCACGAATTCCTGGCCCGATCCCAGCTTCAGGCAGGGGACGTGCTCTTCACCATTGCTGGAACGATTGGCCGCTGTGCCGTGGTGGACAGGGAGATACTCCCCGCGAACACAAACCAGGCCGTCGCTATCCTTCGGCCCAGCCGCCAAAAGGTCATCCCACGCTATCTGAGGTATGTCCTTTCCACGCCCGAGTTCGCTTTCCACGCAGGTTCGCGGGTACATCAATCAGTGCAGGCGAACCTTAACCTGGCCGATCTTCGCAAGGCCCCAGTGCTCCTACCAGATCTTCCGACTCAGCAGCGCTTGCTTGGCGTTGTTTCCCCGCTCGATGACAAGATCGACCTCAACCGCCGAATGAACCAGACGCTGGAGGAAACCGCCCGCGCACTGTTCAAGTTCTGGTTCGTAGACTTCGGTCCGGTTCGTGCAAAGGCCGAGGGACGATGGAAGAAGGGCGAGAGCCTGCCAGGCTGCCTCGCCAACATGTGGGATCTCTGGCCGAGCGAGTTCGAAGAGACGGAGATTGGAGAGATTCCGAAGGAGTGGAAGGTAGTGGGTCTTGGAGAGACCGCCATCTGTCGCCGTGAGCTGGTCGACCCGAGTGAGATTGACCCTGAGGCGAGGTACGTCGGATTGGAGCACATCGCGCCGAGATCGCTGTCGCTCTGGCGCTGGGGCAGGGTTGGAGACACCGTTAGCGGAAAAGCCCGATTCAGCAAGGGGGATGTGCTGTTTGGCAAGCTGCGACCATACTTCCACAAGGTCTGCGCTCCCTCGTTCGATGGCGTCGCCTCGACCGACATTCTCACTATCAGACCCAGCGTTCCGAGTTGGTTTGCCTTTGTCCTCGGTCATCTCAACACCCCGCAACTCATCGACCACGCGACGGCCACCTCAAACGGAACGAAAATGCCACGGACAAGTTGGGATGATTTGGCTCGCTGGCAGGTCGCGCTGCCTCCTCAGGAGGTCGCGGACTCGCTCACGGGGATGACTGCCCCGATGATTTCGAAGATGGGACAAGCCATCGAGGAGTCGAGAGCGTTGTCAGCTACTCGTGACGCCCTCCTCCCCAAGCTCCTCTCTGGGGAGATTCGCGTCCATGGGGGAGAGGCGCAATGAAACTACCTCTGGGCCTCACAGAACAGCTCCTATTCGCAACCGTGCGTATCGAGTCCGACACCCCTCGTGGAATCAGCGTAGGTACTGGATTCATGTTCCGCTTCAAGGTTGACGAGAAGCAGGGCATTCCCGTTATTGTGACCTGCAGACACGTCGTGGAAGGTGCGACTCGTGGTCGCTTCAAGCTGCACCTGGCTACGAAGGGTGAGGAGCGGACGCCTTCTAGCGAATCTCGGCTCGTCGAGCTGGACGATTTCGCCCGGCGCTGGGTCCCACACCCGAACTCCAAGGTCGACCTTTGTGCCATGCCGCTCGCCCCACTCCTCGTGGAGGCTGAGCGAAAGGGCCTGAGTCCCTTCATGGTCCAGCTCGATGAAAATCTGTTGCCTTCAACCGAAGAACTCGAACAACTACAGGCTGTAGAGAACGTCCTGATGGTCGGATATCCGACTGGATTATGGGATGAGGTAAACAACTTCCCGCTGTTCAGGCGAGGCATCACGGCCAGCCACCCTGCCTTCGATTACCAGGGGGAGAGCATCACTGTGGTGGACATGGCCTGCTTTCCAGGGTCGTCAGGATCGCCTGTCCTGCTCTTCGACCAGGGCGCTTACGCTACGAAGGGCGGCCTGACCATTGGCTCTCGCGCCAAACTTCTCGGCGTCCTCTTCCAGGGACCCATACTCTCGGCTGAGGGGAGGATTGTAATCAAGGACATCCCGACCGCTCAGCGCGCCACATCCTTAACCGAGGTCATGGTACACTTAGGCTTCATCGTCAGGGCGCGAGAGCTCATTCCGCTCGGTAATGTCCTGAAGGCCCTCGCCGCGGGGGCGCAGTAGTGACAGGAATCTCCGAACAGGACGTAGAGGACACGGCACTTGCCCTGTTTCGCGATCTCGGCTACGAGACGAAGTTCGGCCCTGACACCGCCCCTGACGGCAAGACTCCAGAACGGAAGAACTGGAACGATGTGGTCCTCGTCGATAGGCTCAAGGCGGCCATCGACCGCCTCAACCCTCGCGTGAGCGCCGAGGCTCGGGAGGATGCGCTGCGCAAGGTCCTCCGCTCCGAGAGCCCAAGCTTGGCCCTCTCAAACCGCCGCTACCATGACTACTTCGCGAACGGCGTCGACGTTGAGACGCGTCGAAAGGAGGGCCGTGTCGCTGGGGACAAGGCGTGGCTGGCGGACTTCGACCACCCCGAACAGAACGACTGGCTGGTCGTGAACCAGTTCGCGGTCATCGAGAACGGGCACAGTCGACGGCCCGACGTGGTCGTCTTCCTCAACGGCCTTCCTGTCGCGGTCTTCGAGCTCAAGAACCCTGCCGACGAGAACGCGACGATTTGGTCTGCGTTCCAGCAGCTCCAGACCTACCAGGCCGAGATACCCTCCTTGTTTCACTCGAACGAACTCCTCGTCATATCCGATGGAGTCGAGGCGCGCCTCGGATGCCTCACCTCGAATCGCGAGCGGTTCATGCCTTGGCGGACCGTGGACGGGAAGGAGATCGCGCTTAAAGACGAGCTACAGCTTGAAACTCTCATTCGTGGGGTCTTCGAGAAGAGGCGGCTCCTCGACCTTCTCCGCAACTTCGTGGTCTTCGAGGACGATGGGGGTGCTGTCTCGAAGAAGGTCGCCGCATACCACCAGTTCCATGCGGTCAACCGCGCCGTAGAAGCCACCGTTACTGCCGCCGCTGAGATGGGGAACAAGAAGGTCGGGGTGGTCTGGCACACCCAAGGCTCGGGAAAGAGCCTCACCATGACCTTCTATGCGGCCAAGATCGCACGCCATCCCGCGCTTGCGAACCCGACCCTCGTAGTTCTCACGGACCGAAACGACCTCGACGGACAGCTCTTCGGCAAGTTCTCCGTGTGTGCCTCTCTGCTTCGCCAAACGCCGGTTCAAGCCGACACGCGAGCCGCGCTGCAGGAGCTTCTGAAGGTCGCTTCTGGTGGAATCGTATTCACTACGATCCAGAAGTTCCTCCCAGAGAAGGGAGAGAAGTATCCGCTTCTCACGGACCGCCGAAACGTGGTCGTTATCGCCGACGAAGCCCACCGCAGTCAATACGACTTCATAGATGGCTTCGCGAGGCACATGCGGGAGGCGCTTCCGAATGCCTCCTTCCTCGGGTTCACGGGGACTCCAATCGCGAAGGTAGACAGGAACACCCGAGCCGTCTTTGGCGATTACATCGATACATACGACATCCACCGTGCAGTCGAGGACGGGGCCACCGTCACGATCTACTACGAGGGGAGGCTCGCCAGACTCGAACTCAAGCCCGAGGAGAGGCCGCGTATCGACCCCGAGTTTGAGGAAGTCACGGAGGGCGAGGAGGTAGAGACCAAGGAGCGGCTCAAGAGCACGTGGGCAAAGATTGCGGCCCTGGTGGGAACACCGAAACGGCTAGACCTCGTGGCACGCGACCTTGTCGACCACTTCGAGAAGCGGCTCGACGCGATGGACGGCAAGGCAATGGTCGTCTGCATGAGCAGGCGCATCTGCGCCGACCTCTTCGACGCGATTCGAAGGCTGCGTCCCCAGTGGTGCGACCCTGACGATTCGAGGGGTTCTCTGAAAGTCGTCATGACTGGGGCGGCCTCCGATTCGCTCGACTGGCAGGTGCACATCCGCAACAAGCCGCGTCGCGAAGAACTCGCCAAACGGTTCCGTGACCCCAAAGACCCGTTCAAGATCGTGATTGTTCGGGACATGTGGCTGACGGGGTTCGACGCTCCGAGCCTGCACACGATGTACATCGATAAGCCGATGCAGGGGCACGGGCTCATGCAGAGCATCGCACGGGTCAACCGCGTCTTCAAGGACAAGGAAGGCGGCCTCGTCGTGGATTACCTTGGGATCGCTGACCAACTCCGTCGAGCGCTTGCGGAGTACTCGGATAAGGACAAGGGCGAGGCAGGAGTACCGATAGACGAGGCAGTCCGCCTCATGCGGGAGAAGTACGAGGTCGTCTTGGGGATGTTCCACGGGTTCGACTGGATGCCCTACTTCTCAGGGACGGCGCACGAACGGCTCTCGGTCATTCCCCGCGCTGAGCAGCATATCCTCGCGCAGGAAGACGGCCAGAAGCGCTACCTGAAGGCCGTTTCCGACCTCTCGAAGGCGTTTGCCCTTTCGGTCCCCGACGACCGTGCACTCGCGATCCGTGACAATGTGGGGTTCTTCCAGGCTGTTCGCTCGGCCCTCGCCAAGGCAACCGTAGAGGGGGCGAAGACACAGGAGGAGCTGGACACCGCCGTTCGGCAGATCGTATCGCGGGCGGTCGTGTCCGACCAAGTCGTAGACATCTTCTCGGCGGCGGGCCTCAAGAAGCCCGAGCTCTCCATCTTCTCGGACGAGTTCTTGGAGGAGGTCAAGCGGCTTCCGTATCGCAACCTCGCTCTCGAAGTGCTGAGGAAGCTGCTCAACGACGAGACCAAGACCTGGTCAAGGCGGAACCTCGTCTTGGGGCGCAAGTTCTCGGAGATGCTCGAACAGACGATACGCAAATACCAGAATCGCTCCCTTGACGCGGCCGAGGTCATTTCATCGCTCATCGACCTCGCAAAGAACATGAAGGCGGCCCGCGACCGAGGAGCCATGCTCGGGCTGACTCAAGAGGAAGAGGCGTTCTACGATGCTCTAATCGCGGCCGACGAGACCGCACTTGGAGTGATGGGTGACGAGACTCTTCGCGGAATGGCGCGTGACTTGGTCGAAACGGTCCGCAAGAACGTCAGCATCGATTGGACGGTCAAAGAGACGGTCCGCGCAAAGCTTCGCGTCATGGTCAAGCGGGTCCTCAAGGATCGCGGCTACCCCCCCTCCAAACGGGACGAAGCGACGCAGACGGTGCTCCAGCAGGCGGAACTGCTCTGCGCAGGGTGGACGTAAGGGAGTGGGTTCGTGCCAGAGCTGACAGAGCAGGCGAGGGGTTGGATCTCAGACCTCAAGTCGACTTTCGAGACAAGGCGAAGTGACTACGCTTGGGCGGAAGTGATCGGAGGGTTTTCGACCTCGGAACATGACCCTGTAATCGCGCACCTGGTGATTCGGTTTCACCCCAAGGAGGACCCACCGACGGCCTTGAGGATCGATTATGCGCATTTCACTCTCTTTTCCAAGGCGGTGGGCCCACAAGTAGGGTGGAGTCTGTTCGAAGCCCTCGCGAAGGAAGAGCAGGTTTCAATCGACAGGGAGCTTCCCACCTTGCGGTTCGGCAAATGCACTCTCGACCAACCGCATCGCCATAGCTCCCGGACGTACCCTTTCAACGGGGAATGGCCCCTCGATACGGGACTGCTGAATGCGACTCCCGATGGCCGTTTGCGGCATGAACTGCTAGCCTCGTGTAGGGGGCCGCTATTTACGGGGCCACAGGAAGCAATCGACGAGATCACAGGAGTCCCCGTAGCATGGAGAGGGTACGCCCCTACCGTCAATATCCTGATGCCGGACCGCCGAAGCAAGATTACCGGGGTGAAGGTCTCGACTAGGTCAATCTCGGGTGAAGTCGTGCGAGGCCCGGTTCCCGCAACGGGACTCGTCCTGAAAGGGTATGCTTCGCCAGTGGGTTCGACTCCTCGTCAGCGTGAAGGCTTAGGCACGTTTGCTCCGGCTTCGCGTTTTGAGGTTGACGAACCTCAAGGGGCCTTCACATTTGAGACGGGTTTCTTCCCAAATCACTTGATCCTCGCGGTGATTGAGAAGGGATCGGACCAAGTCTTGGACCAGCGAGAGTACGAGTCCGCGCGAATGGTGCTCGCGAACGACCTCTCCTTTGAGGCAGACGGGGGCCACCTCGAGGATTTGATAAGAGGCGGTGAGTCGGAACGCGTGGAATTCAAGGAGAGTTTCGACGGCGGGGATGGGTGGCTGAGGACCGTCTGCGCGTTCTCAAACGGTGATGGGGGGGTCATATTCTTCGGCGTGAAGAACGACACCTCGATCGTTGGGTTGGCGGCTTCCAAGACTGCGGACCAGATTGCGCAAAGCATCGGAGCGGACGTCGAGCCCTTTCCCAGCTATCGATTCCTGGAAGTCATGGTGCAGGGCAAGCGTATCGTTTACATCGACGTGGACGGCGGCTCCGAGAAGCCATACTTGGTGCGAGGGCGGGGGGTCTTTGTCCGAGCCCAAGCTACCAGTCGACAGGCGACCCGCCAGGAGCTGCTGGTCCTAGCGAAGGCCGCATTGGGCGACCAATAGCCGGATTCATCGACCCGCCCGGCCCCATCGGTGGGGTCAGCTCGACGCAAGTGGGCATCATCTCCTCGAAAGTGAAGGCCGATCGGAGTTACCACGTAAGTATTCGTTAGCCAAGCCTAACGCATCCCAGCACGGGCGGTGATCAGGTTGGGACTCGGGAATAGGCTTCTTGGGACAGGGTTTGAACCCTATGAGCTGTGAGTCCGTCCGGTGGCCAACCGAACCGGCAGTGGGCGGGTCTCGCCCGGAACCGTTCGCCGGAGGCGACTTTTAATGTTTGGTCGCAATTAATTAAATCCAAGCTATACTACGGGCCCAATGTACGATTCTCAGGTTTCGATGATTGTGAGTTGCCTGCTCGCGGCATGCCCTCCGGTCGACGGCGGCGTAGCGCGATCGCCTTTTATTGGCCTTGCCCGAAGCCGGTTCGTGGTTTAAGGACCACGATTGGGGCGCGTGCCGTCGTCTTCGCGGTATGCGTCGATTCGTACCCTATCTCCTCACCGAGGCTTCGACGGCTCGGGGCTCCGCACGCCTTGGCTCGATCGGATCGACTCCTCCAGGCTCTGGTGTTTTTCCGGAGCCACCGGTCCGGGAATACGCCGGGACCTTCACACGACAGCCCATTCGACGAATCTCCCGCCCGGTGCCGCCACCATCATAACGCTCGGCCGGCTCCGGGCGACATGGAAGCCCGCTGTTCTGCCTCCCGTCCTCTGCTCCCCCGGTGGACGGATCGGGACCGCGATCTGCGATGACCGGAGCGAGCCGAGACCCACGCCTCCCGGTCGTGTCCCTCCTTCGGGTGAACGGACGTGATTTCCCGATCTCCTTAGCCCTGGATCGTAGCCTCCTGCTGGTCCTCCGCGAAGAACTGGGACTGACCGGCACCAAGTACGGATGCGGCGAGGGCGAGTGCGGGGCCTGCAAGGTGCTCGTCGACGGGATCGCGGTTCGCTCCTGCACTACACCGGTCGGAGAAGTGATGGGTCGATCGATCACGACGATCGAGGGTCTTGCTTCGGGGGAGCGCTTGCATCCCGTCCAGCAGTCGTTCCTGGAGACCGGAGCGTTCCAGTGCGGGTTTTGCACACCCGGCATGATCCTTGCCGCCGTCTCGCTGATGCGCACGATCCCGCATCCGAGCGAGGAGGAGATCCGAACGGCCCTGGACGGCAACATCTGCCGCTGCGGTGGCTACCTCCGCATCCTGGACGCGATCCAAAGGGCATCCCGGGCCACGGACCGAACAGGGGGAGGAACCGCGTGAGCGCCCCTCGGAGCACCCTCCCTTTCGATCTCTTCTCCGCCCGAGATCGTCCGTACTTCGATCGGTTGGGCAACGGGCTCGTGGTGGTCCTACCGCCCCAGCGCCCCGACGCCGCGAACCGCGGGAGCTGGGGCGGTCCGCCGCACGGCGGCGCTTGGATCCATCTCGGTGCGGACGGGAAAGCCCGGGCGTTCATCGGCAAGGTCGAGGTCGGACAGGGCACGGGGACCGCCCTTTCGCTGCTCGTCGCGGAGGAGCTCCGACTACCTCTCGTCTCGGTCGAGCTCGTGATGGGGGACACCGATCTGTGTCCCTGGGACATGGGAACGTTCGGTAGTCGCTCGATGCCCGATGCCGGAGCGCACCTACGCACGACGGGTGCCGCGATGCGGACGATCGTTGTCGAACTCGCCGCGACCCGTCTCGGAGTCGCCACCGAAAACGTCGCGCTTGCCGAGGGTCGGGCGTCGACGAGTGAGACGCCCGGCGCGCGCTCCGTCGGTTACGGCGATCTCGTGCGGGAGCTCCACCGAGTGGAGATCGCCGCCCCAAGCTCGCCGTCGATCCCTCCCGCGAAATGGACGCGCGCCGGCCATCCCACGCCGGACCCTGGAGCTCGGGACGTGGTGACGGGGGCGCGACGATACACCTCAGATCTCGGCCTTCCGGGAATGCTGCATGGAAAGGTGCTCTTCGCGCCGAGGCACGGTGCGAAGCTCCGGCGCGTGGACCTCGCCGCGGCGGAGGCCCTGCCCGGGGTCACCGTCGTGCACGAGGGGGATTTCGTCGGAGTCGCCGCCCCGGACCTCCGGAGCGCCCGGACCGCATTGACGGCGATCCATGCCGAGTGGGATTCTTCGCCGCAGCCGTCCGAGAAGGAAATCGTGGAGTACCTGCGCCGGCACCCTGCCGACGGGGAAGACCTATGGGATGTGATCCGCCACGAGGCGGGGGACGTGGATGCGGCGTTGGCCTCCGCTTCGATCTCCCTTCGCGAGATCTATACGACCGCGTACATCGCCCACGTCCCCATGGAGACCCACGCCGTCCTCGCGTCCTGGGAGGGCGCGAGGCTCACGATCCAGATGGGGACCCAAACGCCGTTCCGAGCCCGGGACGCCGTCTCCGATGCACTGGACATCTCCCCCTCGGACGTGCGGATCGTCGTCCCGCCCACGGGATCCGGCTTCGGGGGAAAGCACGATGCGACTCTCGCCGTGGGCGCCGCACGCCTCGCCCGCGCCGCCCACCGCGCGGTTCGCATCGCCTACACGCGGGAGGAGGAGTTCACGCAAGGGTACCTGCGGCCGATGGCGGTGATCGAGATCCGCTCCGGGATCGCGAAAGACGGACGCCTCACGGTCTGGGAGTTCCACGACCTGAACGCCGGATCGGCGGCGGCTCGGATCCCCTACGCCGTGGCCAACCAGAGGATCGACAACCAGCCGGCGCTCTCTCCACTTCCCCAAGGATCCTACCGAGCTCTCGCCGCGACGGCGAACAATTTCGCACGGGAATCGCACATGGACGAGCTCGCGGACCGAATCGGCGCCGACCCGGTCGAGTACCGACTGCGTCACCTGGCGGACGATCGCCTCACCGCCGTGCTGCGGGCGGTCGCCGCTCGCGCCGGCTGGACCGCACGCTCGGAACCGGCGGGCCACGGACTCGGCCCGGGTCGCGGGATCGCGGTGGGCCTCGAGAAAGGAGGCCGGGTCGCCACCTTTGCCGAGGTCCAGGTCGACTCGGATCGTCGCCTAGAAGTCCTTCGGATCGTCACCGGCTTCGAATGCGGAGCCATCGTACACCCCACAAACCTGCGAAGTCAGGTGGAGGGAGGTACCATCATGGCGTTGGGAGGCGCGCTCTTCGAAGCCGTCCACTTCGAGGGAGGCCGCGTCCTGAACCCGCGGCTGTCGGAGTACCGGGTCCCACGGTTCCGCGACGTTCCCTCCCTCGAGGTCCTCCTGCTGGATCGACCGGATCTCCCCTCGCAAGGCGGCGGTGAGACGCCGCTCATCGCCGTCGCACCGGCCATCGCGAACGCCATCTACGACTCCACCGGGCAACGCCTGCGCTCGTTGCCGCTGGTGCCGGACGGGATCGTTCCTTAGAGGACGTGCGCTCGTGGGGGAACGGAGCGCCGGACCCCGGTAGCCTCCGCAGAATCCGCGCGGACCGGAGGAGGTCAACTCCGCATGACGGGACGCTTATCCTGCTCACTTTGGTCGATGGGACATGGCCGCCGCCACCCCCCGGCTCCCCGTGTTCTATCTGATCGTGGCGATGCAGGAATCTACCGGAGCGAGCGAACGCACCCGGGTCCGACGTTCTTTCGTAGGTCGGATCCCCACGGCTGTTGGAACCGAATCCGCACCCGTGGAACCCGCTCCTACCGACCGGGCGAGCCCCGGGGGCCGTGGCGGGCGGTCCTAGAAGCCCCATGCCCGAGGATGCGATCCAGACGCATGGGCTGACGAAGCGGTACGGTACGTTCCTGGCCGTCGACCACGTCGATCTGAGGTACCGGCCGGCACGGTCTTTGGGCTGCTCGGACCGAACGGGGCGGGAAAGACCACGATCATCAAGCTGCTCACCGGGCTGAGCGAGATCACCGAGGGGGAAGCCACGGTCGCGGGTTTCGACATCCGCAAAGACCCGATGCACGTGAAGCAGCATGTCGGATGGGTCGCGGCGGAAGTCATACTCGACGACGATCTGTCGGCGTCGGAGAATCTCTGGCTCCAGGCCCAGTTGCAACGCCTCGACGACTGGAAGGGCCGCGCGGGAACTCTGCTTCGCTACTTCGATCTGACCTCCTACAGCAAGCAGAAGGTCGGGACCTTCTCGACCGGCATGCGCAAGAAGCTCGAAATCGCGCTCGCGCTGCTGCACCAGCCGAAAGTGATCTTCATGGACGAGCCGACGATCGGGCTCGACCCCGCCACGCGCCAGATGCTCTGGGAGCTCATCCAAGGCGTCCACCGAGAGTTCGGGATCACCGTCCTGCTCACCACCCATTACATCGAGGAAGCCGACGCGCTGTGCGACAACGTCGCGATCATCGACCGGGGGAAGATCGTGGCCTCGGGAACTCCCGATGCGCTCAAAGAGCGGGAGAAGGCGGACGTCATCGAGATCGAGACCCGGGGGGTGGTAGACGAGGCGCAGCTCCGGGAGATCCCGGGCGTCTTGGAGGTCCGTAGCCAGGGTAGATCGTGGGTGCTTAGAGTATCCTCCGCGGAGGAGGTGCTCCCCCTCCTCCTGGCCGCGGTGGATGACGAGAGCATCCGGTCCATCAACGTCCAGAAGCCGAGCCTGGAGACCGTGTTTCTGAATCTCACCGGACGGCGGATCGGCTCCGATAGCGAGGGACCGGTGGACTTCCGGAAGTTCTACGCTCAGATGCGGAGAGCCCGCTCATGAGCGCGGAGAGCCGCTACGCCGGGCTCCCGGAGATCCACGCGTCCGGTACGACCGCGACGATTCCCCAGGGGCGTCAGTTCGCCGGGCTCTACTACCGCGAGATCCTCAAGACGTTCCGCAATCCCCTCGTCCTCGCGATCACGTTCGCCCAGCCGTTCATGTGGCTCGCCTTCTTCGGGAGCAGCTTTAGCACCGTCCCCCTGTCGGAGCTGGAAGAGCTCCTGCACACCCAGATCCAGAGCTACCTCCAGTTCCTCATCCCCGGTGTGCTCGCCACGTCGATGCTTTCGATCGGGATGTTCGGATCGATGAGCACGATCCAGGACAAGCGGTTCGGCTTCATGAAGCGCATCCTAATCACCCCCACGTCGAAGGCGACCGTCTACCTCGCGAAAGCCCTCGGCTCGACCACTCGAGGCATGGTCGGGATACCGGTGATGGTCGTGGCCGGCCTCGCGTTCGGGGTACAGTTCTCCGGGGACCCGCTCATGTGGGCCGGTTGGGCGGTGTCCCTCGTCCTGCTCGGATTCGGATTCTCCTGCATGTTCCTAGCGATCACCGCGTCGAGCACCGACTGGCAGACGCCCGGTGTCATTTCGAACTTCATCACCATGCCCCTGATGTTCGCGAGCGGGGCGCTGTTCCCTCCCGCCAACTTCCCGAGCTGGATGCAGACGATATCCGCGTACAACCCGGTCACCTACGCCGCGGAGTTCGGTCGGGGCATCATCGTCAACGGCCAGGCCGACTGGGCCTACCTCGGGTACGTCGCGCTCTTTGCCGCGTCCATGGCCGCCATCGGTACCCTCGTGGCCGCCCGCTATCTTCGGGCCGAGTGAGCCGGCGGGTCGGCTCGCACGAGCCGCCGGCCGAGGGAAGGCGCGGGAACGCAGGATGGGGGCCGGTGCCACGACCGAGCGATGGTGTTCCACCGCCGTAGTGCGGCTCGGACCCCGGGAGGGAGGGTGCGGTCCAATCCCGGCGAGGTCTCACGCGCCGGGTTTGCTGGGCTTTGCCAGCTTCCCCTTCGGAGCGCTCGCCCCGACGGCCTTCGCTTCGGAATACCCGCACTTCCCGCAGGAGCGACGGTTGCCGTGCTCGGCGAGGAAGATCCCGGGACCGCACTTGGGGCAGGATTGGTGGGTGCGCTCCAGCGCGTCGCCCTTGGTCTGGTAGAGACCGATCCGCGCTTTCGCCATTCGAACGACTAGGCCTCTTTCGGGGCTTCGGCCTTGGGAGCAGCGCTGGGCTCGACCCGTGCGGGCTCCGCAGCGGCCGGCGCCGCACCCGCGGGCATCTTGACCGCCTTCTCGACGAGCCCGTTGCGAACGAGGATGTGCGTGCGCGCGGTCGCCTTCGCGGCGTCCGTCGAGTCGTACACCATCGCCTCGCCGATACTGCGAGCGATGCCGAACTTCGCATGCAGGCGTTCGATCACGACGCGCTCCTTCGGGGCCTTGAGCGCTTTCGCGAGCTCGTTCCGAACGGCATCGCGCGTGGGCGTCGCGGCCGTGGCGTGATCGATCTCGAAGCGGTACTCGGTTCGCTGGAGCAGCGGGTTGGAACGCTGCTCGATGATCTTAATCTCCAAGGCGGACCTTCCTGAGTTCCATCCGGTCGATGAGCTTGCGCACGTTCTCTTTCGAGATCGCATTGACGCGTACGAAAGAGGCCCCCTCACCCGGGATGCCGTATATAACCGTGGCCCCCGAGGGAAGCGATTCCACGAGAGCAAGCGATGCGAGATCCTCCTCCCCCTCCACTTCCAGCAAGCCTCCGCCGGAAGCGACCATCTCGCGGACGGTCTCTCGGAGTCGTTGGGTCAACATCCCGGGGGGATTCCGGACCTTTCGCTGGCCCCGGGCGGCGAGGGGGGCGAGCAGATCGACGTCGACCGACTGGTCCCGACGGGTCACGTGGTCGACCACTCCGATGAAGGGGATCTTCCCGATCCGCAGCGCGTTCGCCGTAACGACGTCCCCGCACGTCGAGAAATCGGTGAGCTCGCGCATCTGTCGATCCGCTTCCGCCCCCGCATAGACCGGGGCGTGTCGCCGGGCCAGCTCCGGACGCAACGATTCCGGAACCGCCCAGGCGGTCTCCTCACTTGACGCGGAGGGCGTACTTCCCGGCGGCATGGATCCCCATCTTCCGCGCGATCTCCGACTTTTCCGGATCGATCACGATGAAGTACCCTTGCCACTCGCGCGAGACCTCGCCGCCGCATCGGGGGCACTTGTTCTGGTCGGTGATCGAGCTGCAACTCTTGCAGGCCTTCAGATTGATCATGCGGCCTTCTCCGCCGGGGGAGCGGGGGCCGCTGCGGGAGCGCGCTTCGGTGCGCTCGCGGGCTTCGCGGCTTCCTTCTTGGCGGGCTTCTTCCCGGCCTTCTCCTCGGTCTTCTTGTGAGCGTCCTGGATCCATTCGAGGCGACCGAGCCCCGGTTGGCGCATCGTGAGCCCGATGCGGCTGTCCCGCGGGGATATCTCGGAGAGCGAAAGCGACACGACGCGCGCCCGGGCCTTGTAGCCGACCTTGAGGTCCCGCTTCGTCTCGACCCCGACCAGGCGCTGGTTGTGTTCGTCGATGTTCACTCGATCGTCCATGATCTGCGAGACGTGCAGCAGGCCATCGAGCGGGCCGAATCGAACGAACGCGCCGAACTTGCGGATCTCGACCACGGCCCCCTCGACGACCTCCTGGATCTCGGGTCGGAAGAGGAGCGCCTGGTACTCCACCTCTTGGTAGACGCCGCCGTCCCCGTGGATGATGTGGCCCTCTCCGACGGGTTGGACGTCCCGGATGATCACGGTGAGGTTCTGGCCGTCAATCAGCTTCCCCTCGAACTGCTGCTGAGCGAGCTCGGTGAGCACACCCTCCAATTGGGCCCCCAGTCGCTCCGGAGGGATCCGGACGACGTCGGACCGGTGGTCAAGATAGTACATTCGAGAAAACCGACTCGGGGACGATATAAGATGGTTACTCCCGGCGGGCGAACGCCGTCAGGGCGTCGAGAGGCCCAGCGCCCGGTCGGTGGTGGCGATCGACGTCGGCCCATCCGGAGCGAGCTCGAACATGGCCCGGATGGCGTCGATGTTCTCGGGTACGACAATCGACTCCTGGTGGATGGCCTGGAAGAACTCGACGGTTCGCCCGTCCACCGCGATCCCGTTCTCCCAGAGGACGTTCTCCATCACGTCGTTGTGCCCGAGCCCCCGGTCGCGCCCGAACTCCATGACCTGAGGTGTGCCGTCGATCCGCTCCCACTCGCGGAAGACGAGGAACCGGGGAGTGCTGCGGAACACGTCCGCTACTTCGGCGATGTTCGCCGGCGCCTTCCGGAGCCGCACGCGGTTGACGTGCACGTGCATGAGCGTCGTCGGCACGATGACCGCGGTCGTAACGATCGGCAGGTTGGGAAAGATCGTACGGACGTCGGGTCCGTGGTGCGAGGGGAGATGGAAGCTGGGCATGATGCCGTTGATCGGACCTCGCTCGGATTCCGGTGGGTCCGCGGCACGGCGCACGAGCGTGGCCTGCCAGTCGTCGACCCCGTAGCGGCTCTCGAGGACAGCGGCCGCCCGCGCGAGTCCGGTCGTGTTGCACGAGACGACCCGTACCGTACGCTTCCCGCGAGCGGCCTCGAAGTTGGCGAGCGCGCTGAAGGATACCTCCGCGACGTCCGCCGTCTCCCCTCCTTGGAAGATCGCCCGAACCTTGGCCTCCCGGTAGAGGGACGCGTTCTGGCGCCCGATCGTCTCCGGCGCCGCGTCCACGATGATGTCCACGCGACCCAGCAGGTCCGCGAGCCCACCCGCGACCGGGATGCCGGCCTGCTCGAACGCCGCGCGCTGCCCGTCTCCGGCGATGAACAGCGGGTAGCCCCTCGTGACCGCGCGCTTTGCCTCGTAGCTCGGGTGGGTCTTCGTCACCCCGACGAGCTCCATGTCCGGCTGCTTCGCCACGGCGTCCGCAACCCGCTTGCCGATCGTTCCGAACCCGTTGATCCCGACCCGAACGCGCATGGACCAGCTCGACCAGCCAGCGAGCGGACGCCGGCATAAAGGAGTTGCCTGAAGCGGAACCGCCCGCACGAACGCTTTTAGCGCGGGCCGCGTCCCCGGTCCCGATCGACATGGACTTCGAACTCAGCGACGAGGAGCGAGCGTTCCAGGCCGCGGTCCGCTCGTTCGGCGATCGGATGCTCCGTCCGAACGAGAAGCGGATCGATCAAGAGGGCCGCATCCCGGACGAGGTCTTGCGCGAGATGGCCCACCTCGGGCTCCTCGCGATGCCCGTGCCGACGGACTACGGCGGCATGGGGGCGTCGGCGATCCTGACCGAGCTCGCCTCGGAGGAGATGGGCCGAGGCGATTTTTCGATGGCCACCGCGGTGTTCTTCTTGCTCGAGGCGGGCTGGGGCCACGTCCTGGCCCAGCACGGGACGGAAGCGGCGAAGCGCGAGTTGCTTCCCCCGGTGTGCGCGGGGAAGGCCTTCCTCGGCATCGCGACCACCGAATCGACGGGCGGGAGCGATCTCCATTCCATGCACACCGAATCCCACCGAGAGGGCCCATCCTTTGTCCTTCGCGGTGAGAAGGCGTTCCTCTCCGGAGTGGAAGAGGCCAAGCGTCTCGGTGGGGGCCACCTGACCCTGACCAAGGCCCCCGGGAAGGGCTTCAATTTCATCTACGTGCCGACGCGTTCCGAGGGCGCCACGACCCAGAGGTTCGAGAACATGGGCCGCATGGGGATCTCGACCGGTGCGATCACGTACCGGGACGTCCGCGTGCCCGAGTCCTACTTGGTCGGCCAGGAGGGCCGAGGATTCGATTACGCGATGGAGGGGTTCTCGGTCGCGCGGACGTTCGTGAGCGCGGCGTGCGTCGGCGCCGCCGAGCGGGCCCTGGAGGAGGGCATGAAGTACCTCCGCGAGCGGCAGGTGTTCGGCCAGCCGCTCGGGAAGTTCGAAGGGCCCCAGTTCGAGCTGGTGGACCTGTACACGCAGGTCGAGGCGGTGAAGTGGCAGTGCCGGCGAGCCGCGTGGCTGCTCGATCGCTACACTCTGCGCGGCGATTCGTCCCACCGCTCCGAGGTCGATCGCGCGGTGGCGAGCGTGAAGCTGACCGCCCCCCAAGTTGCGTTCGAGTGCGTAAAGCGCGTGATGATGTGGTACGGTGCCTCCGGCTACACGAAGGACGTCGGGCTCGAGCTCGGACTGCGCGGGATCATGTCCTACATGGTCGGGGCCGAGGGAGGTCTCAACATCATGCGGATCATCCTGGGCCGAGAACTTCTCGGTCGCGACTTCCTCCCCTACAAGTGATCCGCCGATGAAGCCCCGCCGGAGGACCTCCGCGCCCTCGATCGATGAGCGCGCATTTCAACGCTGGGTCGCCACGCACCTTCCCGCCGGGCGCTCCGGAGCCCTGCCGATCGGAGACGACGCTGCAGCGCTCCGGCCTCCGAGAGGTTCGCTCGCCGTGCTCACGACCGACGCCCTGATCGAACGGACCCATTTTGTCGCCGGATCCCCGCCGAGGGCGATCGGTGCCGCCGCCGCCGGGGTGAGCCTGTCGGATGTCGCGGCGAAGGGCGCACGGCCCGCCGGGATCCTCCTCGCGCTCCTCCTGCCGCCCGGAACCCCTCGGCGCTGGGCCGAGTCCGTGCTCCGCGGCGCCGAGGCCGCCGGATCTCCTTTCGATGCCCACGTAGTGGGCGGAGATACGAAGCCCTCCCCGGTCCGGGCGGTGGTCAGCACCGTCGTGGGATGGGGAACGCCGGGTTCGCTCGCCCCCCGCACTGGAGTCCGCCCGGGCGATCTCCTGGTCACGACCGGAACGGTCGGCCGCGGCGGAGCGGCGTGGCGGCGTTGGCGGATGCGTCGAGGGCCTCCCAACCGCGCCGATCTCTTCGCCCTGCTCGATGTGCGCCCACGGGTACGGGAGGGAGCGGCGCTCGCCCCACTGGCCCACGCGATGATCGACACCTCCGATGGCATCGCAGATTCGACGCACCTCCTGGCGCGCGCGAGCCGGGTTCGTCTGATCCTCGAACCGAACCTTCTCCCGTGGGACCGTTCGATCGCGGGACTGCCCGAAGCGGATCGCGAGGAGGTCGGATTCTTCGGGGGGGATTATGAGCTCCTCGCCGCGGTGCCGCGCTCCGCGCTCCGGCGGGCGATCCGTGCGGTCAAGTCGGCCGGAGGTACCCTGTGCGCCGTCGGCCGGGCCGAACGAGGAAAGGGTGCTTTCCTCTCGACGCCGTCCGGACTCCGCCCCCTTCCTGTTGCCGGCTGGCAACCGTTCGAGCGGGCGCGGCGCAGCCCCAAAACCCGTGCGTCACCTTCGCAGGGCCGTTAGGCTCAAGTAGCGTCTCTCGACTCGCCGCGCACCCTTGAAGGGAATGAACATGTCGAGCGACAGCACCTCGGTAAACCCGTTCGAGACGGCGAAGCGACAGGTCGACATCGTGGCCGATCTTCTCCACCTGGAGGGCGGGATCCGCGAGGTGCTCAAGAGCCCCAAGCGCGAGCTCACGGTCAACTTCCCCGTGCGCCTCGACAAGGGGGACTACCGCGTGTTCACCGGCTACCGGGTCCAGTACAGCATGGCCCGAGGCCCGACGAAAGGAGGGATTCGATATCATCCGCAGGTCACCCTGGACGAGGTCCGCGCGCTCGCCGCGTGGATGACCTGGAAGTGCGCCGTCGTCAACATCCCCTACGGAGGAGCGAAGGGGGGCGTCATCTGCGATCCGAAGCACATGAGCAAGGGCGAGCTCGAACGCCTCACCCGCCGCTACGCGACCGAGATCTCGCCGATCATCGGCCCCGAGATCGACATACCGGCGCCGGACGTGTACACGGACAGTCAGACGATGGCCTGGATCATGGACACCTACTCGATGCAGAAGGGCTACTCCGTCCCGGGAGTCGTCACGGGCAAACCGATCAGCATCGGCGGCAGTGAGGGCCGGGGGGAAGCGACCGGGCGCGGTTGCGCCTACATCATCCGCGAGGCCGCCAAGAACGTCGGGGTCCGCGTGAAGGGTGCGTCCGTCGCGGTCGAGGGGTTCGGGAACGCGGGCTCGGTCGCCGTGAACGTCCTGCACGACGAGCAAGGCGCGAAGATCGTCGCCGCTTCCGACACCAAGGGTGGGATCTACAATCCGGAGGGATTCGATCCGCACGCCGTCGGGGCGCACAAGGCGAAGACCGGCTCGGTCGTCGGCTTCCCCGGGGCTAAGGCGGTCTCGAACGAGGCGATCCTCGAACTGCCGGTCGACGTTCTGATCCCTGCGGCGCTCGAGAACCAGATCACAAAGCGCAACGCCGACAAGATCCAGGCGAAGATCGTCGCGGAGGCCGCGAACGGCCCGACGCTCCCCGAGGCGGACGATATCCTCTTCCAGAAGAAGATCACCGTGCTGCCGGACATCCTCGCGAACGCGGGCGGAGTCACCGTGAGCTACTTCGAGTGGGCGCAAGACCTCCAGGGGTTCTTCTGGACGCTCGATGAGGTCAATCAGCGCCTCGAGCGGGTGATGGTGAAGTCCTACGCCGACACCCACAAGATCGCCCAGCAGGTACTCGATCCACAACCGGACGGCCGCCTACGTGCTCGCGATCCAGCGGGTCGTCGACGCGATCAACGTCCGCGGCTTCTACCCGTAGGCCGGAGTCGATGGTCGACTTCCCGCGTTGCCGGGTCGCCACGTGGACCGAGATCGACCGGTGGGCGGAGGAGGTCGCGGCGCAGATCCGGGCCGTCGACCGGATCCCCGACACGATCGTCGGTCTGACCCGGGGCGGCTGGGTTCCCGCGCGGCTCCTCGCCGATCGACTGGCCGTCAAGCGCCTCGTCTCTCTCCGCGCACAGCACTGGGGCGTCACGGCGACCCCCCAGGGGAAGGCCGAGCTCACGGAGGGACTGAGCGGCTCGGTCGCCGGAGCGGACGTGCTGATCGCGGACGACATCACCGACACCGGTGAAAGCCTCGCCCTCGCACTGGAAGCCACACTCGCGCAGCACCCTCGACGCGCGGAGTCGGCGACCCTCCTGCATATCTCGCACGCTCGGCACAAGCCCACCTACTTCGCCGAGGAGATCCCGAAAGAGTCGTGGGTCTGGGTCGTCTTCCCGTGGAACTACTGGGAGGACCTCGGCACCCTCGGGAACCAGGCGCGGGAGATCAATCCGAGCCTCGAGAAGATCGGAGAGGTCCTGCGCGAGCGTTGCGGGATCTCGATCCCTCCCGAACACCTCGAGCACGTCGCCCGGTTGCTGGGCTGGGAGTAGCGTCCACCCCCCGGGCCTTACCCGGAGGCGGCCTTGGTGGAGCCGCGGTTCATGACCGACTTGAAGTGCTGCTGCAGGATCCCCGCGGCGATCACGAGGCCGAAGCCCAGGACGACGAAGGCGATCGTCAGGGGCAGTCCGGCGGGCCCGCGCATGTTCTCGAGGTACTGGACGAGATAGATCACTCCGTAGCTCATGAACCCGATCCCGATGACCGAGGTCGTCGCTACGACGAACGAGCGAGGGAACCGTCCGAGGGACAGATAGCGCCGCAGCGCCCGGCCGCACTCCCACACGAGCGCGCCGAGGATCCACCACACGATCGCACCCTGGAAGAAAGAAAGCAGCGCATCGAGGGCTCCGTGCGGATTGCCGGTGTAGGCGTTGTACCCGCCGACGAACCCCACCCCGACCAGCAGCACCGAGAACAGCCCGAATCCGAAGGCGACTGAACCGGTACGAACGTTGCGCGATGCCGAGCGTACCGAGTCGATGATCGCTTCGTCCAGATCGAACGTCCAGAAGATGAGGTAGACGCCGAGCAGGATCGCGATCCCGACCACCCCCCAGACCAGCACGCCGCCCGCCGCGGAGATCCCGAGCACGAGGAGGACGAGCGCGACGGGGAGGATCGTCTTCGCGCGCAGCTTTGGGTCCTTCATCGCACGGACGATCGTGTAGTACGTCGACTCGATGCTCGCGTTCTGGCGGATGTAGACCTTGTGCACGCCGTCGATGCGCAGCCGCGAGGCGAGGATCGGGAACAGATGCTCGTCCTCGGCTCCGTCGCTGACGAGGTGGGCGGAGGTGGCGTGCACGCGTTCGAGCACTTGGTCGAACTGTTCCGCGACCCGGGTGTCGGACAAGAGACCGACCTTGGGGGACCCAGTCAGTACGCAGACCTCGCCCTCCTCCCCCAGCTTGAGGATCTCGTCGAGGATACGGACCGCCGCGAACATCGCGTTGGTGTCGCTGTCCTCGGGGTCCGCGATCCCCAGCCGCGTCGCGGCGTCGATGACCGGGGCGCGTCCCACGATCGGTCCGGCGACGCCGGCCTTGCGGCCGAGGTCGTCATCGCGATCGATGCACACGACCAAGCGCATGGCGCGCGCACAAGGAAGCCCCGGAGCTTAACCGTCTAGGTGCTCCGGAGGCCCCGCGCCTCCCTCGGCGCTCTAGGGAGGAGCGGGAGGAGCGCCGGTGTTCCGGCGGTCGAATCGCATCGCCCGGTGCGCGGCGTGCCGCAGTTGCATCGCCAACCGTGCGTACGCGGTCCAGCCGATCAGGAAGAAGATCGCCATGAACACGACATAGAGCGCGTTGCCGGAGCTCGCGATGTACCCATAGCCGGACAGCGCCGCCAGGAGGACGAAGAGGAATCCTCCGGCCGCCCCGAACGTGAGGCGGGGGCGGTGGAGACGTCCGACCATGACGATGAGGGCGATCCCCAGCAGCACGAGCAGGACCGCCAGCACGGCGTGTACCGAGAGCCACCCGTACGAGCCGGCGCCCGGTCCGAAGAGTGTGGAGACGGAGGAAGGGATGTTGGGGCCCCAGACCGACACGCCCACTCCGATGACGAAGTCGGCGAACAATCCGATGAGCAGCAGCATGACGAACAGGCGCGGAAGGACCGTCGCGTGGGGATCGAGCGGCGGCCCCCGTCCCCCAGGGCCCCCGGCCCCAGGTTCCTCGTGCCCCTCATTTTTCCACATCGTCTGCAAACCCGCGCGACCGAGCCGGAAGGGGGTCTTGAGTCCACCGGTTCCGCGGCCGGCGTTGCGGAGCCGGAAGATCGGCCTGTCGGGGTATAGTTATAATCCAGGGGCCTCCGTCATCGGGAGCCCATGGGCGAGCTTCCGGACAAGCGCACCGCGTTCATCGAGTGGTACCTCGAGGTCATCGAGACGGCCAACCTCACGGACAAGCGCTACCCGGTCAAGGGGATGAACGTCTGGACCCCGTACGGGTTCCGCGCCCGACGCTGCCTCGATGCGGTGCTCATCCGCGAGATCGAAGCGACGGGATCGAACGCGGTCGAGTTCCCGGCGCTGATCCCCGCGACGGAGTTCGCCAAGGAGGCCGAGCACATCCAGGGGTTCAACGCCCAGGTCTACTGGGTGACGAAGGGAGGGCTCGCCGAGCTCGACGTTCCGCTGGTGCTCCGCCCGACCAGCGAGACCGCGATGTACCCGATCTTCTCGCTCTGGGTGCGATCGCACCGAGATCTCCCACTGAACGTCTACCAGATCGTGAACACCTTCCGCTACGAGACGAAGACGACACGGCCGTTCATTCGCGTGCGCGAGATCCACTTCTTCGAGGAACACACCTGCCAGGCCGACGAGGACGCTGCGACCGCACGGGTCGCCTCCAATCTCGACGCCTTTGCGAAGATGGCGGCCGCGTTCGATCTGCCGTACGTGCCCGTACGACGCCCGGAGTGGGACAAGTTCGCTGGGGCGTTCTACTCGATCGCGCTCGACATCCCCATCGGGGAAGGGCGGACGCTCCAGATCGGCAGCATTCATCACTACCGGGAGAACTTCTCCCGACCCTACGGGATCCAGTACGAGACGAGCGACGGCAGCTCGCGCTTCGCGCACCAGACGACCTTCGGGCTTTCGGAGCGTCTCCTCGGCGCGATCGTGGCCGTCCATGGCGATGCCAAAGGCGTGGTCTTCCCCACCGCGATCGCCCCGCACCAGATCGTCATCGTCCCGATCCCTGCCGCCGGCGCCGCGGACCCGGTCGCGATGGCGCACGGCATCGCGGCCCGGCTGCGACAGGGTGGACGGCGGGTCCATGTCGATGCCACCGACGCGCGGCCGGGAGCGAAGTACTACTACTGGGAGCTTCGCGGCGCCCCGCTGCGCCTGGAGATCGGCCGCCGCGAGGCGGAGCAGGGCACGGTAACGGCCACCGACCGGCTCGGTCGGAAGTCGACGTTCCCGCTGGAACACGTCGAGGCGGAGGTCGATCGCCGCCTCGCCGACTTCGATCGCGCGCTGACGGAGCAGGCCACCAAGCGCTTTCGGGCGTCCTTCGCCTACGCCGATACTCTCGCCGATCTCGCGGGATCGACCCAGATCCGGGTGGTCCGCTGGTGCGGCGCGGAACCGTGCGGTCGCGCGATCGAAGAGGCGATCGATGGGGCGGTGCTCGGGACCCCCGAAGGTCCCCTCCCTCTGGAGCCTCGCGCCCTCGGTCCTTGCATCGTGTGCACTTCCACCGAGAGCGGGGTCTGGGTACTGGCGTCCCGGCCTCTGTAGTCCGATCGGCCGCACCCCGAAGGGTCGGTCCGCTAGGGGCCGACCCGTCGGCCGGCGTAGACGAGGATGTCGGCCTGGCCTCGGACGATCTCGGAGCTCCGGATCCTCGAGAGGTCCACCAGTTCCAAGCGCGACCATGGGGCCGGAGGGGAGCCCGGGCTCGCCGGCCAGTCGCCGGAGAAGATGAACCCCAGGTCCCAGTGCATCTCGCCGGCCACCGCGTTCGCTCGGGGGGACGCGTCCGAGACCACCATCGGAGCGCCGAAGGAGAGGTCGGGGCGCGCCAACTGCTCCATCGCGATCCGGCGCGCCGCGTCGTGCGGCGATTCGTAGAGCATCAGGTGGGAGGACGGGAGCATCCAGCCGGCCTGGACACCAGCCACGCGTTCCGGATCCAAGGCCCCGAGCTCCTCCCAGTCCGCTCGCGGATCGATACGACCGAGCAGGACCGTGCCGGGCGTACCCCGAGGCGAGAGCACGAGGAACGTGGACAGGCACATCCCCGGCGGGGGAACGACCGATACGCTGTGCGCACCAGGAGCGATCTCGCGTCGGAACCGGCAGAACGATCGCGGAGGAGCCATGCCCGGCCAACGCGCCCTCACGGAAAGGAGTTGCGCGAGCCACGAGTCCGGGAGGACCGGCGTTCCGGCTCCGTCCGCCTAGTTCGGCGGGGGAGGCATCGCGGGAGGCGCGGGGTTGGGCATCACGAGCCACATACCGGCCAGGCCGAAGGCGGCGAGCGTGGCAACCACGGCATAGACACCGTTGTCGATCCAGACCCCGAAGGAGAGCCCCCACCAGACGTAGAACACCACCGCGAGGAGGAGCAGGGATGCAAAGCCCCAGAACGCGAGCTGCCGGGTGAGTGAGAGGTCGGAGACCGACCGTCCCTCCATCATCGGCTCATCGCCGGCGATCTGGCCTGCCATCGCTCCTCCGAGCCGGCCCGCTTTAATTAACCCTTACGACACCCGAGAGGGGGCTCGGGATGCCCGCCGCCCATGTCCCGGACGGGCGCCCGAGACACCGTTAAGCCGATACGACGGTCCTTGAGGGCATGGCGGCGGCCGAAGCGACCGGACGCCGTGCCGAGGACGGCTCGCCGTACCCGGACCGCAACGAACCTTCGTTCCAGCGCGACATCCAGCGGATGTTCACCCACATCGCTCGCGGGTACGACGGCTTCGACCATATCGCCTCGGTCGGCAACGATTTCGTCTGGCGTCCCCGAGCCCTCTGGGACCTCGACCGCTTCCGGGCCCCCGGACCGGTCCACCGGGTCCTCGACCTCGGATGCGGAACCGGGGATCTCGCCGTGCTCGTGGCGCGCCACTTCCCTCGATCGGAGGTCGTGGGCCTCGACTTCACGCGCGCGATGCTGGAGAAGGCGACCGTTCGGCATGGGACAGCTCGAGAGCTTCCGCGCATCGAGTTCGGACAAGGGACCGGCCTGCGTCTCCCGTTCGCCGACGCAGTCTTCGATCTCGTGACGAACGCCTTCGTGATGCGAAACTTCGCCGACCTAGAGCTCGCGCTCCGGGAGGCGCATCGGGTCCTTCGGCCGGGAGGCGTCTTTCTCGCACTCGAGATCACCGAGCCGACATCGCCGACCTTCCGTCGGATCTTTCACGCGTACTTCGACCGGTTCGTTCCGTGGCTCGGGACCGCCGTGGGGAGCGCCGGGCCGTACCGCTACCTACCGGAGTCGTTGCGTTCGCTTCCGTCCCGCCCCCGGCTCGTCGAGGCGATGCATCGGGCCGGGTTCTCACGGGTCGAGACCCGCCCGCAGTCGCTCGGGATCGTCACGACGTTCCTCGCCGAAGCCGGACCGTCGGAGAGGGCCGGGAACCAAAGCCGTTAAGTCCACCTCCGCCCCGGGCGGACGCGACGATGCCCGAGCCTCCATTCGACGCGTTCCGATACGCCCACGAACGCTACCACGAGATCGCGTGGATGTGCCAGAACACCAACCACCTCGTCCCACGCGAAGCGATCGAACCGGCCCTGATCGAGGCGGTGAAGGACCGTCGGTACCCGATGTATCCTCTCGCTTCCGGCGATCCGGAGCTCATCGAGCTCCTGCGCCTGGGCCTCGGAACGCCCCTACAGTTCCCCCCCTTCCTCACGGGCGGTGGGACCGAAGCGCTGTACATGCTGACGCGCGCTCTGCTCGGACCCGGGGATGAACTGCTCGCTTCCGATCCGAGCTACTTCATCATCCACCGCTTCGCCGAACTGACCGGCGCGAAGGTCCGCAACCTGCCGATCTATCAGCCGCCGTTCCGGCTCACCAGCGAACGGATCCAGGAGTCGATCGGCCCCCAGACGAAGATGATCCTGTTGATCGATCCGTTGAACCCGCTCGGATCCGGGTACCCTCGGGAGGAGGTCCGCGCGATCGCCGAGATCGCCCACGACCGTCACGTGATCCTCCTCAACGATGTCACGTACCGCGACTTCTCCGAACACCACGCGCTCGCGACCGAGTTCGCTCCCGAGGACACCGTCGTGGTCTGGTCCGTCTCGAAGAACTGCGGGCTCGCCGGTCTACGTCTGGGGGGCTTCGTGACGAATCCCGAGTTCGCAAAGCAGATCGTCCGGTTCAACACGAACGATCTCGGACTGAACGTCCTCGCTCAGGTCGCGGCGAAGGCGGCGATGAAGTCGCGCCCGCAGTGGATCGGCCCGGTGCGCCGGCAGACGCGCGCGAACGGCGAGCGGATCCGCGACGCCGTCCTCCAGGTCCCCGGGGCGAGCCTGCCCGTGTTCCCGAGCTTCGCGAACATGTTCGTCGTCGACATCCACGAGACGGGGGTCTCGCCGGAGAGCCTGCAAAAGGAGCTGCTCCTGCGTCACGGCGTCTTCGTGCGGGCGGGCAACTATCTCTCGCACGAGTTCGGTGCGCGCTTCGTGCGCGTCTCCTTCTCCAACCCCACGGCGGATATCGACCGGTTCGTCCAGGCGTTCCCCTCGGCCGTCGCGGCGCTGCGTCCGGCACGCCCCCGCGCCGCGGCCTAGTCCGGCGGGCGTGCGCGCACGTCGACCACCACGTGGTTCCGTCCCGGTCCGTAGGGTTTCACGACGCGGGCCGCGGGGGCCGAGAGGATCGATCCTCCCTCGGATACGATCGCCGTTCGCACTTCCTTCGAGGATTGCTCGACTCCGCCCCGTACGTCCGCGATTCGGTGGACGTGCAGCCAGACGCCCGAGCGCCGGCCCAGTTCGAGCGCGCGCGGAATCCATCCGGTGGCGCTGGGAAGGTAGCCGAGGAAGATCCGATCGGCCTCCCCGCGGGGGATCGCGAGCTCGCGGTTGTCGCCGAGGAGGGGGTGCACGCGATCGGCGACCCCGTTGAGCTCGGCGTTACGTTGGAGGTAGCCGTAGGCCACGGGATTCTTTTCCGCCGCAAAGACCACGGACGCCTCACCGCGGAGAGCTGCCGGAAGCGCAAAGTAGCCGATCCCGGCGAACAGATCCACGACCGTCTCACCGGGACGGGTCAACCGTCCGGCGCGCTCGCGCTCGGCCTGGTTCCCGGTCGCGAACATGATCCGCGCGGCATCGAAGCGGTACCGGATGCCGTGCTCGATGACCTCGGTGTCCGTCTCCGCACCTGCGATGACCTCGATCCGGGGATGACGGAGCTCCCCTTCGACCGGCCCGGTCTGGGTCAGGACGGTCGCCACTCCGAGCTCCTGCCGCCAGGCTTGTCCGATCCGCGAGAACTCGCCCCGCAAGTCGTTCGGGAGCCGAAGCAGGAGCACCCGGCCCATCCGATGGTATCCGAGCGGTAGACGGGCCGCGGCCTCGGCCCCGGCCATCGCGGCGACGCGGCGGCGCACGCGTTCGGCGGGAGGCGTCGCCGGGCCCCGGGTCGTTCGAGCCCGCACGATCCCGCCGTCCGACATGCATGTGGACGCGCTACGGCGCCGGGGTGCCGCCCGGGCCCCGGTCGAGCACGACTTCGAGGAACTGCTGGAGGTGGGCGGTGAGGATCGGGTTGTCCGTGAACCCGCAGGCGTCCAGCCCCGGAGCCGCGAGGAGGGCGTGCTGACCGTCCGCGAGGACCTCGGTCGCGAGGAGATTGTCGCGCGTGACGTATTGGACCCCCTCCGGGACGCGTTGCAACGGAGCGGTGACGAACGTCACCTGTACGCCTCGCTTGACGGCGTGCAGGATCTTCTTGCCGAGCTCGTCGCGCAGGTCGGAGATCTGCGGGGTCGTGAGAATGAACGTCGCGGAGGATTGGTCCAAGAGCTCCGCGATCTTGCCGAGGACCTTGTCGCGGCCGCTCAGGAGATACACGAGCTGCGGTTCCCCGTGCTCGGCGACTGCCCGGTGCAGCTCCGCGAGCTGCTCGAACACCTCCTGGATCGCACCCTTCAGGGTCTCGGCCACGTCCTGCGGCGGGGTCGGTCGGAAGAGAATCGGCTTGCCTCCCGTCGGCTTCGCGTAGGCCTTCTCCGTGAGCGACTCGAGGACCTTGTAGGCCGAGGTTCGGGGGATCCCCGAGGCTTGCGCGATCGTGGCGGCATCTCCGAGCCCCCGGGCCACGAGCGCCACGTACGCCCGTGCCTCGTACTGGGTCAGCCCCACCTTTCCGAGGATCTCGACCGCGTGCCGGAACTCCTCCGAGGCGGGGTTCCCGAGCGAGACCGGAACTCGATCGAGCGCCGTCATGATCCCCGGTGCCGAGGAGAGCGACGCCACTTAACGATGCGCGTTCGGGACCTACGGCACGGGTTCCGTCAGCTTCAGGAGCGCGGCGCCGCCGAGGAGCTGCTCGATCTCGGCCGCGGTGAGCAGCCGATGCTCGAGGAGGAGCTCCTTGACCGACTTTCCCGTCGACTGGGACTCGTGCACGAGCTCGGCGACCTTCAGGTAGCCGAGCCTCGGCGTGAGAACGGTCGCGATCGCACCCGACTGGAGGAGGTAGGCCTCCAGTTGGGGCCCGTTCGCGGTCAGTCCGTCGATGCAGGTACGCGCGAAGACGGGGAGGTAGTTCGTCAGGATCTCCGCGGAGAACAGGACCTCGAACGCGGCGAGCGGCATCATCACGTTGATCTCGAGCTGTCCGGCCTGCACGGCGAGCGCGGTCGCGACATCCGCGCCGACCACGTGGAAGGCGACCATGTTCAGGCACTCGGCGGCCGACGGGTTGACCTTTCCGGGCATGATCGAAGACCCGGGTTGGATCTCGGGGACCCGGATCTCGTCGAGACCCGTGTACGGTCCGCTCGCCAGGAGGCGTAGATCGTTGGCGATCCGGATCAGCTCGAGCGCGAGCGTGCGCAGCCAGGCGGAGGCGAGCCCGAGCGCGTAGCGGCTCTGCATCGTCTCGAACGCGTCGCGCCCGGTCACGAGCGTGAGCCCCGTGAGCGATGCGTATTCGGCCACCGCCCTCGCCCGGAACCCCGGGACCGAATTGACCCCCGTTCCGACCGCGCTCCCTCCGAGCGGGATCTCGCCGAGCGCGCGCTCGACGGTGGGGAGCGCCTCGACCACGCGCTCGAGCGCCACGGCGTAGGCCCGGAACTCGGCGCCGAGGGTCACGGGCATCGCGTCCTTCAGATGGGTGCGGCCGGCCTTGGCGAACGAACGGAACTCCTGCGCCTTGCGTTCGAGGCTCACGGCCAGGGCGACCACGGCCGGGCGCAGCTCGCGCAGCGCGAGGAGGACCGCGACCTGCGCCGCCGATGGGAAGGTGTCGTTCGTCGATTGTCCGCGATTGACGTGATCGTTCGGACTGACCTCCCGATAATCCCCCCGAGGTAGTCCCAGGATCTCGAGGGCCCGGTTCGTCAGGACCTCGTTAACGTTCATATGGAAGGAGACGCCGGCGCCCGCTTGGAACACATCGATCGGGAACTCGTGATCGAATCGCCCTTCCGCCATCTCTCGGGCCGCCTGCTCGAGCGCACGGCCGCGGCGTTCGTCCAAGCCCTTCAACTCGATGTTCGCCCGGACCGCGGCGAGTTTGAGCAAGGCGTAGGCTCGGACGAGGTGCGCGCTCGCGCGCAACCCGCTGACGGGGTAGTTCTCGCGGCCCCGCAGGGTCTGGATCCCCCAGTACACGTCCGCCGGGACCTCGCGCTCCCCGAGGGAGTCCTTCTCGGTGCGTTGGGCGACCATCGACCGAATCCACGTCTCGCGGCGGAATAACCCTTTACGTTCCTCGCCGGTCGTGGGGCACGCCCTGGTGCCGAGGCTCCGGGGGCGGGCGAGACCGACACCGTGCTCGATCCATGGCAGCTGGGGTTCGATGCCATGGGCACGATCCTTGCCTTCGCCCTCACCCCGCTCCTGTGGTTGTTCCTCGCGCTCTTCGCATGGGAACAGGGACCGTTCGCCGAGAGCGTGGGCTTCGGGAAGCTGACATTCTGGCTGTTGGTACCCGCGAGCCTCCTCGCCTACGTCGCAGAACTGACCTTCACCCGGATCGGCCCGGACCTGTTGGCGATCAATCTCGGCGGGGGCCTCTTCCCTCTCCTGGTTTCGTGCGCGCTCTTCACGCGCATCGCTCCGCCACTGCGTCGCTCGCTCGCGTTCTTCGGGATCTGGTTCAGCGTGGAGAGCGCGCTCGCGCTCTTCGCCGTTGTCTATCTCCCGAACGCCGCGACCCAGGACATCGCCGTCACGGCGATCGCGGTCGCCTTCTCGTTCGTGGCCTTCTTCGTCGCACCCCGGCTTCTCGGCGACTCCCCGGCCTTCGCGGGCCGGCGCGTGGCCGGCCTCGTGGCCCTGACCTCGGGGGTGACCGTGCTCACGTTCCTCGCTTCGTACACAGTGCCCGGCGCCGGCATCGAAGAACAGTTCCCGATCTACCTGATCACTCCCGTGCTCGCAGGGTTCGTCGCGGTCCTGATCGCTCGACCGCTGTTCGCGGGAAGAGAAGCGCTCGCGCTGCCGATGGCCTACTGCGCCACGACGTTCGGCGTGCTCGTCGGGGCCGATGTGCTCCGCCAGCCCCCCCTGTACGGAGCAGGGCCGATGAACCTGTACGTCATCGGAGGCGCGGACATTCTCGATCTCCTGTACCTGTCGGGGCTCCTCGCGCTCGCCGCGGCGTACGCCGCCCATCGCCTCCTCGAACGGGGCTGGAGTCCCGTCCCCGATGACGCGACCCCGACCCCGCCGGCCGCTCCCACGCACCGCTTGGCCCGTTCGTTGCAGTCCCAGTACCAGGGAGCGTCGATCGACGCGGTCCGGACCGCGAGCGCCGCCGCCCACGACGCAGCCGCCCAAGCCCGTCGCGTCCTCGAGCTTCCCGAGGCTCCCGACCCGGCCCGTCCGTGGAGCGGGCTCGGCGTGCCGGGATGGGTCGTCGCCGACCAGGCGAACCTCGATGCGCTGGCCGCCACGTCGCCGGCCGAGCCGGCCGAGGGCATGCGTGCCTGGTTGGCGGCGCGGATGCTCGTCGGGGTCGGGCGATCGCTGTGGACGCCGCGTCTCGCGTCGGTCCGCGCACGCATCGCGGCCTACGCCATCGATCTCGCGCTCGTCACTGCCCCGGCGATTGCCGTATGGTGGTTCCTTGCGGCGAGCATCGGCGGCTCGCTCGTGGACGTGCTCTCGGCGGTCTCCTTCGTCGCGGCGGCCTACGGGTACATCGCCGTCGCGTTCCTCTACGGCGCGATCTCGGAGTCGGCGTTCGGGACCACTCCGGGCAAATGGCTGCTCGGACTCGAAGTGCGGGACCGGAACTTCCGGCGTCCGGGCTGGCTCGCCGCGTTCGTGCGCGCGGCCCCGCGCCTCGCCACGTTCAGCGCGATCGGACTCGGCCTTTCCGCGGCGGTCGCGATCCTCGCCCACGGAGGCGTGGGCGCGGCGAACGCGATCGTCTTCGGGAACCTCTCCAACCTCGTCGCGTTGCTCTACTTCCTCGCGATCGCGCTGACCGCGACGCTCCTCTTCGGCGCGTTCGCGATCCTGGTGATGGTGCTCACCTCCGAGCGACAACGGGTCGGCGATCGGTGGGCGGGGACCTGGGTGATCCGGGCCGCGCGCTCTATTTCGGGGGCGCCGTCGGCGTCGCCGTCTCCGATGCCGTCCGGGCCACCGAGATCGTGATCGAGGAGACGTTCGCGTCCCGACCGTCGCGGTTGGTCAAGCGTTCCGTGTCGATCGAGATCGGTCCGATCGTTACTTGGCCCTGCAGTAGGCGGCGCCGGACGACCTCGACCACATCGACGGCCTTGCCGATCGCGTTCCCACGGGCCTTCACGATCACCGGCCCGGTGCCGGAGTGAAGCTGGGCGACGAGCTGGAAGACGTACGTCATCGTCGGCTTCTGGCCGATGAACACGATCGGATGACCCGTCGCGGTCTCGCGATAGTCGATCTCCCGACGGTCGTCATCCCCGCGAGGACGCATGGTCGGCCCCAGTACCGTTCGATTATAGACGTTTCTCTTGGGGGCGGTATCGGGTCACATCGGCGGCGGGCTCCCGGCCCGACGCGCGTCCGTTCGGCCGCTCGCCTTCGAAAGCGTTATCCTCGGCGCATCGGTCGCGCGGCCGGCCCTCTGCAGGGGTGGCCCAGCTTGGTCAAAGGCGCTAGGTTGAGGTCCTAGTCTCGTAGGAGTCCGTGAGTTCAAATCTCACCCCCTGCAGGACCTCGGGCTCGGGCGGGCGAACACTCGCTCCCCCGCGGCGGGGCCCGGTTCACCGCCGTCCGGCTCAGAGGATCTGCTCGAAGTACCGTACGTCCTCGTTGTACAGATGTCGGTGGAGGACGCCCGCGTCGGTGAATCCGAGGCGTTTGAGCAGCGGGGGGAGCGCGGTAAACTGCGTGAGATGATCGAACCAGATCGACGCGCACCCGTTGCGGCGAGCCCACTCGATGCCGGCCCGGGTGAGGGCGCTCCCGACCCCTTGGCGGCGGGCGGTCGGATCGACAACAAGCGTGTGGAAGTGCGCGCTCCGCCCATCCATCTCGCAGCCGATGAGCCCGATGAGCCGCCCGTCGCGCCGGGCGGCGAAGTACGTCACCCCTTCCATTCGGCTCGTGAACTCGAGCGGGGTCGGCTCCCACTCCTTCACGAGTTCGGGCGGGAGCTCGGGACGCTGCGCGTCCCAGACCCTCTTCAGCAGCGCGGCGACCTCGGGAACGTCGTGATGGGTGATCCGCTCGACGCCGAGATCCCCGGGCGCCGGTGGGGCGGGCTTGGCGCTCGATTCCTCACGATCGGAGTGTCGTTGAAGTGCCACGCTGTGCCCCCCGAGAGAAGGCCGCTACGTCGCACGCAGTACTGCGGCCGTTCTTGAACCTTTGCCGTGTCCGCGCCGCCCGGCTCGCTACGGAGTGTGTCGGCTCGGGGTCCGGGGAAAGGGAGTCGTGTCGCGGATGTGCTCCCGTCGCAGCATCCAGCGCAGCACGCGCTCGACACCGAGTCCGAATCCCGCGTGCTCGATGTTCCCGTGACGTCGCAGGTCGAGGTACCAGTCGTACGCCGCCGGATCGATCCCGAGCTGGGCAAGGCGCTCGAGGAGGTTCGGGATGCTCGTCTCGCGGCAGGAGGCGCCGACGATCTCCCCGTAGCCTTCGGGGGCGAGCAGGTCCGCTGCCTCCACCGTGCGCGGGTCGCGGGGGGTGCGCAACATGTAGAACGCTTTGAGCTCGCGCGGGAACCGGGTCAGGAAGATCGGCGAGGTACGCTCGATCGTGAGCGCACGCTCCTCCGCCGTGCCGAAGTCCGCACCCCACTCGACCGGGAACCCCTTGTTCTTGAGCTCCTCCAGCGCAGCGGCGTACGGGACCCGTTCGAACGGTGCGCGGAGGGCCGCGAGATCCTCCGGCGCCCGCCCAAGTTGGCGAAGCTCGATCGGCCGTCGCTCGGCGATGGCATGACCGACGTACTCGATCATGCGCTCGATGAAGGAGAGCAGCCCGTCAAGGTCCGTCCAGGCAAGCTCGGCCTCGAGGTGCAGGTACTCGGTCAGGTGCCGCGGCGTGCGCATCTTCTCCGCCCGGAACGACGGGGTGATCGCGTAGACACGCTCGTTGGGCACGAGAAGCGCCTCGAGGTAGAGCTGCGCGGTCTGCGAGAGATACCCGGGTCGTCCGAAGTAATCGATCTCGAACGCCTCGGCGCCTCCTTCGGCCGCGTTGCCGCTCAGGATCGGGGGGGTCATCTCGAGGACCGACTCACGATCCATGAATTCGCGGAACGCACGCAGGAGCTCGGCCTTCACCCGGAAGGTGGCGACGTGGTCCTGCGAGCGGACGACCAAGTGGCGCTTGTCGAGCCGGAACTCTTCGGTCTGCTCTTGGAAGATCGGGTACGGTTCTCCGGCGTCGATGACGATGATCCGAGAGGCGCGGATCTCCTGGCCCCCGGGCGCTCGCTTGTCCTCCGCGACGGTGCCCTCGACCGCGATGGCTCCCTCGTTCTGCACGTGCTCGGCGGCCGTGAACGCCTCCTCCCCGAGCGCATCCTTGCGGCCGGTGACCTGTACGATGCCGGTCCGGTCCCGCAGGGTGATGAACAGGATCCCACCGGACGATCGCGAGCGGAGGACCCATCCTCGTACCGTGATCGGGTTCCCGATCGCGTCCGGCCGCAACGCGCTCTCGATCCCGGAGAACGCGGTGGGGCTCATTGGTACTCTCTCCACTTGTGGCCGCACGTCGTGCACTCGAAGATCCGGGTCTCGGGCTCGTCCGCTCCCCGGGTCTGGCGCAGCACCCAGTAGGCGGTGTCGTTGCCGCACTTGGGGCAGACCTCGTTCGTCGTCGGCAACGTCACCGACTTCGTTTCCACGACCGAGACCTCGCGCTCCTTCGGGGTCGAACGGCCCACCTCCTTGCCCGTGCCGAGCGGAACGGTGGTTCCGCACGCCGGGCACACCCAGCGGTGGGCCGCGGTGTCCGGGCGCATCAAGCGCTTGCACTTGGGGCAAAACATGAGGAGACGATTCGAGGGAGCCGGGCGTATTTGACCCTTCGCGCGCGGGGAACCTACGGGATCCGGTCCGGCGATGCGGCGCTCGAAGGGGGAGCCGAGGCCGGAGCGACGCTCAACGGAAGGGGCGATGGCTTCGCCCCCGGGGCGAAGATCTGGCGCATGTGCTCGCGCCGGCGCGCCAGGTCCTCGTTGGTTCCGATATCGTGGCGCACATAGAACTCGCCCTGGACGTGGGCGAGGGCCGCTTCCACCCGGGTTCCGGCCTCGTGGATCGCGCTCGCCTCGCCGACCAGTGCGATGCCCCGGCCCGATCCGAGCTGAACGGTCGATGGACCGATCTCTTCCACGCTCCCGAAGTAGACGTGCACTCCCTCCGCCTCGATCGCGGGCTCGTCCAGTCGGAGGATCCCTCCGGGCCGCGGCTTGTCGCCGTACCCGGGAGGCACGAGGTACTTGAGGACGGTCGACCGCAGGCGGAAGCGCACCAGGTTCGGGTCGACCCGCCCGCTCGCGACCCCGAACAGGAGCTCGTCAAAGTTCCCTTCCTCATACAGCGAGAGGACGTTGATCGATTCCGGGTCGCCGAAGCGAGCGTTGAATTCTACGAGCCTCGAGCCTTGTGCGGTCAGCATGAACCCGCCGTACAGTATCCCTCGGTACTCGACCCCCTCCGCGCGGAGCGCCACCACGCTCTGCCGAATGATCTCGACCGCGGCGTCGCGGTCGGCGGCGGGGAGGAAGGGTAGGAGATGGTCGCGCTGGGAGTACGCTCCCATCCCTCCGGTGTTGCCGCCCTTGTCGCCCTCCAGAGCCCGCTTGAAGTCCTGCACCGCGGGCATCGGATAGATGCCGGAGTCGGTGACGAAGGCCATGAGGCTGAACTCCTCGCCGACGAGCTTCTCCTCGAAGAGCACCCCTTGGCCCTGCACGAGGAGGCTCTTCGCGTAGGCCGCTCCCTCCCTGACTTCCGCGAAGTCCGATCCCTGGACCCAGACGCCTTTGCCGGCGGTGAGCCCGTTCGGTTTGACCACGAACGGGGAGCCGAACTGCTGCGCGAGGGAATCGACTTCATCGATGCTTCGCGGGGCGGCGAAGCGCGGCTGACCTCCGACCCCGTGGCGCGCGAGGAGCTCGCGGCAGTACAGCTTCGACGACTCGATCCGTGCCCCCGATGCAGAGGGCCCGACGACGGAGATCTCCGCGGCCCGCAACGCGTCCGCGACTCCGGCGGCGAGCGCGGCCTCGGGTCCGATCACGGCGTAATCGATCTCTTGGCGCTCGGCGAATGCCACGACCGCATCGGCGTCCGTGATCTCGGAGCGAGCCGAAGCGCGGGCGAGGCGCGCGATCCCCGGGTTCGTGTGGGGGGCGACGTTGACGATCTCCGCGCCGGCCACGGAGAGGGTGCGGGCGATCGCGTGCTCCCGGGCTCCGCCCCCGACCACCAGGACGCGCATTCGGTCGGGGAGGAAGCTGGGGGAGTTATAGGCGCGTCGGGGCGCACGGATACGGGCGCGATGCGTTCCCCGGAGCGCGCGGGAGCGCGCGTTGCCGTACTTTCGGCTCCGCCACCCTTAAGAATGGGGCCCTAGTGGCCCGTTTCCCGAAGGCCGCCGATGGACGTTCGAGTCGCAGAACGAGAATCGGATACGCTCCGCTTGGAGCTTCCGCAGGGTGAGGAGACCCTCCTCATCCCCTTGGTGGAAGCCTTGCAGCGCGAGGAGAAGGTCGTGGAGGCCCGGTACTATCTGGGCCACCCATACCTCGACCGGCCCACGCTCTACCTGAAGACCAAGGGCGAGAAGCCCCAGCAGGTGCTCAAGCGGGTGCTCAAGGATCTCGCGGACATGTACGGCGACCTGCTCACGGACTTCGACAAGAAGGCCGACAAGATCCGCTCGTAGGGGACCGCACCCGATGCTGAAGGAGTGCGACCAGCACGGCTACTTTCGGGGCGACAACTGCCCGGTCTGCGGGCAGCCCTCCAAGTTCCTCATGGACGACCGGGAACTCGACCACCTCGGTCGGATCCTGACGGGCATCCTGCGCCACTTCCCCGACCGCTACCACCTCACGATGGACGAGCACGGCTGGGTCTCGCTGCCTCAGATCGTCCGCGCGATCTCTCAGCAGCACCGCGCCTACCACTGGCTGCGCGTGCACCACCTGGTGGCGATCGCCGAGACCGATGCGAAGGGACGCTACGAGGTGCGGGACGATCGGATCCGTGCGACCTACGGCCACACCCTCGAGATCGCGCTCGATCTGCCGACCGAGAACGTCCCCGACCAGCTCTATTACCCCGTGACCGAGGAGGAGGTCGCCATCGTCCTCGAGGTCGGGCTCAAGCCATCGGATCGACGCAAGGTACACCTCTCCAAGACCGCCCAGGACGCCCGCAACGCGGGCTCGGTCCGGCGGCCGAACCCGGTGATCCTCGAGATCGATGCGAAGCGCGCCCGCGGAGATGGCCTCGTGATCATGCGGGCCGGAAAGACCGTCTTTCTCACCGATCAGGTCCCCTCGGAGTATCTCACCCGGGTGCCCACCCCTCCGAGCGACGCCGCGGAGTAGGCGCGAGTTCGGCTCGGCTAGGAGCCCGTAGTCCTACTCCGATCTGAGCGCGGACACACGAGGAATCGGCGCTGTGGGGTTGTTCTACTCCCGAGGTCCGCTCGCCGTCTCGCTCCTCAGCCCCACCCAGCGGTGTGGAGCTTCCGTACGTTGTGGGTGAGACACCACAACTTCCACTCCGCCCCGACCTTCGGACGCCCCCGCAAGAGGAACTGGCGTAGCCCTCGGCCCTGTTTGATCTGACCGAACACCGGTTCTACGCTGACCTTCCGCCACCGGTACTCCGCCCGACCTCGGACACTCCGAAGCTTCCGTCGCATGAACCCCGTGTACCGTTCATGGAGAGGTGGGCGACCTCTCGGACACGGAGCCGTCTCCGCCACTCTCCATGGCTCGGGAGGGCAGTACACCTCGACCCCCTTCGCCTCCACTGCGCGGATCTGGGCCTCGCTGAAGTATCCGACGTCCACGAGTATCTTGCGCGGGAGCTCGGGGAGCACCCGCTCCAACTCCTCGATCATCGGAAGCAGGTGTTGACCATCGCCGTTCTCCTGCGTCACCGCGGCCATCACGATCACCTGGCTCTTCGCGTCCACCGCGGCCTGGGCGTTGTATCCTTGAATGTAACCCCCCTTGTTCCCACTCTCCTGCAGAATCCTCGAGTCGGGGTCCGTGAAGTTGTGCTGCGTCTTCGCTTCGGGCTCGCTCTTGCCCTTCTTCCGCTCCCGCTCCTCGATGGCCGTGCGGCCCTTCTTGAGCTTCTTCAGCCGCTCCTTCCAATCGGGAGGTAGGGGGTGGAGTAGCGGGTTCTTGTCGGGACCGTAGAGTCGATCTTCCTCCTCGTCGACCCGTTCGGCCTCGCGGAGAAGGTCGTGGGCGATCCGACGCAGGTCGGCCTCCTCCTTCCGGATCTTCTGGTAGGTTTTCGACTTGTGCTTCGAGGCGCTGGCCTTGATCTTGGTCCCATCGAGCGCCACCCGACCAAGCTTGACGAGGCCGGCCTCTCGGCACAGCTCGAGGACCTGGTGGAACAGGTTGTCCATGAGCGGAAGATTCCTTCGGCGGAAGCGCGCGAGGGTGGTGAAGTGGGGATGCTGATCGGTGGCGAGCCACCGAGTGGCCACGTCCTCGTAGGTCGCCTTCTCCAGGCGTCGTGAACTCGCTACGCCCACACAGTATCCGTAGAGGAGAACCTTGAGCTGCAGGCGCGGGTCGAAGGCGGGGAACCCTCCGGCCTCGTTGTGGTAGCTATCGAGGAGAAGCTTGAGGTCGAGGTGTTCGTCGACTACTTGGGCGACAATACGGGCGAGGTGATTCTCGGGGAGCCACTCGTTGAGGTCGGGAGGGAGCAGGAGAGTTTGCTTCGGGTCGTACTTGCGGAAAACGGGACCTTTCTCGGCGGCCATGCTCGCCGATAGACGAGCCCGGCTATAGTACCTCCGTTCGACTCATCGTCGGCGAGTAGTGCTACTGTGTCACTAAACTAGGATCCCCTTCCACACCATCCGCACGGATGGCCCTGGAGCCAAGTTCGTGCATAGGTCGGAACGTCGTGATTGAGCTACCCGGACGTGCCGCTCAGGACGAATGAGCAGATCCTCTGGCCGGAAGCCTCGGGGTAGTCGAGGTGCCGATAGGAACGCCAGAGGCCGAGGGGGGAGAGTGGGCTCGTCCAGCAGCGGGACCCAGACGCTGCGATGCATAAAGTGGCGTGATGATGGAAGCCACGCCACCCCCGCCCCTCGAACTGGTCCAGCCCGAACTCCTGCTTCAGTTCCTCGTAGTCTACTCAATCCGCCATCGGACCTTAGACTAGGCGAACCAGCATCTCCATCGAGGTCTCTGGGGGCAGGGTCGACAACCAGTATTTGGTCGGCGCGGATTCCCGTGCGGGCCACTCGACCAACAGCCACTCTGCAGGCCGAAGGGTCCGTCGATTGTAATCGCGATGGGCCACGCGAACCGCCACACGCGCAAATCGAGAGGAGAGCACTCCCTTCGAGTCCCCTGCGCCACGTCACCGTCTCCCACGCGCTCTCGGGAAGTCCTCGGGCCAGAGCGAGTCCGTCCATCGGCCGATGCGTCGGGTCTCTTCGAAGAAGGAGCGTCGAGGACGGCCGTTCCCCTTCCATCGAGCGGGAGTCAAGGGCCCTTTCCCCGGCGGCCAGAGGGTCGCCGTGCTCTGAATCCCCACAACGTAGGGAGTCCCTCAATCGGTCAGCCCTTCTCGGAACTCCACGCAGGTGCCATACCCAGCATCAGCGACACGGAGCCTCGGGAGCCCCCTCCGCGTGGAGGAGGTCCACCTCTTCGACGATCTGCCACTTGGACCGGAAGGAAACCTCGGTCGGCACACCGACCTGGCGACGGCGCGCGATGTCCTTGGTCCACGCCTCGGGGAGGTACAAGCGGTAGGCCACGGAACGCTCACCGTCTCATTCACGAAGCTGAGCGAGACCGCCACCTGACAGTTGTCCTCCTTCCCCAGGTTGCCGCAATACTGGCGCGCCACCCCGACCGAGTGGGTTCCCTTCTTGGGGATTCCCGTATCGTCAATCGACCAGGCCATCACGCCGCCGTGGCAATCCATCTGGTCGAGAACCTCCCGATAGGAGAGACGTACCCGGGAGTCGATCATCCCACGGAGCGAGGGCCACGAAATGGTGAAGGGACTGATCGGCGAGCCGAGACGTGCTGGGGGTCTACGCGAGCGGCCAGAGGCTCGATGCTCTTCCGTTCGGCCCGGTAGACAAAGACCTACCAGATACGCTCGAAGTGGCTCGTGACGGTCCTGATGTCCCACCGCTGAGGCCAGGCGTTGGACGTAGTCGTCAAACCGACGCTCTTCGAGGGCCGACGGTGTGGGCATGAACCCAAGAGGGCGTCAGAGGTTATCTCCTTTATGACACAG
>CAWISZ010000004.1:0-575371 GCA_963838955.1 uncultured Thermoplasmata archaeon | reverse complement strand
ATCCTTGCAATCTCACAGCAACGAGTGCGGGCTCGGGGAGAACGCAGGGGAGCCACGACAGGTCCCGGGTCGTCGTCCTCCGTCGACCGCGCACGGTCGTGCTTCCCGGAATCTCAGAAGCGAATCCCGGTCAACGTCTTCGTGTCGATCACGCCGGGCAGCGACCGGATCCTATCGATGATAAGCTGCCCGAGCTTGTCGAAGTCCTCGGCCTCGACCTTCGCGATCGGATCGTCCTCTCCGAACAACGGGTGGAGCTCGACGATCCCCTTCACCCGAAGGAGCTCACTGTAGACATCATGCTCCTTGGCGGGGGCGGTGTTGATGAGAACGAATCCGATCGCCACGTCCGGTTCCTCCCTTTGAGGTAGGACCGACCTCGGGCCGTCTGTTAAGGGTGAGGGAGCGAACGGTTTCCACGCTACTGTTCGAAGAAGCCCGAGTGGGGTAGTCCGCCAAACGGGCGGAGTGTGAAGGCGGGGACGAGTCTCGGGACCCGCCCAGCGGGTCGCCCACGACCCGGGGATGGTGTGCCCTTACTTATTCCCGGCGGCGCTACGAGGTGATGCGGGGGGACCACCAGACGGAGCTGAGACCCCGCAGCGCTGCGGGCAGCGCTGCGGGGTCGGTGGGGGGGGACCGCGCCCGCCCCCTGGGATCTGCCTGCCGCGCTGGCAATCGACCTGAGAGACCTGGAGGGAAGCGCCCAGCGGAGTCTACGACAGAAACGGGATCGCACGTCGGCCTGGCTGGCGGCTACGTGCCCGCAAACAGATGGAGCGAATGGGACGGGAGACGTGACGTTGACTAGATGTTTTCGAGGTCCGCGTGGACCTCGAGTTCATGCTCAGGTGAGGGGGCGTCGCGCACGCCGACCGGCGCCAGTCGAAAAGGCAGTGTCTTCTGACAGAGGGAGGGACCCTCGTTAGTCCCGGATCACGAGGAGCTGCGCCTCCCGGGTTCTTGTCCAGCCAACGGTTAAATATCGTACCCCGACATGCCCGATGGGGATCACGATGCGCAAATTCGTCACCGAGCTCCGTGGAAAAACAGTGACGACCGAGGAGGGGCAGAATCCTCGGCCAGGTCGACAATTTCGTCGTAGACACGCTCACGGGGACCATCCAGCACATGCTCGTCGCCCCGAGCCGAAACATTGAGCGTCACAACTTTCAGACCGACGCCTCCGGACGCCTCATAATTCCCTTCAAAAGCATGCGAGCGGTCAAAGACGTCGTCATGGTGGACATCAGCAAGTGACGTACCCTCGTGTCTCCCGATCTCTGGCGTCATCGCGGTCCGGAACGAACGACCGAGCCTCTTCGCAGCTCTCCCGAGGTCAGCGAACAGCTGTTGGACTCCCGAATTCGACTTCGCCCAAAGGAATAAGAAGGGCGCTTACCGTCCGACGCCCGTAGGATGCGAAGATGCTCGTCGAGGTAACCGAACTGTTGGGTCGCACGATGTACACGCGGACGGACAGCGGGTCGGGGAACTGGACGACGTCGTGGTCTCGGTGGAGGAGGCGAAGCTCGATGGTCTCTACGTCGCAGAGTCGAACCCGATGTTGGTGGAGGGCTCACGTCCGATCAACGTGCCGTACCGTTGGGTTTCGGCCGTCCACGACGTCGTCCTCCTCAAGTACTTCCCCAAGCGGGTGTCGCTGAAGAAGAAGGGCGCGCCCGCCAACGAGGAAGATTCCGATGCGTAGGCCGACAGTCCCTTAGCGGCGCGAGGGTGGCGCAACCCGGGCGACAGCGCGGGACTTAGACGGAACGGACGACGCGGAACGCCCGCGCGCACCGTTAGAAGAGACACTGCCGGGACGGCATTCGCCGGTTCGAGCCCGCCCCTTGTGGAGTAGAGGAGGGCCTCAGGCTGCTCGCGTTTGTGGGAAGTCGGTCCGGGAAGGGAAGGTGGTGCCGACTCAAGCTGCCGACCGGACTCGGTGGGCTGAGTCCGGACGACTTGGGTGTTCTGACGTCGACGGACGGTGCTCGCAAAGATGCAGGTTGAGAGGGGCCGGGACGAGGACCGCGTCTCGCTCCACCGACCCGGGCTTCGAGGGGTAACGGCTTCGCCCCCGGGGAAGTTCGGGGTCGAGGGTCGAAGCAAGTCTCACGATCGGATCGACATGCACGTGGAGCAGCAGTTCATGGCTCTTGGCCGCCACTTCGATCTCCACCCGGGGGTTTCGGGATGTAGAGTTCGCCTGCTCGGATAGAAAAAGGTTCGCTCGAAATGGCAACAGGAACCCGCCCGGCCGCATCCGTCAGCTGGTCGGCGACCAGACGAACGTTTCGACCCTCCTTTGCGCCAAGCCAGGCCCGACCCAGGATCGTTCTCAGCCCGCGCGCCCGGCGTGGGTCGGCGCCGAAGCGGCCGAGACCGGTAGCCGTCCCGATCTCAGAAGTTTGACGCTCCGCTGCGCTCGAGGTAATCCGCCAACTCCGTCCAGTTTCGCCGGTGGGCGTAGCGGATTAGATGGCCGGGGTGGAAGTACAAGCCTGAGATCTGCCCTCGGTCGGAGTCAGGCACGAGGTCCGTCACGAAGACGACGGCAGGGCTTCCGCCTTCGAACGGTAGGTTGCAGCCGAAGCAGAACGCACCCTCGGGTGCCATCGCCGCGTGCTTGGAGAGCGCCACGTATGGACGATACCGCAGACGTACAAATCGACTCGCCTCGATGAGAGGGCGGCTTCGCCCTGCGGGGTGACGGAGGCAGGATGCCCGCGAGAACGAAGAGGACGAGGCTCACCCGTCCTCTGGACGAGTTTGGATCACCCGCGTCGAGGTCGCACTTCACGCAGTTCACAGCGATATCGATCCGAGATTCACGTAGCGCCTGAGCGCAAGCCTCGTGCTCAAGGTCTGGGCGGCCCTGGCTGCAGTTGGAGAAGTCCGCGAGTGACGTGGAAAGAGGTCGGTGAGGCTTCCAGCGCAAGCGTAACGGTTAAGGCGCATGCGTGCATGCAGACGGCGGTATGAGTTCTGCGGAAACGTCGGTGCGGGTCTCGAGGAGGACGTTGGTCGAGCTCGAGCGCCTCCGGGAGACCTTCCAAGCTCAGAGCGCCGACGAGACGATCCAAAGGCTCGTGCGCGAGAGGCGGTCCCGGGCCCTCAACCGGATGCTCGGGAGCGGCAAGAGCGTCGTTTCACCCTTCACCGAGGGAGATCGGATTGGATCTCACGATTGATTCGTTCGCTTGGATCGAGTTGATCCGCGGAACCCACCTCGGCATCGAATCCAAGCGCCTGATCGACGCAGCCGACAGGTGCTTCACCCCGGCCATCGTTCTCGCCGAGGTCGCTCATCGCTGCCTGCGAGATGGACTCGGAGAGCCCCTCGTACAGCAAGAGCTCCGGGCGATCGGCGAATCCTCCAGGGTCGTCCCCATCGATCCAGAACTCGCGATAGCCGCTTCCAAGGCAGCGACCGAACTCCGACGGCACGCAGCGGCCCGACGACTCGCCGCGCCAGGTCTGGGAGACGGACTCGTCTTGGCTACGGCTCGGAAGTATAGGTCCCGCGTACTCACGGGCGACGTTCACTTTCAGGGTCTTCGGGAGACGTTGTGGTTAGGGTAACCTCAGCCCGAGAGACCACCTTCAGAGGGTCGCTCCGAGGGCTGCCTTGTAACCCGAGCGCGCCCCCGCGATCGGCGACCGCGGCACTGGGGGCCTCCCAGTGATTCGGAACTCGGGAGGCTGGAGAACGCGCCGCCGTGGGCGGCTCAGGGAGCGCTGAACTCGCCGTGGAGGGCTCGTGGACTTCGCAGCGCCGACTTCCTGTAATGAGGGTAAACGCGATGTCGCTGGGCACGGCGACGATTGCGGGGTGTGCCTCCGGGAAGGGATGACGTCGAGCCCAGAGATCAGGGGCCGCGAGCCAATGCGCAAGGATCCGTGTTGCTCGGACCGCGGTGGCATCCTGCCTGTCGGCACGCCGATCAACCGGCTCGCTTGTGATAGAGAGACACGCAGATTCAGGCACTCGCCATCGTGCTCAGCACCGGCCAGATTGGGACAGGAGGGCAGTCAAGGATCGGCCACTGAGCCAACCGCGTTCCCTGCCTCGTCGTCTCAGTGCCTCCGGGAGTCGCCTCCCCAGTCGCCGGCACCCCCTCGCGGGCACACACGGGCTCAGGCGAGCCGGATCCCGATACCGGCGGGGACTGGGCGAGGATCGGGTTCACCCCAGGCTGGCCGAGTTCGAATCGCTGCGCGCCGAGGTCGCATCTCAGCGGCGGATTCTGTTCTGAAGAGTCGTGGACGCGCCCCCGGCCGTCCTGCCCTCGATAGGAAAGACCGAACACCACCCTTGCATGCCGATCGCGCGAGAAGCCCAGCGGGCCCAAAGTATCTCACGCGGTGCGATGAAGGTAAGCTGTGGGAATCGATTCGAGATCGTGACGAAGGACCAGAAGCAACTCGTCGCCCTCACCCAGTGGCACATGGAAGATGCTCACCAAAAGCAGGCGAGCGAAGCCGACGTCGTGGGAATGTCAAAGCACCAGTAGACCTGCTTTCCGATGACTACCCATCGGGGACTGGCGACCGTCACGATCGTCTCTGCCACGCTCGGCGCCCTCGGCGCCGCTTCTTCGATTGAATCGCCATGACGAGGAAGGCTTCCAGAACCTCCTGCGCCGGTTGGCGCATCGCTCCCTTCGGCAGTACGCGACGGTAGAGCGCGGACATCGCTTGGTCGGTGAGGATGTGGAGCTGCGCCACCTGAAGGTCTTGCGGGGTTAGCCGGCCACGCCGGGCGAGTTCGATCGTGACGCCCGGAATCGAGTGCTCCAGATCGAGACGGTGCCGGGGCCCGTGCACGCGCGCGGTGCTGTCGAGGAGCTTGTGCACGTCCGTTCCCGGGACACCAAGGACTCGCTCGGTGATCGCCTGGTGAAGCTTCCTGCGTGGCATCGGTGATGGACTCCCCACCCCGGACTTGACTCTATCGGGAGACGGATCAGGGGGTCCCTGGGTCCGTTCGCAGAGGTTGCCTCGGTGACGCCGTTCGATTCGTTGCGCGTCGAGACCCGCTCCTCCTACGCCTCCGTGGCCCCGGCAGTTTTCACGAGGTCCGCAGCGATGGACCGGATGTCCGCCACGATGGGCTTTAGCCTCTCGAATAGCTCGCTGTCTTCAGCGATGTGCTTCTCCATGAGATCCACGGCCTTCTGCAGCACTGGCCTGTAGTAACCATGCAACTCAGCGAAGCCAGTGCGGATCGGTAAAGCGACAGCGTCCAAGTCGATGCAGAGCTGTCGGTCGGTGCCCGAAGCACTCGAGTTGAACTCGAGCTTTGGGGCAGGCCGCGGCGTGCTCCCCACAGGAGGGACTTCCGATTTGGTCCTCCGAAAAATGCCCGTGGATCCCTCTCCCGGTTTCAGACAGGCGACGTGGGTCCAGGGAAGGAAGTTTAGCAGATTTGGCTCGCGGATCACATTGATGGTTCCTGCTTCCCCGCACCGATGACAGGGCAAGCGAACCAATCCGTCCCACTCGGCCTTTCCGCGCTCGTAGCCGATCCTGTCCCCATCTGTAAGCCCTTTGTCGTACGCATTGGCTTCTATCCCGACAAGTCCGAGACCTTTGAGTACGATCTCCTGAAGCGGCTTCTTCTTGCGCAGCGCTTCAACGCGCTCGACGAGCTCGGGCGGCGCTCGGAACGAGTAGGTCTTGTGACTGAGCTCCCACGGCCCGAGCGTGCGCTTCCTCCGTTTCATCGCTCGCCCCTCTAGTGTGGTGCGCCAGTCAGACCTACGTTTAACCGGTTCCAGCGGACCTTCTCGAGGATCTGATCGGCCGTAGCTCGCCACTGGAACGGCCGCGGGTGTTCATTGTACGTCTCGACGTACACTCGGAGCGCGTCCATCAGTTCCCGCTCACTATGGAACGTTCCCCGACGGATCCGCTTGTGAGTGAGGTCGTTGAACCACCGCTCGACCTGATTCAACCAGGAGGAACTCGTCGGGATGAAGTGGAAGTGGAACCGCGGGTGACGGAGCACCCATCGCCGAACCCTCGCGGTCTTGTGGGTGGCCAGATTGTCGAGAATCAAGTGGAGGTCCAATCCCTCCGGTGTCGTTCGGTCCAGGGTTCTCAGAAAGGTGAGGAACTCCTTGGCACGGTGGCGCTTGTGGCACTCCCCGATGACCGTTCCCTCGGCCACATTGAGGGCCGCGAACAGGTCGGTGGTCCCATTTCTCCGGTAGTCATGGGTTTGCCGCTCGGGAACTCCCGGGCGTAGCGGTAGGATCGATTGGGTGCGGCCCAACGCCTGGATCTGGGTCTTCTCGTCCACGCTGAGAACCAGTGCGTGTTCGGGAGGGTTGAGGTAGAGGCCGACCACATCGCGGAGTTTCTCCTCGAAGTGCTTGTCGCGGCTGAGCTTGTAGTGCTCCAAACGGTGAGGCTGGAGTCGGCGGGCCCGCCAGATGCGACGCACGGTCGAGGGGCTGACTCCGTGAGCCTCGGCCATCGACCGAGTCGACCAGTGGGTGGCATTGGGCGGCCGAGTGTGGAGCGTATCGTGGACAATGGCGCGAATGGTCGAGTCGGACACGATCAAGGGTCCTCCCGCGCGCGGAGCGTCGCTCATGAGTCCGGGCAGTCGGGCAGCGAGGAAACGTCGTCTCCACAGGGCGCAGGTGTTTGGCTCGGTATTCAGTTCCTCGGCGATGGCGTTGTTGGCCGCTCCCTCCGCTGCTCGAAGGACGATCTGAGCCCGGAGCACAACTCGGTGGGGAGTGGAGCGACCGCGAGCCCAGGAGGCGAGTTGGGTGCGTTCCTCGTCAGTGAGAGAGATCCTTGGAGCGACCCGCACACAGGCGCCAACGGCGCTCCCGGTTATAAACGTAGCCAACCATGACGCATCACACTAGATATCACGCGCCCAAATGGTTTACGTGTGCGGAGCCGTAGGCGGACCGTTTGCGGTTTTCGCCCACCCGGAGGCTGTCCCCGGGTCCGCGCATCCGCATACGGTACGGATTCCCTGACGGAAAATTGGCGTTCGGTCGTCTGTGTACTCGATCGCTGCGGGAAGTGCTCGCCCTCGGGCGCGCGTCGACGCGCCAGCGCGTAGATTCAATCCCTGCTTTGGCGTGCATTCTCTGACGGTGAGTCTCGGTCACGTTTGTCCGTGCGCACGGTCGAACGAGACCGGTCCCGGGGACGCGCCGGTGCGCGCGGGCGCGTCGCGTGTGGGGTTGCGACCATTCCTCCCCTCGCCCAGGGGGACGGATGGTCGGTCCCTGTCTGCGTCCAACGGTACTCGAATCCGCCGGTGAAAGTGAAGACGCCTGGGCAAGTTCAACCCTGGGAAGCGTGCGTCATAGGCGCCGCCGACCCGACCGCCGTAAGGTGAGGGAAATCGATGTCGACAGCCACGGATGCCGTCACAAGTCGCGAAGCAGGGCCGAACATGACGCCGAACACGCGAGAAGGGTCCGGCGAGACGCTCCGGAAGAACCTGCGGTGCTCTGTCTGCTCCGGCGTCCTGCAGGCGGGCACCCCAATCAGCACGCTCGCTTGGGATCAAGAGACACGTAGATTTCGGCACTCGCCGCCGTGCTCAGCACCGGCCAGAGCAGGACAGGAGACCCATCAAGGATCGGCCACGAAGCCAACAGCCTCCTCCACGGCGTCATCTCTGCACTCTAACGAGTCGTCTCCACCGCCGACAGAGCGTTCCACGCCCGCAGACCCTGGCTCCGGCGAGCCGGGACCCGAGGCCGGAAAAGATTGGGCGAGGATTGGCTTCACCATCCGGCTGGCCGAGTACGAATCCCTTCGCGCCGAGGTCGCGCTGTACGCGGTCCTCGGCGAGACGGATGCGACGTTCACGGTGCGCCTACGGGAAAGCCTGCTGATCAAGGCCCAGGAGGCGCTGGCGGCCATCGGGGAAGTCCGCGAGATAGTGCGGGGCCAGGTGCGGACGTGAGCGTCGATGCAATCTCCTTCGAAGTTCGAGGGATTCCGGTTCCCCAAGGGAGCGCGCGGGGGTTCATCGCCGGCGGAAAGGTGAGGATTTCGACCGCGAACCGGGGGCTCGCTGTGTGGCGGCGCCTCGTATCCGACATGGCCCAGCACCACGCGCCCAGTGACCTATGGGAGGGCCCCCTCGTCGTGACGATGATGTTTCGTCTCCCCGAGCCGAAGAGACTGCCCAGGCGAAGTCCGGTATGGCCGGACCGTCGGCCAGACCTCGACAAGCTGTGCAGGGCCTGCCTCGACAGCCTGACGGGAATCGTATGGAGGGACGACTCGCAAGTGGTGCGACTCGAAGCCGACAAGGCGTACGGGGTGCCCGGGGTGATGATCTGGGTCGAGCGGATCACGCAGGAAGCCGAGGAGCGTGAGGATTGACGGCCTGGGGGCTGCGCACCCCTTTATAGGGCGCTTGACACACGAGTGGAAGGAAGGACACGGGGGAATCGATGGGGCTCAGCCGAGTCGAGGATGGAGCCCAACATCGTGGCGGGTCTTCGGCCACCCTCCCGCCGATGTCGCGAAAATGGGGCTAGATAAGCTTAAGGCAAGAGGGCGGGCTAATCGTGCGGCCCATGGCACGCCGTAATCGGGGCGTAAGCCTCGCCTTAGTCGTATCCATCATCATGCTGGGCAGCGCCATGCTTGCCCCCCTCGGGCTCGTGGGTGCTCCTCCGGCGCCGTCCGGTGGCACGAGTCCGACCTCCACGACCCCGGCTTCCTCGACCAGTTCAGCCGCGAGTTCCGCGGGCCAGAGTGTCTCGTTCTCGGTTACCTCTTCCAGCGTCGGAGGGGGCTCTGCGGCTTCGTTGACCGCTTCTCCTGCCGGTTCGAGTTCCCCCGCTTCCGCGCGACCGGCCTCGGCCGAGCCGACTGCCTTCGCCCCTCCACCTCCAGCCGGTCCCACCTCCCTAACGCTGAGCCCCTTGTCGGGCCCAACCGACGTTACGGTGACGGTAACGGGCTCTGGGTTCGACCCAACGGACGACTCGGTACCTGCTGTCGGACCCGGGGAACGCGAGCGTAGCGACGTGTGCGGTGGGCTCAGGCTCCATCACGGGGACGTGTACGTTCGTCGCGAGCTCGGCCGCAGGGTTTGCGTTCAGCAGCGGTGGCAGCGCGACCGTGGTGATGGCGACGGGGGACATGGCGAGCGACACGGCGACGGCAACGTTCACGGGAACGGTCACGAGCCTGATTCTGAGCCCGTCGTCTGGCCCGACGGGCGTGACGGTGACAGTAACCGGCACTGGGTTCGCGTCGACGGACGACTCGGTGACGCTGTCGGACCCGGGTGACGCGAGTCTCGCGACGTGTGCGGCCAGCTCAGGAGCGATTACAGGGACGTGTACGTTCGTCGCGAGCTCGGGCACTGGGTTTGCCTTCAGCAGCGGAGGTAGCGCGACCGCGGTGATGGCGACGGGGGACATGGCGAGTGACACGGCGACGGCAACGTTTACGGGGACGGTGGCGAGCCTGACGCTGAGCCCATCGTCGGGGCCGACGGGCGTGACGGTGACGGTAACGGGCACTGGGTTCGCGTCGACGGACAGCTCGGTATTGGTGTCGGACCCGGGTGACGCGAGTCTCGCGACGTGTGCGGCCAGCTCAGGAGCGATCACAGGGACGTGTACGTTCGTCGCGAGCTCGGGCACTGGGTTTGCCTTCAGCAGCGGAGGTAGCGCGACCGTAGTGACGGCAACGGGGAACTCGGCGAGCGACGCGGCGATGGCGACGTTCACAGGAACGGTGGCGAGCCTGACACTGAGCCCATCGTCGGGCCCGACGGGCGTGACGGTGACGGCGACGGCGTCCGGGTTCGCGTCGACGGACACCTCCATCGCGGTGGACGGCCCCACCTTGGTCCTGCTGTGCACCATTACGGTTTCGCCGGCAGGTTCGGGCGGTGGGACGTGCACGTTCACGCCGAGCACGGGCAACGGCTTCACGTTCGGCAGCGGAGGCACCTCCAACACGGTGACAGCGGTCGGATCACCGGCGAGCGACACGGCGACGGCAACGTTCACGGCGACGGTCACCAGTCTGACGCTGAACCCCTCGTACGGCCCGACGGGTGTGACGGTGACGGCAACCTGGTCCGGGTTCGCGTCTACGGACACCTCGATCACGTTGAGCGGCCCCACCTCGGTCACGCTCTGCACGATCACGGTTTCGCCGGCGGGTTCGGGCGGTGGGACGTGCACGTTTACACCGACTTCGGGCAACGGCTTCACGTTCACCACCGGAGGCACATCGAACGCGGTGGCGGCAACGGGGAACACGGCCAGCGACCTGGGAACGGCAACGTTCACGGGGACGGTCCCGAGCCTTACGCTGAGCCCCTCGTCCGGCCCGACGGGCGTGGCGGTGACAGTAACGGGGTCCGGGTTCGCGTCGACGGACACCTCGGTGACGCTGTCGAACCCGGGCGACGCGACCCTGGCGACATGTTCGGTCACTTCGGGAGCGATCACGGGGACGTGTACGTTCGTCGCGAACGCGGGCACTGGGTTTACGTTCAGCAGCGGCGGCACCGCGACCGTGGTGACGGCGACGGCATCACCGGCGAGCTACACGGCGACGGCAACGTTCACGGGGACGATCGCGAGCCTTACGCTGAGCCCCTCGTCGGGGCTGAGCGGGGTGACGGTGACGGCCTCGGGCTCGGGGTTCGCGCCGGACACCTCGGTGACGCTGTCGAACCCGGGCGACGCGACCCTGGCGACATGTTCGGTCACTTCGGGAACTATCACGGGAACGTGTACGTTCACAGCGACCGCGGCGCACGGGTTTGCGTTCAGCGCTGGCGGGAGCGCGACCGTGGTGACAGCGACGGGAACGACACCGTCGAGCATCACGGCGACGGCCACGTTTACGGGGAAGGGTCTGACGCTGAGCCCGTCGTCGGGCCCCACGGGCGTGACGGTGACGGTAACGGGCTCTGGGTTCGCGTCAACGGACACCTCGGTAGCGCTGTCGGACCCGGGTGACCCGACCCTGAAGGCGTCGTGTACGGTCAGTTCAGGATCGATCACGGGAACGTGTACGTTCACAGCGACCACGGGGCACGGATTTGCGTTCAGCAGCCCGCCCGGGAGCGCGACCATAGTGACGGCGAAGGGGAACAATGGAGGAGCCTCGGACGTGGCGACGGTAACGTTCTTTGGGACGCTCGCGACCCTGACGCTGAGCCCTACGTCGGGCCCGACGGGCGTGACGGTGACGGTAACGGGGTCTGGATTCGCGTCGACGGACACCTCGGTGACGCTGTCAGACCCAGGAGACGCGAGCCTAGTGCCGTCGTGTACGGTCAGCGCCGGATCGATCACGGGGACGTGTACGTTCACAGCGACCACGGGGCACGGGTTTGCGTTCAGCGGCGGCGGCAGAGCGACCGTAGTGACGGCAACAGGGAACTCGGCGAGCGACACCGCGACGGCAACGTTCACAGGGACGGTGACGAGCGTGACGCTCAGCCCCTCGTCGGGCCCGACGGGCGTGACGGTGACGGTAACGGGCTCTGGGTTCGCTTCGACGGATACCTCGGTGACGTTGTCGGACCCCGGTGACGCGAGCCTAGCGACGTGTACGGCCAGGGCCGGATCGATCACAGGGACGTGCCCGTTTGTCGCGAGCTCGGGGACTGGGTTTGCATTCAGCGGTGGCGGCAGCGGGACCGTGGTGATGGCGACGGGAAACCATGGAGGAGCCACGGACACGGCGACGGCAACGTTCACGGGGACGGTCACGAGCTTGACTCTGAGCCCCTCGTCGGGCCCGACGGGCGTGACGGTGACGGTAACGGGGTCTGGGTTCGCGTCGACGGACACTTCGGTAAAGCTATCGGACCCGGGTGACGCGAGCCTGAAGACCTGTACGGTCAGTTCGGGATCGATCACGGGGACGTGTACGTTCGTCGCGAACTCGGGCACTGGGTTTGCCTTCAGCAGCGGTGGCAGCGCGACCGTGGTGACGGCGGCGGGGAACAATGGAGGAGCCACGGACATGGCGACGGCAACGTTTACGGGGACAGTCACGAGCCTGATGCTGAGCCCCTCGTCGGGCTTGGCGGGCGTGACGGTGGCGGTAACGGGGTCTGGGTTCGCGTCGACCGACACCTCGGTGACGCTGTCGGACCCGGGTGACGCGAGCCTGGCGACGTGTACGGTCAGCTCAGGATCGATCACGGGGACGTGTACGTTCACAGCGACCGCGGCGCACGGGTTTGCGTTCAGCGCCGGCGGCAGCGCGACAGTGGTAACGGCGACGGGGAACCATGCAGGCGATACGGCGACGGCACCGTTCACGGGAGGAGGCCTGACGCTGAGCCCATCGTCGGGGCCGAGCGGAGTGACGGTGACGGTAACGGGGTCTGGGTTCGCGTCGACGGATACCTCGGTGATGCTCTCGGACCCGGGGGACGCGAGCTTAGCGACGTGTACGGTCAGTTCGGGATCGATCACGGGGACGTGTACGTTCGTCGCGAGCGCGGGCACTGGGTTTGCGTTCAGCAGCGGTGGCAGCGCGACCGTAGTAACGGCGAAGGGGAACACGGCGAGCGACACGACGGCGATAACGTTCACGGGGACGGTCACGAGCCTGACGCTGGGCCCGTCGTCGGGGCCGACGGGTGTGACGGTGACGGTAACCGGGTCTGGGTTTGCGTCGACGGACACCTCGGTGACGCTGTCGGACCCGGGGGACACGAGCCTGGCGACGTGTACGGTCAGTTCAGGATCGATCACCGGGACGTGCACGTTCGTCGCGAACTCGGGCACTGGGTTTGCGTTCAGTGCCGGGGGCAGCGCGACCGTGGTGACGGCGACGGGGAACAACGGAGGAGCCACGGACACTGCGACGGCAACGTTCACGGGGACGGTCACGAGCCTGACGCTGAGCCCATCGTCGGGCCCGACGGGTGTGACGGTGACGGTAACGGGGTCTGGGTTCGCATCGACGGACACCTCGGTGACGCTGTCGGACACGGGGGACGCGAGCCTAGCTACGTGTACGGTCACCTCGGGATCTATCTCGGGGACGTGCACGTTCACAGCGACCGCGGCGCACGGGTTTGCGTTCAGTGCCGGCGGCAGCGCGACCGTGGTGACGGCCAAGGGGAATCATGGAGGAGCCACGGACACAGCGACGGCAACGTTCACGGGGACGGTCACGAGCGTGGCGCTGAGTCCGTCGTCGGGGCTGAGCGGAGTGACGGTGACGGTGACGGGGTCTGGGTTCGCATCGACGGACACCTCGGTGACGCTGTCGGACCCGGGGGACGCGAGCCTGGCCACCTGCACGGTCAGTTCAGGATCGATCACAGGGACGTGTACGTTCGTCGCGAGCTCGGCCACTGGGTTTGCGTTCAGCCCTGGCGGCAGCGCGACCGTGGTGACGGCGAAGGGGAACGCGGCGAGCGACACGGCGACGGCAACGTTCACGGGGAGGGGCGTGGCGCTGAGCCCCTCGTCGGGGCCGAGCGGAGTGACGGTGACGGTAACGGGGTCTGGGTTCGCGTCGACGGACACCTCGGTTACGCTGTCGGACCCGGGGGACGCGAGCCTGGCCACCTGCACTGTCAGTTCAGGATCGATCACAGGGACGTGTACGTTCGTTGCGAGCTCGGGCACTGGGTTTGCGTTCAGCAGCGGCGGTAGCGCGACCGTAGTGACGGTGACGGGAAACGCAGCGAGCGACTCGACGACGGCGACGTTTACGGGAACGGTCACGAGCTTGACGCTGAGCCCGGCGTCGGGTCCGACGGGCGTGACGGTGACGGTAACGGGGTCTGGGTTCGCGTCGACGGACACTTTGGTGACGCTGTCGGACCCGGGTGACGCGAGCCTGACCACCTGCACGGTCAGCTCCGGATCTATCACGGGGACGTGCACGTTCGTCGCGAACTCGGGCACTGGGTTTGCGTTCAGTGCCGGGGGCAGCGCGACCGTGGTGACGGCGACGGGGAACAACGGAGGAGCCACGGACACTGCGACGGCAACGTTCACGGGGACGGTCACGAGCCTGACGCTGAGCCCATCGTCGGGCCCGACGGGTGTGACGGTGACGGTAACGGGGTCTGGGTTCGCATCGACGGACACCTCGGTGACGCTGTCGGACACGGGGGACGCGAGCCTAGCTACGTGTACGGTCACCTCGGGATCTATCTCGGGGACGTGCACGTTCACAGCGACCGCGGCGCACGGGTTTGCGTTCAGTGCCGGCGGCAGCGCGACCGTGGTGACGGCCAAGGGGAATCATGGAGGAGCCACGGACACAGCGACTGCAACGTTCACCGGGACGGTCACGAGCCTGACGCTGAACCCGTCCTCGGGGCTGAGCGGAGTGACGGTGACGGTGACGGGGTCTGGGTTCGCGTCGACGGACACGTCGGTGACGCTGTCGGACCCGGGTGACGCGAGCCTGGCCACCTGCACGGTCAGTTCAGGATCGATCACGGGGACGTGTACGTTCGTTGCGAGCTCGGGCACTGGGTTTGCGTTCAGCGCCGGCGGCAGCGCGACCGTGGTGACGGCGAAGGGGAACGCGGCGAGCGACACGGCGACGGCAACGTTCACGGGGCGGGGCGTGGCGCTGAGCCCCTCGTCGGGGCCGAGCGGAGTGACGGTGACGGTGACAGGCTCCGGATTCGCGTTGGCGGACACCTCGGTCACGCTGTCGGACCCGGGCGACGCGAGCCTGACCACCTGCACGGTCAGTTCAGGGTCCATCACGGGGACGTGCGCGTTCACAGCGACCACTGCGCACGGGTTCGCGTTCAGCGCCGGCGGCACCGCGACCGTGGTGACGGCGACGGGGAATACGGCGAGCGACTCGACGACGGTGACGTTCACGGGGACGGTCACGAGCCTGACGCTCAGCCCGTCGTCGGGCCCCACGGGCGTGACGGTGACGGTAACGGGCTCTGGGTTCGCGTCGACGGACACCTCCGTTAAGTTGTCGGACCCGGGGGATGCGAGCCTGACCACCTGCACGGTCAGCTCCGGATCGATTACGGGGACGTGTACGTTCACGGCAACCGCGGCCCACGGGTTTACATTCAGCAGCGGCGGCAGCGCGACGGTGGTCACGGCGACGGGGAACAATGGAGGGACGACGGACACGGCGACGACGACGTTCACCGGGACGGTCACCAGCCTGACGCTGAGCCCGTCGTCGGGCCCGACGGGCGTGACGGTAACGGTGACGGCGTCCGGGTTCGCGTCGACGGACACTACGATCGCGGTAAACGGTCCTGTCTCGAGGGATAACCCAGTCTGCACGATCACGGTCAGCGGAGGTTCTGGCGGTGGGACGTGCACGTTCACCGCGAGCTCAGGGACCGGCTTCACGTTCAGCCTCGCAGGCACCCCCAACACGGTGACGGCGACGGGGAATCATGGAGGAGCCACGGACACAGCGACTGCAACGTTCACCGGGACGGTCACGAGCCTGGCACTGAGCCCGTCCTCGGGGCCGAGCGGGGTGACTGTGACGGTGACAGGCTCAGGGTTCGCGTCGACGGACACGTCGGTGACGCTGTCGGACCCGGGTGACGCGAGCCTGGCCACCTGCACGGTCAGTTCAGGATCGATCACGGGGACGTGTACGTTCGTTGCGAGCTCGGGCACTGGGTTTGCGTTCAGCGCCGACGGTAGCGCAACCGTGGTGACGGCGACAGGAAACACGGCGAGCGACACGGCGACGGCAACGTTCACGGGGAAGGGTCTGACGCTGAGTCCCTCGTCGGGACCGACGGGCGTGACGGTGACGGTAACGGGGTCGGGGTTCGCCTCAACGGACACCTCGGTGACGCTGTCGGACCCGGGTAACGAGAGCCTCGCGACCTGTACAGTCAGCTCGGGCTTGATCACTGGGACGTGCATGTTCATAGCGACCACGGGTCACGGGTTTGCGTTCAGTGCTGGCGGCAGCGCGACCGTGGTGACGGCGACGGGGAACGCCGCCAGCGACACAGCGACGGCACCTTTCACGGGGATTCTGACGAGCCTAGCCCTGACCCCCTTGGCAGGCCCGACGGGTGTGACCGTGACGGCGACGGCCTCGGGGTTCGCGTCGACGGACACCTCGATCGCAGTGACCGGCCCCACCTCGGTCCTTCTGTGCACGATCACGATCAGCGGAGGCTCGGGCGGCGGAACGTGTACGTTTACGCCGGCTGCAGGCAACGGCTTCACATTCAGCAGCGTAGGCGCCTCGAACCTAGTGACAGCGACGGGATCACCGGCGAAGTACACCGCGTTCCAGACGTTTACGGGGGTGGTCATCCCGGCGGGGACGAACATCGTGCTCACGGCGAATTCAGGGGACGTCGGGGACACGGTGACGGTGTCCGGGAGCGGGTTCCTATCGTCGTGCCCTGGCCTATTCTGCATCTCAGTTACCAGCCTTACGGGGACGATAGTGACGCAGGCCAGCTCCTCCTTCAGCATCGGCAGCTCGGAGGCGTTTACGGGCTCGTTCGTCGTCGGCTCGGCGCCAGCCGGTGCTTACACAATCACGGCGTTGGTGAATGTAACGGTCATCGGCGGCGTCTGCGGCATCTTCTGCACCATTACGGAAACCGCGTCGGCGACGTTCACTCTCACGTCAGCGACAACGACACTTGCACTCTCTCCGACTGAAGGACTGAGCGGAGTGACGGTAACAGCGTCGGGGGGTGGATTCACGGCAGGGGTGACGGTTGCGTTCACGATCAGCGGGGGAGCGACGCTGACGCCCGGGCCAACGTGTACCGTGAGTGGGAGCGGGACATTCAGTGGGTGCACGTTCACCGTGACGTCGAGTATAGCGGCGGGCTACACGGTGACCGCGACGGGATCGGACGAGAGCTTTGACAGCGCGACGGCCGCGTTCACGATCACGGCATCGCCGTTGACTCTGAGTCCGGCGCAGGGACCGAGCGGAGTGACGGTAGCGGCGAGCGGAGCGGGCTACACGCCCGGCGTGACGATTACATTCACGATCAGCACCGGAGCGACACTGACGCCGGGGCCGACGTGCACGACGGACGGAACGGGGTCGTTCAGCGACTGCACGTTCACGGTTAGCGGCGCCGCGACGACCTATACGATCACGGCCAAGGGTTCGGACGGAAGCTTCGACAGCGGGACGGCGCCGTTTACGATCACAACGCCCACACTCGCCGTCTCGCCAACCCAAGGACCGAGCGGGGTGTCGGTCTTGGTGTCGGGGACCGGGTTCACCCCGGGCCAGACGGTCACCACCGGCATCACCAGCGGTGCGACAATCGACGAGTGTGGAGCGACGGTGAACTCAACGGGGGGCTTCAACTGCACGGTGAGGATCTCCGGGACCGCGTCCTCGACGGCGTACACGGTGACGGCAACGGGGTCGGACGGGAGCTTTGACAGCGCGGCGGCGTCGTTCACGATCACCGTGCCGGCGATCACACTGACGCCGAATCAAGGACCGAGTGGCGTAACCGTTGCGGTTTCAGGCACAGGGTTCACTCCGGGAGCGACGATCACACTCACTATAAGCGTCGGCGCAGGGATCGACACTTGCGGAGTGACTGTGGACTCCTCGGGGAAGTTCAGCTGCACGGAGACGATCACTGGGACGGCATCCGCAATCGCGTACACGGTGCTAGCACAGGGATCGGATGCGAGCTTCGACAACGCGACCGCCGGGTTCACGATCACGACTCCGATGCTCACTCTGTCGCCGACGCAAGGACCCAGCGGACTGACGGTGACGGCGTCGGGGAGTGGGTTCACGCCGGGCGTGACGGTCACCTTCGCAATCGATGGGGGCGGCGCGATCGGCTCACTGGCCTCGTGCACCACGGACCCTACGCTGGGAACGTTCAGCGATTGCACCTTCACGGTGAGCGGGTCCCCGACCACGTACACCATCACCGCGATGGGGCTGGACGGAAGCTTTGACAACGCGACCGCCGGGTTCGCAATCACGACGCCGACGGTGACGCTGTCGCCGACGCAGGGTCCGAGTGGAGTGACAGTGACGGCGTCGGGGAGCGGATTTACCCCGGGCGTGACGGTCACCTTCACCATTGATGGGGGCGGGGCGATCGGGTCACTGGTCTCCTGCACCACCGACCCGACGGTGGGAACGTTCAGCGGCTGCACGTTCACGGTGAGCGGATCCGCGACGATGCACACGATCACGGCAGCCGGATTGGATGGAAGTTTCGATAGCGCGACGGCATCGTTCACGATCACGATCCCTGTGCTCACTCTGGCTCCGACGCAGGGTCCGAGCGGAGTGACCGTGACCGCGTCGGGGAGCGGATTTTCCCTGGGGGTAACCATCACCTTTACGATCGATGGGAGCGGGGAGATTGCGTCGGAGATCTCTTGCCCGACAGATCCGTCGGCAGGGACGTTCAGCGACTGCACCTTCACGGTGAGCGGGCCGGCGACGTCCTATACGATCACTGCAACGGGGTCGGACGGGAGCTTCGACAACGGGACGGCGCCGTTTACGATCACGGTTCCCACGCTCACGCTGGTTCCGGCACAGGGTCCGAGTGGCGTGACGGTGACCGCGTCGGGGAGCGGGTTCACTCCCGGAGTGACCGTAACGTTCACGATCGGCGGCAGCGGAGGGATTGGCTCGCCGATCTCGTGCCCGACAGACCCGTCGGCGGGGACGTTCAGCGACTGCACGTTCACGGTGAGCGGGCCGACGACGTCCTACTCGATCACCGCAACGGGATCGGACGGGAGCTTCGACCTCGGGACGGCCCCGTTCACGATCACTGTTCCCGCGCTCACACTAGTTCCAACCCAGGGTCCGAGTGGGGTGACGGTGACCGCGTCGGGGAGCGGGTTCACGCCCGGGGGGACGATCACGTTCACGATTGACGGCAGCGGACACATCGGGTCAGCGGCTTCATGCCCGACCGACGCGATGGTGGGGACGTTTAGCGACTGCACGTTCATTGTGACTGGCCCGGTGACGACGTACACGATTACGGCGCAGGGGGTGGACGGGAGCTTTGACAGTGCTTCGGCGCCATTTACCATCACCGCACTCGGGCTCATCCTCACGCCCACGCAGGGCCCGAGCGGCGTTTCGGTCGTAGCATCGGGGATCGGATTCACGCCGGGCGCGACGATCCAACTCGCCATCGACGGCGGCGCGACGATCGGTGCGTGCGGAGCAACGGTGAATTCGACGGGGAACTTCAGCTGCCCGGCGACAGTCAGTGGGCTAGCGTCGCCGACCGCGTACACCGTGACCGCGACCGGGTCGGACGGGACCTTCGACAGCGCCATGGCGCCCTTCACGATCACTACGCCGGCGATTACCCTTACTCCGACCCAGGGCCCGAGCGGGGTCTCGGTCCTCGTCTCGGGGACAGGGTTCTCGCCGGGCCAGGCGATTAACCTCGCAATCACTAGCGGCGCGGCCATCGGGGTCTGCGGAACGACGCCGGACTCGTCGGGAAAGTTCAGCTGTACGGCGAGGATCACGGGGACCGCGTCGGCGTCTCCGTACACGGTCAATGCGTCGGGAGCCGACGGGAGCTTCGATAGCGCGACGGCGTTCTTCACCATCACGACGCCCGCGATTACGCTTACTCCGACGGAAGGCCCGAGCGGTCTTTCCGTCGGGGTTGTGGGGACAGGCTTCACGCCGAATCGCGGGATTACGATGACGATCACTCCCGGGGCAACGATTGGTGCATGTGGAGCGACGGTGGGTTCCTTGGGGAGCTTCAGTTGTACCCTGACAATCAGTGGACTGGCGTCGCCGACGCCGTACATTGTGAACGCCACCGGAACGGACGGAAGCTTCGATAGCGCGACGGCGACGTTCACGCTCACGACGCCGATCATCACCCTCTCGCCCACGACGGGCGTGGTCGGAGATACGGTGACGGTGTCGGGGACGGGGTTCTCGGGGTCCGATACCTCGGTATCGATAAGCGGGACGATCGTGACCGATGCCACACTATGCACACCGAGCGGCGGAGCCTTCACGTGCACGTTCCTTGTTGGCCCTGCGAGCCCCGGTCTCTATGCCATCACCGCGGTTGGAAACAATGGAGGACCCGGGGACACTTCGGCGGCGGCGTTCGCTCTAGGGGTTCCGAGCATCACGCTCACACCACCCGCGAGCGTTGTCGGCCACACAGTGAAGGTGAGCGGGAGCGGATTCTCGCTATCGGACACGTCTGCTCGAATCAGCGGCAGCGGCGGAGTGACCATCGAGTCGTTCACGTGCACGCTGAGCGGGGGTGCGATCACTGGCATCTGCCAGTTTCCGGTGAACCAGGTTCCCGTCGGCTCCTACACGATCACGGCAGTCGGAAATGTCGTCGGAGGAGCCGGGGATACAGCAACCGCAACGCTGACGGTGATCACGCTAGGGATCATGCTGTCGCCCGTGAGCGGGGTGGCCGGGGATACGGTGACGGTAACCGGCGGCGGCTTCTCGCAGGTGGACACGTACGTGATTGTCAGCGGCGCGGTACTCGCCACATTCACGTGCGCCCTCACCAACGGGACGATCACCGGCCTTTGCCAGTTCACGGTGACCGCGGCGGCGGCGGGTCCCCACACGATTTCCGCGGAGGGCGATGTCGTGGGCGGCTCCGGAGACACGGCGACGGCCACGTTCACGATCGCGATGCCGAGCATTACGCTCTCCCCAGCGACCGTAGTGGTCGGGGATACAGTGACCGTGAGCGGGAATGGGTTCTCCCTGTCGGATGCGTATGCGACCATCAGCGGCGCGGTGCTGGCCGCGTTCACCTGCACGCTCAGCGGCGGCTCGATCACAGGGGCCTGCACTTTTACCGTGGCCTCTGCCTCGAACGGTGGCTACACGATCACGGCCGTGGGGAACGCCGTGGGAGGCGCCGGGGACACGGCGACCTCGACGCTGACGATCGCGGCGGTGAGCATCTCGCTGTCGCCGTCGGCCGGAGTGGTCGGGGAGACGGTGGCGGTGAGCGGCCTCGGGTTCGCGCGCTCCGACACGACCGTTACGATCAGCGGCCCCGTGCTGACTACATTCACGTGCGAGCTCAGTGACGGGTCGATCACGGGCGCTTGCACATTCACGGTGACTATCGCAGCGGCCGGCGCCTACACAATCACGGCGGTCGGGAATGTCGTAGGAGGAGCCGCGGACACGGGGGCGGCGACGTTCACGGTGACCGTGCCGAGCATCACACTCTCACCGTCGACCGGAGTTGTCGGGGACGCAGTGACGGTGGCCGGCAGCGGGTTCGCGAGGTCCGACGCGCACATAACGGTGAGTGGCGGGGTGCTGGCCACGTTCACCTGCACGCTCAGCGGCGGGGCGATCACGGGGACCTGCATGTTTACGGTGACCGCGGCAGCGCTCGGACCCCATACGATCTCGGCGGTGGGGACGCTCGGAGGAGCCTCGGACACGGCAACGGCGACGTTCCGACTGACGACCCCGAGCCTTACCCTCTCCCCGACGGCGGGAGTCGTCGGGGACACGGTGACGGTAAGCGGGATCGGATTCTCGTCGTTCGACACCCGCGTAACGATCAGCGGCGGGGTGCTTGACACGTTCACCTGCACGCTCAGCGGCGGGACGACCACGGGCACTTGCATCTTTACGGTTACCTCGGCGCCGGCCGGACCCTACACGATCACAGCCGTGGGAAACGTTCGGGGAGGAGCCGGGGACACAGGAACGGCGACGTTCGAGCTGACGACGCCGACCATCGCGTTGTCACCGACGACGGGGGTGGTCGGAGCCACGGTGAAGGTGCTCGGGACGGGTTTCTCTTCGTCCGACGCGCGCGTCACGATCAGCGGCGGGGTGCTGGCGACGTTTACCTGCACGCTCGCCGGCGGCACCATCGAAGGCGCCTGCACGTTCGTAGTCGCCTCGGCCGCAGCGGGGGCCTATACGATCACCGCGGTAGGGAGCCTGGGAGGAGCTGCGGACACGGCGACGGCGACGTTCACGCTAGAGCTGCCAAGCATCGCACTGTTGCCGACGACGGGAGTGGTTGGGGATATGGTGACGGTGAGCGGTAGTGGGTTCGCCGGGTCCGACGCTCACATTACGATCAGTGGTGGGGTGCTGACCACGTTCACCTGCACTCCGAGCGGTGGAGCGTTCACGTGTGCGTTCATCGTCACGTCGGCGACGGCGGGCACCTACCCGATCACGGCGGTGGGGAGCTTGGGAGGAGCCGGGGACACGGCGACGGCGACGTTCAAGCTTACGCAACCTAACATCGTATTGTCGCCGACGACCGGAGTCGTCGGGGATACGGTGAGGGTGAGCGGTAGTGGGTTCGCGGGGTCCGACACGCTCGTCACGATCAGCGGCAGTGTGCTGGCCACATTCAACTGCAGTCCGGACGGCGGGGCGTTTGCGTGCACGTTCGTAGTCACCCCGGCAACAGCGGGTGCCTACACGATCACAGCGGTGGGGAGCCTCGGAGGAGCCGGGGACACGGCGACGGCGACTTTCGCCCTGACGGTGCCGAGCATTGCGATCTTGCCCACCACAGGGGTGGTCGGGGCCACGGTAACGGTGACAGGGGGCGGATTCTCCCTAACCGACATGTCCGTTCTGATTACCGGGACGGTAGTGTCCGATACTTCCGCCTGCGTGCCCAGTCACGGGGCCTTCACATGCACGTTCGTGGTCGCATCGGCACCAGCTGGTGCCTACAGGATCACGGCCGTGGGGACTCTCGGAGGAGCCGGAGACACCGCGATCGCCACGTTCACCGTGACGACGCCAAGTATCACACTTGCGCCCACTACCGGGGTGGCCGGGGCGTTGGTGACGGTGGCGGGGAGTGGATTCTCGCACGCCGACACGGCGATTACGATCACTGGGACGATAGTGTCCGAAGTCTCCCTTTGCACGCCCAGCGGTGGGGCGTTCACATGCACGTTCGTCGTCGCCTCGGCGGGCGCAGGTCTCTACACCGTCACGGCGGTGGGGAGCCTCGGAGGGGCCGGGGACACCGCGATGACTACGTTCACGGTGACCCTGCCGACGATCACCCTGTCGCCGGCGACGGGGGTGGTCGGAGATACGGTGACGGTGAGTGGGAGTGGGTTCTCAGGGTCCGACACGGACGTAACGATTAGCGGCGGGGTGCTAACCACCTTCACCTGCTTGCTCAGCGGCGGTGCGTTCACATGCACGTTCACGGTTGCCTCAGCGACGGCAGGTGCCTACACGATCACGGCGGTGGGAAGCCTCGGAGTGGCCGCGGACACGGCGACGGCAACGTTCACGGTGACGGTGCCAACCATCGCGCTGTCGCCGACGACGGGAGTGATTGGAACCACGGTGTCGGTGTCCGGGAACGGGTTCTCTCTCGCCGACACGTCGGTAACGATCACGGGAACGATCGTGATTGAGGCCTCCCTCTGCACTTCAAGCGGTGGGGCATTCACGTGCACGTTCGTCGTCGCTTCGGCGAGCGCAGGTCTCTACACGATCACGGCAGCGGGAAGCCTCGGAGGAGCCGGAGACACGGCGACGGCGACGTTCACCGTGATCGTCCCCAGCCTAACGATCACCCCAGTTTCAGGGCCCGTGAACACCCAGGTCACGGTGACAGGGTTCATGTTCACCGCATCGTCCGGAGCGACGATCACCTTCAATCTGACAGTCCAGACGCCGAGCGGATGTTCGGATGGGACGTTCACGGGGACGGTGATCACGACCGATGCAACGGGAGGATTCGTCTGCACGTTCAAGATTCCGAGCGAGAGCGCGGGACCGTACTCGGTGGTCGGAGAGGATACGGCGACGGGCACGTTGACCGCTCTACTCATGTTCACAGTCACGGTGCCCTACGTTGTTTCGGTGAGCTCGACGTCCGGGGCTCCCGGGCCCACGACGTTCACGGTGATCGGCATGGCGCCCGGCATCACGTACGATGTCTACCTCGACATACCCACCCAGGGGCTGGTGACGGTCGGTTCCATCTTCGTCGGCACGTGCACGGCCGACGAGTTCGGGACGATCACCGTGTGTTCGGTCATCATTCCCTCCGGTCTCGGCCCGGGGACGTACTATGTAGACCTATTCCAGGTCCCACCTCCCCCACCGCCCACCTACATCTTCACGGTGTTCAACTTCACCGTAATCGCGCCCCCGCCGCCAACGAAGTACTTGGTGACGTTTACCGAGTCGGGGCTCGAGGGCGGAATCTCCTGGTCGGTGACGTTCAATGGGACGACGGAGATGTCGACGACCACGACGATCAGCTTCGAGCTAGTCAACGGGACCTATCCGTTGATGGTGGGCGAGGTGATTGGGTTCCTGGCGTCTCCGTCGAGCGGGAACCTGACCGTTCAGGGAGGGCCGGTGGGTCAGGCCGTCGTGTTCACCTCGACCAGCACGAGCACTAGTTCGTCCGCGGTCCCACCGTGGGCCGCGCAGGTGGTGGCATTCCTAATCACCGGAATCTTCGTGCTTGTCGCACTGATCGTGATCGTCGTGATCGTGGTGGCCGTCGTGGGCGTCGGCCTGTTCCGGAAGCCGCCCCAGGCGCCACCCGGCACCACCCCAAAGTAGGCCTGGTCACGCATGCGCTGCCCAGTCGAAGGATCTGCGTCCGCCGAACTTCCGACTCCGTATGATGGCTGCGACTTCTTCTGGGAGCCGAAGCCCCGCGAGCGCGGCCGCGACGCAAGGTGCCCTCGGACTGATCGAACTCTGCGGATCCCCCAGGCGCGGTCATCCGGACCCCAGGGGGGGACGAATCGCACCTCGAGGGGGACCTCCGGACGCAATTCGCGGGAGCCCGTCGGTCCGCTCGGATCCCCCGGGCGGAGGGCTCGCCGGACGGTGGCAACTCGGCCGGATGACTTGCGGATTATCCGTGGTGCATCGGTTGCGTCTCCTAAGCCTATATACTCGGGCAAGTAGTGGCGATGGCCCTAGCGGGGGCTACAGGTCTGATTAATGGGCGACGCGGCGGCGTTGGGACTGAGCATCAGCACGCTGGTGATCGTTGGAGCGCTCTTCATCTTCGTCGTCATTGCCGAGATCGTTGCGCTCTACGTCTTTACGCAAGAAGTCGTCGTCCAGGAGCAGATCTTCTGCTTCGCCAATGTCGCGTTCACCGTGGCTTGGGTCATCGCTCCGGGCTTCGTGACCTTCCCGGCTTCGTATGCATACCTGTTCGTGATCGTGTGGCTCCTATTCCTCGCGATTACGGTGCTCCTCACCCTGATCCCATTACTGATGTACGTCTCGAAGCTGCGGCAGTTCTCCAAGCTCGGGAGGAGCCGCGGGGCGCTGGTCGACGAGCACGAGCTGATTCGTGGTGCCTTCAAGGACAACTCGGACAAGTCGACCTACATCGCGAACCGCGTCCACAAAATGTCGGACGAACTGGACCGGGCGCAGGAATTGTACGAGACGGCGAAGAGGACCCCGGAGGTCATCATCAAGTCCCTGCAAGGAGAGCCCGAGCTGCCGGAAGTCGCACGGCCCGATGTTACGTACGTCTTCCTCGGCATGGGAGGCACGGGGGTGGGTCTCACGGAGGCCGTCATCGATTACTTCCGCGCCCTGAACGTCTTCAACTCACCCGGCGGGAGCAACTTCGCGTTCATCCTTTACGATACCAATATGGCCGCCGTGAAAGAACGGATGACCAAGTACCGGGGCACGGAAGTCGAGAAGCTGATTCACGCCCCGGTGGACTTCAGCACGGTAGATGAGGGCCAATTGTTCTCGAGTGCCCCCTGGCTCGTCGGCGAGCCCGTTCAACTGCTCCAAGGATCGGGAAACCGGCGAGGGGTGGGATACGCGGCGTACAACGTCAAGCGGGAGCAGTTCGTCAATCGGAGCTCGGAGATCATCAACAAGCTGGTTCTGCAAACGAAGAACCCCAACCTGATGATCATCGTTCTGAATTCCCTGGGCGGCGGCACGGGGTCGGGAACCTTCCTGCAGGCCACCATGGACCTCAAGGACTCCCTGCAGCAGCAGCTGGCCGGTAACCGGCCCATCGTCCTCGGGTTCGGCGTCATTCCGCGAAAGATCGAAGAAGCCGGGATGTGCGCGAACGCCTTCGGGGCGCTCAAAGAGCTCGCGTTCCTCTTCAAGAAGGGAGTGAAGCGGGTTGGAGAATCAAGCGGCTCGGTGAGCAACCCGTTCTCGGCCTACTTCCTCGTGAGCCGAGAAAACCCCTCCGCAACCCACGATCAAGAGATCGCCTCCGGAATCGCCCACCTCCTTCTAGATTTGGGTAGCGGCGGATTCGACCCGAACGATGTCCGGACGATCATGGAGCGCTATGGACCCGAGTCGTTCTCCACATTCGATGTTTTCGACATCTACTTCCCGGCGTCCCTCCTCTCATGGTACAAGACCGTCGGCAAACCCATGAGTAGCACCAGCAGCACCGGGTTTCTCGAGCTTCACAAATTGTCCGCCGAGCTGCTCACCACCTGCAAGGTCTTGGTGGAGCGAGAGGGCAAGTTTAGGGTGGGCGCGGAAGAGTTCCGTCAGACGGAACTTAACCATTTCATCAGCCTGCGGGCGTACCGAGCGTGGATCCAGAAGGCGGTGGCGTGGAGGGACGAGTTGGGGCAAATGGTCCTCAGTGTATCCACGCGAGGGTCGTTGGAAGCCCAATCCCTCGTCGATCGCGTCTCCCAGATGATGACGAGCCGAGAGACGAAGTATTCCCTCGCGAATCTCGAGCTGTCCGTCCATCAGATCGGCAACGTCACGAGTCAGGAGTTTTCCCAGCTGAAGGACCCCATCGCAAATTCCGTGGAGACCCGGTTCGCGGTCCCCGACCCCGATGCATTTGACATCGGTGCGATTCTAAACCCGGGTGCGAATCTGACCTCGATTATGTCGTCGCTCGGACGAGGCGAGGAACTGAAGCAAGCGTACGCGAATTTGCGGACGACGCTCGGCGTCATCGGCATGACGATGAGCAACGTGGACTACAACCGAGTCCGCCGGCCGGTCAGTGTCGAGGATAAGGAGCTGCAATTCATCGAGAAGTTCAATCCGGCGCTCATCTCCCCCGATGGCCGATCGGTCCTCTCCCCGGGGATCAGCTTCGTCCTCATGGCCGTAGCGTCGCAGCAAGCGAACCTCGGTGCTACGCAGTTTCCACGAGATGACCAGCTGCTCGAAAGCATCAAGCGTCTGGCGACCAAGGGCTCCGAGGCGCGGAAGTCCAGCCGGGCGATGAAGCGATTCTCGGTGTCGGCCTACTGGCTGATCAACGGCATCTACACCTGGAAACTGCGGGACGACGACGAGGAGCCTTTCATGAAGGACATGAAGTTCCTTGCGGAGTCCTACAAGCAGGAGATCACCAACGGCGCATCGGTGATGTACCTCCATCACGCGCTTTTCTACGCCGACCCCGCGAACCTGGCCAAACTGGCGGGCTTCACCCTGTCGTCCGGGGTCAACTCGCTGCAACTGAGGGGGGTGGTCACTCGCTTCTGGATGGGCTACGACATGTTCTCGAACGACATCGAAGTCTGGGGAGTCATGAACCTCTCCCGATTTTACTCGAGGATGCAGCAGATCGAGGACTCGCTCGTGGGCTTGAACCAGGCGTTGACTTCGTTCCTTCAGCAGTTGGAAGCGGGGGTACATCCAGCGGGATCCCCCATCCCTGAGCTGGCCAACGCGCTCGGAACGAGCGCAGCGCGATTCACTCCGGAGCTCGAGGTCTACCGCGGAATTCGGACGCGGAACGAAGGGATACGGAACCCCGTGATCTCGGCCGCGCTGAGTGACGTGGAGACCAATACTCTGAGAGCGTTCTTGGAGGCGGCGGCGGCGTTCACCGGGACCTACTCCGTTGAGTACTTGGCCAAGCTGAGGCCCTTCAAGGGAAAGAGCGGACTCGTTGTCGATCGAATGATCGAGCAAGCCATCATCTCCATCATTAACGTCAACAACGCATTGTCCACATTGACCACCGCCTTCTCCAAGGCGTTGAGCGATGGAACCTCGGGTGGCGGCGCAGCTTCCTAGCGCGACCGTTGGTCCGGATGGAGCTTCGAGAGTTCTTTGGTGATACGCCGACGTGCCGGAAGCTCGAGGCCATCCGAGAGCTGTACGCGATCCGGGAACCGCTGCTGAGATACCTCCACACTAACCCGTACCTCAGCAAGCTGCTCTTCCACGAACTCGGGAACCAGGCGAGCGTCGCCACCACGATCGCGAGCGTCGTCGAGAATATCGGATCCAGGAGCAAGATTGAACGGCGGCTGGAACGGCTGGCGTGGACGTCGCCGAATCTTTCCGTGGAGTCGTTCGAACGCACTGCGAGCGACTTTCTGCTGGAGCTCGGGTTCTATCTCAAGCAGGAACACGCTTCGTTGGTCGCCCAGATCGAGACGTTCCGTCCGGAGCTGCTCGACTCCTTTGGATGCGAGGATCTGCTGGCGGCCTGGAACGACAACAGCCCCGGGGCGGAGATTGCCCGCGCCGCAACGTGCGTCGCGACGCTGAGGCAGGCTTTCTCCGAACAGATCGTCGAGACCACGGCCTACATCCGCCAGGTCCGAGACGAACTTCAACAGGCGGGCTTCCTCGAAAAAGTGCTGCCCGTTTCGGGCGATGCGAGCGTTCAGGAGAATCTCGCCACCATCAACGACATGTTCCGGTCCGCCTCCCTCCCTCAGGCCATCCCCCAAGTGCGAACGACCTACGAGTCCCTGACCAAGTTCTTCGAGTATTCGTTGGCCGTGGAAAGCCAGACCGAAGCCCCGATGGTGCCTCGAAGTCGGGATGCCTCGCTTACCGAGGAGTTGCCGGCCGATCGCCCCGGGGAGGCTGAAGGATCCGCTGACGGGAGGGCGCGCCCTCGTCGCTCGAAGACAAGAGGGGCGCGGAAGGGCGGCGAACCCGTATCGATCCAGAAACTCCTCGAAGACGCCCGAAGGGGGTTGGACCAGTTGGATTACGTGAGCGTGAACAACGAAACCCTCGAGGAGGCGATTCCGATGCTGCGATTGGTGCGGGACGTGCTCATGGGACTGCTTGCCTCCGTCCGGGCGTTCCTGGCCTATGTACGCTCGATCATTACGAACGCGAAGGTGGTATCTGCTGGAGTGAACACGCTGGACATCGACCGAGAGCTCCGACGGGTGGACGGCTTGACGGGGTACGCCTTCTTGGCCACGTCCGCCGAGGTCGTCGACTCCGTCAAGATGCAATTTTCTCGCGCCTGGGCCCCGGGGGCGGCTCGTCCGGACGGACCGGGCCCCGCTCAGGGAGCGTAGGATTTCGGGATCCCCGGGCCGTCCGTGGCAGCGCGGACATCGACTACCCAGTCGGGCAACGGACACAGCGTCCACCAGCTCCGCCGTTCCAAACGAATCTGCGCCGAGTCGCCGGGAACAACCGGGATGGGGAATGTTGTATCTGGCCGGGGGCGTGCATTCGCGTACGAAGGGGTTGCCGACTTGGCAATACCATAATAACTCCTATCGATGATTTGCCTCAGTTCTGATGGCGAGCGCAGCGGGATCCGCCGAGTTCCTTGGACTCGAAGTCGACGCGGGAGACGCCGGGGTTGTGAGGATGAGATGGAGGATCACGAACCGAAGGACCCACCCCGTCAAGGCCCGGCTCTATCATGGGGAAGCACCCGCAAATTCGGGGGCGACCCCCGTCGGCCCGCTTCTTTTGGAGCCCGCCAGCACTCCGGTAACCAATCTCGCGTGGAACGAGTTCTTAGTCCCGCCTCATCGGCCCGTCACCGCCACGCTCTCCCTCCGAATTCCACCGGAGATGGGAGTGAAGGTGGTACCGCTCTTCTCGTGGGATCCCAGACTCCGATTGCGGCCCATATCGGGCCCAGCGTACAGCATTTGGTGGTCTGAGGGTCGGTTGACCCTCGTGCGCCTTCCGGACTGATATCTGATATCGCGGCTGCGCACCTGCCTGCGGGAGTTCGAGGCAGTTCCGTTCCACCCGGCAGGACCTCGTCCACCGGCTTCAAGCGTCCGGCAGTACGCGCGGCGAAGTGGCAGCGATCCTGCTCCGCGATAAGTTCTGGTGGAAGACGAGCCGGGAGGAGGCGGGGAAGCGTCCTCTCCTGACCGAAAGCCCGGGGTGATTCGCTGTGGACTCCGACAACGCGACTGTTGCCGTTCGGGGGACACGATTAAGTACCCCTTGCGTGACTCGCTGACCTGACGTTCGGCGGAGAAACGAGAACCGTGAAGTCCATCATCCAGGAAGCGATTGCAAAGCACGAGCAAAGCCAGGCCACTGCGAGTGAAGCCCCGACGCAAGCGCCGGCATTCCAGAGCGCCGACGATGCCGCTCTCACCAAGCTCGCGGAGACACTCAAGGTCAACATCCGCGTCGTTGGATGCGGCGGAGGCGGATCCAATACGATCAACCGGTGCACGGAAGAGGGTATCCAAGGCGCTGAGATGTGCGCCATCAACACGGATGCGAAACATCTGCTCACCGTCCACGCCGGCCGCAAGGTGCTCATCGGAGTTCGGACCACTAAGGGCCTAGGGGCCGGCGCTCGGCCCGAGGTCGGAGAGGAAGCCGCTCGCGAGAACGAGTCGGAGATTCGCCAGTTCCTTCAGGGAGCGAACCTCGTCTTTGTCACCGCGGGAATGGGAGGTGGCACCGGAACGGGCTCGGCCCACGTGGTCGCCCGAGAGGCGAAAGAGCTCGGTGCGCTCACCATCGGCGTCGTCACCCTCCCGTTTGCGGGCGAGGGCGCGACCCGAATGGAGGCGGCACAGGACGGGCTCGAGCGCCTCCGGAGGATCTGCGACACGACCATCGTCATCCAGAACGACAAACTCCTCGAGCTCGTCCCCCGTATGCCACTCGACGCGGCGTTCAAGCTCGCGGATGCGGTCCTGATGACCGGGATCAAAGGGCTTGTGGAGATCGTAACGAAGCCGGGCCTCGTAAACCTGGACTATTCCGACATCCTCACCGTCATGAAGGACGGCGGAGTCGCGCTCATTGGACTCGGCGAGAGCGAGAGCAGCACGGACCGAGTATCCGAGGCGGTGACGGAGGCGTTGACCTCGCCGCTGCTCGGGAGCGTGGACCTCAAGGACGCGAAGGGCGCGCTCGTCCGGATCGTCGGCGGCCCCTCGATGACCGTCTCCGAGGCCGAGAAGGCAGCAGCGCTTGTCGGCGCCAAGATTTCGAAGCGAGCCCAGATCATCTGGGGTTGCTCCGTCGAGAACACCCCCGAGATGCAGAACACGGTCAAGGTGCTGCTCATCATCACGGGAGTCCAATCGATGAGTCTCCTCGGTCGGAAGGGCGGTTACGCCACGGGCCAGTCCGAGGACGTTATCGACCTCATCCGGTAGGACCGCAGGCGCATCGCCTCCGTCATCCCCCCGCGACGGGGAACTGACTCCGTTCGCCTCGACCTGCGGGGATCCCAGATCAGGATACGCCGGTCAGCCCCAAAGCGACGCACGGCGCGGTCTGGTGAGTCCGGCCAAGCTTCCCGCTGGCCCGGAGGGACCGCCAGCTCGACACCGAAGAGGAGTGCTGCAGTCCCCCACTACGCTCGGGCCTGGGCTCCTCGCGCTGGAAGCGGAGTTCTCCATGCTGTATAACTCGCGGGCGTTCGACCTCGGGCGGTTCCCCCGGTGGGCCAAACGGCCGGGAGAGGGCGTGTCCCGCTTCTTAAACAGTTATACACGAACCCAAGAATCGGCATCACTTTAAATACCGGGGCGGAGTGAGCCGTGAGCCCATGACATCGCGAAGCAAGGTCGCATGGATAGCCGTAGCCGTATCGATCATCATGCTGGGCTCCGCCGCGCTCGTCCCTGTAGGGGCGGCGGTGGGCTCCGCGGCATCACATGGGGGTGCGAGCGCCTCCGTATCGACTCCGGCAGCGGTGACACCGGTCCCCGCCTCTTCGAGTCCAGTAAGCCCCGCCTCCCCTTCACCAAGTCCAACTGTCATTTCGGCGGATGATGGCCCGAACTGGGTAGCTTACGCCTATGTGAACTCGTCGTCTATTCTGTCGTACCCGCTACCCGAGAGCCAGGAGTTCCAGGTGGGCCCTGTCGACTCCGGTTGGGTGTGGGTGTCGTTCGTCACGATGTATCTGACCGGGAGCGGGAGCGTAAACTTCACCCTGGGATCATCGCTGTGGGGAAGCGATTTGCTCACGAACATTACCGTGCCGGTTTCGGGGAACGCATGGTACAACATCTCGTTCCCGGAGTTCCAGCTCGAGGGAGGGACTCCTTACTTCCTTAACGTCTACCTCGTCACAGGGTCCGTGGGTTGGGGCTGGACACAGGCAGTTCCGGTCGTGGACCCGCCGGGGACCGTAATCGTGAACACGATCGCGAATTACTTCCTGACGTACGGAAACGCGCTGGCGAGTTCGACGACCGCCCCCAACCTCTACAGTGTAGGCGGGACCGCTGACGAGATTCCGACCTACCTCCTCACGTTCACAGAGACTGGGTTGCCGTACGACACGCCGGGTGGCAGCGTGAGTATACCGAGTTACGGGTCGGAGCCGTTCGTGGGCGGAGTCGCGTCGTTCATGGTGCCGACCGGGAGCTATACGTTCACGATCACGGCCCCGGCTTGCTTCGCATACGCGATCCTAGGTCCCTGCTACCAGTTCGTCTCGTCGAATCCCACTACGTCGGTCACGGTCACGGAAGCCGGCGGCGCGGTGACGGTGTTGTTCGAGGAGGTTACCACGACGTGGTTCTTCGAGAGCGGGCTCGCTTCGAGCGGGTTCTTCGAGCCTCCGGCGTGGTCGGTCAACGTCAACGGGCCGCACGAGAGCCTCCCTCTGAGCCTCACCAGCTTCCTTCTGGGGCTGTATCTCTCCTTCGAGTGCTCGGCTCCGGTCGGGTTGGGAATTATCCCGGTCACCGAGCCGAACGGGACGTACACCTTCACGGTTCCCTCGATCACGGGGTACAATACGCCGTCTCCGGCGTCCGGCCCCCTCGTGTTCCCGTATACCTCGCCCTCGTGCACGCAGATCATCTTCCAGTCCCTGTCTGACATCTACGCGTTCACGAACTCGATCTTGCCAACCTTCCCGTCGTACCCCTTGCCGGAAAGCCAAGGGTTCGCAGTGACCCCGCTTAGCCCGTACGTGAACTTCGTACAGCTGTACCTGACGGGTAGTGGAGTGGTGTGCGTCACGCTGACGACGGCTCCGTTCGGCGGCTCCGTCCTGGCGAGCACGGACGTCGATGTGACGGGCGCGGGCTGGTACTACATCCCGATCGGAACCACCGACTCCGGGAATCCGTACGGTACGATCCAGCTCTCGACCGATACGCCCTATTACATCAACGCGTATCTCATGTCCGGCCCGGGTGTTTCGTGGGGCTATACGACCACATTCCTAGCGAACTCCCTGAACACCCTCGATGAGTACTTCTGCGTCCCGGGCTCGACGGAGGCACCCTGCTCCACGGGCGCGACAGTGGCTAGTTCGAATGACGTGCCGAACCTCTACGCGGTCGGCGACTCGCCTCTTTACTCGTTTGGGCCAGCGCACGGTGGGCTGAACGCGGTGCCAACACTTGGAATCCTAGCCGAGAAGAGCATGGCTCTGTGGACGATCGAGCAGCGGACTGTGGTTGGCCCCACGTCCGCGCCTTCGGCCCGGAGCGGAGCGTAAGAGTCTCCCCCGCTCCGCACACCCGCGAGATCCACCCGCTAGGTCTCGGGGACGTGCCGCATCGAGGGCCCGTCCAGACGGCCTAGACGGTCGGCCCCCTTCGACTGCCGCTCCTTCGCTGACGCGAGTTATGCGCTCGCCCTCGGAGGTTTCCGCGTGCTCTCCGGCCCCATTTCGGGACCGAGACATCGGCAGCTTCCGCTTCACTCCGCGGGTGGGGCTCTTCCCGCGAGGTCGCGGCAGCGGACCAGACTTTCAGCGCCTTCCGCCGATTCGGGGGGGGCACGCTGTGGGGAATGACCCCGGGGGGACGGAGCGTGGGTGGACGGAGCTCTTGGTCGGTCGTTTCCTTGTAGGGTTCCTTCGGATGCACAGGAAACGACGAACCTCGTGAGTCCAATCCGACCCCGAGGCGGAGGGTACAGGCGACATCGGCGCGTACGTCTTAAGGCGTCGCCGGGAGTGCCCCCGCAGGATGACGGCCGTCGGGCCGATGTAGAGGCAGCCGAGGTTGATGAGACGACATCGACGGGAGCTCGCTCCCAACATGGGCAGGATTCGCACTGGCTCGAATACGGGCGTTAGCGCACGAAGGAAGGTGCGCTTGGGAGCCCGGCCTTCGGGACGAAGCCAGCTCATCGGCGTGGTCGTGCTCGTATTGCTTCTCCTAAGCGCCACAACACTTGCGGTGGCCCCGGGGAATGCGGATGGCGGGGCGAAGACTCGAACGAGCGCAGGGACGGACGCGCCCACGTTCGCCGTGACGTTCACGGAGACCGGCCTTCCCGCCGGGACGACCTGGACGGTCGCGGTCGACCGGAGCCCGATGTCCAGCACGGGGCCGACGATCGTGTTCGAGGAGACGTCGGGGGCCCACCCGTTCTCTGTCGCCACTATCCCCGATTACAGTCTCTCCCCGGCAGGCGGGACCGTGACAGTCGCGGGGCAGGCGGTCGCGGTCCCCATTACATTTACTCTGATCACCTACGCGGTGACGTTCAAGGAGACGGGAATGCCGGCTGCGGCGGGAGGCGGGGTGGCCTTTAACGGAGGCGGAAGGACACCTTTCAACGCGACCGGCCAGATCACATTCAGCGAACCCAACGGAACGTACAACTACACCGCCACTGGGGGAACCGGATACGGACTGCAGTCGTCGATTCCGAGTTCGCCGCTGACCGTACGCGGGGCGAACGTGACGGTGATAGTGACGTTTGCGGAGCTGTTCGGCCTGACGTTCCGAGAGACCGGGTTGCCGAGCGGGACGAACTGGTCGGTGAATCTGACCGGCACTTTGCAAACCTCGACGAGCTCGACGATAACGTTCACCGTTGCAAACGGGTCGTACGATTACGCCGTCGGCACCGTTCGGGGATACCTTTCCACTCCCCAGACCGGAATGGCGACGGTCAACGGGATCGAGAAAACCGAGTCCATAGCCTTCACTCCGGCCTATGCGGTCACGTTCAACGAGGGCGGCCTTCCGTCAGAGACCAACTGGTCGGTCACGTTGAACCGGACCACAGGGAATTCAACGACGACGATGATCGTGTTTACGGGGATCGTGAACGGAACCTACAACTTCGGTGTGGGGTCAATCGTCGGTTACACGTCTAACCCGTCGTCGGGGGTCGTGACCGTGCACGGAGCGAACGCGACCGAGGAGATCTCGTTCGCGGTGCCGATCATCACGTATACGGTAACCTTCACGGAGACTGGGATGCCGCCAGGTGCAGGCGGCGGCGTGAATTTCGCCGGTGCCGGGTTGACGGCATTCGGAGCGGGAGGAGTCGTGTCGTTCCCTGACGTGGCGGACGGGATCTACGACTACACGATCAGTGCCGGGGCGGGCTACCGGTACCTCTCGTCAGAGCCGGGTTCGCCGGTAACGGTGAACGGGACGAATGTCGAGGTCACGGTCGCCTTCTCGGCGATCTACTCGGTCACGTTCAGCGAGAGCGGGATCCCGAACGCGTTGACGTGGTCGGTTTCGTTGAACGGGAACGGCTCGGGAGCCATTCCCGGGGCGACGACCTCGACGACGTTCCAGATCGGGAATGGGACGTTTAGCTACGCCTGGGGGAACACGGGAGGCTACCATATCACGACGGGGAGCTATACGGGGAGCGTGACCGTGAATGGGGCGAACCCGACCCCGGTCTCGGTGACGTTCTCGCAGGTGATGTATGTGGTGACGTTCACGGAGTCGAATCTATCGACGGGCACGGAGTGGTCAGTGACCCTCAACGACGCCGTCCAGACATCGACCGGGCCGTCGATCGCATTCGCGGAGCCGAACGGGACCTATTCTTACACCGTCGGAGCGGTTCCGGGGTGGACCACCTCCAGTTACTCGGGGTTGGTGACGCTGAACGGAACGGCGGCGGGTGTCGGAGTGATCTGGACCCAGATCACTTACACCGTCACGTTCACCGAATCGGGCCTTCCGCCGGGCACGAACTGGTCGGTGACGTTGATCCGAGAAACGGAAAGCTCCACGAGCTCGGAGATCGCGTTCAGCGAACCGAACGGGACCTATCCGTACGCTATTCGGGCGGTTCAGGGGTGGGCTACGACCAGTTACTCCGGGTCCGTGACGGTGAATGGAACGGCGGCGGGAGTCCCCATTCCCTGGACTCAGCTCAGGTACGCCGTCACGTTCACCGAAGCCGGACTTCCCTCGAGCGAAAGCTGGTCCGTGACGCTCAACGGAGCGACGGAAAGTTCCACGGGCTCGGTGATCACGTTCACCGAACCGAACGGAATCTATCCGTATACGATTGCAGCGGTTTCCGGATGGACTACCGTTGGCTACTCTGGGTCGGTGACGGTGAACGGAACCGCGACAGGTGTCCTCGTTACCTGGACTCAGTTCACCTACAACATCACGTTCACCGAGACAGGCCTTCCTTCGGGCACGAACTGGTCAGTGGCACTCAACGGAGCCATCGAAACCTCAACAGTATCCACCATCATGTTCACCGAACCGAACGGGACGTACCCCTATTCCATCGGAGACATCTCGGGGTGGCACCAGACGACTCTTCCGTACACGGGTCCGGTGACGGTGAGCGGATCGGCGGTGATCCAGCCGACGATGCAGTTCACCGTGGCCAGCTATTCCGTGACGTTTGCGGAGTCTGGTCTGCGATCGGGGACGGAGTGGTATGTCAACATTACGGGCGGCCGTTCCTTCAGCTCGACGGCGGGCACCCTCACGTTTGCACAGCCGAACGGGACATACCAGTTCACAGTCGCTACCGGGGCGAGTTACGTCGTGACGTCGCCGAGCGGTAACGTGACCGTGGCGGGCGCTCCGGTGAGCGAATCGATCGCATTCACGACCGCGTACGGGATCACGTTCAATCGCCCGTCGGGGGCGGCGTCGGGCGCGTCCTGGTCGGTCTACCTCAACACGACCACGGGATCGGGCACGCCGGGAGCTGCCGGGGCCTCGTCGCAGGATATCGTCCGGACCACGACGGCGAGCACCCTGACGATCTTGGTGCCGAACGGAACGTACAGCTTCTCGATCGTGGTCACCGGCAACCCGTCGTTGACGACCCGGGGAACGGTCAGCGTCGATGGGTCGGCGGTGGTGGCGAACCCAGCCTCGACGCCGAGTACGTTCTTGGGGTTCTCCGGCCTGACCGGCTACTACATTCTCATCGCGGTAATCGCGGCGGGGGTCGTGATTGGTCTTCTGGTGGTCTGGATGCGTCGACGCCGGCCCGGGAACCCTTAGGCTTCCCCGTGGGGCTCCCGAAAGCACCCTCACGGCGTGGGGGGTTATTAGGGGGGATTGATTGGATAGCCGACCCCGACTCATCGATGGGTCGGGAAAGCAGGACGCATGCCGCGGTACCGAACGTCGCGCCGGCCCCGATGGCTCCTCCTCGCGGGCGTCGCGGCGTTGGCGGCCGTGCTGCTCGCCAGCTCGCTCCTCGCGGAGGTCGTCCCGACTTCTCCCTCACTGCATCCCGGTGGCCCCCCCACCGCGGCGCCCGCTGCCACGGGGTGGAGTGTCGAGGAGTTGCGGTCGGCGCCGCTCGCCGTGACCCCGGATACCGAGCCAGGGTTTCAGGTGCCGAAGGCCGTCGACCATGGAGCCGCGTCGGTCCCCTCGCTCTTGATCCTCGTATCCTTCCCGACCCAGCACGCGGCTGAACTCGCGCAATTCCTTGCAGCTCTGTCCGAACCATCGTCGCCGGTCTATCACGAGTACCTCAGCGCGGCTGCGTTCGATAGTGAGTACGGTGGCTCTCCGACCCTCTACGCGTCGGCCATCGCCTACTTCCAGTCCTTCGGTGTCAACGCGCTTCAGACCTTTGCGGACCGGCTGACGCTGACCTTCCAGGCATCCCCGGCTCAGATCGAGCAGATGTTCCACGCGACGATCGATCAGTTCAGCGTTGGAGGCAGCACCTATCTCGCCCCGACCGAGCTCCCCGAGCTTCCTGCACCGCTCGCGTCGGCGGGCCTAAGCGTGGAGGGCCTGAGCACCTATTCGACCGTCCTCATCCACCCGGACTCGTTGGCGGCACTCGTCCGGGCCTCACCGGCAAGCGCCATCGCTGCGACCGGCTCCGCCGCGAGCTACCTCGCGCCCGTAATGATCGGAGGGGTTCAGGACCAGTACGCCCCGGATTTCCAAGTCGCCTACGACGAAGCGGCGCTGTTCACCGGATCCGGGTATCCTACGAACGAGGTTATCGCAACGATCCTCTGGTCCGGTTACGATAACTCCCACACCGACGTCGGACCGTTCGTCCCTTCGGACATCTATAGTTTCTTCAACGAGACCCTGCCCGTCGGCGAGCCCCACGCCCAGGTCTATGGAGTTCCGCTGAGCGGCGCCCCCCCGCCCGGTCCGAGCGCAAGCACGGATGTGTCCGGAGCGAACTTTGAGAACACCCTGGACCTCGAGATGGCCGGCAGCACGGCGCCGGGAGCCTCGATCTACAACGTCTACGGACCGACCGCAACCAGCGCCAATCTGGATGCAGCGCTGAGCTACATTTTGAATCCGACCCACACACCCGGACTCGCGAATGTGAACGTCATCTCGAACTCTTGGGGCGGGACCGATGGGAACGATTCGGCCTGGTATGCGGACCTGCAAGAGGCCCAGGCCCGCGGCATCTCGGTGCTCGCGTCCTCCGGCGATTCGGCAGACAACCCTTCCAGCTCGAAGTGGATCGGCAGCAACGCGGAGTTCCCGTCGTCGATGGCGTACGACACCTTCGGGATGACGGCCGTGGGCGGCACCACGGTCCTCATGAATTCGAACCTGCAGCTCCAAAGCCAAGTGACGTGGAACGATAGCGCGTCGCGCGTCGGGAGCTCCGGCGGGATCTCGGCGTCGTTTCCAGAGCCGTCTTGGCAATCGGACACTTCGGCCAGCTCCGTGATCGGTGGGCAGGGCCGGGGCGTTCCCGACATCGCGGGCGTTGCCAACAATACGCTGATCACCATCTCGGTTGACGGAATCCAGTACCGAGCCACGAATGCGACGTACGGCGGCGGTTTCTACTCCTTGGGAGGGACCAGCGTCGCCTCGCCACTCGATGCGGGCATCGTTGCCGAGATCGATCACGTCCTCGCAGCGAACAGCCTCGGCAACCTCGGCTTCCTTGACCCGCAGTTGTACTCCCTCGCGAACCGGGAGTTCACTCCGCCGCACCTCCCGACGGTCCCTCTGGTCGACGTAACGTCTGGGAGGAACTACGTGTACGCGGCCCGGACCGGATACGATCTCGTGACGGGCTGGGGCTCGATCGACGCCTACAATTGCACGGAGTATTTGATCGCGCCACCGGCGACGTACAGCGTGACCTTCACGGAGAGCGGAATGCCGACGGGGGCGGGAGGCGGAATCTCGTTCAACGGAGGCGGCTTGATGGCGTTCACCAGCGGGGGCACCTTGACATTCAGCGGTCTGGTGGACGGGAACTACCCCTACACGGTCACGACCGCGGCCGGCTACGCGCTGGTGTCGTCGAGCCCGAGTTCGCCGGTGACGGTGAACGGAGCGGACGTGGCGGTGACCGAGGTTTTCGAGGCGCGCTACACGGTGACCTTCGTCGAGGGCGGTATTCCGAATAGCGGGACGTGGTCGGTTTCGCTGAACGGGAACAGTTCGGGCACCCTGCCCGGAACGACCACGTCCACGACGTTCCAGATCGGGAACGGGACGTTCAACTACGCATGGGGGGACACGTCGGGCTACCACATCACGACGGGGACGTATTCGGGCGCTCTGACGGTGAGCGGGTCGAACCCGAGTCCGGTGTCGGTGACGTTCACTCGCGTGCTGTATGCGGTGACGGTCGCGGAGACCGGGCTTCCAACGGGGGCCGCGTGGTGGCTGAACCTTACGAGCGGACCGTCGCTCGGTCCGACTACGACCACGACGATGGCCCTCTCCGAACCGAACGGAAGCTACCCCTACACGATCGCGACGGTAGACAAGCAGTATGCCGCGGCCGGAGGGACGTTCGCCGTAAGCGGGAGTTCGGTGACGGAGAACGTCACGTTCTCCCTCGTGACGTATCGGGTGACATTCCGCGAGAGCGGTCTGACGGGCGAGACGTGGGGGATTACGTTGAACGGCACGCCGCTGACGGCGACTTCTCCAACCTCGATCACGTTCTCCGAGCCGAACGGGACGTACCGCTACACGGTGTCGAACGTCCCCGGCTGGAGGACCGGATCGTATTCGGGGAGCGTGACGGTGGACGGATCCGCGCCGGGAGCGGTGACGGTAGCGTTCACGCAGGTGACGTATAGCGTGACGTTCAGCGAGAGCGGGCTGCCGAGCGGCACGTGGACGGTGACGCTGAACGGGACGACGCATACGGAGCCGGTACTCACGTCCATCGTCGCGTCGTTGCCGAACGGGACGTTTACGTATGCGATCAGCGACTACGCGGGCTATCACCAGCTGACGCTCCCGTACGACGGAACGGGGAGTATCCAAGGGGCGGCGGTGACGGAGGCGACGCTCCTCTTCACCGAAGTGACGTACTCGGTGACGTTCACGGAGGCGGGGCTCCTGTCGGGAACGAGTTGGTCGGTGACGGTGAACGACGTTCCGCAGACTGTGACGACCTCCACGATCGCCTTCTCCGAGACGAACGGCTCGTACCCGTTCTCGGTCGGGACGGTGCCGGGGTACACCGCCTCGGTCGCGTCGGGCACGGTGCCGGTGAGCGGAGCGGCGGTCAACGTTCCAACGATCACGTTCACGCCGGTCGTCGGCGAGTATTCCGTGGAGTTCCACGAAAGCGGACTTCCGAACGGGACCCTGTGGTCGGTAACGCTGGGTATCCTCCCCGAGAGTTCCACGACGACGACTATCATCTTCACCGGGCAGATGAATGGAATCTACGCCTATTCGATCGGTGACGTTCCGGGATGGCATCAAACGACCCTCCCGTACACGGGGACGGTGGAGGTGAGCGGATCGACCGTGACCGAATCGACCTTGGAGTTCAGCCAAGCCCTCTATCCCGTCACCTTCACAGAGACGGGGCTCCCGACGGGAACCGCCTGGTGGGTGAACCTGACGAGCGGTCCGTCGTTCGGTCCGAATACGGCGACTATGATTGCCTTCTCCGAGCCGAACGGAAGTTACGCCTACACGGTCGCAACGGTAGACAAAGAGTATGCCTCGGCCGGGGGAACCTTCGCGGTGAGCGGGAGTTCGGTAACGGAGAGCGTGACGTTCTCCCTCGTGACGTATAGCGTGACGTTCAGCGAGAGCGGTCTGACGGGCGAGACGTGGGGGATTACGTTGAACGGGACGCCGTTGACGGCGACGGCCCCGGCGTCGATCACGTTTACGGAACCGAACGGTACGTACAGCTACACGGTGTCGAACGTCCCCGGCTGGAGGACAGGATCGTATTCGGGCAGCGTGACGGTGAACGGAGCGGCGCCCCGAACAGTGACGGTGGCGTTCACGCAAGTGACGTACAAGGTAGAGTTCACGGTGAGCGGACTGACGGGGGAGACATGGACGGTGACGTTCAACGGGACGTCGTCGGGTCCACAGACGGGGACAAGCTTCGCGTTCCAGAGTCCGAACGGAACGTATCCGTGGACGTTCGCGGCCGTACCGGGCTGGCACATCTTGGTGGGTGCGTACAGCGGCACCTCGTCGGTGTCGGGAGGGACGCACGCGGTCGACGGAAGCTACATCGCGGTGACGGTGGCGACGACGTTTACGCAGGTGACGTACAAGGTGGAGTTCACGGTCAGCGGACTGACGGGGGAGGCGTGGGCGGTGACGTTCAACGGGACGTCGTCAGGTCCACAGACGGGGACGGGCTTCGCATTCCAGAGTCCGAACGGAACGTATCCGTGGACGATCGTGGCCGTGCCGGGTTGGCATATCTCGATAGGTGCGTATAGCGGCACCTCGTCAATATCGGGCGGGACGCACGCGATCGACGGAAGCTACACCGCGGTGACGGTGGCGACGACGTTCACTCAGGTGACGTACAGCGTGACGTTCAGCGAGAGTGGGCTACCGAGCGGCACGTGGACTGTGACAGTAAACGGCACGGCGTACACCGAGCCGGTGGCCACGTCCATCGTAGCGGCGCTGCCGAACGGAACGCTCACGTATGCGATCAGCGACTACGCAGGCTACCACCAACTGACGCTGGCGTACCACGGAACGGGGAACATCGAAGGGGCAGCGGTGGCGGAGCCGACGCTCCTCTTCACGCAAGTGACCTACTCGGTGACCTTCGCAGAGACCGGCATGCCAGCAGCGGCGGGCGGCGGGGTAACCTTCAATGGAGGCGGGATGACGCCGTTCTCCGCGGGCGGCACCCTGACGTTCACGGAACCCAACGGAACGTACCGCATCGCGATCAGCCCGGGGACCGGCTACCAGTTGGTGTCGCCGACTCCGAGCTCGTCGGTGGCTGTGAGCGGGTTGGGCGTGACCGTGACGGTACTATTCGAGGCGATCTACTCGGTGACATTCACGGAGACGGGGATGCCGACGGCGGTGGGCGGCGGGGTCGCCTTCAACGGAGGCGAAGTTACGCCCTTCAGCCCCGACGGCACTCTCACGTTCAGCGCGCTGGTGAACGGAAGCTACAGCTACACGATCAGCGCGGGGGCCGGCTACCAGTTGGTCTCATCGACTCCGGGTTCGCCGGTGACGGTAAGCGGTTCAGATCTGACGGTGACGGGGGTGTTCGAGGCGGTCTACACCGTGACGTTCACTCAGACGGGAATACCGAACGGGACCGAGTGGATGATCCAGGTGACGTTGACCGCGGACGCGCCGGTGCCGGCGGGGTCAGGGGGGGTAGGGATGAGCTGGTTCGCGAACTCCACGGGGCCGACGGCGGTCTTCCTCCTCACGAACGGGACGTATTCGTACCTGATCACGGCGTCCGGGTATCAAACGACGGCGGGGACGCTCCCGGTGAACGGCCAGGCAGAATCGGTTCTGGTGGCGATTTCAGCCAACTCCTCCTCGTCGGGGCTGCCGTTTTGGGTCTACGTCGTAATCGGGGTTGCAATAGCAGGTGTATTCGTCGGTGTGGCGATCGGTGTGATGAGGCACCGGCGGCCGCCTCCGGTCGCAGCCTGGTCTTCTCCGCCGACGCCGCCCTCCGATCCCGGAAGTGGCGGATCGAGCTAAGAGCCTTCACTCCGAGCTTTGTTCCGAGCCAACGCGTGGCGTCGAAAGGCTCTGTAGCGGATTCGTCGGTGGCGGGAGGCATCTCCCGATTCCAAGGTTCTCCGACCGGATCCACGAAAGCGAGAGACGCAGCAAGGGGCCGGCCCGGTGCGGCTCGAGACGAAGATTGATAACCCGGCGTCCGCGCTGCATCCGTTTGATGCCGCACCGACTCCGGAGATCCCGAGCGAACTCGACCGAGCGAGGTGCGGCACGAGCTCGCCCCGCCCGGAGGTCGATCGATCCGCGGCAGACCGCGGTCGGCGAGCGCCGCCCTTCCCTCCTCCTGCCGCGCGGGGTCGGGTCATCCTCACCGCCGGACCCGAAACTCGCACGCTCGAACTTGCCGAGGGAGGACGCGATCGAGGCGCCGCCCGAACCGACGCCCTCGTACCAATCCGCGGGCCTCACCGATCCGAGCGAAGGAGAAGAGGCGCGGCGGGTCGAGGAGAGGACCATCGAAGCGTCAGCCGCGGGGACGCCTCCGAGTGACCTCCGCGCGGAAAGGCATCCGTCGGTCCCGGAGGCTTTCGCCGGGTGCCCCGATGACGCAGAGATCGCCCGATTCGCGGCGACGGCGAAGGTCCGGGTCGGGGTCATCGGATGCGGCGGTGCGGGTTCCAACACGGTGCACCGGTGCGTCGAGGAAGGAGTCGGGGGCGCCGAGTTGTGCGCGATCAACACGGACGTCGCGCACCTATTGATGATACGGGCGCATCGAAAGATCCTCCTCGGACGGCGGCTGACGAAAGGTCGCGGCGCCGGAGCTCGTCCCGAACTCGGTCTGGGAGCGGCCCAGGAGAGCGAGGGAGAGCTGCGCCAGTTCCTCGAGGGTGCGCACATTGCGTTCGTCACCGCGGGTCTGGGAGGCGGCACGGGCACCGGGTCGGCGCCGGTGGTCGCACGCATCGCGAAGGAGGTCGGCGCCCTTACCCTGGGGGTGGTGACCCTTCCGTTCTCCGGCGAAGGGATCATTCGCCGAGAGGTAGCGCTCGAGGGCCTCGAGGAGCTGCGCCAGATCTGCGACACGACCATCGTCATCGAAAACGACCGGCTGCTCAAGCTCGCCCCGCATATGTCGCTCGCGACCGCGTTCAAGACCGCGGACTCCGTGCTCACGTCCGCCATCAAAGGCATCGCGGAGACCGTCACCAAGCCGGGCCTCGTGAATCTCGACTTCGCCGATATCCTCACGGTCATGCGGGGCGGAGGCGTCGCTCTCATCGGACTCGGCCAGAGCGGGAGCGGGATCGACCGGGCGACGGATGCCGTCGCCTCCGCGCTCGCCTCCCCGCTTCTGGGGCCGGTCGACCTCACCCAGGCCACCCGGGCGATGGTGCATGTCATGGGTGACTCCACGCTGACCGTGTCCGAAGCGGAGAAAGCCGTCGCCCTGGTCGCCAGCAAGGTCGCGAAGAACGCCCGAATCCTATGGGGATGCTCGATTGACGCGAACGCTCGCGAACGGGAGTCGGGAGTCCGGGTCCTGCTCATCGTCTCCGGGGTGACGACCGCAGACCTTCTCGGCCGGTCTCCGCCGACCGTGGAAAGCCCGCACCCCGCCCCGGTGTCGGTCCTGTCGGCCTCGGTGTTGCCCGATCCGGGCGCCCCTCCTCATGAAATCCGACGACCTCCACCCGGCACTATCATCCCCGCCGTGCGGAAGGGCTTCCTGCCGGCGGGATGGCGAGCACTGCGGCGGGGATTCACTTCTCGCGGAGCGACGGACACGCCCTAACTCCGGTGGACCGCACCGCTTCCCCGGCGTTTCGCACTCGCCCGACTTACCCTCCCCGGTTCGGCCCCCCTCCCCGCCGGCGCTCTCCTCGGCGGCTCGACCCGTCGCGGGCTTATGCTAGTGTAGTGTCCTCGTCAGTTCTACGTTTAACTGGTGCTTCTGTATCTTTGACAAGATCGCGTCGGCCGTAGCCCTCCAGATGAACGGTTTCGGGACCTCGTTGTACCGCTCGATGTAGAGCTTCACGGCCCCAATCAGCTCGAGTTCGCTGCGGAAGGTTCCCCGACGAATCCGCTTGTCGGTAATCTCCTTGAACCACCGCTCGACCTGGTTCAACCAAGACGAGCTGGTCGGAACGAAATGGAAGTGAAAGCGCGGGTGCCGCAGAACCCACCGCTTCACTCTCGCCGTGCGATGCGTAGCGAGGTTGTCGAGGATCAGGTGGAGGTCCAACTCGGGAGGAGTGGTGCGGTCAATGGTTCGGAGGAAGGTCAGGAACTCCTTCGCTCGGTGCCGTTTGTGGCATTCCCCCACGATCTTTCCGCTGAGGATATCGAGCGCCGCGAAGAGGTCGGTGGTCCCGTTCCGCCGATAGTCGTGGGTCTGTCGCTCGGGGATGCCTTCGCGCAAGGGGAGGATCGATTGGGTCCGATCGAGCGCCTGGATCTGGGTCTTCTCGTCGACGCTCAGCACGAGGGCATGCTCGGGGGGATTGAGGTAGAGGCCGACAACATCCCGGAGCTTCTCCTCGAAATGTTTGTCCTTGCTGAGCTTGTAGTGCTCCAGTCGATGTGGCTGGAGCCGTCGCGCCCTCCAGATCTGGTGAATGGTGTTGGGGCTCACACCGTACCGTGCGGCCATCGTCCGAGTGGACCAGTGAGTGGCGTTCGGGGGCTTGGTGTGCAGCGTGTCGTGGACGATTGACCGAATCGTGGAGTCGGGAATCTGCAGCGGTCCACCGGCTCGAGGGGCGTCCTGTTCGAGACCGGGAAGGCGAAGGTGGTGGAAGCGATGGCGCCAAAGAGCGCAGGTGTTGGCTTGGACGCCGAGCTCCTCGGCGATCTGCTTGTTCTGAGCCCCTTCGGTGGCCCTCAGGACGATCTTGGCCCGGAGGACGAGGCGATGAGGGGTCGAGTGGCCCCTCGCCCAGCTCTCGAGGCTGTCCCGTTCCTCCAGCGTGAGAGACAATGGTGGGGCGACTCGCACATGGCCCCCAAGACCTCCCCGGTTATAACCGTAGCCATTCAGAGGACGCTACACTAGGGGAAGGAGTCCGCGGGGATTTGTTCCGAGGGGCCGGAGAACCTTCGATGTTTCGTCTCCTCCCGCACCGCATGGTAGAGGTAGGCGAGCGAAGCGGAGTCGAGGCGATCGAGGTGAAGAAGGAGGTAATGAAGGTAGAGCCGCTCAGGGCTGCGGCCGGGGCGGGAGCCATCCGACCCGCCGGCGGCCGCGAGAGTCGGAGCGTGGTGGTGGGTCGCGACCTCGTGGTAGTTGCGGCCGGCCGCGCCAACGAGCGGCGGATGGATCCGCTCCTCGGGTGCGATCTCTGCGGACGGAGCCGTGTCGATCGCGACCGGCGCTCGGGGATAGCGCAGGTGCTTGCGAGCGTAATCCGAGAGTGGTCGATCGGGATCCTGAAATTCGTCGATCGGCTGGCCCGTCACGGCCTCTACCATCGTTGCGACGTTCCAGCTGCCCCGTTTCCGACCCGAGGGACTATCTTGAGGGGACGAAGGGCGCTTCACGTGGGGCGTTTCGCATCTTATGTTAGATAAACCTCAGGGTGGACGGGCATCGATGGGGGTCGCGTACACCGATGCGTTCCCCAGCGCCGTGGGACTCGACTCTTCGATCCTCCAAGGAGCGGTGACCGCGCGGATCCGCGGACGAATAGCGTCGATCTTCCGTCCGTCGGCCGAGGAGCATGCCGTTGGTCTCGGAAGTTCGAGCGGGTTGCGAGCCGAGGGCGAAGATCCCGGCCCCAGCGCCGTCGTATCGGAGGTCACCGGACGATTTCGAGAGAACGGGGTTCGCGCTTCCGTGTTGCGCTCGAGTCTTGCGCCACTCGTTTCTGCGACGTAGTTCTAGGTGAGCGGATTCTCCCGCGAATCGCATCCAAACTTCGGTCACCGCGGACGTTTCCGCGTTGGGACGGGCGAGGGCGGTCGGGTTCAGCGAATAGGGACGAATGCTTCCGATAGTTTAAATATGTGGTAATCTACGTTTGCCTCGAAAGCCATGACGAGCGTGCAGAGTCGGAGCCGTGCTGGAGTCGTAGGCGTAGCGTTGATCGTGGTCACATTGATGGCCCTTTCTACGATGCTCGCCGGTGGAGCAACTACTGGGAATGCATTTACCGGAGTAGGGGCGCACACCGCGGGTGTGAGCACGGTCCCATCCTCGGGGGCGTCCTCGACGCCGACGCAGGCGTTGACAGGCGGCCCGGGCACCGTACAGACGGACCTCGGAGGCAACAATGTCCCTGTCGGCGGGTCGGTGGGGGTCAGCCTTCCCAACGCCATCAACACGAATTATACGAAATCCGCGCCGGTCGCGCTAGCGGCATTCAACTGGGCGCCTGACTATGTGATCGCCGGCGAGGGGATCATCTTCACGGCCGGGACGGCGAGCGGTGGAGTTCCACCGTATACCTTCGGCTGGCAGTTCCCTGCGGGGACGGCGGCCGGGAGCTCGGCGAGCTACACGTTCCCGACGGCGGGGACCTACACGGTCACTTCGACGGTCGTGGACGGTGTGGGCAACCACGCCTCGGTGCCGGAGACGGTGACGGTCTACAATCCGCTCCAGATCACGGTGACACCGTCGTCGACGTCGGTGGTGTCCAACCAGTATGTCACACTCAATTACGCGATCACGGGAGGCGAGGGACCGTATTCGATCACCTGGACGAACGGTGAATACAATGGTCTCTCCGCGTCTCCTCCGTTTGGCGATTCCTGCGTGGCCACGTGCACCGTGCCGGCGACGGGTTCGAACGCGACGTATTGGACGCTGCCTGGGGAGTATCAGGTAACGTACGTAGTGATCGACCACGCTGGCTACTCGTTCACGTCGGCGTTCTGGATCAACATTGGCTCGGGCGGAGTCACCGTAGTGGTTCCGGCCTTGACGGCAAGCACGGTCCTCGAAGTCACGACCGGCAGCTTTGTCGGTTGCGCGACATCGAACACGACGACTCCCATCACGTCGATGCTGCTGACGCAGACGGCGTGTGACTCGATCTTCCCACGGGGAGGCTCGGGTAGCTACAGCATCACGACGCACTGGGGAGATGGCACGTATAGCGGGCCCACTTCCACGCCCGGCCCGGAGCTCAACTTTACCCACCTCTACCTCACTCCGGCGCTCTACACGATCGTCACGTGGGTGAACGACACGCTGGGGAACTCGGTCAAGGTGACCGAACTCCTGAGCGTACAGTATGTGGCACCGACGGTGGCGCTCGGGCTTACCCAGAACGGTGTCGCGGGGAATGCAACATTCCCCGGGACGGTCCGTATCTCGGTGGCGCAGGCCGTGGCGGGAGTCAACTTCTGGGGGAACGTCACGGGCGGGGAGTATCCGCTCAGTTTCGTACTATCGAACACGTCGGACGCGTCGATCTCGGTGATCACGACGTTCTCGGCCTGTCCGAGCATTCCCTACGGCTACCTCTTTGGCTCGCACTGTGCGTTCAACATGACCTACGAAGGGACTCCGATGTACAGCTTCGTTACGAACATTCCCGGGACGTATCAGTTCGGGTTGACCGTGACGGACAATATCGGCAACACCGCGACGGGCACGCTGACCATCATTGTGGTTCCGATCGGTCTGAGCGTGGAGATCACGCCGCTCACCACGACGATCGTACCGACGACGGTACAGCCGTTCACGGTCACGATCTTCAACGTGACGATCTTGTCGGGAACGAGCCAAGACGTCTGGTGGACGTTCTACCAGGGCTACGGCGCGTTCACCCCGGGTACGCCGAGCTCGACTCTCCCGTCGTATCTCAGTGAACTGACCGTTATCACCGGGCCGACGTCTTCGATCCAGTGCTCAACGGGCTGTGTGGTGGCAACCCCCACCGTCGCGTATCCTCTGGCCGGGGTGTTCTATGCGAACGACTCGGTGAACTATGGGTCGACGTTTACCCCGACACCGGCAGCGAGCTACAACACCGAGACGGCGACCATCACGGTCGTGGCGGTGGCGCTTTCGGTGACCATCACGGCGTCGCCCGCCTCGCGGAGCGTGGAGGTCCAGCAGAACGAACTCATCACCGCACTCATCTCGGGTGGAGATGGATTCTACCAGATGTACAGTAACGGCGTGGTGGCGGCGGATACCCAAAGTGTCAGCCTCACGTCGGGACAGTTGCTTACGGAAGCGATCACTCCGACGAACCCGGCGCTGGGGAGCGTGCACGTGTTCAACACCGTGACGAACCCGTTGGGAGTCAACAACACGTACTGGTTCCACCTGTCGTGGGACGTGAGCTATTCGGTTCCGTCGCTACCCGGGTTCTACCAGTTCCTGGGATACATCACGGACCCGACGTATAGCCACAACGCGTTCAACTACACGTTCATCGTGGACATCACGGTGAGCCCGACGGCACCGATGGTCGTGACGTTCACGCTGGTGAGCACCACGTCGTATGCGGCCTCATCCACGTGCACGGGCCTTTCCTCGGCCTCGCCGGACTATCTCCAGCAGACTTGCGCGGGGAACACCGGGACCGCATTCACGGCGACCCTGAGCATCACGGGCTCCTTCGGGCCGTATGCCTATCAGATCAACTGGGTCGGCGACACGGGGTTCGGCAACGGCGGTCTCCTGAACCTCACCGTGGACGGTGTGCTTGTGGCCAACTACGGGTTCGTTGCGATATTCTCGTATGATGGCGTGGTGGGCACGGCGCAGTCGCACTCGGCGACCGTGGTCTTCACGGGGATCTATCAGGACGTGCAGACCGATCCGTACATCGCCTCGTTGCATCCGATCTATCTGAACGTCACGTCGGGTGAGGGCTTCATGTACAACTCGGTCTCGGATGAGTACGCGATCCCGTACATCAACACCGAAGTGTCCCTGTCGGCGGTTACGGTCACGCTGCCGAACTCGATCGCTGCCTACGCGCTCACGGCGGGTGGCGAGACTCCGAACTCGCAGGTGTACACGTACTACTGGTACCTGTGTGAAGGGTTCTCGCCGTTCACGTGTGTGGAGCAGACCACGACCACGAATGCGGTCTCCTTCAGCGTGGCGGGTGTTGCGGGGAGCTACTATATCGCAGTGTATGCCGACTCGACCGGAGGACTCGGGGAGCAGGCGTACAACTACCAGTACTTCACCGCGGTGCAGCCGAACGATACGGTGGCGGTGATCTCGACGCGGGCCGAGGTGGATCTCAACCAGCTGGACCCGACGTCCGGGCCGACGTATGCCGCGTTCGCGGGGGATGTGGTCTGGGGTCAGGACGGTAGCGTGAACATCTCGTTCGCGATGCCGCAGGTGGGAGACTTCACGACCAACAGCGTGTACGGGATGGACGTCTCGTTCAGCTACACGCTGGGGATTACGGTGTACGCTGGGGAGACCAGCTGGCAGACGTACTTCTACAACGTCTACCAGCCGGACTACTTCCAGTCGACGCTGACGGTGCTCGCGTCGGGGACGATCTCGACGGTGTTGGCGAAGCTGACGTCGATCCAGACTACGATTGACGGGGTGAACACGAACCTGTCGGTGTCCACGGCGGCGCTCGCGTCGCAGGTGGCGGCCGGCTTCGTGTCGGTCGAAAACGGCATCGCAACGATCCAGGACCAGGGAACCTCGATTCAGGCGAACCTGCAAACGATCGGCGCGCAGATCACCGATCTGAACGCGTCGCTGGCGAGCGGAGTGCTTCAGTTGAGCACGACGCTCGGGACGATCTCGACGACCCTGTCGGCGATCAACGCGAATGTCGTGACCGTGACGGGCGATGTGATGACCCTCACCACGGATGTGGGGAGCCTTCAGACGTCGGTGAGCGCGCTCGGCGCTACGTTGAGCACGGTAGCCGGCAACGTGGTGAGCATCCAGACGACCCTCGGCACGGTGCAGTCGTCGCTCGCGGCGATCGGTACCACGATCGCGACGGTGAACACGGGCGTGACCTCGCTGCTGGGATCGATGGTGGTCGTGACCACGGACCTCGGGAAGCTCTCGGGGCAAGTGACCGCGATCAACGCTACGACCGCGTCGATCCAGACATCGATCGGAACCCTGCAGACGTCCGTGAACAACATCCAGTCGTCGATGGCGACCTCGAGCAGCGTCAACACCGTGACGGCGCTGCTGTACGTGGTGATCGTGTTGAGCATCATCACGCTGGCGCTGGCGGCCGTGCTTCTGGCACGAGCGGGTCGGATGCGAGGATCTCCTCCGAGCGGAGGGAGCTCGCCGAAGACGTTCGTGGAGCCGAAGACGGAAGAGCCCAAGATGCCCTAGGCCTCCCGCGGGGAGCCCCGGATCAACCTTTTCCCCCTTCTCTTTTTCGCGGTTCAGTTTGTAGGAGGCCCGGCATCGCCGGGGAACCCTCGTCCACCCTCACACGCAGGGAGCGCGGAGCCCTCCGCTCGATCCCCGCATCTCCTCTTCCCCGGACTCCACGGGCTCGCCCCGACCTCACGGGGTCGCAGCTCTCCGCACCTGGTGACTGACTCGGACGCGGGTTCGCCGGGGAGTCCATAGGAGGGAGACCGCCGTCTAGTTCTACTGTGTCACTAAACTAGGATCCCCTTCCACACCATCCGCACGGATGGCCCTGGAGCCAAGTTCGTGCATAGGTCAGCCGGAACGTCGTGATTGAGCTCCGGACGTGCCGCTCAGGACGAATGAGCAGATCCTCTCGGCCGGAAGCCTCGGGGTAGTCGAGGTGCCGATAGGAACGCCAGAGGCCGAGGGGGGGAAAGTCGGGCTCGTTCAGCGGCCAGGAACCCGTACGCTGCGATGCATAAAGTGGCGTGATGATGGAAGCCACGCCACCCCCGCCCCTCGAACTGGTCCAGCCCGAACTCCTGCTTCAGTTCCTCGTAGTCTCTCTCGATCCGCCATCGGACCTTCGCTAGTGGGCCGTAACAGAAGTAGGTATATTATTGTACTTGCTTGAGTTACAGAGGTCATGCGACGTTCCCCTCCCATCGTCCTGACGCCGGAAGAGCAACGAGAACTCGAGCACTGGTCCCGCGGCCGATCGGTCGCTCAACGGCTGGTCCTGCGTTCCCAGATCGTCCTGCGGGCTGCGCAGGGACAGTCCAACCGACAGATCACCGAGGATCTGCGAACCAACCCGATCACCGTGGCCCGATGGCGCTCCCGGTTCGCCCTCTTGCGCATACCGGGCATACGCCAGGACGCTCCGCGACCCGGCCGATGGCCCGAACTCTCTCCTGAGGTTGTCCGGCGCATAGTCGACCGAACTCTCCACTCGAAGCCCCGAGGAGAGACTCACTGGTCGACCCGTACCCTCGCCGCCGAGCTCGGCGTGAGCCACATGACGGTACACCGGGTCTGGACCGACCACCATCTCCAACCCCATCGAGTTCAGTCGTTCAAGCTCAGCACCGACCCGCGCTTCGAGGAGAAGTTGGTCGACGTGGTCGGCCTCTATCGTAACCCACCGGAGAAGGCGATCGTCTTCTCGGTCGATGAGAAGCCCCAGATCCAGGCGCTGGAGCGCACCCAAGCGGTGTTGCCCTTGGGTCCGAACTTCCCCGAGGGCCGTCCCCACGACTACGCGCGCCACGGGACGATCGACCTGTTCGCCGCGCTCAACGTCCTGGATGGGACGGTGGTGACCGAGTTCCACCATCGGCATCGACACCAGGAGTTCCTGTCCTTCCTCCAGCGCCTCGACGAGCTGACCCCCTCCGACCTCGCGGTGCATGTGATCATGGACAACGCGAGCTCGCACCTGACGGAGGAAGTGGAGCGGTGGCTCCGCCGTCATGCCCGGTTCCAACTCCATCAAGTCCCGACAGGATCGTCCTGGTTGAACGCTGTGGAGGGGTGGTTCTCGAAACTCACCCGAAAGGCGCTCCTTAGAGGGAGTTTCCGCAATGTCGCATCCCTGAAGCGCGCCATCGAGGAGTACGCCGAGGTCAGCAACGAGAGAGCCCAACCGTTCGTCTGGACCAAGGACGCCGAGACAATCCTGCGGAAGGTCCGCAAAATACAACGTCTGTCAGTTACGGCCCACTAGGCGAACCAGCATCTCCATCGAGGTCTCTGGGGGCAGGGTCGACAACCAGTATTTGGTCGGCGCCGGATCTCCCGTGGGCCACTCGACCAACAGCCACTCTGCAGGCCGAAGGGTCCGTCGATTGTAATCGCGATGGGCCACGCGAACCGCCACACGCGCAAATCGAGAGGAGAGCACTCCCTTCGTCCCCTCGCGCCACGTCACCGTCTCCCACGCGCTCTCGGGAAGTCCTCGGGCCAGAGCGAGTCCGTCCATCGGCCGATGCGTCGGGTCTCTTCGAAGGAGCGTCGAGGGCCGGCCGTTCCCCTTCCATCGAGCGGGAGTCAAGGGCCCTTTGCCCGGCGGCCAGAGGGTCGCCGTGCTCTGAATCCCCACGACGTAGGGAGTCCCTCGATCGGTCAGCCCTTCTCGGAACTCCACGCAGGTGCCATACCCAGCGTCGGCGACCACCGGAGCCTCGGGAGCCCCCTCCGCGTGGAGGAGGTCCACCTCTTCGAGAGCGATCTGCCACTTGGTCCGGAAGGAAACCTCGGTCGGCACACCGACCTGGCGACGGCGCGCGATGTCCTTGGTCCACGCCTCGGGGAGGTACAAGCGGTAGGCCGCCGGAACGCTCACCGTCTCATTCACGAAGCTGAGCGAGACCGCCACCTGACAGTTGTCCTCCTTCCCCAGGTTGCCGCAATACTGGCGCGCCACCCCGACCGAGTGGGTTCCCTTCTTGGGGATTCCCGTATCGTCAATCGACCAGGCCATCACGCCGCCGTGGCGATCCATCTGGTCGAGAACCTCCCGATAGGAGAGACGTACCAGGGATCGATCATCCCACGGAGCGAGGGCCACGAAATGGTGAAGGGACTGATGGCGAGCCGAGACGTGCTGGGGGTCTACGCGAGCGGCCAGAGGCTCGATGCTCTTCCGTTCGCCCGGTAGACAAAGACCTACCAGATACGCTCGAAGTGGCTCGTGACGGTCCTGATGTCCCACCGCTGAGGCCAGGCGTTGGACGTAGTCGTCAAACCGACGCTCTTCGAGGGCCGACGGTGTGGGCATGAACCCAAGAGGGCGTCAGAGGTTATCTCCTTTATGACACAGTAGAACTAGGAGCCTGTGGCGCAGCTCCGAATTGAACTCGGAGTCCCGCAGCTTCGGTTCCTGCCGGTGGGACCGGTGACTGTGACGGTTCTCGGGTAGCCTACCCGAGTTGCGCCCGGTAGAGCTTCGTGAGGTTGTGGGTCAGCGCCCACAGCCTCCACTCCCCTCGAACCTTCTCCAGTCCTCTCGTCAGGAACTGTCGCAGCCCTCTCCCCTGTTTGATCTGCCCGAACGCTGGTTCCACGATGCACTTCCGCCGACCGTACTGCGCTCGGCCCGTGACGCTCCGGACTTTCCGTTTCATCCGCTGCGCGAAGGTCTCATCGAACGGGGGCCGTCCTCTCGGGCAGAGCTCCCGCTCCGCCTTCTTGCCCCGTTCCGGAGGGCAATACACGTCGATCCCCTGGCCCTCCACCGCTCGTATCGCTTCCTCGCTGAAATATCCCGCATCGGCCAGGATCTCCTGGGGGATGCTTCCGAGATGCTCTCGGGTCATCGTCGTCATCGGGACCAGCTGCCGCTGGTCCTGGGGGGCTTGGGTCGCCTCCGCCGCCACGATGATCTGCGCCTTCTCGTCCACCATCGCCTGGCAGTTGTACGCCTGCACGAACGACCCTCGGTTCGCTCCGTCCGGCATGATCCTCGACTCCGGGTCGGTGAAGTTGTACTGCGTCTTCGGATCGATGGGACCCACCTCTCGCCCAGCGACCTTGGCCTTCTGCCGCTCCCGCTCGGCGAGCGCTTCCTCGGCCTTGCGGATCTTCTCCAACCAATCCTTCTTCGACTTGATGGTGGGATCCCCGAGGTAGGGGTTGTTTCCCTTCCCGAACCTCCGATCCTCCTCGGTGTCGTTCTCCGCGACCTTCCGGAAGTACTCCTCGATGCTCTTCCTCAGCTCCTCGTCGAGCTGCTTCTCCTTCTCAAGCATCTTCCCGTGGCTCATCGCCTTGTGCTTCGAGGCGCTCGCCTTCACCTTCGTCCCGTCCAGCGCCATTCGAGTGCCGCCGATGAGGTCGGCTTCCTGGCAGAGCTTCAGTACCTGGAGGAAGAGGGCGTGGAAGTTCCCGAGGTTCCGCTCCCGGAACCGCGCGAGCGTGGAGTAGCTCGGGTGCTGGTCCGCCGCGAGCCAGCGGAAGGCGAGGTCGTCAAAGGTGGCCCGCGCCACCTTCCGAGAGGTGGGCGTGCCCACACAGTAGCCGTAGAGCCAGAGCTTCAACAGGAGCGCGGGATGGAAGGCGAGCCGACCCCCCGTCGCGTTGTCGTATCCCTCGGTGAACGCGGTCAGGTCGATCTTGTCGTCGACGAGCTCACCGATGAAGCGGGCGAGGTGTCCCTCGGGCAACCACTCGTCGAGGTTCGGAGGGAGCAGCAGGTTCTGATGAGGGTCATACCGACGGAAGTTCGGCCTCGGAGCATCGACCATGACCGGCGATAGTCGAGGCCGGCTATAGTACCTCGCTTCGAGTTCACGTCAGAGCTCACGTCGGTGGCGCGAGAGAGCTGTGCCACACGCTCCTAGAGGCGATGCAGTTGAAGGTCGCCACTCGTCGGTCAACGAGCATAGGTTCCGCACTCGGTACGCTCACATCGACCGCGTGGATCGTGGGGTCGCCCTCCCACAGGAGCCCCGGGCAGAGTTTGGATTCGTTTGCAGCTCCCTTTCGAGTCAGAAAACGGTCTCACCGCGGACGTTCCCGCGTTGGGACGGGCGAGGGCGGTCGGGTTCAGCGAATAGGGACGAATGCTTCCGATAGTTTAAATATGTGGTAATCTACGTTTGCCTCGAAAGCCATGACGAGCGTGCAGAGTCGGAGCCGTGCTGGAGTCGTAGGCGTAGCGTTGATCGTGGTCACATTGATGGCCCTTTCTACGATGCTCGCCGGTGGAGCAACTACTGGGAATGCATTTACCGGAGTAGGGGCGCACACCGCGGGTGTGAGCACGGTCCCATCCTCGGGGGCGTCCTCGACGCCGACGCAGGCGTTGACAGGCGGCCCGGGCACCGTACAGACGGACCTCGGAGGCAACAATGTCCCTGTCGGCGGGTCGGTGGGGGTCAGCCTTCCCAACGCCATCAACACGAATTATACGAAATCCGCGCCGGTCGCGCTAGCGGCATTCAACTGGGCGCCTGACTATGTGATCGCCGGCGAGGGGATCATCTTCACGGCCGGGACGGCGAGCGGTGGAGTTCCACCGTATACCTTCGGCTGGCAGTTCCCTGCGGGGACGGCGGCCGGGAGCTCGGCGAGCTACACGTTCCCGACGGCGGGGACCTACACGGTCACTTCGACGGTCGTGGACGGTGTGGGCAACCACGCCTCGGTGCCGGAGACGGTGACGGTCTACAATCCGCTCCAGATCACGGTGACACCGTCGTCGACGTCGGTGGTGTCCAACCAGTATGTCACACTCAATTACGCGATCACGGGAGGCGAGGGACCGTATTCGATCACCTGGACGAACGGTGAATACAATGGTCTCTCCGCGTCTCCTCCGTTTGGCGATTCCTGCGTGGCCACGTGCACCGTGCCGGCGACGGGTTCGAACGCGACGTATTGGACGCTGCCTGGGGAGTATCAGGTAACGTACGTAGTGATCGACCACGCTGGCTACTCGTTCACGTCGGCGTTCTGGATCAACATTGGCTCGGGCGGAGTCACCGTAGTGGTTCCGGCCTTGACGGCAAGCACGGTCCTCGAAGTCACGACCGGCAGCTTTGTCGGTTGCGCGACATCGAACACGACGACTCCCATCACGTCGATGCTGCTGACGCAGACGGCGTGTGACTCGATCTTCCCACGGGGAGGCTCGGGTAGCTACAGCATCACGACGCACTGGGGAGATGGCACGTATAGCGGGCCCACTTCCACGCCCGGCCCGGAGCTCAACTTTACCCACCTCTACCTCACTCCGGCGCTCTACACGATCGTCACGTGGGTGAACGACACGCTGGGGAACTCGGTCAAGGTGACCGAACTCCTGAGCGTACAGTATGTGGCACCGACGGTGGCGCTCGGGCTTACCCAGAACGGTGTCGCGGGGAATGCAACATTCCCCGGGACGGTCCGTATCTCGGTGGCGCAGGCCGTGGCGGGAGTCAACTTCTGGGGGAACGTCACGGGCGGGGAGTATCCGCTCAGTTTCGTACTATCGAACACGTCGGACGCGTCGATCTCGGTGATCACGACGTTCTCGGCCTGTCCGAGCATTCCCTACGGCTACCTCTTTGGCTCGCACTGTGCGTTCAACATGACCTACGAAGGGACTCCGATGTACAGCTTCGTTACGAACATTCCCGGGACGTATCAGTTCGGGTTGACCGTGACGGACAATATCGGCAACACCGCGACGGGCACGCTGACCATCATTGTGGTTCCGATCGGTCTGAGCGTGGAGATCACGCCGCTCACCACGACGATCGTACCGACGACGGTACAGCCGTTCACGGTCACGATCTTCAACGTGACGATCTTGTCGGGAACGAGCCAAGACGTCTGGTGGACGTTCTACCAGGGCTACGGCGCGTTCACCCCGGGTACGCCGAGCTCGACTCTCCCGTCGTATCTCAGTGAACTGACCGTTATCACCGGGCCGACGTCTTCGATCCAGTGCTCAACGGGCTGTGTGGTGGCAACCCCCACCGTCGCGTATCCTCTGGCCGGGGTGTTCTATGCGAACGACTCGGTGAACTATGGGTCGACGTTTACCCCGACACCGGCAGCGAGCTACAACACCGAGACGGCGACCATCACGGTCGTGGCGGTGGCGCTTTCGGTGACCATCACGGCGTCGCCCGCCTCGCGGAGCGTGGAGGTCCAGCAGAACGAACTCATCACCGCACTCATCTCGGGTGGAGATGGATTCTACCAGATGTACAGTAACGGCGTGGTGGCGGCGGATACCCAAAGTGTCAGCCTCACGTCGGGACAGTTGCTTACGGAAGCGATCACTCCGACGAACCCGGCGCTGGGGAGCGTGCACGTGTTCAACACCGTGACGAACCCGTTGGGAGTCAACAACACGTACTGGTTCCACCTGTCGTGGGACGTGAGCTATTCGGTTCCGTCGCTACCCGGGTTCTACCAGTTCCTGGGATACATCACGGACCCGACGTATAGCCACAACGCGTTCAACTACACGTTCATCGTGGACATCACGGTGAGCCCGACGGCACCGATGGTCGTGACGTTCACGCTGGTGAGCACCACGTCGTATGCGGCCTCATCCACGTGCACGGGCCTTTCCTCGGCCTCGCCGGACTATCTCCAGCAGACTTGCGCGGGGAACACCGGGACCGCATTCACGGCGACCCTGAGCATCACGGGCTCCTTCGGGCCGTATGCCTATCAGATCAACTGGGTCGGCGACACGGGGTTCGGCAACGGCGGTCTCCTGAACCTCACCGTGGACGGTGTGCTTGTGGCCAACTACGGGTTCGTTGCGATATTCTCGTATGATGGCGTGGTGGGCACGGCGCAGTCGCACTCGGCGACCGTGGTCTTCACGGGGATCTATCAGGACGTGCAGACCGATCCGTACATCGCCTCGTTGCATCCGATCTATCTGAACGTCACGTCGGGTGAGGGCTTCATGTACAACTCGGTCTCGGATGAGTACGCGATCCCGTACATCAACACCGAAGTGTCCCTGTCGGCGGTTACGGTCACGCTGCCGAACTCGATCGCTGCCTACGCGCTCACGGCGGGTGGCGAGACTCCGAACTCGCAGGTGTACACGTACCTACTGGTACCTGTGTGAAGGGTTCTCGCCGTTCACGTGTGTGGAGCAGACCACGACCACGAATGCGGTCTCCTTCAGCGTGGCGGGTGTTGCGGGGAGCTACTATATCGCAGTGTATGCCGACTCGACCGGAGGACTCGGGGAGCAGGCGTACAACTACCAGTACTTCACCGCGGTGCAGCCGAACGATACGGTGGCGGTGATCTCGACGCGGGCCGAGGTGGATCTCAACCAGCTGGACCCGACGTCCGGGCCGACGTATGCCGCGTTCGCGGGGGATGTGGTCTGGGGTCAGGACGGTAGCGTGAACATCTCGTTCGCGATGCCGCAGGTGGGAGACTTCACGACCAACAGCGTGTACGGGATGGACGTCTCGTTCAGCTACACGCTGGGGATTACGGTGTACGCTGGGGAGACCAGCTGGCAGACGTACTTCTACAACGTCTACCAGCCGGACTACTTCCAGTCGACGCTGACGGTGCTCGCGTCGGGGACGATCTCGACGGTGTTGGCGAAGCTGACGTCGATCCAGACTACGATTGACGGGGTGAACACGAACCTGTCGGTGTCCACGGCGGCGCTCGCGTCGCAGGTGGCGGCCGGCTTCGTGTCGGTCGAAAACGGCATCGCAACGATCCAGGACCAGGGAACCTCGATTCAGGCGAACCTGCAAACGATCGGCGCGCAGATCACCGATCTGAACGCGTCGCTGGCGAGCGGAGTGCTTCAGTTGAGCACGACGCTCGGGACGATCTCGACGACCCTGTCGGCGATCAACGCGAATGTCGTGACCGTGACGGGCGATGTGATGACCCTCACCACGGATGTGGGGAGCCTTCAGACGTCGGTGAGCGCGCTCGGCGCTACGTTGAGCACGGTAGCCGGCAACGTGGTGAGCATCCAGACGACCCTCGGCACGGTGCAGTCGTCGCTCGCGGCGATCGGTACCACGATCGCGACGGTGAACACGGGCGTGACCTCGCTGCTGGGATCGATGGTGGTCGTGACCACGGACCTCGGGAAGCTCTCGGGGCAAGTGACCGCGATCAACGCTACGACCGCGTCGATCCAGACATCGATCGGAACCCTGCAGACGTCCGTGAACAACATCCAGTCGTCGATGGTGACCACGAGCAGCATCAACACCGTGACGGCGCTGCTGTACGTGGTGATCGTGTTGGTCATCATCACGCTGGCGCTGGCGGCCGTGCTTCTGGCACGAGCGGGTCGGATGCGAGGATCTCCTCCGAGCGGAGGGAGCTCGCCGAAGACGTTCGTGGAGCCGAAGACGGAAGAGCCCAAGATGCCCTAGGCCTCCCGCGGGGAGCCCCGGATCAACCTTTTCCCCCTTCTCTTTTTCGCGGTTCAGTTTGTAGGAGGCCCGGCATCGCCGGGGAACCCTCGTCCACCCTCACACGCAGGGAGCGCGGAGCCCTCCGCTCGATCCCCGCATCTCCTCTTCCCCGGACTCCACGGGCTCGCCCCTACCGTGGGGAGCCACTTCGCGCTACGATCTGAAGATGGGTGCGGCCTAGTCCTTACCCCGCCGCTACGGCCCCGAGTCGAGCGGCCTAGATCTGAATGCCGTAGGCGTGGAGGAACCACTCGAACTGCCGTGCCTCGGTCATGAACTTGCGTCCCTCGTCGGTAACGCGAAAACGGGTCGCTCGCCCCGACTCGGGGTCCTCCGGGAGCGCCTCAGCCAGCTTGCGACGACAGAGCTCATCGGCGTACTCCTCGAGCCTCCGGTAGGGCACGTTGACCTTACGGGAGAGCTTCGCCAGGGTCACCTCGTCGGTGTCCATCGCTCGAAGGATTTCGAGCAGGATCGCGAACTCCGTTCGGTAGGTCCTCATGAGGAGAGTGCTTGGCGCAGGCGGAAGAGAGGCACGAAGAACAGGACGACCCCGATGTCTATGAGGGCGTAGGCCAGCACAGTGGTGGACACGCCGAGCCCCAGGATCCCAAGGATCGCCATCATCACGGAGGCGATGAGAACGATGAAGGCGGCAAAGACGTAGCGCGAATCCGGCGCCTCCCGCCGCTCGCGGACGATGACGATCGCGCTGTAGACGAGGAAGTACAGCGAGAGCACGTACGCGATCGCCTCCGAGGGGGCAAGGACCGCGCCCGTCAGCCCGGCGCTGGAGGAGATGAACTCCCGTCGGAAGTTCTGGTAAAACACCAGGAAGAGCGCGGCCGCTTCAAAGATGGCCGCGAAGAGATACGGCCACGTATAGAAAGCGCCGAATGCGGCCGCGAGGAACGTCAGGGTGAAGAGGAGGTAGACGGCGGTGATCGAGAAGAAACGGCTCACGAGCCGAAAGGCGAGGAAGAGCAGTACGGTGGAGAACGCCGAGATCGCCAACCCCGCGACCGCGAGGGAAAGGAGGACGAGGTCGGGCACCATTCGCGGAGCTAGCGGCAGTATTTGGGGTCTCGGGAGCGAGTGAGACGCCGGGCCGTGTACGAGGTGTATCGCGAGAGGAGCAGGGGACCCTCCATCGGGTGGCCGTGTCCGAAGGCGTGCTTCGTCCCGGTGACCGTCCTCGCCTCGTCGTGCGGGCGCGCGATGGACCGTTCGCCCGTCATATCCGTGAGGGCCCCGTTCGGACCTTCTCCTCCTCCCGGACCGGACGGAGAACGCTTCCGTTCAGGTCATCAGATAGTAGTAGACGAAGATCCCGAAGAACATCATGAGTGCGATCAGAATCGAAGGCACCAACCAGCGGATCCCCCCGTGCGAGCGCGCTTGTACCGAGCTCCCGACGGTCACGACCGGGATCGCGAACGCCAGCCAATAGCCCGTCAGGATCGTTTCGTAGAGGGCGTAGGCGGTCCCGGTTGCCCTGCGGGTAGCGCATCGCGAGCACGACCACGAGGATGACCCCGAGGACCAGAAAGGCGAGGCTCACACCGGCGGCGTCCAGATAGCCTTCGAGCCCGGTCCTGCGGTTCGGGTAGAAGTGTCGGAGAACGAAGAGCATCCCCACGAAGATGCCGAGGATCGCCGCGAGGAGGTAGAACGCGGGAGTGGCGAGCGAGAGGTTGTACGGCCCGGCACCCGGAGGGACGAACGCCATCGGGGGGCCCTACGGGGTTCGCTGTGCAGCCGGGGCGGAGACGCGGTCCGCGTCGCGAACGCGGCTGGACGGACATTCGCGGCACGAGTCGCCGGCGCGGGCGGCGGGGCCCCGGTGGCCCGCCCAGATGCGGATTCGCTCCCCCCGCGAGGAATGAGGCGTCAAGATCTCGGTCCGTCGCATGAACGCCGCCGACTTCGTCCGGGTGATGGCCCGTTGACCTCGCGCCGTTTAAGCGTTCGCTCGGTAAGGAACCCCTGGGGGGGCCACCCGCATCGGCTCGCGGGATTCGGCCGCCGGAGACCGTGCATGACGGCGCCTGGCGGACCGGAACGGGTAGAACCCCTAACGCTGGGAACGTGCGAATCGTAGCGCCGGCCTCATAGGATGCAGGTCGATGCGATGTCGGCAGGAACGGAAGAGGGCGCGGAGCACGAAACCAGTCGAGGGATGACGACGAACGTAGATGACGCCCGCGGCGAACAACTGCGAAAAGAGTTGCGATGTTCGGCGTGTGGAGGAATTCTTCCCGCCGGAACACCGATCGGCATGCTCGCCTGGGACCGAGGATCGAGGCGATTCAGGCACGCGCAATCGTGCGTTACCCCGAGTCGGCAAGACGGGGAACCTCAATCGGCCCTCGTCGCGGAGATGGCCCCGAAACCTGGGGCCAGCCCACCGCCTCACCCATCGCTGGAACCCACGCTCGAAAAGGCGCACCCGCCCACCCTCAGCGCAGGAGGCTCGGGCGAGCCCGGCCCCGAAGCGGGCCGGGACTGGGCGAGGGTCGGATTCACCGTTCGACTCGCCGAGTACGAGTCGCTGCGAGCCGAGATCGCGCTGTACGCGGCACTGGGAGAGACGGATGCCGAGTTTACCAAGCGCCTCCGGGAGTGCCTGGTCCTCAAGGCGCAGGAGGCTCTGACCGCCGTCGCAGAGACCCGCGAGATGATCCGAGGTGAGGGGCGGAGATGAGCGACGATACCCTCTCCTTTGAGGTTCAAGGGGTTCCGGCGCCCCAAGAGAGCGCACTCGGTTTCGCCCTCGGGGGGAAGACGCAGATCACGCCCCCAAGTCGAGGGCTGGCTCGATGGCGTCGCCTCGTGGCCGGTACGGCCCAGCACCACGCCCCGGATAGCTTGTGGGAAGGCCCGCTGGCCGTCGCGCTGATGTTTCGCCTGCCGGAGCCGAAGAGTGGCGCGCCCCAAGGGCGACGAGCGTGGCCGGAGGGCCCTCCGGACCTCGATAAACTCTGCCGGGCCTGCCTCGACAGCCTGACTGGGATTGTATGGAGGGATGATTCGCAAGTAGTCCGGCTTGAGGCCGAAAAGAACCACGGCCCGCCCGGAGTTCTGGTCTGGATCGAACGCGTCACGGACAAGACCGAGGACGAGTCTTGAAGCCCGTCCAACGGGTCGCCCCGGATTCCTGATCCGGTCCCCTACTTATTCCCCGCGGCGCTACGATGCGAGGGGGAGGGGGACCGCAGGCGCAGCTTAGACCCCCCCTCGCGGGGCCCCTCGCGGGGGGGTTGAGGGGGGGACCTCGCGGGGCCCCTCGCGACCCCCCTCGCGGGGGACCGCACCTCACTTCACCCGGTCGGCGGTGGGGCGAGGGCCCGGACGCCTGAAACGCGAGGGAAACCGCCCCCAAGCTCAAGACCGCGCGGCCTTGAGTGTGGAGGGGGACCGCGCCCGCCCCAAGTCCACGAGCGGTACGGACCGGGCGGGTAAGGCTCGTCTCCGCCATGGTTCCAAATTTCCGACCGCCTCACCTCGACACAACCCGAACTCATCGCCGAGGGGTAACTATTCTCCCCCAGATCCGTCCTGGAACCGCATAGGTTTAAGCGAATGTCGCGGTTACAAGCAGAACCCATGAGGCAGCGCAGCGGTGCCGCATGGCTCGCCGTAGTGGTCTCGATCGTCATGCTGGGCGGTGTCGCGCTTGCCCCGGTCGGGGCGGTGCTGGCGCCCGCGGCATCATCCGTGTCCAGCTCCGCCGCGGCCTCTTCTACTGCTACGGGTTCCTCTTTCTCAGCGGCCGGGACGGTCGCGGAGGGTCCGACTCCTGGTCCTTCGACGCAGTCCTGGACGGTCGGTGAGTTGCAGGCTGCCCCTCCGGCAGTGGCCCCGTATCAGGAGCCCGGCCTGAACCTCGCAGGGGCCACCTACCTCGGCTCCGCGAATCTCGCCAGCGCCGCGGACCCGGCGGGCACCGTCCCACTGCTCGTCTCCCTCGATTTCTCGAATGCGAGCCAGCTCAATGGCCTCCTCGCAGAGCTCTCGAACCCGTTGTCGCCCGAGTACCATCAGTATCTCACCCACGCCGAATTCGACTCCGAGTTCGGAGGCAATGCCGCAGTCTACGGCTCCCTCGTCGGTTACTTCGACTCGTTCGGTGTAACCCAGCTTACAACGCACCCGGACCGGTTGACGATCACCTTCCAGGCGACCTCCTCGCAACTCGCCTCGATCTTCCACACCGAGCTCGGTTCTTACCTCTCTCCTTCTGGCCAGCCGTACTTCGCCCCGCTCGCAACCCCGGAGCTGCCGTCGCTCGTCGCCCCGTATGTCACGGGCGTGGAGGGGCTCAGCAACTACTCGGAATACCTGAACCACGCCGATTCCGAGGCAGTGACCCAGCAGCTGATCTCCTCTGTTGGGACGACTCTGACCGGGCCTGCCTCTTTGCCCGGTTCCCCGACCAGCACTCAATCCCCGGTCTCCCAGGGGAGTGGGAGCAACCCGTTCACCCCCACGACCGTAGGTGGACGCACGTACGACGAGCCCGTCACGTTGACCAGCAGCACGAGCTGCGACACCACCACGTGCGGCAACTTCATCGAAGGACCCGACCTTCAGGTCACCTACAACGAGACCGGCCTCTTCGCGAAGTACGGCTACCCGGTCGGCGTGACCGTCGCCGCCTTGCTCTGGACGGATCTCATTAACAAGGGATCCACCGGGAGCGACGGGAACAGTTTCTGTAACTCGCAGACCTCGGGGACCTACTCCTGGGACTTCTTCATGCCGGACGTCACTTCGTACTGGAACTACACCCTTCCGAGCGGTGAGCCGATGCCCCATGCGATCTCCCTGCCGCAGACCGGCTCGGGCACGTACGACTATCCAGCAAACTCACCTGGGAACCAAGGCTACTCCGCTTCGTGCAATGTCGACGGAGATGAGGCCGAGAACACGCTCGACGTCGCGATGGAGGGTGCTCTCGCGCCGGGGGCCAACGTCTTCCAGGTCTTTGGCCAAGGGGCCACGACCGCGAGCATTACGACCGGGATGGCAGATATCATCAGCCCGACAACCGCCGAGTTCAGCATGACAGGGGGCTTTGACACCACGGCGAACATCGCCGCGCTGTCGAACGTCTCGGTGATTGCGAACTCCTGGACCACCGGCAGCACCGCGACGCTCGGAACGACCTGGAACAACTACCTCAAGGAGGCCCAGACCCTCGGGATCACGGTCGTCGCCTCCTCCGGCGATTCCGCGAACAACGCGGTCGATCCTCCCGCCTCGGAAGCGTCCAATGCCTACGGCGCCGTCTCGGTCGGAGGGACGACCGTCGTCGTCAACCCCACCACGCTCCTACGGACCGCGGACCACCTCGCGAGCATGGCTTCCCCGTACTACGGGGTCGGAGGCGGCGAGATTGTCTGGTACGAGCCAGCGGGCACCACCGATGGTTTCGGCTCGACCTACGGCACGGTGGGAGGCGTTGCCACCTCCGCGAACAACTATGCACCGATGTGGCAGAACAACTCCGCGGACGCTCACGGCGTGATTACGGGGATCAAGTCTTCGGGCTACGGACGTGGGGAACCCGACATCTCCGCAATCGCGAACGACACCCTCCTCAGCCTTGACGAAGGCGTCTATTCGCTCAACCTCACGTGCATCGTCTCTTCCGGCTGCACCAAGGTCTCTTCGAATAGCGTTGGGACGACCGTCGGGTACACGTACTTCATCGGCACGAGCATCTCGGACCAAGTGGCCGGCGGAGTCATCGCGACCATCGACTACGATCTGTCCACCGTGCACCAGGGGCGACTCGGATTCCTGGACCCTACTCTATATCCCGTCGGCCAGCTGCAGTACGCAGGGGAACTCGCGCTCCATTCTGTCAAGACCATTACCACGTACCACAATTCGGAGTCGGCCTCCACGTACGGTGCGTTCGCCGCAGGGGGTTGGAATGCCGATGACGGCTGGGGCGCGATCGATGCCGGGAACTACACGCAGAACAGCCTGACCTACAACCTGACCTTTACCGAGAGCGGTCTCTCCTCGGGGACCTCCTGGTCGGTGACGGTTACCCCAATGCTCGGCGACGCCAACTGCACGGTGAGCGGCTCTGCGTGCTCGATCAGCCTCCAGCGAACCGCGACCTTCACCAGCGGTACCTCGAGCCTCATCTGGCCCGAGGTGTATGGCACCTACACCTACACCGTTCAGGCCGTGTCAGGGTATACGAGCAGCCCATCGTCGGGGACGCTGACGGTGAACGGTGCGAACGTGAACCAGGGGATCGCATTCACGCCTGGGGTGAACCCTCCGTCCGGGGCGCCCACGCTCCTCTCTGCAACCGCGGTATCCGCGGCCGGGATCGACCTGGGCTGGACGAACCCATCGGGTGCCCTGCTCGACAACGCCGTCTACTGGGGGACGTCGTGCGGGTCGCTGACGAAGATCGATCTAGGAGTGGTCACGACCAGCTACGACAAGACCGGGCTTTCCCCGTCGACCTCCTACTGTTTCACGGTCTCGGCCTCGACGAGCGGGGGTGAAGGGCCGCAGAGCACGAGCGCGAGTACAACGACGCTCGCGGCGACGACCCCCGCGATCACGGTGACGCCCGGCCAGGGCCCAGTCGGTGCGACAGTGACGGTCTCGGGAACGAGCTTCCCGGCATCGACGGCACTGACATCACTCGCCTTCGATTCAAAGACGATCTCGAGCTGCACGAGCGGTTCCTTGACGACGGGCGCCACGGGAGCGTTCAGCTGCACGTTCAAGGTTCCGAGTGGGACTTCAGGAACGACAGTGAAGGCGACGGGCACCGGCGGTTCGACCGCGAGTGGGACGTTTGCAGTGACGACGCCCGCGATCACCGTGAGTCCGACATCGGGCCCGATAGGCGCGGTGGTGACGGTGTCGGGCACAGGTTTCTCGGTGTCGATGGCGCTGACGTCGCTGGTGTTCGACACGAAGACGATCTCGAGCTGCACGAGTGGCTCCCTGACAACGAGCGGAACGGGAGCGTTCAGTTGCGCGTTCAAGGTGCCGAGCGGAACGTCGGGGACCACGGTGAAGGCGACGGACGTGGGCGGCCAGACCGCGACCGGGAAGTTCATGGTTACAACGCCGGCGATCACACTCAGCCCGACGACGGGCCCAGTGGGCGCAACGGTAAAGGTGTCGGGAACGGGCTTCTCCGTGTCGGCGGCGCTGACTTCGCTGGTATTCGATTCCGAGACGATCTCGACCTGCACGAGCGGTTCCCTAGCGTCGGGCTCGACGGGAGCGTTCAGCTGCACCTTCAAGGTGCCGAGCGGGACGTCCGGGACGACGGTGAAGGCAACGGACGAAGGCGGCCAGAGCGCGAGCGGAACGTTCAAGGTTACTACGCCCGCGATCACCGTGAGCCCGACCTCGGGCGCGGTGGGCGCATCGGTGAAGGTGTCGGGAACGGGTTTCTCGGTGTCGACGGCGCTGGCATCGCTGGTCTTCGATTCCAAGGGAATTACGACCTGCACGAGCGGCTCCTTGACCACGGGCTCGACGGGAACGTTCAGCTGCACGTTCAAGGTGCCGAGCGGGACATCGGGGACGATCGTGAGGGCGACGGACCTGGGCGGACAGACTGCGAGCGCGACGTATACAGTGACGACGCCCGCGACTGGAGTGATTCCGATGCAGGGGCCGCTGGGAATGACGCGTTTGGGATCGGTCGTCGCGTCGGTCAACGGGGGCGAACGGACGACGAGCAGAACCTTCATGGTACTCCCCCCCACGAATTGATTGGCGCGCCGGACCGGCCGACGAGCAATCCCCGATAGTCGGGTGACTCCTGGGCCTAACGGCCACTAGTGTAGCGTCCTCTGAATGGCTACGGTTATAACCGGGGAGGTCTTGGGGGCCATGTGCGAGTCGCCCCACCATTGTCTCTCACGCTGGAGGAACGGGACAGCCTCGAGAGCTGGGCGAGGGGCCACTCGACCCCTCATCGCCTCGTCCTCCGGGCCAAGATCGTCCTGAGGGCCACCGAAGGGGCTCAGAACAAGCAGATCGCCGAGGAGCTCGGCGTCCAAGCCAACACCTGCGCTCTTTGGCGCCATCGCTTCCACCACCTTCGCCTTCCCGGTCTCGAACAGGACGCCCCTCGAGCCGGTGGACCGCTGCAGATTCCCGACTCCACGATTCGGTCAATCGTCCACGACACGCTGCACACCAAGCCCCCGAACGCCACTCACTGGTCCACTCGGACGATGGCCGCACGGTACGGTGTGAGCCCCAACACCATTCACCAGATCTGGAGGGCGCGACGGCTCCAGCCACATCGACTGGAGCACTACAAGCTCAGCAAGGACAAACATTTCGAGGAGAAGCTCCGGGATGTTGTCGGCCTCTACCTCAATCCCCCCGAGCATGCCGTCGTGCTGAGCGTCGACGAGAAGACCCAGATCCAGGCGCTCGATCGGACCCAATCGATCCTCCCCTTGCGCGAAGGCATCCCCGAGCGACAGACCCACGACTATCGGCGGAACGGGACCACCGACCTCTTCGCGGCGCTCGATATCCTCAGCGGAAAGATCGTGGGGGAATGCCACAAACGGCACCGAGCGAAGGAGTTCCTGACCTTCCTCCGAACCATTGACCGCACCACTCCTCCCGAGTTGGACCTCCACCTGATCCTCGACAACCTCGCTACGCATCGCACGGCGAGAGTGAAGCGGTGGGTTCTGCGGCACCCGCGCTTTCACTTCCATTTCGTTCCGACCAGCTCGTCTTGGTTGAACCAGGTCGAGCGGTGGTTCAAGGAGATTACCGACAAGCGGATTCGTCGGGGAACCTTCCGCAGCGAACTCGAGCTGATTGGGGCCGTGAAGCTCTACATCGAGCGGTACAACGAGGTCCCGAAACCGTTCATCTGGAGGGCTACGGCCGACGCGATCTTGTCAAAGATACAGAAGCACCAGTTAAACGTAGAACTGACGAGGACACTACACTAGCTTCTAGCCGCATTAGGCTTCATGGCGGCGTTCGCGATCGGGCAAAATCTGGAGGGTCGGAGGCGGTGAGGAGGGAGCGGCCGTGCCAGTCGAGCCGGATCGGTTCTACACCTGGCAAGTGACCGAGAGAGAGTTCCTACCGTGCCCAGAGGCCTGCCTCGTCTGCGAGGAACCCTTGCTTCCGTAGCAATCCGCCCGTCTCGATCCGAAGCAAAGGAGGACTTTTCCCGGACTGGGGTGCCTCGATGCCTGTCTCTTCCGAGAGGAGGTGAGTTCGAGGAGGACTGGGGTTCTGCGAGGGGTCGGGGTTACGCCTCCCCGAGCGGGCCGTTGGCCACGCGCAGGCCGTCCTCACCTCGGCGGGACTCAATACCCTTAAGTCGGAGAGGGTTGTAAGACGTCAGCCCATGAGACGACGTAGCAGGGCAGCGGCGCTGGCAGTCCTCGTGGGTCTAGTAATGCTGGGTGCCGCCGCGCTCGCCCCGCTCGGTACGGGGCAGGTTTCTGCGGCTTCGACGCCCGGGGCCAACGCGTCCTCTACGGCTCTCGCTTCCGCGCCCCTTGCTGGGTCACCAACTGGGTCACCATCGAGTTCAGGCTCGAGCTCCACAGGCCAACCCATTTCGGTCACCATCGATGGTTCTCACGTTGCCGGCTCCATCCTCTCTGCAGCCCCTTCCGCGGCGAAAGGGGTCGGACCCGTCAGCGCGGCGAGCTCACCAAGCCTCGCAGTCGTCTTTGTGGAAACGGGTCTACCCTCGGGAACCGTCTGGGCCGTGACGATCGCCGGCGTCACAGTGACCTCGCCCTCGAACACTGTCATTCTCCAGGAGTCGACATTGGGTCCGTTCCCGTTCACGGTCAACGACGTGAACGGATACACGTCGAGCCCAACGACCGGCACTATCAGCGCGGGGCACATTCAAGCGATTACGTTCACGGCGCTGCCGCCGGGGACGATCGGGTTCACCGAGTCCGGGCTTCCATCGGGGGTGAGCTGGAGCGTGACGGTCCACGGAGTCCTGAAGAGCTCGGTCGCGCCCACGTCGATCTCCTTTACGGAGCCGATGGGAACGTACGCGTACACGGTGAGCTCGAGCGAGTTCGGGAGTCAGACCTATGCGCCGGTGATCGCAAGTGGAGCGACCGCGACGGGGGACACGGTCGCCGTTACGTTCACAACCTTAACGGCCGGGGCTCCGACGCCCGCTAGCCCGTCGATCGACGTCGGACAATCGGTCACGCTGAGCTCGGCGGCGACCTTCGGCGCGCTGCCCTACAGCTATCAGTGGTACTCGTCCTCTACGGGATCCGGGGCCTGCTCGACCGGGACCCTGATCAGCGGCGCTACGGGGAGCACGGATGCGGTCTCTCCTACCGCTACGTCATACTACTGCTACGTGGTAACGGACAGCTCGCACCCCGCGTCGGTGACAGGGTCGGCCTGGGACAAGGTGACCGTGCACGCCGATCCGACCGTCAGCGTGGCGCCGACCGGGCCTCTGGCCTACGACGTGGGGCAGACCGCGTCCGTGCTGACGGCGACCGTAACCTACACCGGAGCGAACACCGCCTCGGTCGAGTGGTACAGCTCGACCACCGCTTCGTGCAGCCATTCGTCGACAAACACGGGGCATTCTGGAACCACGTTCACTCCGAGCACGACATCGGCCGGGACGACGTACTACTGTGCCGTGGTCTCGGACAGCGGCGTCTCCGGTTACACCTCAGCTTCCAACGCGGTGAAGGTGACGGTGACGGCGGATCCGACCGTCAGCGTGGCGCCGGCCGGACCGCTGGCCTACGATGTGGGACAGACGGCCTCGGGGCTGACCGCGACGATAACCTACACGGGTCCGAACACCGCGTCGGTCGAGTGGTACAAGTCGGCCACGAGTTCTTGCAGTCACTCGTCGACGAACACGGGGACATCCGGAACAGCGTTCACTCCGAGCACGGCCTCGGCGGGGACGACGTACTACTGTGCGGTGGTCTCGGACAGCGGCGTAGCAGGATACACGTCGGCATCGAACGCGGTCAAGGTAACAGTAACAGCTGATCCGACGGTCAGCGTCGCGCCGGCCGGGCCTCTGGCCTACGACGTAGGTCAAACGGCAGGGGCGTTGACGGCGACGGTAACGTACACCGGGCCGAATACCGCGTCGGTCGAGTGGTACAGTTCGGCTACTTCCACGTGTAGTCACTCGTCGACGAACACGGGGACGTCCGGCACCGTGCTCACTCCGAGCACGGCCTCGACGGGAACAACGTACTACTGTGCGGTGGTCTCGGACAGCGGCGTAGCGGGATACACGTCGGCATCGAACGCGGTCAAGGTAACGATAACCGCAGATCCGACGGTCAGCGTGGCGCCGACTGGGCCGTTTACCTACGGCGTGGGACAAACGGCGTCCGAGCTGACGGCGACCGTGACCTACACGGGTCCGAACACCGCGTCGGTCGAGTGGTACAGTTCGGCGACATCTTCCTGCAGCCACTCCTCGACGAACACGGGGACGTCGGGCACCGTATTCACTCCGAGCACGGCATCGGCCGGGACGACGTACTACTGTGCCGTGGTCTCGGACAGCGGCGTAGCAGGATACACGTCGGCCTCGAATGCGGTCGAGGTGACGGTGACGACACTCGCGATCACGGTCACGCCGGGCCAGGGACCCATCGGGGCGACGGTGACCGTGGCCGGGACGAGCTTCACCGCGTCGACCCTCGTGGGGCTCGTCTTTGACGGCGTAACGATCTCGAGCTGCACGAGCGGCTCGTTGACGACGAGCGGGACGGGTACGTTCAGCTGCACGTTCAAGGTGCCGAGCGGGACATCGGGGACGACCGTGACCGCTACGAACATGGGAGGTGGAACGGCGACGGGCACCTTCACGGTGACGACACCCGCAATCACGGTCACCCCTGGCGAGGGACCGATCGGAGCTACGGTGACGGTCGCCGGGACCGGGTTCTCGGTATCGATGCCGCTGACATCGTTACTCTTTGACGGCGTAACGATCTCGAGCTGCACGAGCGGGTCATTGACGACCGGCGGAACGGGTACGTTCACCTGCACGTTCAAGGTGCCGAGCGGGACCTCCGGGACAACTGTAACCGCGACGGATGTGGGAGGGAAGACAGCGACGGGTTCGTTCACGGTGACGACGCCCGCGATCACGGTAACCCCGGGTCAGGGACCGATCGGAGCGAGCGTGACGGTGGCCGGAACCGGGTTCTCCGTGACGAGCCTCGTTGGACTCGTCTTGGATGGGGTGACGATCTCGAGTTGCACGAGCGGCTCGTTAACGACGGGCGGTACGGGAGCCTTTACGTGCACGTTCGCGGTTCCTAGCGGGACGTCGGGGACCACGGTGACCGCGACGGACGTGGGAGGGCAGACGGCGCCGGGCACGTTCACGGTGACGACCCTTGCGATCACGGTCACCCCCGGCCAGGGACCGATCGGGGCGAGCGTTACGGTGGCCGGGACCGGATTCTCGGTGTCGAGCCTCGTGGGCTTGGTCCTGGACGGTGTGACGATCTCGAGTTGCACGAGCGGTTCGTTGACGGCGAGCGGTTCGGGAGCGTTCAGTTGCACATTCAAGGTTCCCAGCGGGACCTCGGGGACGACGGTGACCGCGACGGATGTGGGCGGGCACACGGCGACAGGCTCGTTCACGGTGACGACCCTCGCGATCACGGTGACTCCGGGCCAAGGGCCGAAGGGAGCAACGGTGACGGTCGCCGGGACCGGGTTCTCGGTATCGATGCCGCTGACCTCGTTGGTCTTTGACGGAGTGACGATATCGAGCTGCACGAGCGGTTCCCTGACGACGGGCGGTACGGGGGCGTTCACGTGCACGTTTGTGGTTCCGAGCGGGACGAGCGGAACGACGGTGACGGCAACGGACGTGGGAGGGCATACGGCGACCGGTTCGTTCACCGTGACGGCGCCGGCGATCACGGTGACACCGGGCCAGGGCCCGATCGGAGCGACGGTGACAGTCGCCGGGACCGGGTTCTCGGTATCGATGCCGCTGACCTCGTTGGTCTTTGATGGAGTAACGATCTCGAGCTGCACGAGCGGCTCCTTGACGACGGGCGGCACGGGAGCGTTCAGTTGCACGTTCGCGGTGCCGAGCGGAACGAGCGGAACGACGGTGACGGCGACGGATGTCGGAGGACAGACGGGGACCGGTTCGTTCACGGTGACGACGCCCATGATCACGGTGACTCCGGGTCAGGGTCCGCAGGGAGCGACGGTGACGGTCGCCGGTACCGGGTTCTCGGTATCGAAGACGCTGACGTCGTTGGTCTTTGACGGCGTGACGATCTCGAGCTGCACGAGCGGTTCGCTGACGACGGGCGGTGGAGGGGCGTTCACGTGCACGTTCGCAGTTCCGGCGGGGACGTCGGGTACGACGGTGACGGCCACGGACGCAGGCGGACAAACGGCGACGGGCTCGTTTACAGTAACGACCCCTATGATCACGGTAACCCCAGGGCAGGGCCCCCAGGGAGCGTCTGTGACGGTCGCCGGGACCGGGTTCTCGGTCACGAAGCTGGTCGGGCTGAACCTCGATGGTGTAACGATCTCGACTTGTACGAGCGGGTCGCTGACGACGGACGGAACTGGTGCGTTCAGCTGCACGTTCGCGGTCCCGAGCGGGACGAGCGGAACGACGGTGACGGCGACGGATGTCGGAGGTCAGACGGCCACGGGGTCGTTCACCGTGACCACGCTCTCGATCACCGTCACGCCGGGCCAAGGACCGATCGGAGCGACGGTGACGGTCGCCGGGACGGGCTTCTCCTTGACGAGCCTCGTGGGACTGACCCTCGATGGAGTAACGATCTCGAGTTGCACGAGCGGCTCGTTGACGACGGACGGTACGGGAGCCTTCAGTTGCACGTTCGCGGTTCCGAGCGGAACGAGCGGAACGACAGTGACGGCCATGGACGTGGGCGGGCATTCCGCTACGGGTTCGTTCACCGTCACGACGCCGGCAATCACGGTGACCCCGGGCCAGGGCCCGATCGGAGCGACGGTGACGGTCGCCGGCACGGGCTTCTCGGTATCGATGCCTCTCACCTCCCTCGTCCTGGACGGCGTGACGATCTCGAGCTGCACGAGCGGATCGTTGACAACGGACGGAACGGGAGCGTTCAGCTGCACGTTCATGGTTCCGAGCGGGACGAGCGGAACGACGGTGACGGCGACGGATGTCGGAGGGCAGACAGCGACCGGATCGTTCACGGTGACGACGCCGGCGATCACGGTGATGCCGGGCCAGGGGCCGATCGGAGCGACGGTGACGGTCGCCGGCACGGGCTTCTCCGTGACGAGCCTGGTGGGACTGAACTTTGATGGAGTGACGATCTCGAGTTGCACGAGCGGTTCGCTGACGACCGGCGGTACGGGAGCATTCAGCTGCACGTTCGCGGTTCCGAGCGGCACGTCAGGAACGACGGTGACGGCGACGGACGTGGGCGGGCAGACGGCAACCGGCTCCTTCACGGTGACGACGCCGGCGATCACCGTTACGCCGGGCCAAGGACCGATCGGAGCGACGGTCTCGGTCGCCGGGACGGGGTTCTCGGTGACGAGCCTCGTGGGCCTCGTCTTTGACGGAGTAACGATCTCGAGCTGCACCATCGGCTCGTTGACGACGGGCGGCACGGGAGCATTCACGTGCGCGTTCTTGGTTCCGAGCGGAACGATTGGAACGACGGTCACGGCGACGGATGTCGGAGGGCAGACGGGGACGGGGTCGTTCACGGTGACGACGCCGGCGATCACGGTGACCCCGGGTCAGGGTCCGCAGGGAGCGACGGTGACGGTCGCCGGGACGGGGTTCTCGGTGACGAGCCTCGTGGGGCTGGTCTTTGACGGAGTAACGATCTCCAGCTGCACGAGCGGCTCGTTGACGACGGGCGACACGGGAGCGTTCACGTGCACCTTCTTGGTACCGAGCGGGACCGGCGGAACGACGGTGACGGCGACGGATGTCGGAGGACAGACGGGTACGGGATCGTTCACGGTGACGACCCCCATGATCACGGTGACCCCGAGCGAGGGTCCGGTGGGGACGAGCGTGACGGTCGCCGGGACGGGATTCTCGGTGACGAGCCTTGTCGGGCTGGTCTTTGATGGAGTAACGATCTCGAGCTGCACGAGCGGCTCGTTGACGACGAGCGGGACGGGAGCGTTCAGCTGCACGTTCGCGGTGCCGAGCGGGACGAGCGGAAGTACGGTGACGGCGACGGATGTGGGAGGACAGACGGGGACGGGCTCGTTCACGGTGACAACGCCGGTCGTGACGGTGACACCGAGCGAGGGCCCGGTGAACACCGAAGTAACGGTGACGGCGACGGGGCTGACCCCGAGCACGGCGTATGACCTCTACCTCGACACGAGCCCGGGGACGGCGGTCAACTATGCGGTGACGTGCACGACGGACGGGAGCGGATCGCTGACGGGAGTGACGTGTCAGTTCGCGGTTCCGAACGGCCTCTCGGGGACGTACACGGTGGACTTCTTCGAGGACGTGTCGGGCAACTACATCGCGTCAGCGTCGACGCAGACGTTTGACGTGACGACGCCGGTGGTGACGGTGAGCCCGGTGTCGGGCCCGGTGAACACGGAGGTAACGGTGACGGCGACGGGGCTGACCCCGAGCACGGCCTATGATCTCTACCTCGACACGAGCCCGGGGACGGCGGTCAACTACGCGGTGAGCTGCACGACGGACGGGAGTGGATCGCTGACGGGTGTGACGTGTCAGTTCGCGGTGCCGAACGGCCTCTCGGGCACGTACACGGTGGACTTCTTCGAGGACGTGTCGGGCAACTACATCGCGTCGGCGTCGACGCAGACGTTTGACGTGACGACGCCGGTGGTGATGGTGAGCCCGACCTCGGGCCCGGCGGACCCGACGATCACGGCGACGGGCCTCGCGCCGGACACGCTGTATGACATCTACTTCGACACGAGCCCGGGGACGGCGGTCACGTACGCGGCGAGCTGCACGACGGACGGGAGCGGGGCGCTGAGCGGGGAATCCTGCGAGTTCACGATTCCGAATGTGCCGAGCGGGATGTATTACGTGGACCTCTTCGAGGACGCGTCAGGGAACTTCATCGCTTCGGCGTCGAGCGAGTTCACGGTGACGACGCTGTCGATCACGGTGACGCCGGGCCAGGGACCGATCGGAGCGGCAGTGACGGTCGCCGGGACGGGGTTCACGCCGACGAGCCTGGTGGGGCTGGACTTTGACGGAGTGACGATCTCGAGCTGCACGAGCGGCTCGTTGACATCAAGCGGAACGGGAACGTTCACCTGTACGTTCCTGGTCCCGAGCGGGACGAGCGGAACGACGGTGACGGCGACGGACATCACGGACCAGACGGCGGCGGGATCGTTCACGGTGACAACACCGGCGATCACGGTGACCCCGGGTCAGGGTCCGCAAGGAGCGACGGTGACGGTAGCTGGGACGGGGTTCTCGGTGACGATGGCCCTCACCTCACTCGTCTTTGACGGAGTAACGATCTCGAGCTGCACGAGCGGCTCATTGACGACGGGCGACACGGGTGCGTTCACGTGCACCTTCTTGGTACCGAGCGGAACCGGCGGGTCGACAGTGACGGCGACGGATGTCGGAGGACAGACGGGTACGGGATCGTTCACGGTGACGACGCCCATGATCACGGTGACCCCGAGCGAAGGTCCGGTGGGGACGAGCGTGACGGTCGCCGGGACGGGATTCTCGGTGACGAGCCTGGTGGGCCTGGTCTTTGACGGAGTAACGATCTCGAGCTGCACGAGCGGCTCGTTGACGACGAGCGGAACGGGAGGGTTCACGTGTACGTTCGCGGTACCGGATGCCCCGCTTGGAACGACGGTGACGGCGACGGATGTCGGAGGGCAGACGGGGACGGGGTCGTTCACGGTGACGACGCCGGCGGTGACGGTGACTCCGAGCAAGGGCCCGGTGAACACCGAAGTAACGGTGACGGCGACGGGGCTGACCCCGAGCACGGCGTATGACCTCTACCTCGACACGAGCCCGGGGACGGCGGTCAACTATGCGGTGACGTGCACGACGGACGGGAGCGGATCGCTGACGGGTGTGACGTGTCAGTTCGCAGTGCCAAGCGGCCTCTCGGGGACGTACACGGTAGACTTCTTCGAGGACGTGTCGGGCAACTACATTGCGTCGGCGTCGACGCAGACGTTTGACGTGACGACTCCGGTGGTGACGGTGAGCCCGGTGTCCGGCCCGGTGAATACCGAGGTAACGGTGACGGCGACGGGGCTGGCACCGAGCACGGCATATGATCTCTATCTCGACACGACCCCGGGGACGGCGGTCAACTATGCGGTGACGTGCACGACGGACGGGAGCGGCGCGTTGACGGGTGTGACGTGTCAGTTCGCAGTCCCGAACGGCCTCTCGGGCACGTACACGGTAGACTTCTTCGAGGACGTGTCGGGTAACTACATCGCGTCGGCGTCGACGCAGACGTTTGACGTGACGACAGCGAGCGTTACGGTGAGCCCGACCTCGGGCCCCTCGGACCCAACGATCACGGCGACGGGACTCGCGCCGGACACGTTGTATGACATTTACTTCGACGAGAACCCGGGGATGAACACGGTGGCGTACGCGGGATCCTGCACGACGGACGGCAGCGGGGCACTGAGCGGGGAAGCCTGCGAGTTCTCGGTTCCAGCGGTGTCGAGCGGGATGTATTACGTGGACCTCTACGAGGACGCGTCGGGGAACTTCATCGCGTCGGCGTCGAGCGAGTTCACGGTGACGACGCTAGCGATCACAGTGACGCCGGGCCAGGGCCCGATCGGAGCGACGGTGACGGTCGCCGGGACGGGGTTCACGCCGACGAGCCTGGTGGGGCTGGACTTTGACGGAGTGACGATCTCGAGCTGCACGAGCGGCTCGTTGACGGCGAGCGGAACGGGAACGTTCAGCTGTACGTTCCTGGTCCCGAGCGGGACGAGCGGAACGACGGTGACGGCGACGGACATCACGGACCAGACGGCGGCGGGATCGTTCACGGTGACGACGCCGGCGATCACGGTGACCCCGGGTCAGGGTCCGCAGGGAGCGACGGTGACGGTAGCTGGGACAGGGTTCTCAGTGACGAGCCTCGTGGGCCTGGTCTTTGACGGAGTAACGATCTCGAGCTGCACGAGCGGCTCGTTGACGACGGGCGACACGGGTGCGTTCACGTGCACCTTCCTGGTACCGAGCGGAACCGGCGGGTCGACAGTGACGGCGACGGATGTCGGAGGACAGACGGGTACGGGATCGTTCACGGTGACGACTCCCATGATCACGGTGACCCCGAGCGAGGGCCCGGTGGGGACGAGCGTGACGGTCGTCGGGACGGGATTCTCGGTGACGAGCCTGGTGGGGCTGGTCTTTGATGGAGTAACGATCTCGAGCTGCACGAGCGGCTCGTTGACGACGAGCGGCACGGGAGCGTTCAGCTGCACGTTCGCGGTGCCGAGCGGGACGAGCGGAAGTACGGTGACGGCGACGGATGTCGGAGGGCAGACGGGGACGGGATCGTTCACGGTGACGACGCCGGCGGTGACGGTGACTCCGAGCAAGGGCCCGGTGAACACCGAGGTGACGGTGACGGCGACGGGACTCGCACCGAGCACGGCGTATGACCTCTACCTCGACACGAGCCCGGGGACGGCGGTCAACTATGCGGTGACGTGCACGACGGACGGGAGCGGATCGCTGACGGGTGTGACGTGTCAGTTCGCAGTGCCAAGCGGCCTCTCGGGGACGTACACGGTAGACTTCTTCGAGGACGTGTCGGGCAACTACATTGCGTCGGCGTCGACGCAGACGTTTGACGTGACGACTCCGGTGGTGACGGTGAGCCCGGTGTCCGGCCCGGTGAACACCGAGGTAACGGTCACGGCGACGGGGCTGGCCCCGAGCACGGCATATGATCTCTATCTCGACACGAGCCCGGGGACGGCGGTCAACTACGCGGGGAGCTGCACGACGGACGGGAGTGGATCGCTGACGGGAGTGACGTGTCAGTTCGCGGTTCCGAGCGGCCTCTCCGGGACGTATACGGTAGACTTCTTCGAGCACGTATCAGGGAACTACATCGCGTCGGCGTCGACGCAGACGTTTGACGTGACGACGGCGAGCGTGATGGTGAGCCCGATCTCGGGCCCGGTGAACACGGAAGTGACGCTGACGGCGACGGGGCTCGCCCCGAGCACGCTGTATGACATCTTCTTCGACACGAACCCGGGAGCGAACACGGTGGCGTACGCGGCATCGTGCACGACAGACGGGAGCGGGGCACTGAGCGGTGACGCGTGCCAGTTCGCCGTCCCGGCGGTGCCGGGCGGGATGTATTACGTGGATCTCTACGAGGACGCGTCGGGGAACTTCATCGCTTCGGCGTCGAGCGAGTTCACGGTGACGGCGCTGTCGATCACGGTGACGCCGGGTCAGGGTCCGATCGGAGCGACGGTGACGGTCGCCGGGGCGGGGTTCACGGCCACGAGCCTGGTGGGGCTGGACTTTGACGGAGTAACGATCTCGAGCTGCACGAGCGGCTCGTTGACATCAAGCGGAACGGGAACGTTCAGTTGTACGTTCCTGGTCCCGAGCGGGACGAGCGGAACGACGGTGACGGCGACGGACATCACCGAGCAGACGGCGACGGGATCGTTCACGGTGACGACGCCGGCGATCACGGTGACCCCGGGTCAGGGTCCGCAGGGAGCGACGGTGACGGTAGCTGGGACGGGGTTCTCGGTTTCGATGGCCCTCACCTCACTCATCTTTGACGGAGTAACGATCTCGAGCTGCACGAGCGGCTCGTTGACGACGGGCGACACGGGTGCGTTCACGTGCACCTTCCTGGTACCGAGCGGAACCGGCGGGTCGACAGTGACGGCGACGGATGTCGGAGGACAGACGGGTACGGGATCGTTCACGGTGACGACTCCCATGATCACGGTGACCCCGAGCGAGGGCCCGGTGGGGACGAGCGTGACGGTCGTCGGGACGGGATTCTCGGTGACGAGCCTGGTGGGGCTGGTCTTTGATGGAGTAACGATCTCGAGCTGCACGAGCGGCTCGTTGACGACGAGCGGCACGGGAGCGTTCAGCTGCACGTTCGCGGTGCCGAGCGGGACGAGCGGAAGTACGGTGACGGCGACGGATGTCGGAGGTCAGACGGGGACGGGATCGTTCACGGTGACGACGCCGGTGGTCACGCTGACGCCGAGCGAGGGCCCGGTGAACACGGAGGTAACGGTGACGGCGACGGGGCTGACCCCGAGCACGGCGTATGACCTCTACCTCGACACGAGCCCGGGGACGGCGGTCAACTATGCGGTGACGTGCACGACGGACGGGAGCGGATCGCTGACGGGTGTGACGTGTCAGTTCGCGGTTCCGAACGGACTGTCGGGGACGTACACGGTAGACTTCTTCGAGGACGTGTCGGGCAACTACATCGCGTCGGCGTCGACGCAGACGTTTGACGTGACGACGCCGGTGGTGACGGTGAGCCCGGTGTCCGGCCCGGTGAACACGGAGGTAACGGTAACGGCGACGGGGCTGACCCCGAGCACGGTGTACGACATCTACCTCGACACGACCCCGGGGACGGCGGTCAACTATGCGGTGACGTGCACGACGGACGGGAGCGGGGCGTTGACGGGTGTGACGTGTCAGTTCGCGGTTCCGAACGGCCTCTCCGGGACGTACACGGTGGACTTCTTCGAGGACGTGTCAGGCAACTACATTGCGTCGGCGTCGACGCAGACGTTTGACGTGACGACAGCGAGCGTGACGGTGAGCCCGACCTCGGGCCCCTCGGACCCGACGATCACGGCGACGGGGCTCGCGCCGGACACGTTGTATGACATCTACTTCGACACGAACCCGGGAACGGACACGGTAGCGTACGCGGGATCATGCACGACGGACGGGAGCGGGGCACTAAGCGGGGAAGCCTGCGAGTTCTCGGTTCCGGCGGTGTCGAGCGGGATGTATTACGTGGACCTCTACGAGGACGCGTCGGGGAACTTCATCGCGTCGGCGTCGAGCGAGTTCACGGTGACGACGCTCTCGATCACGGTGACGCCGGGCCAGGGCCCAGTCGGTACCAGTGTGACGGTCGCCGGAACGGGGTTCACGCCGACGAGCCTGGTGGGGCTGGACTTTGACGGAGTAACGATCTCGAGCTGTACGAGCGGCTCATTGACGACGAGCGGAGCGGGCACGTTCAGCTGCACCTTCGCGGTCCCGAGCGGGACGTCGGGGACGACGGTAACGGCGACGGATATTGGCGGCCAGCCGACGACCGGTTCGTTCACGGTGACGACGCCGGTGGTGGCGGTGAGCCCGGTGTCGGGTCCGGTGAACACGGAAGTGACGGTGACGGCGACGGGGCTCGCGCTGAGCGCGGAGTACAAGCTGTATCTCGACACGAGCCCGGGGACGCCGGTCCAGTACGCGGTGAGTTGCACGACGGACGGGAGTGGAGCGCTGACCGGTGTCACGTGTCAGTTCGCGGTTCCGAACGGCCTCTCCGGGACGTACACGGTGGACTTCTTCGAGGAGGTGTCGGGTAACTACATTGCGTCGGCGTCGACGCAGACGTTTGACGTGACTACGCCGGTGGTGACGGTGAGCCCGGTGTCGGGCCCGGTGAACACCGAGGTAACGGTGACGGCGACGGGGCTGGCACCGACCACGGCGTACGACCTCTACCTCGACACGACTCCGGGGACAGCGACCAACTACGCGACGACCTGCACGACGGACGGGAGTGGATCGCTGACGGGTGTGACGTGTCAGTTCGCGGTGCCAGGCGGCCTCTCGGGCATGTACACAGTGGACTTCTTCGAGGACGTGTCGGGCAACTACATTGCGTCGGCGTCGACGCAGACGTTTGACGTAACGACGCCGGTGGTGACGGTGAGCCCGGTGTCCGGCCCGGTGAACACGGAGGTAACGGTGACGGCGACGGGGCTGGCCCCGAGCACGGCGTATGACCTCTACCTCGACACAACCCCGGGGACGGCGGTCAACTATGCGGTGACGTGCACGACGGACGGGAGTGGATCGCTGACGGGAGTGACGTGTCAGTTCCCGGTGCCGAACGGCCTCTCCGGGACGTACACGGTGGACTTCTTCGAGGACGTGTCGGGCAACTACATTGCGTCGGCGTCGACGCAGACGTTTGATGTGACAGCGCCGGTGGTGATGGTGAGCCCGACCTCGGGCCCGGCGGACCCGACGATCACGGCGACGGGACTCGCGCCGGACACGTTGTATGATATCTTCTTCGACACGAACCCGGGAGCGAACACGGTGGTGTACGCGGGATCGTGCACGACGGACGGGAGCGGGGCACTGAGCGGGGAAGCCTGCGAGTTCACGGTACCGAGCGTGCCGACCGGGATGTATTACGTGGATCTCTACGAGGACGCGTCGGGGAACTTCATCGCGTCGGCGTCGAGCGAGTTTACCGTTACGGCCTTGGCGATCACGGTGACGCCCGGTCAGGGCCCGATCGGAGCGACGGTGACGGTCGCCGGGACGGGGTTCTCGTTGACGAGCCTCGTGGGGCTGGTATTTGACGGAGTAACGGTCTCGAGCTGCACGAGCGGATCGTTGACGACGGACGGAACGGGAGCGTTCAGCTGCACGTTCTTGGTACCGATCGGAACGAGCGGCACGACGGTAACAGCGACCGACGTCACCGAGCAGACGGCGACGGGATCGTTCACGGTGACGACGCCCGCGATCACGGTGACCCCAGGTCAGGGTCCGCAGGGAGCGACGGTGACGGTAGCTGGGACCGGGTTCTCGGTATCGCTGACCCTCGCCTCACTCGTCCTGGACGGAGTAACGATCTCGAGCTGCACGAGCGGATCGTTGACGACGGGCGGAACGGGAGCGTTCAGCTGCACGTTCGCGGTTCCGAGCGAGACGAGCGGAACGACGGTGACGGCGACGGACGTCGGAGGTCAAACGGCGACCGGATCGTTCACGGTGACGACACTCGCGATCACGGTAGCACCGGGCCAGGGTCCGCAGGGAGCGACGGTGACGGTCGCCGGGACTGGGTTCTCGGTAACGAGCCTAGTGGGGCTGGTCTTTGACACGGTAACGATCTCGAGCTGCACGAGCGGCTCGTTGACGACGGGCGGAACGGGAGCGTTCACGTGTACGTTCGCGGTTCCGAGCGAGACGAGCGGGACGGTGGTAACGGCGACGGATGTCGGAGGGCAGACCGCGACGGGATCGTTCACGGTGACGACGCCCGCGATCACCTTGACGCTGAGCGAGGGCCCGGTAGGGACGAGCGTGACGGTCGCCGGGACGGGGTTCTCGGTGACGAGCCTGGTGGGGCTGAACTTCGATGGAGTGACGATCTCGAGCTGCACGAGCGGCTCATTGACGACGAGCGGCACGGGAGCGTTCAGCTGCACGTTCGCGGTGCCGAGCGGGACGAGCGGAACGACGGTGACAGCGACGGATGTCGGAGGACAGACGGGGACGGGATCGTTCACGGTGACGACACCAGTCGTAACGGTGACGCCGAGCAAGGGCCCGGTGAACACGGAAGTGACGGTGACGGCGACGGGACTCGCACCGGGCACCGTGTATGACCTCTACCTCGACACGAGCCCGGGGACGGCGGTCAACTACGTGGCGACCTGCACGACGGACGGGAGCGGAGCGTTGACCGGGGTGACGTGCCAGTTCGCAGTGCCGAACGGGCTGTTGGGGACGTACACGGTGGACTTCTTCGAGGACGTTTCGGGCAACTACATCGCGTCGGCGTCGACGCAGACGTTTGACGTGACGACGCCGGTGGTGACGGTGAGCCCGGTGTCGGGCCCGGTGAACACCGAGGTAACGGTGACGGCGACGGGGCTGGCACCGAGCACGGCGTATGACCTCTATCTCGACACGAGCCCGGGGACGGCGGTCAACTACGCGGTAACCTGCACGACGGACGGAAGTGGAGCGTTGACCGGGGTGACGTGTCAGTTCGCAGTAGCGAACGGGCTGTCGGGGCTGTATACGGTGGACTTCTTCGAAGACGTGTCCGGAAACTACATTGCGTCGGCGTCGACGCAGACGTTTGACGTGACGACGCCGGTGGTGATGGTGGCTCCGGACTCGGGCTCAGCGGACCCGACGATCACGGCGACGGGGCTGGCACCGAGCACGTTGTATGACATCGTCTTTGACGTGAACCCGGGGATGAACCCCGCAGCGTTCGCGGCCACGTGCATGACCGACGGGACCGGGGCGCTGAGCGGTGAGTCCTGCGTGTTCGCCGTTCCGGCCGCGCCGGGCGGGATGTATTACGTGGATCTCTACGAGGACGCGTCGGGGAACTTCATCGCCTCCGCCTCGAGTCAATTCACGGTGCTGGCGGCGATCACGTCGCTCGGCGAGACCGCAGGGTACGTCGGGGACGTGGTGTCGGTGACGGGGACGGGCTTTGCCGCGAGCACCACGATTACCTTCACCTTCGACGGGAGCTCCGTGAGCACCACGTGCGCGACCGACAGCACCGGGAGTTTCCCGGGCGTCACGGGAGACTCGTGCTCGTTCGTGGTACCAGCATCCCCGGCGGGTGACGACGGAGGCAACAACGTTGCCGCGACCGACACCATCAACACGGCGTATGCGTCGTTCACGGTGCAGGCGGAAGTGACCTTCCTGAGCGAGTACTCGGGCCACGTGGGAGACGTAGTAACCGTGATGGGAACGGGCTTCGCGGCGAGCACCACGATCACGTTCACATTCGATGGGAGCTCCGTGAGCACCACGTGCGCCACGGACACCACGGGCAGTTTCCCCGGCGTTACCGACGACGCGTGCTCGTTCGTGGTACCCGCATCCCCGGCGGGTGACGACGCAGGCGACAACTTCGAAGCGACGGACGAAGTGAACACCGCGTATGCTTCCTTCACGGTCGAACCGTTCCTCTCCCTGAATCCCTCCACCTCGGACATCGGGAGCACGGTGACGGCGACGGGGACCGGCTTCGCTGCCGGACAAACGATCACGTTCGAGCTGGACAGCACGCCGGCGAGCGTGATGGGCACGTGCATCTCGGACGCCGTCACGGGGAGCTTCACGTGTACCGTGCTGATCCCATCCGTGCCAACGGGCCCGCAGACGATGGAAGCCTACGATGGGTTCAACATGGCCTCCGCGACGCTGACCGTGAACGGGGCTCTGACGGCGCCGTCGACGCCGGTGCCGAGCGGGACCATGATCGATTCCGACCAGGTGCTCACGGTTACGAGCACGCTCGCGGGGGACGGAACGGCTCCGATTTCCTGGCAGTGGCTGATCGAGACCAACGGCGACGTGATATTCGTGGACGCGACGCAGTGCGGTTCGAGCGCCACCGGCAGCACGTCGGATGTAAGTGATGTAGTGACGTGCACGATCCCAGCGAACACGCTGACGGCGGGGGACTCCTACAACTTCGAACTCATGGTGACGGACGCGGTGTCGCAGACGGCGACCTCGGGCATTTCAGTCGTGGTGACGGTGAACTCGGCGCTCGGAACGCCGACGATCGAGTCGGTGACGACGCCCGTGGACGCGGGTCAATCCACGGAGACGGTGGTGGCCACGGTCGTAACCGGAGGGACCGGGACGATTATGTACGCACTCTGGGCGAGTTCCACCGGTGTCGGTGGCCCCTACGTGCTGACGGGTGCAACGTGCAGCGTGGGTGTGACGGTAAGCTGCTCCTACGTAGCCCCCTCGGCGGGCACCTACTACTACGAGGTGTATGCCACGGACTCGGCCCTTCCCCCGGCCACGACCACGAGCGGTGCCTCGTCGCCGGTGACGGTAAACACGGCGCTGGGAATGCCCGGCACCCCCTCGGGGACGACACCGATTGACGTGGGTCAAACCGAGACTGTGACATCCGCCGTCAGCGGGGTCGACGGCACGGGCTCGGGAACGATCACCTACAACCTGATGTCGAGCATGGCTCCTTACACTACTTGGACGTCGACGGGCGCGACCTGCATCGATAACAGCGGTTCGCTGACCTGTACCTACCTACCTACCGTGGGGACCTACGAATACGAGGTGTATGCAACAGACTCCGCCTCCACCCCGATCACGACGATGGGCGCCGCCTCGTCGGCAGTGACGGTGTACGCGGCACTGGTCGCGAACCAGATCACGCCGCTGTCGCCGACGATCGACAGCGGGCAGTCGATCCTCTTGACGGCGAATCCGCAGTACGGGACGACATCCTACACAGATACGTGGTACGCCGTGGTTTCCGAGACGGAACCGGGGGCGTGCGGCGGGGCACCGGTCACGACGGGGAGCTGGTACACCCCTTCGCCGACGAGCGATACATGGTATTGCTACGTGGCGACGGACACGTCGGTGGGATCACCGCCGGCGAGCGCGTCGTCCGCGTGGAACGAGGTGACGGTGAACGCGGCTCCGATCGCCGGTCCCGCCACTCAGCAGGATGGCTCGGGGTCCACGCTGTATGTGGCGGTGACGGGCGGGACGGGAACTTTCACCTACGAGTGGTGGGTCTCTCTGACGGGATTGGGCGCCTGCACGAGCGGAGCGTGGACGGATACGGAAGGGACGGGAAGCACGTATCCGACCCCGACAGGCGACTCGTTCTACTGTTACGTGGTGACAGACACGGGAACGAGCCCCGGCGCGACGCCGACTATCGTGGTAGACTCGAGTTCGTATGGGCCGGCCGTTCCCCGGTTGGATTCCCTAACGACCCCTGCACTGACACTGAGCGGCTCAAGCGGGTTCCCGGGACTCCCGCTCGTGACAATCTTCTTCCTCCTTGCCGCCCTGGCGTTCGTAGCAGCACTGGGAGCCAGCCGGGTCCTGCCCCGGAGACCCCGGCGGCGTAGCGGCGACGGCCGTTAGCGACCTCAGATGGCCCTACGGCGCGTCGGGTTCGATGCGCTTCACGACGATGCCGATGCGAGAACTACGGGACGCCCTCGCGGCGTCGCTTGGTGCTCGAGATCCCGGGGGGCCGACGAGCGTCGGAGGAGGCCGGGAAAGGGTGCGGGGGCCGGCTTCTGCCCATGAGGCGTCGGTCGAATCTCCCTCGCAGCCATTGCCGTACGCGCGCCCCATTGGAGCGCATGTGACTCGTTAGCTGGCGGGAAGGTTCACCTCGCGAACGCACCCCGACGCCTGGCTCTGGGGCGACGCCTTGTGTACGATGTGGCTCTGCATCACGCCCCCGGTAGCATGTGGGAAGGCCCCCGCTGGCCCTTACGCCGATGCTTCATCTGTCCGAGCCGGGGGGGCCACCTCGGAAGCGACGGACGTGGCCAGGGCTCCGGGTGGACCTCGATAAACTCAGCAAGGCGGGCTTGAACAGACTTAGACGGATCGCGCGGAGGCAGGGTTCGCCAGTAGTCCCCTTCGGGACCGAATCCAAGAGCCGGATCGAAGCCGCCGACGCGTGCTTGACCCTGGCCATCGTTCTCGCCGAGGGCGCTCACCGTTGCCTGCGAGATGGTCTCGGAGAGCGCATCGTCCAGCAAGAGCTTCGAGCAACAAGAGAATCCTCCCACGTCGTACGGTTCGAGGCAGCGCTCGCGATCGCCGCCTTCAAAGCGACGACCGAACTCCGACGACACGCCGCGGCTCGACGAGGTCCCTTGCCCGGTCTCGGAGACGGTCTCGTCTTGGCTACGGCTTGGAAGTCGAGATCCCGCGTACTCGCTGGCGACGCTCACCTTCACGGTCTTCGGGAAACGAGGTGGTTGGAGTAGCCTCGGCCCGAGAGACCGCTTTCTGAGGGTCGCTCCGAGGGCTGCCTAGTAAACCGGACGCGCCCTCGGGATTGGGAGCTCGGCCCGAGGCAGGAGCCGCCCGGCGATTCGAAACTCAGACCTGCGTTCCCACGGACTTAGGCAACAGGTAGGCAGCAGGTCGCTCCGAGGGCCGTGACGAGGTCTTTCTGCTCCTGGGTCAGCCGGGTGACCCACTCCCGGACCGATTTCCCGGCACCGAACCGTACCCACGACACGCTCTCGAGAGAGCGGAGTGCCTCCGAGAGGTGCCGCTCGGGGTATTTCGCCTGCAGCTTCCGCTCCGCCCAACTCCACAAGAGATACGCCAGATAGACCACCGTAGCGTAGGCGTCGAGGCGGTCCTTCCGTCGATATCGCACCGGGCCGAGGGAGAGTTCCCCCTTGCTCGTGCGGAACGCCTTCTCGATGGCGTCTTTCGCGAAGTAGGTCCGGTACATCGCTCGGCCATCGAGGGAGAGATTCGTGCTGAACAGAAGAAAGCGTCCGTCCAAGGCCCGTTCCACATCGACCGACTTCGGGTCGACCCGAAATCCCCGTCGCCCCGGGGAGGACACGATCACCTCCCCCAACTCCGCCTTGATCTCGGCCAACCGATCCTTCGAGACCGGCCCTTCGAGTTCCTGCAGGAGGAGATCGCGGGCCTGACGGTCGTCCGCCTTCCTCGACAGGTTCTCCACCACCGCGATCCGCATCTTCGGGAACTCCATCAGCGGGGCCGTGAACGCCCGCGCATACACCGCTCCGCCGTGCGAGGTGCCTACCACATACTCGGAGCGCTCGAGCTTCTCCCCCGGCCATCGGGAGGCGTAGGCGACCGCCGCCGAGCTCCATCCCTTGACCGAGCCGACCACCTCGTAGCCCGCGTCGACCGCCCGCTGCACGTTCGGCTTCGAGGTCATCCCCTTGTCCATCACGAGGGTCAGGTGCTTCAGCCCCTGACCCCGGAGGAACTCGAGAGTGGGAGTGACACTGAGGAAATCGTTCTGCCCACCGTAGAGAGCTCGACAGAGGAGGGGGTGATGATGCTCCTTCGAGACCACCATCCCGAAGCCCACCACGACCGCGGTGCCACGTTCATCGTGCCCCAGCTGAGCGTAGGGGCAGTGGCTCCCGTAGTACGCCTGCTTGGTAATGTCGTAGTAGGCGCCGGCCGGCTCACGCGAGGAACCGCGCCAACCGTGGGTCAGCTCCTGCTGGAGAAGGAGGCCCCGATCGTGCCAGGTCTTCTCGGGAGTGAGATGGCAGAGTCCGAAGAGCGCATTCTCGAAGTGGCGTGGGGTCAGGGTCTCGGCATCGAGCGAGAGCCAGCCCGGAAGGGGGCTGGCGCGGAACCAGTCAGGGAGATGGAGGAGGGGGACCCGGGCCGTGGCCTGGTTGAGTCCCAAGGTGAGGACCCACGCGGCCTCCTTCTCGTCGAGGCCGAGGATCTCCTGGACCCGGGACCGGACCTTGAGCTCCTGAGCCGCCGCGTAGAAGACCGCCAGGGCTCCGACCGGGAACGCGGAGTGGATCATCCCGACCCGTGGCTGGGGAGCGGCGAGGAGGTTCCCGTGGCGATCGCACGGACCGAGATAGCGCAAGAATCGCTGGCGCGACCGACCCATCTGGGGGTCCCAGTAGGACTCGTACTCGCAGAGGTAGAACCGGTCGCCCTGAGGCTTGACCCGGGTATAGGCCATATGGCGTCTAATAGGCGCTATACGAGATAAACCTGCCGATGGAGCGGCCGCCCGAGCTTCGAGGAGGAACGATCAGTCGAGAAGCGCCTGCTGCCTATGATGCGTGGAACTCAGGTCAGAGGGGCCGGGGCCGATCCCGCCGGGGAGGGTTCGTGGGTTTCGTAGTGCCGACTACATTCGCTGAAAGTGAACCTGTTGTCGACAGCACCGGGGACGATCGAGGGACGCGAGGCCGTGGGAAGGATGGCACCGAGCATGTGAAGCGCACGCGCTGAGCCCCTGCGCAAGGAGATGCGGTGCTCGGTCCGCGGTGGCATCCTGCCGGCCGGCACACCAATCAGCCGGCTCGTTCAGGACCGAGAATCACGTCGATTCAAGCCTTCCCCACTGTGCTCAGTGCAGGTCTGCCCGCGGGCTTGTGATTCTCCCCTTTGGCCTCTTCAGTCTCCCGCGCGTTCTCACGGAGAGCCCAGTCCTTCCATGCCTGGCCCATGGCCAAGACGTTGGGGTCGATCTGCTTCAGCTGCTCCTGAAGCCGATTCTTTTGCCCTAGAAAGAGCAGGCCGACATGTACGAGGCCCTTCCTATCTCGGGATCCTGCGGCCTCCCGTTCCTGCGCTTTCAAGAGATCGAACCGGGCAAGGGCGCGTTCCGAGGTCACCTGCACATTCGCTGCCTCGACCTCGCGTAGCCTCTCTGCTAACAGAGCCATCTTCGGGTTGAGTTCCCCGATTTGCCGTTGATACTCTCCCGCCCGGACCGTCGCCGACCGTTCTCGGTCTTCGGCCCCCCGCAAGCGCTCTCGCACCGCGGAGCGCTCCTTCTGGGCGTCATTGAGTTGCTTCAGGAGGACTGGCCTATCGCGAAGGTCCTGCCACTCCGCCCGGAGACGCACGATTTCCGGACGCAAAGCGATCCTCTCGTTGCGCAGACCGAACACCTCGTTCCGCAGTTGGTGTAGCTTCGTCTGCACTCCCGTTAGAGTGAGTGCAACCCGAGGCGCCTTCCGAATCCGACTCAGAAGTTCTCGGAGCTCACGGGCAAGCTCGCGTAAGGTGCCGTCGGGGAGATTGTAGTTGTGGATCGTAAGATGTTCGGCAATGGCTTTCGCGGGTCCGAAATCCCCTCCCGCCCGTCCCTCCGCGGGGGTCTGTTCAACGGCGGTGACCAGGGTTCGAACGCGGCCCACCAAGACAAGATGGGCAACGAGCGCCTCGGGGTCCGCCGCCTCGAATGCAGCGGTCGCTGTTCCTGGGGCTGGTAGGCGTCTGCTGTCCCCCGGTTCTGGAGCACGGGGGATCCATGCCTCCTCGCCTCGACCCCGGCCTTCTGGAGGAATCTCCCGCACTGTGGGCAGCTGGGGTGCTTCCCGCCGGCCGGCACGCGAACAAGGCCGTGGAGCGGACAGCGTGACTCCTGGGTAGCACCGGGGTTCCGTTCCGTCATCTGCGGTCTCTCCCTACTATTGATGTCTCGGTGGCAAGTTAAACCCTTCGAAGCGAGCCGTCGACAACTCCACTCGGTTGCACGACGACCGAGCTCCGCTCTCCCGATCGATATCTGCGTGCTCCCCAACCATTGGTTTTGCCTCCATAATAGACCCATGCGGATGGCCCATGCAATGGAGCCACCCGGATGGACGAGGGTGCGGGCGCGCGCCTACCGCGCGGGCGGTTCACCTGCTGCCTCCGTGGTCGATGCACGCCGACAGTTTGCGTATGGGGTGCTCGGTGGGGAGGGAGCGCCTCGTTCGACCGTGCGCACGCTCGAACGAGCGTGATGCGAGCGCGGGCGAGCGGTTCGCGTGCGGGGGTTGCGACAATCCGCCACCCGGCCCACGGGGGATGGGCGAGGCGGTCCTCGTCTGTGTCTAAGGGTGTTCCAATCCGCTTGTGAAGCTGAAGACGCCCGGGCGAGTTCACCCCCGGAGGCATGCCCCATAGGCCCCGCCGAGCCGACCGCTGTAGACTGAGGGAGATTGATGTCGACAGCTACGGATGCCGTCACGGGCCGCGAAGTCGGGCAGAACATGACGCCGAACAGAGGCGACGGGTCCGGCGAGAGGCTCCGCAAGGACCTGCGGTGCTCGGCTTGCGCGGGCATCCTCCGGGCCGGCACTCCGATCAGCACGCTCGCCTGGGACCGAGAATCGCGGAGGTTCAAGCACTCGCCCTCCTGCATGGCGCAGGAGAGGTCAGGGCACGAGGCAGAGAGACCGTCGCCGGCGGAGCCGGCTCCGCCTCCGGGGCCAAACGCCTTTCCCCCTGCTCAACACTCGCACGAAGCTCCTTCGCCGCCACCGCGGCCTACCGGTTCCGCGCACGAGAGCTTCAGTGAGCCGGGGCCGGAGGCGGGAAGGGACTGGGCGAGGATCGGGTTCACCCTTCGGCTGGCGGAGTACGAATCGTTGCGGACCGAGGTCGCACTCTACGCGGTCCTCGGCGAGACGGATGCGGAGTTCACGGACCGTCTGCGGGAGAGCTTGTTGCTCAAGGCACAAGACGCGCTGGCCGCAGTCGAAGAGACCCGCGAGATGGTCCGCGGCCGGACGCGGACATGAGCGCGGAGACGATCTCCTTCGAGATCCGAGGGGTTCCGGCGCCCCAGGGGCGCGCGCGCGGCTTGGTGGTCGGCACGAAGGTTCAAATCACGACGGCAAACCGCGAGCTTGCCGCTTGGCGGCGTCTCGTTTCCGACGTTGCCCAGCAACACGCACCCAACAGGCTCTGGGAAGGCCCTCAGGCCGTCATACTGATGTTTCACCTGCCGAGGCCGCAGAGCGCGTCGAAGAAGGTGCGGACGTGGCCGGACGGACGACCGGCCCTTGACAAACTCTGCCGGGCGTGTTTGGAGAGCTTGACGGGGATCGCTGGAGGGACGACGCGCAAGTGGTGCGTATCGAGGCCGAGAAAGACTACGGACCGCCCGGCGTGATGATCTGGGTGGAGCGAGTCCAGCCGGACAGCCAGGAGGCATGATCACGCGACTCCTCGCTCCCCTTCCGGGGCCCCCCAAAAGGCGGCTGCGGGGCTCCGTACGAGCCTCGAATCTTATCAGGGTCGTCCCAAGGGCCGCTCGTGGCGCTCCGGAGACTCCAGATGGGTGCCGTACCCCCTTGCGAAGGTTGGCTTGGAGGCCACGCGCCTGAGCCAGAGGAGCGACTCGATAGACCTCACCTCAGCCGAAGGGTCGAAACCGACAATCATGGCCGTTTATCGGCGTGGAATGCCCAACGACCAAGCATCAAAAATCCATGGCGCTATATACTGGAGCGGCGTGGGAGGCGTGCCCATGAAGCTGCGGACTGGGGTAGTGCTGGTGGCCGTCGCCTTATCGATCATCATGTTGGGGTCCGCGGTGATGGCTCCAGTCGGGCAGGCGGTCGCTTCGACGATCCCGTCCGCTGGTGCGAGCACGCCATCACCGGCCACGGTCCCGGTGTCGAGTTCTACGAGCCAGACATTCTCGGTCTCAGCCAACGGCGTCGTCACCTCCGGGTCCAGCGCGGCGACTTCGTCCTCTGCCGTGCCGGCCGGGAAGGCGCTGGGAACCAACGAGGTCTTGGCGGCCTCGGTGCAAGCGGCCGAACAGAGAATTTTGGCCAGCGGCGGGAACCTGTCGAACTACCACCCGCCCAACCTCCATCAAGCTCCTCCCCTAAGCCAGACTCATGACCTGGTAACCCCGCTCTACTCCGTTGCTCCGGCCCCGATCGGAGAGGCATACTATGGTCTCAGCAACACGACCGGGACGATCCAGGGCACGTCCACGAACACCACGAGCGTCGCGGGGACCTGGAACACTACCGATCCGATCGGTACCGCGGCCGAGCTGTTCGACACCAGTTCTGGCAACTCAGCGGGCTCGTACGGAGCGCAGCTGAACTCGGTCCTCGTGAACGTCACGCTGCGCGGAGACACGACCTTCGGCCCGAACTTCAACGCGCCCTCGGGATGCCCGTCGACGGTTCAGGGGTGGGTTGCCCTCCCGGGCAACGTCTGCCCCAACGTGTTTTGGCTTCAGAACTATATCCAGTACACCGAATCGACGCACCTTCTGACCATAAGCAACGAAATCTGGAACTTCTCGAACTCGGCGGCGGACTTCTATAATCCCCAAGGGGGCTCTCCCGCAGTGGGCAGCACGCTGGCGGGATTTGGAAGCGTCGAGAGCGACGAGGTCTACCAGGGTCCCTCCACGGGGAGTATTGTCCTCCCCTCCCAGGAGTACACCTTGGTGCTGTACCTCAACTACACTCAGGGTCCCTGCCACACCGATGCGGTGGCGGGCAGCGGCGTTCCGTCCTGCGGCACGGGGGTCAATGCCATCAGTACGACGGAGCCCGTGAATGAACTGTTCATGAACTACTCCGTCAAGAACTCGGCGGGCGTGAAAGTGTGCCCTTCCGCTCAGACGGGCAGGGTCTGCGGCGAGGACGACGACATCTTCTGGAACTCGGTCAACCCCAGCACCCCCACCGTGGGCGTTCCAGCCCATGGACCCAACCACCGAATTGGCTCGGCGACCATCCAGGCGAACGGCACTGCCTACGACCCCCTCGGCCTCACGAACGACTTCGAGTTCGACTACGGTATCGGCTCGGACGATGGCGCGACGAACTTCATCGTCTACCAGAACGGGATCGTGGGAGTCAACTACTGTCAGAATGCGAACGCTGCCCAGACCGTAAGTGGTAGCATCAACTGTAACTCCTATAGCGCCCCGCCTGCGGCGGTCAACTACGGCGGAGAGACCGGGGAAACCAGCACGGGCGAGACTACCTACTGGGCGCCCCAGGGTGCACTCGGCACAGGCCCCAACGGAGGCCCCACGCATCTTTCGGGGACGGCAACTCCGATTACGTACGAAGTGACGGGACCGTCGCTCCTCATCGGGCTGTGGAACATGACCGGGACCGCCTATACCGGGCACACGCCCTACCCCGCGTACACCGGAGGCGAGCCGCTGAGCTATGCGAACATCGCTCCGGCAAATGCGTGGGTCGCCTTCGCCCGAGAGCCCTCCCCGGACACGCTCGTAACAAGCCAGTTCTACTTCGCGACCGCGCCGACGTTCGGTTGGTTCTCCGGCAATAAAGGATCGGGTGGAGATCAAATCGGGACTACTCTCGGATCGAACTTGTACCTGTCCACCGGGTGGTACACGATCGAGGTGCTCTTGAGCGGATATGAACCGTACATCGCGCAGATAGACCTCACGACGCCTACGGCCCCGACCATCACCCTGACTCCGAACTGGTCGACGGGGGCCTACACGCCGGATTGGGCGTTTAGTAACGGCGACCTTGCCAACCTCTCAGTCTCTGCGGCCGACACCGTCCCGACAGGAGCAGGCACCAGCGCCAACCCCTACTTCATCACAGCGCCGGCGCCGACGGTCTCAACCGTGGATGGAGTGGTGCTCGGCGAGTCCGGATCGCTCTCCTGGCTGTTTTCGAACCTGAACGACTATCTATTCACGCAGTGGATCGGCGCCTTCATCAACAGCACCACCGCGACGACACAGTTCAATCCCGCCCCATCTTTCCTCATTAACTACCCGACGTGGCAACTCCCGGCGCTCGCGGAGTTTAACGTCCCCACGACGGACGGGTTCCAGGTACTATCTGCTCAACACGCAGAACCTGGCGGTGATCGGGGCGACGATGATCTACTCCTGGGGCAACAGCGAGGCAACGACCATCTACAGCTTCGTCGTCAACAACGGGGCGAACGACCTGATCGCTAACAACCACTTTGCGGTCTCGAACCGCGGCATCGATTTCACCGGCGGCGGGACGACGAGGACGTTTACGATTAACACGCACGTGGTAACCCCGGCCTATGACACGATCACGCGGAACGTCGTCTGGGGCAATACGATCGCTCCCTACCCGCAGACGAGCTATACCGGTCTCGAGCCATTCACGGCGATAGACTCGTTGACGATAGCTGAGGCGTATGACCGCGTCTACAACAACGCATTCACTGCAATCAGCCCCACTGTGAACGCGAGCGCGAATGCCGCGGCGGCTGACGTGACCTTGTGGAACGCGACCTGTGTCGGCGGCTACCACCCGCTCTCTTCGCCGACCTACCCCTCGGCAGGGGGCTGCGAGCCGCTGTCCTACACCAAGACGCTCGACGGGTTCGCGATGTCCGGCAGCATCATCAATACCGCGGAGAACTTCCAGGGTGGGAACTTCTGGGCCATCTACGGCAATGAGCCGAACCCGTACGCGAACATCCCGGTCAAGGTCCGGACAACGTCCCTCACGACGCCCGCGGCAGGAGAAATCGCCGCGACGACCTTCGGCTTCGCGGGAGACTACGCGCCGCTGATCTCCACCACGGTGTACGATCCGACGTTCACCGAGACCGGACTAACGTCCTCGACCACCACGACGATCTTCTCGGTGCGGATCATGGCCGCAAGCGGAACTCCCGTCCTGTGGCTCAACACGAGCCTGACGAGCGCGACCCCGGCGGGCTGCAGCCCGACCACGATCTGCGTGAACTTCTACGTGCCCAACGGGAGCTACGCATACAACGTTTCGGACGCCTTCATCTCGCCTACCCATTTCGCTCCCACCGTGGCGGTCGGGACCTTCATGGTCACCGGCTCTCCCGTTGCGATCGCGGTTACGTTCGTAACGGGCCAGCTCGTGACGTTCACGGAGTCAGGGCTACCGACCGGGGCGACATGGTTCGTCAACGTAACCGGGCAGTCCCCGCGTTCCAGCACGGCCACCACGCTCACGATAATCTTGGCCAATAGCAACTCCTATCCGTTCACCGCGGCGAGCCGGAACTACCATCCTGCGTACACGTCGCCGGTCGTGGTGGTTACCTCGGCGGTGGGCGTGGCGGTGACGTTCACGCATGTAACCTACACGGTGACGTTCTCGGAAACGGGTTTGACGTCGGGGACCTGGTTCGTGACGTTCAATAGCGTGCTGAAGAGCGGGACGGCGCCCGCGAGCCTCCAGGTCACCGGTATCGCGAACGGCACGTATGCGTTCAACGTCACGTCGGTGGCGGGGTACACGCGGAGCCCGATCTCGGGCAATGTCACGGTGGCCGGAGCGTCAGTCGCTAGACTGATTACTTTCACGCCGACGAGCCCACCGCTGTTCGCGGTGACGTTTGCAGAGACGGGTTTGGTGAGCTCTACTGCGTGGAGCGTGACGGTTGGCATTACGCTGATGGGCGCGTCGGCCCCTGCGGGCATCACCTTCAGCGAGGCGAACGGCGTGTACACGTACACGGTCACGGCCGTCGGCGGGTACACCGCGAGTCCGATGACGGGCTCGATTACGGTGGCCGGAGCGCCGATCACGAAGTTGATCACGTTCACCCCGAGCGTCCTACCCTCGTATGCGGTGACGTTCGTAGAGCATGGTCTGCCAACCGCTACGGGCTGGACCGTGACGATCGGCTCCCCGATGGGCGCGTCGGCTCCGGCGACCATCTCGTTCAGCGAGCACAACGGGGTGTATTCCTACACTGTCACCCCGGTGCCGTTGTACACGGCGACACCGAGCTCGGGCACGGTCACGGTGAGTGGAGGACCGATCACGAAATCGATCGCGTTCGCCCTGACGGCGAAGCCCGTGTTCACGAAGGCAGGGACGCCGAGCGCGGTGGGGAGCGGAGTGATGTTCCACGGAGGGTCAGCGGCCCAGCTCACGACGTTGAGCGCTAGCTCCTTCTACACGGCCAGGGCGGTGTCGGGCTCGACGCGGGTGTCAACGATTCCGAGCTCGTCGATCCGGGTGTCGACTACGATCTCTCTACGGTGAGTGGACTCGGGACCGGAGAGGTCCCGGGTCGCGCGGCCCCCGGCTGAGCCGAGCGCCTCAGGCGCGCGATCAGCCGCGGAAGCACCTCGTTGAGTTTCGGGGGTGGCTGGCAAATGGTCCGGCGAGACCGTGACCATAGGGCAGCTCTCCTTCGAGGTCCGAGGGGTCCCGGCGTCTCAACGGAGTGCCCATCGGCGCGTGGTGGGAGGGAGGGGTGAGAATCACGATCGCGACCCGAGGGTTCGCCCTCTGCCCGCGCTCTCCTCCAGGGCGGCTCAGCAATCTGCCCCAAGTCAACCCCCAGGGAAGACCGCTTGGACGTGACACCGATGCTTCGCGCGCCGAACCCGAAGAGCGCGCCGGGCCAGCGGCGGGTGCGGCCGGACCGCCATTGAGACGTTCGCAAGCTCTGCCGAGTTCGCGTGGGGAACCTTGCTGAAATCGTATGGGGAGAAATAGCCCGCAAGCGGCGTGCCTCTCGGCCGGGGGGGTCAGGGGCAAAGCGGCGGAGGACCGAGTCCCTCGGCGCTCCCTGTAGGCCCTCGGAGCCAGCTGCGGGGCGTCGCGGGGTCGGTTCTAACTGGATGACCCCCCCTGTCCGCTCGAGACGCCGCGGAGGGTCTGTAGGCTGGAATCAGACCCCCCTGCGACCGATTGGTGCGGTGATCCCGGGCCCGCAGAGCAAATCCTTCAACCGGAGCCCGATAGCAAGGTCAAAACCGCACTGCGGCCATGTAGCGGGCAGAAACAGCCCGGGACCCCGCGCATCGAAAATCTATGCCGCTATATATTGAAAGGGCGTGAGAGGCTTACCCATGAAGCTGCGAACTGGAGTCGCATGGCTAGCCCTCGCCGTATCGATCATCATGCTGGGATCGACCCTCATCGGTCCCGTTGGAGCTGCGGCCCCGTCGACGAGCACGCACGGAGATGTGAGCGCACCCGCAGCCGCAGCGCCCGCGAGCGCCGCCGCGGCCGTCACGCCCGCCAGCCCTACCATTTCCGGGACCCCCGCGCCCGTCCCCGCAATCACTCCGGTATCGCCCCCGAGTGCCCCGGGGGGATCAATTGCTCCGCGCTCCAAACGATCAATAATACCCCATCATGGGCTGCTACCGTTGCCCACATCAAGTTGCTTGCCGCGGGCCTTCCCCCGGGCGACGCCAATCTGCCCTACGCTGGGTTCTATCCGAACCAGATGGTGAACGGCCAGATGGTCCCCGGCGACACGTTGCTGGCTGATTGCCAGGTCCAATCTGCGGGCGTCGAGCCGCCGGGAGTTGACTTCGAGGGCACGTACCTCAATGCTGCGCACGTCTCCGTGCACCCCACCATCGATTCCAATAGCCTTCGGGGTATCCTGAACGTCAACGCTACCCAGAGCTTCTACCCAGACAGTGGTACTCCGACGCAGTGGGGGGCCCAGCTGAACGCGGTCATTCCCAACGTCACGATTTACGGAGACACGCACTTCGACTTGTGGGCCCAGAACGTCATTTCCTACGATTCCAACAACAAGACGATCTCCTTCGTCGATGACTACTGGAACTTCACCACCGGCTCCTCCGACATGGAGCAGCAGTCGCTGGTCGCGTGGTCCCCCACGGGAGGCAGCTACACGGGGGTCTGGGTTGCCTATTCGCCGTACTATTACTGCCCGCCCCCCTTCACAGCGGAGGCATACATCAATACGTCGGTCAACTCTGCCGGCGACCAAGTGGTTTGGTCCAACTATAGCCTCGTTTGCAACAACGTGGCGATCTCGGGCGGCAGCTACGATTACCTGATCTTCCACTCGCAAAACCCTGGACATTCGTTCATTACCCTGGCCGCGCCGACCATCGAGGCGAGCTCCACCACATCGCACTCGGTGCGGGAAACCTACGAATTCGACGCGTTCATCGGAGCGGACGATGGCTCTGACCAGATGGACCTCTTGGCGAATGCCACGATGCAAGTCCAGTACTGTGCGGTTACAATCTCCCCCGCGGTAAACAACTGTACGCTCGGCAACCTCCACTACTCGAACGTTCCTTCCGCGATCAATGAGGGTGTACAGACTGGAGAGCAGGCCGGGGGGATCACCGTCAACTACGTCGGCGCCGTCGCCTATCTGTCCACCGGGCCGTACTATGTACGCGATTTGTGGAACTTGACCCAGACCGGAGACAACTCCGGCAACACCAAGGTGATCAACGACATCACGGTCTCGGGCGCGCCGGATCTCGCCGACGGCTCGGCGCTCAATCTGCAGCCGTACGTCTTCGTGTTCCTGGAGAACACCAACTACACCAGCGGAACCGGAGGGTTTGAGTGGGCGCCCGACAATCCAGCGTGGTTCCTCGCGCCCGGTATCTACGACTACGAGCTCATGCTAGCGGACTACACCCAGCTGAACGGCTCGTTCGTCGTTCACTCCACAACCGTCACGCTGACAGCGACCCTGGTCTTCTGCGGTCCGTTGGCATTCGGCGGATGCTCTGGAAAGGCGTCCCAAGGCGTGTACACCCCTCTGTTCGCGCTCAACAACAACCAGTTGGCCGGCATCTCCAGCAGCGGATCCGGGACGATGGGAAGCCAGTACGTACTATTCAACGACCCAACGACCGCGTCCCACGGGCACACCGTGGCCAACATCTCGTCCACCTTCTTCGGCAAGGACGACGACTACGACTTCCCCCTGTTCCCCGGGTTGTTCCTCAACGGGACCACCGCCTATGTCGACGCGAACGCGCTGCCGACCTGGGCCGTCAGCGCCTCGAACTTCCTCCAACTCGAACTCTTCGATACGTCCCACGTTACCATCTCCAACACCAACGCGATCCGGGGATGGTCTTCGGCGACGGAGATCAGCTTCTACGCCACCGTTCCCGCTTCGCAGAACCCGGCCCCGCAGGCCGAGCTCTTCGTCTGGAACTCGACGAACGATCTGATCGAGAGCAACCACTTCGTCTCGACCAAGGCAAGCAGCAGCAGCTACGTGCCTAACGATGACCTGGTGCTGTTCGGCGGGGGCAACAACGTCGTCTGGGGTAACACCTTCCGCGACTCGCCGGGCACGGCTCTGTCGACGTCGGGCGTATATGCCGGGATCGGTCTCGGAGAGAACAACGACCTCATCTACAACAACAACTTCTCCGTCGATAATCCGGTGGTCTACCTGCCCTACAACTGGGGCAATGTAGCCGACTGTCTTCCGCAGACCCTCGGTGGCTGCTCCAACAACCAGCCTGGGAATGCCTGGTACTACAACCTCGAGACACACGACACGTGGAACGTGACGCCCCAACCGGCTTCGAATGTGGTCCACACCATCAACGGCTTCGCACTGAGCGGGAACATCCTGGGTGGATCGTACACCACGCAAGGCGGCAACTTTTACTGGAACTTGGGCACCAGCCCGAACAACCTCACGACCAACCCCTACGTGAGCCGGTTCTACTACTCCGACTGGTCAATCATCTTCCCGCTCGGTTGCGGGTCAGTCGCGCTCCCGGGTGGGCCTTGCGCAACGGAGCCCGCGGTCGTAGGAGCGTTCCAGAACGGTATTCAGTATGGTGGCGACTACGCGCCGCTCGTCCGTCACTTCACCACGTTCAGCTTTACCTTCAAGGAGGTCGGACTCCCGCCCTCCACGAACTGGGGGGCTACGCTTAATGGAAACACCGAGAGGTCGTCGACCTCGGCGATCACATTCGCGGCTCAAGTTGTGGGGATTTACCCTTTCAATATCAGCGGGGTCCCAGGGTACACGCCTACCCCACAGATCAGTACGCTCTGGTTGACCGGGCCTCTAGCAAACCTGACGATTACGTGGGTTGTGGCAACCTACACGGTAACGCTCTTTGAGACGGGCCTGACACCCGGGACGATGTGGAGCGCGACGATCGGGACCACGGAAATGTCGACCTCGACAAGTATCGGGTTCAGCGAGACGAACGGTACCTACGGCTTCTCGATCGGGGCGGTGGGTGGGTATAATACCCCAAGCCCGAGCTCGGGCACGATCGTCGTGGCCGGAGGGACCATCACGAAACTGATTACTTTCACGCCAACCAGCCCAGCGATGTTCACGGTGACGTTCGCAGAGACGGGTCTGGTGAGTTCCACTGCGTGGAGCGTGACGGTGGACGTGACGCTGATGGGCGCGTCGGCTCCTGCGGGCATCGCGTTCAGCGAGGCGAACGGCGTGTACACGTACACTGTCACGGCGGTCGTCGGGTACACCGCGAGTCCGATGTCAGGCTCGATTACGGTGGCCGGAGCTCCGATCACGAAGTTGATCACGTTCACCCCGACCGTCCTGCCCTCGTACACGGTGACGTTCGTAGAGCATGGTCTGCCGACGTCTACGATGTGGACCGTGACGATCGGCTCACCGATGAGTGCGTCGGCTCCGGCGACCATCTCGTTCAGCGAGCACAACGGAGTGTATTCCTACACTGTCACCCCGGTGCCGTTGTACACGGCGACACCGAGCTCGGGCACGGTCACGGTGAGTGGAGGACCGATCACGAAATCGATCGCGTTCGCCCTGACGGCGAAGCCCGTGTTCACGAAGGCAGGGACGCCGAGCGCGGTGGGGAGCGGAGTGATGTTCCACGGAGGGTCAGCGGCCCAGCTCACGACGTTGAGCGCTAGCTCCTTCTACACGGCCACGGCGGTGTCGGGCTCAATGCGGTTGTCAACGATTCCGAGCTCGCCGATCCGGGTGTCGACTACGATCTCTCTAAGGTGAGTGGACTCGGGACCGGAGAGGGCCTGAGTCGCACGGCCCCCGGCTGAGCCAAGCGCTTTAGGCGCGCGAATCAACTACGGAACAACCTCGTTGGGCTCCGGGGCATCCCGTCGAATGGAAAGCTGATGGCGGGCCTGACCTTGGACGCTCGACGGTCAAGAGGTCGAATCGCTTAGCGCCAGGTCGTCGCGGCCCATGCCAAGCTAGTCCGACTATCAACCGAGATAATGAATCCCCAGCCAACCTACGACCTCAAGAGTTCGGGTTGCGATTGAGATTCCGCGAACCGCGGGAAGTGATGCCTCCGGGAGCACGCCCCAGTGGATCTCCCGGTCCGAACGACGGGTTTTAAACCGGCGTCTCCCGGCAAGGCCCCTCCGTCCCATCGAAAACGGACCCGCGCCGTTCCTTGGTTCACCATCGGAGGCACCGAGCGATCTTCCCCAGATTCGAGGGTAACACTCGTACAGGGCTCAGTTCATCGTTCGCTGCCCCGCTCCCTGCAAAGCCGCGGCCGATCGTGCCTGGAGAGTCTACGCGCGGAGCCGTCCAGAATCGAGCGGCCCCCTCCACATCGATCCCGCGGGGACCCATCACGGCAGCTGTACGCTACGGAGGTGCAGGCTGGGATGCCTGCTGACAATGCCTGCGGACAGACCCACGCCCTGCCGTCCTAGCGAGTCCGAGCAAGAGGATACTCCGCGCCCGAATGGTTGGGGATCACGTCCGTGTGTCGGTCCGCTCGAGCCGGGTCACGCGGCCCGCGTCGGCGGAGGAGATGCGCCCCTGTCCGCGGGCGGGCGACGATGCCGGATCAGGCCAATCGCGATACCAGCGACAACCCCGGCGATCACAACCCCGATGATCACCCAGATCCACGGGAAGCTCGACGAGCTCGTAGTGGTCGCATACGTCACCGAGAACGACTGCGTCGCTCCGTGGACGGTGAATGTTCCGTTGCCGCCCGACTGGACGTAGTACGCCCCGACGGGGTTTGCGGCATAGGTGTACGTCCCGTTCGGCTCCGTGAAGACGATGCTGTCCGTCGTCGAGCTCCGGGACGAACCCGCCAGCGTCACCGACCACGACGTCGCGGAGGGAAGTCCTATCTCGGTGAATGTGACAGAATACGTGAACTCAGCCCAGGGGACTGCGATGCCTACGGCCGTTCCGTTCACCACGACCGACCCGGTGTACCCGGACGTGGTCCATCCGGGGACCGCTCCGAGCGAGTAGGCGTAAGTCCCGTTCGGTTCGGTGAACGTGATCGTCGAGCCGGTGGAGTCCTTCGTCACCGCGTTCAGTGTGGCCGACCACGACGTTCCCGAGGGTAGGCTCGTTTCGGTGAACGTGATCGTGTACGAGACCTGAGTCCAGACAACCGAGACGTTCACGGCCGCTCCGGTCACGGTCACCGACCCGGAATGGCTGGATGTAGTCCATCCGGGGATCGCTTCGATCGTGTAGGCATAGGTCCCGTTCGGCTCTATGAACGTGATCGATGACGGTGCCGACCCACTCGCCGCGGCGCTGTCAAGCGTCACCGACCACGGTGTTCCCGTCGGGAGGTTCGTCTCTGTAAACGTCACGCTGAACAGCTCCTCAAACGTCACGCTCACTCCGACATTCGCCCCGCTCACCGTCACCGGCGAACTCGGACTCGAGGACACCAGCTGGTACCCCGTTCCCGCCATAATCACGTACGGGTAGTTCCCGTTCGCGAGCCCAGGGAACGTCAGGGTCCCTCCGCTCGTAAACGCTTCCGTCACGCCTCCGTCGAAGGAGACTCCGCCCCCGGCCGCCGTCGGCATCCCGGTTTCGCTGAACGTCACGGCGTACGTACTCGCCGTCACCGTGTACTCGCTGGGCGCGGAGGCGATGTAATTCCCCGACACGTCCTCGAAGATGTCCAGCCAGTACGTCCCGGCAGCGATGGAAGGGACATTGAAGGTCCCGCTGTAGCTCCCGTTCCCGAGGGTCGTGAACGTCGTCCCAAAGGTGAACCCCGTCCCCTGGCTCGTGTCGAAGTACAGGTCATAGACCGTGGTCGGCGCGAGGTCGCTCGCCGTTAGCGTGACCGGAGTGTTCACGGGTCCCGAGATCGGGCTGACCGTCACGCTCGGTGTCGTCACGGTGACCTCGCTCGACGCGGAGGAAATATAGTTCCCCGACACGTCCTCGAAGGCGTCCACCCAGAACGTGCCGGCGAGTAGGGAGGGAACGGTGAAAACTCCGCCGTAGCTTCCATTCTCGAGGGAGGTGAACATCGTCGCAAAGATGGATCCCGTCCCCTGGCTCGTATCGAAGTAGAGGTCATAGACTGTGGTCGGTGCGAAGCCGCTCACCGTCAGCGTGGCCTGAGTGTTCACGGGGCCCGAGGTCGGGCTGACCGTCACGCTCGGTGTTGTCACCGTAAACTCGCTGGAAGCGGAGGCGATGTAGTTCCCAGAGACGCTCTCGAAGAGGTCCACGTAGTACGTCCCGACCGTGATGGAGGGCGCGGGGAACTGACACGGGGCGTCCCCCCCGCTGCCCGTGAGCGCTCCGCCCGCGTCCGCCGTGCAACTCGTTGCGTAGTTGAGCTGCGCTCCCGCCGTCGTGTCAAAGTAAATCTGATACTCCGTGGCCGGTGCCTGCCCCGTCGCAGTCACGGCGACCTCGGTGCTTACCGGGCCCGAGACGGGGCTGACCGTTACGTTCGACGCCGTCACCGTGAACTCGCTAGACGTGGAGGCGACGTAGTTCCCCGAAACATCCTCGAAGGCGTCCACCCAGTACGTCCCGGCGCCGATGGAGGGGACGTCGAATACCCCGCCGTAGGTTCCGTTCCCGAGGGTCGTGAACGTCGTCCCAAATGTGAACCCTGTTCCCTGACTCGTGTCGAAGTACAGGTCATAGACCGTCGCCGCGGCGAGCCCGCTCGCCGTCAGCGTGACCTGAGTGTTCACGGGACCCGCGATCGGGTTGGCCGTCACGCTCGATGGGGTCATGGTGAACTCGCTCGACGCGGAGGCAACATAGTTCCCCGACAGGTCCTCGAAGGCGTCGACCCAGTACGTCCCTCCGACGATGGAGGGAACATTGAAGATCCCGCTGCAGCTACCGTTGCCGAGCGTCGTGAACGCGGTCACAAAGCTCGAGCCCGTCCCCTGGCTCGTGTCGAAGTACAGGTCATAGACCGTGGTCGGGGCGAACCCACTCGCCGTCAGCGTGACCTGAGTATTCACGGGGCCCGAGGTCGGGCTGGTTGTCAAGCTCGGTGTCGTCACCGTGAATGGGCTTGAGGCGGAAGCTGTGTAGTTCCCCGAGACGCTCTCGAAGAGATCCACATAGTACATCGCGACGCCGACAGAGGGTACGGCGAACTGGCAGACAGCGTCACCGCCGGCACCTGTGAGGGCCCCGCTCGAGTCCGTAGTGCAGGCCGCCGCATGGGTGGCCCCCGTTGCCTGGACCGGGTCGAAGAAGACACCATACGACGTGATCGGCGTCAGACCGCTCGCCGTCAGCGTGATTTGAGTGTTCACTGGACCCGAGACGGGGGCGATCGCCACACTCTCCGTCGCCGTTGCGAATGCGCTGGTTTCCTTGGCGATTCCCGCCGGGGTCCACGCAACGGGTTGGTGCACGAGGGGGCCAGCAACGGAGTTGGAGGCCGAAGCGAGGAACACGGACGTCAGCAACACTACGCCAATGAGTATCGAAGTCGTTGCCGGCCCCATTCCCCGGTGTGGGCGATGACGCATGCAGGCCGGTAGCACTAGGAGAGTCTCAATCTTTCGGTGCTCCGTCCCTCTGAGAACCTTCCCGTCTCGAGAGGGCGCAGAGCGAGGAGTCGCATGGGCGGCCTCGAAAGGCTCCCGAGGTGAGGGCGGGAGTGATCTCGGACCCCGGGTGCTCCACGACTCCCTTCCCAACGGTCCGGCGATGTGGGAAGCCAGCTCACCCCACATTTCACGTCGGTCCGCGAGCCGGGGCCGGGAGCGAGTCGCATCCGTTGGGCGTTCTGGAAATCCCACCGTCGGATCGGAAAACGAGCCCGCTCCGAGGTTTAGCCGCGGCCCCTCAACGCATGTAGCCACCGAGGACAATCGTTACCCAACAACGCTCGCGACGGTGGTCTCTTGCGTCGGCCAGCCACCTCCGGTCGGCGAAGGGAGCGTCGCGGAGATGATAGAACATCGGCCGCACGCGGTCAGCGGTATCGATACAGAGCGATTACTAGACCTACGACCAACACCGCAACTACGGCACCCACGACTTCGAAGATCCCCAGGGGAAATCCGGAGCTCGCGGGCGAGGCGGGGGTCACCGTAAAGCTCACCGACATCGGAGTCGGACTCGTTCCGCTAACCGCCACGAAGCCTGATTGCGGAGTGGGCGTATACCCCGTCACGGATCCGAGCGTGAACGGGTACGTCCCGTTCGGTTCCAGGAAGGTGATGGCCGGGCTCGTCGAGCGTTCTGACGTTCCGTTCACAGTTACCGACCAGAGCGCTCCCGTTAGCAGCCCGCTTTCGGTGAAAGTGACCGCGTACGCGGTCGGGGAGGCAAGGACGCTCACAGTGTCCGAGTCGGTGTTGGTCACGTACATGTACCCGTTACTCGCGTCGTACACCGCAAACCACGGTGCGGTCCCAACCGCCACCGTCGCTACCACCGTGGTTCCACTCAGCACGCTGACGGTGTCCGATCCGTAGTTGGTTACGTAGATGTACCCGTCGCCCGAGTCATAGGCCGTCAAATACGGGCCAGCGCCTACCGCCACCGTCGCCACTACGGTGGTTCCACTGAGCACGGATACCGTACCCGCTTCGTAGTTTGCGGCGTAGACGTACCCGTTACTCGCGTCGTACGAGGCCAGGTACGGCCCGGAGCCGACCGCCACCGCTGCCACCACCACGGTACCGCTCAGCACGCTTACCGTCGCCGATCCGAGGTTCGGCACGTATACGTACCCGTTGCCGGCGTCGTACACGGAGGAGGACGGGAGAGAGCCCACCGACACCGTCGCTACCACCGTGGTTCCACTCAGCACACTTACCGTGGCCGATCCGTGGTTCGTTACGTACACATACCCGTTGCCACCATCGTACGCGGCCAAGTATGGCTCGGTGCCGACCGTCACGGTCGCCACCACCGCGGTGCCGCTCAGCACGCTGACACTGCCTGATCCGTAATTCATCACGTACACGTACCCGTTGCCCGCGTCGTACGCGGCAAACTGTGGGTCGGTGCCCACCGACACCGTCGCCACCACGCTGGTGCCACTCAGCACGCTTACGGTGCCCGATCCGAAGTCCGGCACGTACACGAACCCGTTGCCGGTGTCCCACAGGGCGGAGTTCGGCAAGGTGCCCACCGGCACCGTCGCTATCACCGTGCTGCCGTTCAGCACGCTCACGGTATCCGACTCGATGTTCGTCACGTATACGTACCCATTGCCGGCGTCGTATGAGGCACCTTGCGGGTCAGCACCCACCGACACCGTGGCCACGACCTCCGCCGATACCGACGCAAACTCCCCCGCCTTCGTCATCTCCCCCCTCGCCACGGTCGCCTGGGGCGACGAGGTATCGGCATCGAAGACGCCCGCCTCCGAGGTATCCTGCACAACGGAATGGTTTAACCCCACCAACGGACCCTCTGCGCGGGGCGCCGCCGAAGAAACGGGGCTCACGGCAACCCCCATGCGGGCGACAGCACGGTTAGGGTCGGTCGGGGGCGTGACCGATGCAGGCGAGGAAACCCCGCCGCCCGCACGCGACTCGATCACGAGGAGCGCCGCGATGAGCAGTATGGCGCATAGGAGCACGGAGATTGCTGCGGGCCCGATATCTCGGTATCGCTGATGGCTCACACCCGACCCATAGCACTCGCGGCGGCTCAATCTTGCGGTGGCTCTAAACGTCCGAAATCGCCCCCGGCGAGTCCCGCGGGAAGTAGGCGAGTTTCGGATCCAGCCACCGAGAAGCGACGGACGGGAGGCCTCCCAGACTAAGCGACTGAACCACGTGTCCCCGCCTCGGGTCGAGACTGCCCTGGTCGCGAACAGAGCACACAGTGGAAGGCTTGCGAGAGGGTGGTTCGCGGACCCGCCTCGGGTGGTGGATGACCCCCCTTCGAGAGGCCCTGTTTGGGGCAGCGGATGGGGAGCGGTTCCGTGGGAAACAGAGGCGTTAGAAAGCTCTATAAGACGGGGGTCATCTCCTCGCTACTATGTCGACACGGCAAGTTGTTCTGACCATTTTGGTTGTAGCGGTGACGATATCGGCCTTCGGTCTCTCGGTCGCCGGCAGCGCTCACGCGGCGACAGCTCCGGCGAGCGTGGCCGCGCCCACGGCGTCTTCGGCCTCGTCGGTCGCTGCGTCGACCGGGAGCTCATCGCGCTCGGGGTTGGTGCAGAGTATACTCGCCCAAACGAAGGCGGCTAACCTACCAATCGAAGCCGTCTCTCTTCCCAACCTTCTCGGCCAGTCTAAGGTTTCCAACGGCGTGGTGACACCCGGGTATCTGACTTCCCCGGCCCCGATGGGACTCGGCGCCTACGGAGTCATGAACACCACGGGAACCCCCACGGCCTACACCATCCAGACGCAGAGCTGGGAGGGCTCGATCACGCTCAACAGCGTCAACACGTTCCTTCTGGACAACGACGGCGCTATATCGGCGGACGGAAGCCAGAACACCTTTGGGGTGCAACTCAATGCGGTTACCAACGGCACCACCATCGGGACGACCAGCACCTACAGCTTCTGGACCCAGAACGTCCTGTACTTCAACTACCCCTACCCCGGAACGATCACGTTCCTCGATAACGTTTGGAACTTCTCGTCCCCCGCCATCAACCTCGCCCCCGGCACTCTGTACGCCTACAACGGAACTCCCGTCTACCCCGCGTACTACTACGACTTCGGCCCGACGTTCGCGATCACCTACCCCGTGACGGTCCAGCTCTACCTGAATTCGAGCGTCACCAACATTCCGTCTACCGGGTACGGCTACTCAACCGTCCGCTTCGGCTACAACGTGATCGACGCGAGTACGGGGATGAGTGAAGCCTCCGGGGTCTACGACACGGTGCTGTTCAGCTCGACTACGCCGATCGGCTCCGTCCCCGCCGCTCCCTACTTGGTCGATGGCTCTCAGATCACGCCGACCGGCTTCATCCCCTATGACGCCGAGATCATGATCGGTGGGCCCGGCGGAGGGACCACCACTTCGGTTTACGGAATCGCTGGCTCGGAAAGCCTCTCGTACTGGGACGCCACGAGCGCCTCCTACGTGAGCCCCGCGTCGGCATGGAACGTCGGCTCGGAGACTGGGGAGACTTCCGAAGGGATTGCTGAAACGTACACCTCCCCCGGAACGGTGCAGCTTGGCGTCGGCCCCTCGATCCCGGCACCGCTATGGGGCGCGACTCCGGGCGGAAATATAGGACAGGCCACGTTCTCCGGCCCGCTCTCTCCGTCCAACGCGTTCGTGTTCTTCACCCCGGGAACGGGGTTCGATCCCAACTACGCCGCCTGGGCGCCGACCCAAACCGCGAGCACCGTTGATTTCGTCCTCCCACCGGGAACGTACACTGTAAACGCGATGATGAGCGACTACACGCCGATTCAGGTCACGGCGACTGTCGCTGCTGGGGGCCAGAATACCCTCGATTTCGCCATGACGCCAAATTCTGCGGAAGGGGTCTACACGCCTCTCTTCGCGTGGAACAATGGCCAGCTCGCGGCGATCTCGACCGGAGGCTCCGGAACCGAAGGGTCCCCGTATACGATTGTGAACAACGAGGCCCCGGGTGGTTTGAACTCGGTCTTCGGGCAGTTCAACGACTACCTATACATCGTATTCCCGGGAGTTCTGCTCGCCGATACGACGGCCTACGTCAGCTTCAACAACCCGTCGCTCCTCGGACTGACCTACCAGTCGAGCTATGACGCGGTCCTCGCTGACTTTGGGCTGCCGTTCACGAACAATCTGCAGTTCCAGATCTTTGACTCTTCGCACGTTTCGATCTGGGGCGCCCAAGGGATTACCGGCTGGTTCTTCTACGAGGACTACGGACCGACGGGCTTCCTGCCTCTCGCCAACGTGGTCATCTGGGGCGGATCGCAGGATCTCGTAGCGGACAGCACCTTCGTGAGCCAGGGGAGCGCACTCCTCCTGGCGGGCTCGGATCCCACCGCACCGACGGACAACGTCGTTTGGGGTAACACGTTCGTGAACAGCACGGTCCTTTCCCCGGCGATGTACCCGGGAGACGGTGCGCAGAACGGACCCCCGGTCGCGATCTGGGCGTTCGAGAGCGGCGACTGGATCTACAACAACTGGGTCGGGACGTCGATCACCGCCTACTCGCAGAACGTCAATCTCTTCTACGGGTCCCCGCAGCTCAATGCCGAGAACTGGAACCTCCCGAGCTATGTGCCGGCGGACCAGGCCAGCATCGTTAACGGGTACTCCCTCTCGGGCAGCATCGTCGGGCTCCCGTGGGTGGGCGGGAACTACTGGGGCGACTATTTCCCCGGAACCGCGATCCCCTACGACGAGTACGGCTACATTGCGACGGGCGGTGACTACTTGCCGTGCCCTCCGACCGCCATCGTCTTCTTGGCGTACGGGGGCCCCAGCGGGGCATCGTACTCGGTGACGATTGACGGTGTCACGCAGACGGCCGCCACCGGCTCCTTCGTGCTGTTCTACGTCAGTCCGGGATCGTACTCGTACACTGCGAGCGCCCCGGGAAGCTCGATCTCCCCATCGAGCGGCACGGTGGATGTGACCTACGTGAGTCAGCTCGTGCTGCTGGCGGTAACCTGAACCGACCGCTTGTAACGCGCTCGTCCGAGGACGAGCTGCCCGAACCCTTTCCCAACGCCGGAGAGGGTCTCGCGTCAGACCCTCTCAGGCAAAAGCCCAGCCGGTTCAGGCCTGCATCATTGCGTGGCACTCGCCTCGATGTCTCTGGCCGAACGGACCTTACCGCGCCGTGCGGAGCGGGTCTCCGACTCAGTGTGATCGGGGACGATTCGACCCACCTCTACGTGACGGTGATCGATGGGCCGACCCCCGGGGACGGCACCTTTATAGTCGGGGCGCGGGTGGGCCGCGCGCTTCCATCATGACGGAGTCGGCGTACAGCTATATGGGTCGCTCGTTCCGGGCTACCCTGGGCGACGAGGGGGCGGCCCTTCGTCACGAGCGCCTGTTGACCTGGCGGCGCGAGAACACCGTCACGCGCGTGGAGCACCCTGTCCGGTTGGATCGGGCACGCGCCGTCGGATATCGGGCGAAGGAAGGATTCATTGTCGTCCGCGTGCGCGTCCGCCGGGGCGGCCAGCGCCACCGGGCGATCATCGCTGGGCGACGTCCGAAACGCAAGGGTATCCTTCGGATGACTCTCGCGAAGAGCCTGAAGCGCATCGCCGAGGAGCGCGCGCAGAAGCACTACCCGAACCTGGAAGTTCTGAACTCGTACTGGGTCGGGGAGGATGGAAAGGAGAAGTTCTTCGAAGTCATCCTCGTGGATGTCCATCACCCGTCGGTCATCGCCGACCCGAAGACCGAGTGGATGTCGGCTTCCACTCAGAAGGGCCGGGTCTACCGCGGTCTGACCAGCGCCGGCCGCGAGACCCGCGGGCTCCGCTGGAAGGGCAAGGGTGCGGAACGCATGCGCCCGTCGCGCACGCGCAACCGCCGGGAAACCCGCCGAACCCAGACCAAAGTGATTCCCTAGGTGTAGTGTGTCAGGACATGTTGCCGCTGGACTTGTCAGGAGATATTGCCGCCCTCAGAGCCTCCTGATCCGGACCCGGCTCATCAACTTTCGGTCATTGTAGACCTCAGCGGGCGTCTTCCAGCCGATCCCTCCGTGGATGCGGCTCCGATTGTATTTCCGTCTCCAGTGGTACAGGTGGCGCCGGAAGTCTCCGAGAGAGCGGAAGTTCACCCGACCGACGAGCTCCTGGGTCAGGATCCCGTGGAACCTCTCGAGCTTCCCTCGGCCCCGAGGGTTGTACGGCCTCCCGTAGATCACCTGAATGTGGTGCTCCTGGCAGAATCGCCGGAACTCACCCGAGATGAAGCAGCTCCCGTTGTCGACGTAGATCGCCCTGGGTGTTCTCCCGCTCTTGAACGCCCACCAGAGGTTGTTGGTCGCCTCTCGCGTTCGCTCCCTCCGATAGGCCCGTGCCATCACCAGGAAGCGGGAGCGGTCGTCCAGGATCGTGTGGACGTAGACCTTCCCCCTGACCCCTGCGATACGGAACTCGTAGACATCCACCTGCCAGAGGGAGTCGACGTGGTGTCGCTGGAATCGCTTGAACGGCTTGGGCTTCTTGACGATCCGAACCAGGAAGCCGTGTCTCTTCAGGAGGCGGTGGACCGTGCTCGAACTCACCCGAACGCCTCTCCGCGTGAGGAGGGCATGGATGCGGAGAGCGCCCCAAGCCGGATGATTCCGCCTCAGTTGGAGGATGCGATTCGCGAGGTTACCGTGGATCCGCCTGGGGCTACGGCGAGGACGGCGCGACTCGTCCCGTAGCCCCTCGACGCCTTCCTCTCGGTAGTTTCGACACCAGTACCTCAGAGTCCTCTCCGAGATCCCGAAGAGCTTGCAGATGTCTCGGGACCGGATCCCCTTCTCGAGATGCTGTTTGACCGCCTGTAGTCGGAGACGAACGTCCTCTTTGACCAAAGCCACCCCTCCCGGGGGCGGCAATATGTGTTGACAATTCAGGCGGCAGGATGTCTTGCTACACTACACCTAGGCCGCGTCCGCGTGTAGCCGCTCCAAGGTCTCGGCGATCGTGGCCCCCCGGCGCTCGGCCATCCGCCGGGCCCATCCGTAAAGTCCCTCCACATGCACGACCTCCCCGCGCAGGATCCGGGCGAGACGCCGCCGATACTCGAGGTCGAGCGTGACTCCCCCGACCTGCAGGAGGGCCCGGAGGCGGCGGGCGAGGTTCCCCCCTTCCGGATCCCAGTCGGTAAGCAGGATGACCGTCCGGTGGCGCTGGACGAGCTGCTGGGAGGTTTCGGCGAGGGTCCTCCCGCGATGAACGAGCTCGATAACCCCCTCCAGGCCGAGACGGGCCAGGGCCCGGCGATCGCGTTCCCCCTCCACGAGGACCACGGCGGCGTCATCGCGGTTCGCCCGGTAGAGACGGCGCCACAGCTCGAGGAATTCCTCGAAGACCTGGTCGGAGTCCTCCCCCCCGTGCATCGGTCGCTCCGGCCGTAGACGCCGCAACTCCTATAGCCTCGGTCCCTCATCGGAGGGTTCCCACGGCGATGCCCGACCAGTACGGCCAACTTCTAGAGTGGCGAAGGAACGAGAATGCCTCCCGCGGGGGGCTGGCCAAGCTTCCCCACAACTTCTACTCGGTCACGGCGAGCTATCTCGCCGAGCTGCGCCGCTCCTACGAGGCCGAGCTACGGGAGAACCCCTCGGACCGCAAGGGTGAGCTCGCTCGACAGACCTACCAGAGGGCCAGCAGCCTCTCCCGGGACATCGTAGAGGGACGGATGGCTAAACTGGTCGGAAGCGCCCTCCACGCCAGCGTAGGAGGCCCCCGGGACATTCCTAACACCCTGCCCGAGGAGCGCGAACTCATGGACCGCCTCGTTTCCACGCTCGCCTCTCATCGGCACGCGGTCGCCCCATATCTCGTCCCGAGCCATCCGGCGGAGCACCCAGAGGCGGTACCGGTCTCGGTGACCGGGGTGCCCGAGCAGGGCGCGACCGCCGCGGTCCAACCGTCGCGGGGTCGTGCGCCGGCCGGCGCCTCCCCGCCTCTCGTCTACGTTCGGATCGTCAAGGACGGTCGCCCGATCACCGTCGGTTCGGAGACGGTCGAGCTGCGACGCGAAGACGTGCTCTCGCTGCCGGGAGAGGCGGCCCAGCTCCTGATCGACGCACGGATCGCCGAGCGGGTCGCGGCGGGTCCGTCCAAGACCGTCACCTAGTTTCGAACCCCGCGTCCCGCGAGGGCGCGAGTTCGAGGACCTGGAACCGTTCGAACCCGAACAACAGGCTCTTTGCCGCGAGCTGGACCCTGACCCGGGCCTCGGAGGAGGGTGCGGTTTCCAGGGCTCGCCGCAGCAGGTCCTGGAACCCCCATCGACCGAGAGCCTCGGCCTGGGAGGTGTACGCCAGCTCCCGCAGACCGAACCGGGCGGCCTCGGAACGCACGCGAGTGAAATCGACGAAGCAGCTCAGATCCGCGCGACCCGGATGCGACCACGGCTCATCCACGGGGCGGTGGCGACGGATCGCCGCCAGGGTTCCGGTGGGGTGGGCGGACCGCAGCTCCGGGCCGCTCATGCCGTAATCGATGAGGATCGCGACGCCGCCCGCGAGGTGGTCGGAGATCGCCCGAAGGATGGCGGTCCTTCCGATCGCGCTCTCCCAGACCTCGCCCTCCGCGGGGTTGGTCGGGGGATCTCGAGGAAGCGGCCGAGACGCGTCGGACTCCGCCGCGACCAGGCGCTCCCCCACGCGGCGGACGCCGAGCTCGCGCCAGTCGGTGTTCCGATAGACCAGGCGCCGCACCGGCTGCGCGTCCATTACCTCGTGCGCGATCACGACACCGACGAACGGTCCCGCGTCTCCGAGGGACTCGCCGATCGAGACGGGAAGACCCGCGCGGACCCCCGCCGTCCGCGCGAGTTCGAGCGCGGCCCCTCGGAGGGATTCCGGGCGTTCGACGAGTACGTAGGAATACCGGCGGCCGCCGTTCGGCTCACGGCCAAGCTCCTCGACAACTCCGGCGGCGAGCGTGCCGTCTCCCGGCCCCAATTCCACGACGCGGAAGGGGATCCCGTCCGGGATTCGATCGCGGACCTCCCGCACCCGCTGTGCCAGCGCCTGCGAGAAGAACGGATGGACGTGGGGGGCGGTGTAGAAATCGCCCGAGGGTCCGAGCGGACTGCGTGGTCCCGTGTAGTACCCGATCCCGGGAGCGTAGAGCGCGATCTCCATGAAGCGATCGAACGGGACGAACCCGTCCGGCTCCACGCCAGTGCCGAGACGCTCGACGACCGCACGTTCTCGCGTGCGCTCTTCGGAGTTCTCGTCCTCTTCCACGCTCGCCGAGGAGGGCGCCGGCATGGACGACCGAAGCGAGCGATGTCAGCCGATGTAGCCGAGGTCCTCGCGCGCGGGGCCCGGGCCGGGGGTCGGCTCGGCCGCTCCCTTCTCCGTCTCGTGAATCCGCTGGGCGATCCGGTCGATCTCCTTGGCCTTCGACTCGAGATCCTGGAAGTCCACCTCGACATCGATCGCTCGGGAAAGGACCTTGAGCACGGCTTGGGCGCCCCGAGGGTCCACGAAGTAGCCGGATGTCTCTCCCATGAGGCAGACGCCCTCCATCTGGAAGAGGCGGCCGAGCCCGAGGAAGAGTCCGCTCGCACCGATGAGCCCTCCGCCAGGGTCGTTGCGAGAGAACACCACGCCGAGCTTCTTCATCGCCTCGACGCGGGCCGGGCTCGTCGCGGCGCCCAGCACGCGGGGCTTCTCGACCACGTGGCCTTGGGCGAAGCCGGCGAGCGTGTAGAGGTCCCGGACGCCGAGCCCGTGAACGAACTCCAGGATGCGGTGCGTGATCTCGTACTGGCCCTCCGGGCTGATGCCCTGGTAGTCTCCGCCGAGGATGATTATGTCCCGGGCGCCCTTGGGACTGCGATAGTAGGATAGCTCGTTGGAGACGAGCCGGATGATCCCCTCTTCGTTGACGTAGACCTGGGGCGGAAAGAAGCGGGAAAACACGGTCGCGAGCGGCTTCGCCTTCAACTGATCCCGGAGGTAGTCCGAGGCGAGCTTGCCCACGTTTCCGACGCCGGGAAGTCCTTCGACGAGGATCGGGTCGCGCAGCGCGACCTTCTCGGTCGGTAGAATCACCACGTCGTCCATGTGCGCTCCACCGATGAGACCCGAGGACGATAGATAACGGTTCGGTGGAGCCGAGGTAGGCGGATGTCCCGGGGCCGGTCGAGGAGACCCGGCCGGACCCGGAGGGAACGGTCGCCTGGGACCGTCGAATCGGGCCTTGACATCGTGGGAATCATCCCCGGCTGAGAACCCGGAGAGCGATACCGCCACGACGGCCCCGCTGTCTCCGGTGGCATGGAGAGGAACTCCTCCGGGCGCTTCCCCCCTCTTCGGGCACCCACGAACGGTGAAATCTGAGCGCCCTCGGAGGACTCAAGTACGGTGTCGAGTCCCACCGGTCGAAGGGAACGGGCGCGCGGCGATGTCATCGATCGAGGAGCAGATCACCGCGGTCGAGGACGAGATCCGGAAGACCCAGTACAACAAGGCGACCCAGCGCCACATCGGCCGGCTGCGAGCGAAGATCGCGGTGCTGCGGCTCGAGCGAGAGGCGCGGGCGAAGGGCAAGGGCGCCGGCCCGGGGTACTCCGTCCGTAAGAGCGGGCACGCCACCGTGGGTCTCGTCGGATACCCTTCCGTCGGGAAGTCCACGCTTCTGACTTCCCTCACCTCGGCCGAGAGCGTCGCGGCGGCCTACGATTTCACGACGGTGTCGATCATCCCCGGCATGCTGCGCTGGTCCGGCGCGTCGATCCAGATCCTCGATATGCCCGGGCTCGTCCCGGGAGCTTCCACGGGGCGCGGGCGCGGCCGCGAGGTCTTGTCGGTGGTTCGCTCCACGGACCTCGTCCTATTTCTCGTCGATCCGGAGCACACCAACCTGCGGGCGTTGATCACGGAGCTCGAGTCGAGCGGTGTCCGGCTCAATACCCGACCACCGAAGATCGTCGTCACCGCGCGTGACCGCGGTGGGCTCACGATCGCAAGCACGGTGAAACTGACGCATCTCGGGGGGGGTCTCGCGGCCGAGATTGCACGAGAGTTCGGGATGCACAACGGTCAGATCGTCCTCCGCGAGGACGCCACCGCCGATCAGCTGATCGATGTCCTGGCGGGTAACCGCGTCTACATCCCGGCGATCCTCGGGGTGAACAAGGCCGATACGCTGAACGAGGCGGATCGCAAGAAGCTGCGGGCCGATCTCGCCGCGTTCGAGCCGATCTTCGTCTCCGCGAAGAATCGGGTCGGACTGGACGAACTGGTCGAGAAGCTCGGGCGGGCCCTCCGGTTCGTCCGGATCTACGTCAAACCGCCCGGCCGACCTCCGGACCGAGAGGATCCGGTGATCCTTCGCACCGGCAGCACGATCAGCGATCTGTTGCGGCGGCTCCCGGGGGACCTTCAGCGAACGTTCCGCGCGGCTCAGATCTGGGGCCCGAGCGCTCGATTCCCCGGGCAGACGGTCGGCCGGACCCACGCCCTCAAGGACGAGGACGTGGTCACCGTGATCGTCGCGCGCGGGACCCAGGTGGGGACGTAGGGCCGCCCGGCGCCTCGAAGAGGCTGCGACGCGGCCGACCGCCGAGGAAGTAGTGAGCACGGTGGTGCGGCGCAAGGTGCACGGAGCGATCGAGATCGAACGATCGACCCAACGTTTCCGTGGCGAGCGCAAGGTGCTCGACCGCGCTCGACTCCCGCCCCATGCTCGAGGTCTTCAGCGCGAGTAGGAACTTTCCCGATCCGCGAAGGTATCGGCGCGCGTTGGCGAGCGCGATCTCGATCTGGTCCGCCTGGGCGAGGTCGGAGTAGACCCCGTCGACGAGCGGCACGAACGCGGAGTAGCGCTCGGGCGTTCTCGCATCCGCGAGGATCGGCAGCACGTTTGGCCACCGCGCGGCGAAGGAGAGCAGACGGCCGAACGGTCTCAAGCTCGACTCGATGGCGTAGACCCGGCCTTCCGGTCCGACGAGGTCCGCGACATGCGAGACGGTCGTGCCGGTGGCCGCTCCGAGGTAGAGCCACCGTTCGCCGGGCTCGGGAAGATCGCCCCGCCAATCGTGGACGACCGCTCCCGCGAGCTTGCTTCGGCCCGGATCCCAGGATCGATACGTCCGGCCCCCCCGGACGAACCAGCGTTCCCGAGCGACGGGAGGCTCGTGACCCACGGTCTCGGTGAACCAGCTCGTTCGGTCCTCGGAGCGCTGCTCCACGAGGCGAGGATTGCGCTCCGACTGCTGGAGCGGGGTCGGACGCCTCATGGCCGCCTCCGACGCAGGGTCTCGACCCGCCGGTCCCTACGCGCTAGGAGCTTTGCGCTGATGTCGGAACGGGTGAACGCGTCCGCACGGGCAGCTGTCACCGCGAGGGCGGCGAGACTGCGGGCATACGCGCCGCGTCGGTCGTCCGGTACATCCGACATCCGGTCCGCGATGCGGATCACTCCGAACCGAGGCCCACGATCCCGGGAGGGTCGCCGGCGCGATCCGAGCAGCTGCAGACGCGCGGAATCTCCGCGCGCGAGGGGCTCGAGCCCGCCCGCCAGCGCGATCAGGCGCGCGGCGACCTTGGCGCCGACGACCGCCGAGAGGTTCGGCGCGATCTCGCGGACGAGGACCCGGACCCGGCCTTCGAGCTCGGAGTGGTGGCGTTCGAAGGTCTTTCGGAACTGGCTCCATTGCTCGGCATACGCCGCAAGGGGTGAATCGGAGACGGAGACGAACTGCTCGGCGGCGTTCCCTTCCCTGCGGAGGGCCCGTTCGAGTCGCTCTTCCTCTCGGGTCAGGGAAACGAGCATCTCCAAAGGCGAGCGCATCGCCTCATCGAGGGCGGCCTGCCCGATGGCGAGGATCAAGAGGCGCTCCTCGAGCGGCTCGAGAGGGGGGAGCGCTTCGCGTGCACGACGCACCTCGGCCGTTGCGAGCCGGACCGTCGGGATCCCGAGCTCGGCCGCCGGTCCGGCCAGCATCGGAGGGTCGACGGCGAGGGGCCCGGGCCCCAGGGCCCGGATCGCGTCGACCATCGCGCGCGGCAGTTCGGTCGGAGCTCCCCTCGTGAGGCGGCGGGCGGCGACGGAAAGGTCATCGGCGATCGGGATCGCGAGGAGGCGGGACGGAGGCGGCTGTACGAGGTAGACGAACCGGCCCCGGGCTACAAGGACCGCGCCGGCCACACCCTAGAACTCCGCCAGCGATTTTTGGTAGCGGTGACGCTCCTGCGGGACCTCGACCGGGTAGCGTCCGGTGAGGCAGCCGAGGCAAAGGTTCTCCTGCTTGATTCCGATCGCCTCTACGAGCCCGGGGATCGAGAGGTAGTGGACGCTGTCCGCCCCGACCACGCCTGCGACCTCTTCCTCGGTGCGGTCCGCCGCTACGAGATCCTTGCGCACCTTCATGTCGACCCCGAAGTAGCAGGGCGCGCGGATCGGTGGGCAGCCGATCCGGACGTCGACCCGGGCGGCGCCGGCCGTCCGGACCATTCCGATGATCTCGCGGAGCGTGGTTCCGCGCACGATCGAATCGTCGATGAGAACGACGCGGCGACCCTTCAGGAGCCCCGGGACCGGGTGGAGCTTGACGCGGACCTCTTGCTCCCGGCGCTTCTGGTCGGGGAGGATGAACGTGCGCTCTACGAATCGGTTCTTGATCAGCGCCTCGGCGTACGGGATCCCCGTGGCTTCGGAGAACCCGAGGGCCTGGGGGCGAGCCGAGTCCGGGACCGGGACGACCACATCCGCATCGACCGGCGCCTCGCGCGCGAGCTGCTGACCGATCCGGTGACGAACGTCGTAGACCGGTCGGCCCTCGGCGACCGAGTCTGGCCTCGAGAAGTAGACCCACTCGAACATACAGTGGGCGCGCTCGCCCGTCCCGGGGATCTTGGTGGTGTGCGCGATCTCTCCGTGCTCGAGGATCAGGATCTCGCCGGGTGCGACGTCCCGGATCGTCCGACCTCCCATCAGCTCGATCGCGACCGACTCGCTCGCGACCGCTACGCCCCCTTCGAGGGACCCCAGGACGAGGGGGCGGATCCCCAACGGGTCGCGGAACGCCGCGATGCGGTTCCCCACGATCAGGACCACCGCGTACCCACCGACGAGCTCGGCGCAGGCGCGCCGGATCGCAGGCTCTAGATCGCGGGTGCGACCGAACTCGATGGCGATCATCTGCGCCATCGTCTCGCTGTCCGCCGAACCCATCAGCTCCACGCCCTGGGCCTGGAGGCGGCGGCGGATCCGCTCGAAGTTGACGAGGTCGCCGTTGTGCGCGATCGCGGCGTCCTCGCCCCGGAGCTTTACGACCAGCGGCTGGGCGTTCTCCAGATCGCTGGTCCCGGTCGTCGAGTATCGAGTGTGGCCGATCCCGGTCGGTCCGCGCAACGCGTCGACGAGCTCCTCGGTGAAGATCTCGTGGACGAGGCCCATGCCCTTGCGCAGGTGGAGCACTCCATGGGAGGTCGTGGCGATCCCCGCCGACTCCTGCCCTCGATGCTGGAGGGCCCGGAGCCCTCGGAACAGTTGCGGCGCCGCCGGCTTGCCCTGGAGGGAGACTCCAACGACGCCGCAGAATTCGTGCGCCGGCATGACTCGAGGCGGAGCACCCCCGTGGGGGTCTCCGCCGGAGCGACCCGAACCCGGGTCTTAAGCCGTGCGCTTTCCGTTACTTGGTTCAGCCGAAGAGGGCGGAGAGACCCTCGGCCGCCTCTTCCTCGGAGACGCCCTTCTCTTCCTTCTTTTCCTCTTCCTTCTTCCCGCCCTTGCCGTCCTTCTTCTCCGGGGCGGCGGGGGCCGCGGCCGGGGCGGCGAACGTCTCGGCCTTCGCGAGAATCTCGGTGACGTTGACCCCCTCGAGGGAGGCGAGCAGCGCCTTGAGCCGGGCCGCGTCGGACGAGACGCCCGCCGCGCGGAGGACCTCCGTCAGACCCTTCTCATCGATCGGCTTTCCGGCGGCGTTGAGCAGCAGCGCACCATACACATACTCCATGTTCACACTCTCCGTACGATTGGTTTCGGGGATTCCCTACTTGCCTGTCAGGTGTTGAATCGCCGCCGCCTCGCGCATGGCGCGGGCGAACAGCGCGGGGATGGTCTCCTTCGTGATGTACCCACCCGCCACGGCGAGGCCGAGGGCCGAGCGGTGAGCGCGCGCGAGGAGGATCGGCATCGACGCTTCGGTCGGGTAGGCGATCTCGACCGCGAGGCCGAGCGCGGCGCGGGCCGAGCGCACCAGCGAGGCCCGCAGCGCATCGAGATCGATCGCGAGCGCGTCGTGCGGGTAGAACGTGTCCCCGTCGACGAGCGCACGGAGATCGAGCCCGACCTCGAGCGGGAAGATGTCCATCCGGGTCAGGAGGCCCGCGACCTCGCGGGAGATCGGGGCGCCCTCCTTGACGATGAGCGTATCCCTCTTCAGGACGACCTTGCCCTTCTCGATCGCCGCGGGGAAACCGGCGTGCTGGAGCTCGCCCACGATCGGGCCGGGCTTGAAGCTCGTGGTCCCGGCGGGCACGACAATGTCGGCCGGAGCGGACTCGCCCCCGCGCGCGGGGGTCGGTGAGCGCGTGGCCGCGAACTCGGCAAAGAGAGCGAAGGGATTCCCTTCGGCGGAGAGGACGGCGGTCTGATCCTCGACCTGGGCCATAAGAGGCTGGAGCGATGGGCGGGTCTCGACCGCGCGTTCGATCGCGTGCCGGATGGTGCTGTTCGGAGCGACCAGGATCGGGTGACCGCGGTTGCGCAGCTCCTGGCGCATGGACTGGAGAGCGGATGCCGGGACGCCTCGGAGCCCGACGAGAGCCGTGACCTTGCCGTGGACGACGGTGGCGCGCATCGCCTCGACGCGTGCGGTCTTTTCGGGACGGAGGGTCTTCCTGCCGGGCATCTTCCTTCCTACCAGAGCCGAACGGCCGGCCCCATGGTGGTCTTCACGTAGACCGATTCGATGTTCGTCCGACCGCGTTCGAGCTTGCCGACGACCGGGTCAATAGTGCGTCGACGTTCTGAGCGATCTGTTCCGGCGGCATGCTGCGGGAGCCGACGGCGGCGTGGAAGGTGCGGTTGCCCTTCGAGCGGACCCGGACCGAGCGTTGGAGCGCCTTGATCAGATTGGTGGGATCGCTGCCGGGCGGCACGGGCCGGGGCATCTTGCCGCGCGGACCGAGCACCACTCCGAGGCGCTTACCGATCGTCGGCATCAGGGGCGCTTCGGCGAGGAAGAAGTCAATGTCATCGACCGTCCGCTTCGCCCCTTTGGCGTCCTTCATGAAGTCGTCGAGCTCGGTGGACGGAATGATCTTGTCGGCGACCCCGCGGACCTTCTGGCACATTTCCGGGGTGCCGAACAGAGCGACCTTGACCGGCTTGCCGCGCCCGCCGGGAAGAGGGATGTCGTCCTCCAGGCGATTCTTAGGGATCGCGAGGTCGAGGTCCTTGAGGTTGATCGAGAGCTCTACGGACTCGGGAAACTTACGTTCCGGCGCCTTCTGGAGCGCCTCCGTGACGACCTCGAGGGAACTGCGATCTGCCATCGGTGAATCCGGTGCGGCGGCGGAGCAGGCACCCCTACATAAAGGCTTAGCACGCGCCCCTCGATCCGCCGATAGAAAACCTCCATCCGGAGGTCGCCCGGCTCCGTGGAGCCTCGGGCGAGCGCATGGGGCGCCCGGGGGCTCGCCTTCTCGCCGCTATTCGGCCGGGAAGTGTCGTGCGTACTCCGCGAATTCCCGGTACGTCCGGGCGCTGCGTGGGACGATCTTCTCGATGAGGGGTCGGCCGTGACGAATCCGGTACAGCGCTCGGTAGCCGGCCACCTTCAGGCGCCATCGAGAGCGATCGTTTCGGAGCGGTAGGATATCCACGGTCGCCGACGGGCGACGCGGTGCGCGGGTGAATTCAGGGAAGACCGCAACGAACGCCTCGATGACCTCTGCGGGCAATGCCCAGAACTGAAGTCGGGCGCTGAAGGTGAAATCGGGCCAGTCATCTGCCGGTCTAGGACCGGCCACGCTCTCGCCTCCACTGCTCAAACTCGGCCTTCATCTCCGCGCCGCGCACGATTCGTTCGGTTCGAAGTCGCCGGTCGAGATCCGCCTTCATCGTCGGGGATATGTAGTCGTCCGCGAGAGCGAGCAGAAAGTCGTCCCACGTCTGGTCCGCCATTTTAGCCCCTCGAAGCGCCTTCAACGTCGACCGATGCACGGGGATGCTCGTCAGCTGATCCGGCGTCGCCATAATTACCACAATGGTGAGGATGATATAAATGGTGCCGCACCGCACGGCGACCCGACGCCGGCCCCTCGCTCCGGACCCCGCCGCCCCTCGCGGAATCGAGGGTTTTTGGAATGATGACCACCCCTCGCGATCCGCGAGGGGTGAACCCTGCGCCTCCGCCGAGACGCGGGGCTACGCCTAAATAGCCTCCAAGGCTCGCCGCCGCCCTATATGCACTATCCAAAAGTCGTCTCGACGTACTGCCCGCGGTGCAAGGTGCACACGGACCACGAGGTCGAGAAGGGAAGGAAGCGCCCCGCCTCCGAAATGAAGTGGGGGCAGCGCCGATTCCGCCGGGCGACGAGCGGATACGGAGGCTTCCCGCGTCCGAAGCCCGAGGGACGCGCCAAAGCCGTCCGCCGGGTGAACTTGAAGTACCGATGCAAGAAGTGCAAGTACATCGTCCAACCCCCCAGCTGGCGAGCCGGGACTCTAGAGCTCGTGGAGCACTCCTAGACATGCCGGTCGATCACCCACCGGCACCGTTCTGGGTCGTGAAGTGCCCGGACTGCACGGGGGAGCAGACGATCTTCAGCCGACCCGCGACGACCGTCAACTGTCTCGTCTGCGGGGCCCTGCTCGCTACGCCGACCGGTGGCCGAGCCCAGCTGCGGGGCGAACTCATCCGACCCGCGGGCCAGGCGTAGGTCTGCGGCCGATGCCGCTGCGCCCCGAGTTCCCCGAAGAAGGGGACATCGTCATCGCGACCGTCAAGGAGATCCGGAACTTCGGAGCGGTGGTCTCGCTGGACGAGTTCGCGAAGCGGGAGGCGTTCATCCATCTCTCCGAGGTCGCGCCCGGCTGGGTCAAGTACATCCGGGACCACATTCGCGAGGGCCAGAAGATCGTCGCCCGGGTCCTGCGGGTCGATACCGCGAAGGGCCAGGTCGATCTCTCGCTCAAGCGAATCAACGACCACCAACGCCGCGAAAAGGTCCAGCAATGGAAGAACGAGCAGCGCGCGATGCGCCTGATCGATCAGGTCGCCGCCGCCCTCAAGATCGAGCCGGACGCGACGCACGCGCTCTTCGCGAGCTCACTCGTGGAGCGGTACGGTTCGCTCTACGCCGCCTTCGAGGTCGCCTCGGCCGATCCGAAGCAGATCCAGAAGGACCACGAGAAAGCCCCCTGGGTCGCCGCCTTCCTCAAGGTGGCACGCGACAACATCGTACCGCCGCACGTGGAGATCTCGGGGACCCTAGAGGTCCGGGACCTCTCCGCGGACGGCGTGGAGCATGTGAGGGCCGCGCTGATGCTCGCCGAGAAAACCGATCCGCAGTCGATCACGATCCAGTACGTAGGCGCCCCGCGCTACCGCATCCGAGTCTCGGCCGGGCAGTACAAGCAAGCCGAGGAGACGATGAAGCGGGCGACCGAAGCCGCGATCGCATCGATCACGAAGGCCGGTGGCCAGGGGACGTTCACCCGCGCATGACCGAATCGATCCTGTGGGTCTGCCGCAGCTGCCAGAGGTACACCTTTCACGAGACCTGTCCTTCATGCCACGCCCCCACGCGCACCCCGCATCCGGCTCGGTTCAGCCCGGGGGACCGCTGGGGGAAATACCGGCGAATGCTTACCGTAGCCACCGAGAAGGACGCACGGGGAGCGTAAGGAGGCACCATGTCCGGAGCGATGCACCGCATCAAGGTCGTCAACGACATCTCCGACCTCGTCCCGATCCTGCGCGCCGTAGATTCGCCGCTGAAGCTCAAGCTCGTGCAGCGGCTCGGCGAGAGCTGGCTGACGGCCCAGGACATCGCTTCCGAGTTCGGCCCGGACGGCTCCCAGGCGCTCGTGTTCTTCGAGAAGCTGAAGCTGATCGACACGCGCTGGGTGGCTCGCGAGGGCCGGCGTCAGCCGGACAAGAGCTACCACTTCTACTACTCGACCGTGAACATCAACACCACCACACCGCTCGCGGAGATCAGCGAGATCCTCTCGATCGCGTCCATGAGCCCGAAGGAGTACGCGAAGATCGAGGATCGACTGTACCAGGCCGTGGGCGAGCAGGGCCGCTTCTTCTCGGATATCGCGGAGGAGCTGAGCATGAGCCCGATCCGCCTGAAGGCGATCGTGAAGCGATCCATCAAGTTGGAGTACCGTGGCCACCGCATCGAGCGGTTCCAGCCGGCGCCCGAAGCGTGAGCCCCGGCCGGACGTTTCGGTCCTGCGCGTCGGCCATCGGGCCGGTCGCGATCCGCGCCTCACGACCCACGTGGCCTTGACCGCCCGTGCGTTCGGCGCTACCCGGATGTACCTTCATCCTCCCGACCCCGAGCTCTCGGCCCGTCTCGCCGGGGTGGCCGATCGATGGGGAGGCCCGTTCGCGGTCGAAGGCGTGGAGCACTGGCGGGAGTTCGTGCGAGCGTGGGACGGCGCGATCGTACACCTCACGATGTACGGGATTCCGATCGATCGTGCGGCCCCGCGCATCCGCCGCCATGCCCGAGTGCTGATCGTCGTGGGAGGCGCGAAGGTCCCGCCCCAGCTCTACCACCTTGCCTCGTACAACGTGGCGGTCGGGCACCAACCGCACAGCGAGGTCGCGGCGCTCGCGATCGCGCTCTATCGGGTGCTCGGCGCGCCCGCCCCCTGGACCTTCCGGGGAGCGAAGCATCGCATCGTTCCGAGCGCTCGCGGGAAGCAGGTGCTCCCCGCGCGGAGGGTCCGAGGATGACGGCATTCTCCTCCGAGATCCCGGCCCGCTCGCTGCCGCTCTCGAGCCGGGCGCCTGGAAAGTGCATCCTCTTCGGGGAGCACGCGGTGGTGCGCGGCGCCCCGGAACTCCTATTGGCGATCGACCTGACCACTCAGGTCCTCATCCGCGACGCACCCACCTTCACCCTGAATGCCGACGCGTCGGGGCTCGAACACAACCCGTACTTCCGCGCCGCCGTGGAGCAGTGCTGGAAGGAGACGCGTCCGGTCGCGCTGCGCGCGGTCTCCCGGATCCCGAGAGCCGCGGGCCTCGGTTCTTCCGCGGCGTTCGTGGCGGCCACGGTCGCGGCGATGGGAGCGGCATCGGGAGGCATCTCGCGCGCCGACCTCGCCCAACGCAGCTTCGCCGTCGAACGGGGAGCCCAGGGGGTCGGGAGTCCCGGGGACACCTCTGCCTGTGTTGCCGGCGGCTACGTGACCATGAACGGTGGAACGGGCACGACCTTGTGGAGCCTGGCCCAGGACGGGCAGACGTGGACGGTCCGGCGAGCGCCCGATCCGGGGTGGACGTGGGTCGTGGCCTACACCGGCGTGCCCCGCTCCACCGCCGAGGCGGTGCGCGCGGTGAACCGACGGCTCGACGAGCCGGGGGGCCAAGAGCTCCTCGCCGAGTTCGTCCGCGTTGCCACGGAAGGGATCCATGCGCTCGAAGCCGAGGATCGCGCCGGAGTGGCTTCCCTCATGACCCAGAACCAGGAGTTGCTGCGGCAGGCCGGAGTCTCGCATCCTCGGATCGAGGCGCTTCTCGAGGCCGCGGCTCCCGTCGCCGACGGTTCGAAGTTGACGGGGGCCGGTGCGGGCGGCTCGATCGTGATCCTCCCCCGGGCCGGTCGAGAAGTGGAGCTATTGCGCCGCCTGGCCCGGGCCGGAGGCCTCGCCTTCGTGGTTCGGCCCGCGCCGATGGGGGCCGAACTGATCGAATCGACCGACTCCCAGCCCACGCCTGGGTGAGCCCTCCCGGGGCCGCTACCTTCGGGCCACGATCCGAACCACGCTGTTCGGCTCGATCGGATGCTCCGCGGCCAGCGCCCGATGGGTTCGCGCATCGATCGCACGGATGAAATTCTCACCGAGGTCGGTGTGCACGCGGTAGGCCATCGCCCGGGCCGTGGTGCCCGCGGGAAGCAGGAACGCGTCCGGGAGGAGGCGGCCCCGAGAGTCCGTCCAGTGCGTTTCGTCCTCGACCGGATAGACCACGATCCGGTGCAGGCGCTCGAAGATCATCGATTCGAGCGCGAGCTGGACCCCGGTCGATCCCCAACGCTTCATCGTCTGCGCGATCCCGTCCAACGCCTTGCGCTGGGCCGCGGAGAGACGGTCCGGATCGGTGAGGCTGAACGCGGCGTCCCCGGGGCGGTACTGGACGAGGCCCGCCCGGGCGGCCCGCCGCAGCGTGAGTTCCTGATCGGCCGTCGTCGCGATGACGGGTATGGGACGGACCTCCTCGGCAAGGCGATCTCGCTGAGCGATCTGGGCGCGATCGCACTTGTTCGCCACGATCTCTCGGGGTTTCGCGACACGGAGGAGCTCCCGCGCGAGCTCGGTGCGGTCCGCGGCCGTCCATTTCGAGGGGTGGTCGCGGTCGATCGGGACCACGCGCAGGGCCGCGGAGATCGCCGCGGGCGTGATCGAGAGCCCGGCGAGGCGTTGCGCGAGGAACTCCTCGGTCTTGAGGCCTTCCATCTCGATGTGGCGCGCCTGCCGCCCGAACTCCCTCGAGAGGACCTCGGCGCACCAGGCAACTAGCTCCTCCTGGAGCCACTCGACTTCCTCGGCGGGGTTGTGATGGCCGGTGTTATCGATCACCCCCTCTGCATCCGTCGAGCCCGACAGGTCGACCACTTGCAGGAACCCATCGGCGGCGCGAAGATCGTCCAGGAACCGGTGGCCGAGACCGCGACCCTCGTGCGCCCCGGGGACCAGTCCGGGCACATCGACCAGGTTGACGGGGATCCATCGGGTCCCGTCCACGCACTTCGCGTTGCCCGGGGTGCACGGAGCGCCTTTCTCGGTATGAGGACAGGGGGACCGGACGGCCGCGACTCCCCGGTTGGGTGCGATGGTCGTGAACGGGAACGGCGCCATCGGGACGTCGAGCAGCGTGAGCGCATTGAAGAACGTCGACTTGCCGACGTTCGGTTGACCGACGACTCCGACCTCCATCGGCTGGTCCTCCGCTCGTCCCTTACGCCGTATAATCCGGTGCGATCTCGGTGATGCCGAGGGCGAGGTTCGCGCTGAGAGCGAGGGCGAAGAAGAGATCACCTAGACGGTTCGACCACGCGAGCAGCTCCGGACGCTGGGGTTCGATCCGGTGCAGCCGCCAAAGTTCCCGCTCTCCGCGGCGTGCGAGAGCTCGGGCCCAGTGCAGGTAGGCCGCCGCCGGCGATCCCGTCGGGAGCACGAAGGTGCGAAGCGATTGGACCGCCTCGGAGTGCTGATCGATATCCGCTTCGAGCCGGCGAACGTGGCGCGCTTCGATGCGGCCCGCGGGTGGGGTCTTACCCGAGGGCGTGGCGAGCTCGCTCTCCGCGAGGAAGAGCTCGTGTTCGAGGCGTCGAAGGAGCGTCCGGACGCTCGACAGCGCGTCGGGGAGCGCCGTCTCGACTACGCCGAGGCACGCCGCGAGCTCGTCGAAGGTGCCGTAGGCCTCGATTCGGAGCGAGTCCTTCGCTACGCGCGTCCCACCGACGAGACCGGTCTCGCCGTGATCCCCGGTGCGAGTGTAGAGCCGCGTATCGCTCGTGCCTCCGGTCGCCAGGGCAGCTCGTCGAGCGGGGAGCTGAGCCCGTGTACCAGGCAGTATGAGATTCGGAGGACCTCATTATGCTTGGCGTCCTGACGGCACAGCCGGCAGATGAATCCACTTCGTTCGCTCCAGGCGATTCCCAACGGTTCCATGGTTGCAACACCCTGTTTTCGAGACCTAGCGCCCGAGGAGACCCCGACCCTCGCGATCCGCCCGCCGCCGGCTCTCACGCCGTGTCGCCTCGTTCCGCGCGTGCGCGCGGAGTTGGACGACGCGCTCGTGGGTCCGCCCGAGTTCTGAGATGCCGAGAGTGACGAGCGTGTCGATCGCACTCTCGAGGCTCTTCAGAACTCCATCTTCGACGAGCGCCTCGACCTCGGCCTGCAGGGTGGCAGGTAGCTCGAAGGCGAATTCCCGATGCTCCGACGATCCGCGCACGAGGGCGCGGACCGCTTCGGAACGGTTCGCAAACTCGCGCGATCGACGGAAGTTCTCGAGGAGCGTCTCCTCTTCCTCGGTCAGACGCACGCCGAGGAAACAGGACGCTTTCGTCGGGGGCCGGTCAGTTCGCACGGCGTTTAACGATGTTAAACCTATATTTATACTCTCGTCAAGATTTATTTAACAGTCTGAAAACAACCCTGGCCCGCGGGTTCACGTCCTTGCCGGAAGCGTGGGGGTCCCGCCGCATGTCCGTCTCACCTACATCGAGCACGCCGCGGCCCTCATCGAGCGACGGGAGGAGGCCGCCGGACGCGTTCGCTCCTTCACGATCGCAGCGGGGCTGCTAAACTCCAATCAAGGAGACACTTATCTCCTACCTGACGGTGATTCGATCATGGCAGTCCACCGGATCAGTCTAGTCGGCGCTCTCCTACTCATCCTCCTCGCGCTTGTGCTCCTCTTCATCCTAGGACCGTTCGCACTCATCATCCTGATCCTGGCGGTAGTCCTTCTCTGGTACGCCTTCGGACCGGGCGGCCGGGTCGTCGTCACGACCTGATCGCGACCGCCTCGGTGCGAAGTACACGCTGGGCCGCGATCCCGGGAACTCCCTTGGGGATTGGCCGCACCCTGGGACGCGGCTCGCCGGCATGGACCGTCGGTCGCCACGGCACGAGCGGCTCCGGGGAGACGCCGCCGCGGGGCTCCCGAGGGACCGACGGCCGGCCGTTAGAAGTTGAGTATCCCGGAATAGAAAAGATAGGCAATGAGGAGCAACCCGCCCACCACAATGAGAAGCCAGAAGAATTTGATGACCACGACAATGACCAGGACGATGGCGGCGACGATCAGCAGCCCCAACGCCCACGAGGTTCCCGCGACCATGGTCCCTGCTCCCGCTCAGCCGAGGGGGTCCCCCTAGTTATGCTGTTGCCCTGCCAACCGCCTCGGGCTGGAGGACGCGATCTCGAGACATCGACGAGCCCATCCGGTTCGTTCTGCTAGCCCGACTTCGGAGTCTTCGCACGGGCGAGCCGACGCAAGAGAGGACGAGCTTCTTGGGCAACGATTCCCCAGAGGAGCGTCGGATCGACATCGGTGTAATCGTGAGTCAACAGCTGACGGATCTCTCCGATTCGGTCGCGGGGAATCATGGGATTCGCCTTCCAGAAGGCCCGCCCGAGGCGGTTCAACGACTCGAACGCCTTGCGTAATTCGCTCTCCACGAGCAGGTACGTGTCCGGATTCCGCGGGTCGAAGTAGACCCGTCGGCCTCGTTCGGCGTACCGGAGTCCCTTGCGAAGGTGCTCGATGGCCCGAGCCAGATAGACCTCGCTCCGGTCCGCCGCATCCGTCACAGAGGAACGGCCTCCGCGACCACTCTCGGTTGAACGAGCCAGTGGAGCGATCGTTCGGTAACCAGATCTACCGGCCGTCCGAGCGTCTTGCGCAGGGCCAGCGCGAGATCGATCGGACGGTAGCGATCCGGCCGGATCGGATCGACCAGAATGTCGACATCGCTGGTGGGCGTCGCCTCCTTCCGGGCAGCGGAACCGAAGACCCGGACGTTCTGGGCTCCGTAGATCCGGGCGAGTCGGAGCACCTCGCTCCGGTGCTCCCCGATAATCTCGTCGACCCCTAGGCCCGAGCCGAGCGTCGGGATCCGAATCTTGGGGAACCAGTAGTACGGGGATTTGCACCGAGCGCAGATCCGGATGCGGGATCGACGCGGTACCCAGACGTATCCGCATCGGTAGCAATGGGCCATATCGCGCGCCGTCATCTCTCGTTCTAAGTAAGAAAACGAGACCTGATAAACTTACCTAGAATCTCGGAGGCGACGGACTCGGATGCGCGCGGGATCGGTGGGCTCGACCGGGACGCCGCGCCGCGTTCGGCCTCCCTCCCTTCCGCAGGCGGACGACCAGCGCCGGGGCAAGATTTATCCCGCCCTCGTCCTGCTCCGCCCCCGGGGGACGCATCCATGGCGTGGACGCAGGCGGAGGTTCGCGAGCTCAAGGAAGGCCGGTACATGATCATCGACGATGAGCCATGCCGGATCCTCAGCATCCAGACCTCCAAACCGGGAAAGCATGGGGAAGCGAAATCTCGGATCGACGCGGTGGGCATCTTCGATGGAGCGAAGCGCAGCGTGGTTCACCCCGTCAAGCACAAGGTCCAGATCCCGATGATCGGCAAGCACCAGGCCCAAGTGCTGTCCCTGACGGACACGGAGGTCCAGCTGATGGACATGGAGACCTACGCGACGTTCTCGATGGCCCTCGATGCGGAGACGAAGGGCCAGCTCCAACCCGGGTCTGAGATCCAGTACCTCGAGGCGCTCGGCCGCCGGAAGATCACGCGTTCGTAAGGCGGGTTCAGCCCGAACTGAGCTGGGCGCCGGCCAGTATGATCCCCGGTGGGCCCCGCGGGGGCCCGAGGGGCAATCGGTCGTATTCGACCGTGTGCTTGATGCCCCGGCGGCGGAGCATCGCCGACACCTGCTCGGTGACGTGGACGATATCCTGCCCCCGCAGCGCCTTGGTGAAGTAGAACTCGACCCGACGGTCGTCCGCCATCGGGAAGATCAGCCTCAGTCCGAACGCATCGATCCGGTTGTACCCGACGGGTTTGCGGTCGGCGCGCAGGTCCCGCAGGTTCTCCTCCAAGAGGACGTCCGGCAGGATCGTCTCGCCCTCCTTCGCGAACGGGCGGTTCGCCTCGACGACCTTCTTGTAGATATCGGGGAAGACCCGGACGAGGTCCTGGTAGCTGCGTTTGGGATCGAGGAGGATGTGCCCGCTGCGGGCCTTGACCGGCGGAGTCATCTGCCCGAACGAAGCTCGAGCGCGCACTTAGGGGCTTCGCCAAGCTCGGGCTCGGCCCGAGAGTGGTTTAATCGGGGGCGGAGGCTGGGCCGCCGGGATGCTCGAGACGATCCCGCTCTCCCAGCGGCCGGACGAAGGCTGGCAGCTATGCCGCCGGGCCCTGCAGGAGATCGCCGGCGGACGGTTCCCTGCGGAGGAGTGGATCGCCCGATTGCGTCAAACGCTCGACACCGGTGAAAGCGTGGGCGTGCTCGCGATCGAGGGGACCGAGCTCGCCGGGGTAGCGACGTGGAGCCGGATGCCGCTGCCCGCGCGCCGGGTCGGCGTTCTGTACCTCCGTCCCGGTGAGCGGTCTCCGGCCGCGTACCGCGAGTTCCTCCGAAGGCTGATCGCCGAATCTCCGAAGGACGGTCCCATCGCGTTCTCTACGGGAGATCTCCTCGGACTCGAACCGGCGCAACAAGTCGAGATGATGGAGCCGCTCGGGTTCCGCCGATTCTCTCGGACCGAGATGGAGTTCCCGCAGGGATCACCCCTTCCCTCCGCTGCGCTGAAGGAGGGAACGGCGAGCCGGCCGATCCGCCTAGAGGATGTCGCGGAACTCGCAGCCTTGCACCGCATTGCGTACGCTGGCCGCTTCGACCGGTACTTGTTCATGGAGGATCCGGATCCGGGGCGGGACTCGGAGCGCGGGATGGAAAAGCTCCTCGGCGGCGAATGGGGCCCGTTCCTCCCGGAGGACTCGCTCGTCGCGGTGCGAGAGGGGCGGATCGTGGGAGCCACCGTGCTCGTGATGATGGAGGGCCATCCGCTCCTCGCCGACGTCATGGTGGACCCGGCCCAACGGGGCCAAGGGATCGCCGCCGCGCTCATCGCGACCACTCTGGCCTCGCTGAGAACCCGGTCCGCTCCGCCCCTGCGACTTAATGTGACCGATGGGAACGCGCGCGCGCAGCATCTATACCGCTCGATGGGATTCGTGCCTCTCTTCTCGGGGGCTGGGTGGTACGCCCCGCAGTGCATCCCTGTCTCGCCCGAGCAGGACTGAGCTCCTGAGCAGATCCTGAACGGGCCGATTCGGTCGAAAGGCTCAAGGAGCCGGCCCCGTAACACGGGCTCGGGCGCTCCCGTAGTCTAGTGGTCAAGGATAGGGGCCTCTCGAGCCCCTGACGCGGGTTCAAATCCGCTCGGCTCACCGCCGGGCGGGGAAACTCCCGCCGGGAGCACCATCCCCCCAGCCCGAAACGGACCGTTTCCCGTCAGCGCGATATTCCCACGGCGCATCTCGAACTCCAGGGAGTGCCATGGCGAAGGTGCACATCTATCGAACACGTGTGGAGTGGACGGGCGACCAGGGGAGCGGAACCGGCAGGTACGACGCGTACGGGCGCGAACACGTGATTTCTGCCCCCGGCAAGCCCGATCTCCTCGGCTCGTCGGATCCCACCTTTCGTGGAAGCCCTTCTCGCTGGAGCCCGGAGGAGCTGTTGGTCGCGTCCCTATCGGCCTGCCACATGCTGTGGTACCTCCATCTGTGTGCGATCGCAGGCATTGTCGTCACGGGTTACACTGATGACAGTGAGGGGACGATGGAACTCGGCCCCGACGGAAGCGGTCGATTCACGGAGGTCGTCTTGCGGCCGAGGGTGACGATCGCTGCTGCTGACGCGGCTCGAGCTGAGACCCTGCACGATGACGCTCACCGGATGTGCTTCATCGCCGCCTCGGTGAACTTTCCCGTCCGACATGAATCCGTTGCACGCGGTGCATGATCCTCTACCCCGCCGGAGTCGCTCGAAACTGACGGGTTTCCGGACGGGCCCAAGTAATCAGGAGCCTCCTCGTTCCCAACGAATGAGGTCGGGGTCGTGAGCGAATTGCGGTCGATGACCACGACACTGGACGTCTCCCTCGCCCCCTTGCTGGCATTCGAGGAGGTCCTTGCCGACCTGCGCGATGCGCTTTCGCGAGGAGGATTATCGCTGGAGCCCGGACCCCACGGCCGGGTGGTTCAGCGTGGAGAGGAGGTGGGAAGGATTACCGCCTGGGAGCCGGGACGGAGGTTCGCTCTCGATTGGCGACCCGCGACAGGGAAGCAAGACGACAAAGCGTCGGTCGAGCTCCGGTTCGAGGCAATCTCCGATGGGACACAGATCACTTTCGAAGTTCGAGGGTGTGGCGGTCCTTTTGCCGACGAGGGGGCGGATTTGGCCGCCTGGTTCGGCAGCAGCGTGCTGGCCTCCCTCTTCTATGCGATCTCTCCCGAAGGGCTCGGTGACTGGCTGACCGACCGTCGGGTTCGCCGCCCCACCGGTCCATGGGCTCGGGAGACGCACGCGAATCCGACCTTCCACTGGCCCAACTTCCTCCTGATCCTAGATCGCATCGCCCTCAAGTCCGAAGACAATCTCTTGGAGGTCGGATGTGGGGGTGGGGCGTTCATGCGTAAGGCTCTCGAGAGCGGCTGTCACGCCACGGCTGTCGACCACAGCCCCGAGATGGTCCGACTAACTATCGATCAGAACCGAGAGGCCGTGGCCACCGGCACGCTCACGGTGCTCAACGGCGAGGCGTCCCATCTTCCTGTCCCCGACGATACCTTCACGTGCGCCGTCACGACCGGGGTGATCGGGTTCCTGCCGGATCCGGTTGCTGCCTTGAAGGAGATCCGGCGGGCGCTGCGTCCGGGTGGGAGACTCGCCGTCTTCGGCGCCACCGCCGCTCTCAAAGGGACGCCCGCGGCACCCGAGCCGTTCGCGTCCCGGATCCGGTTCTTCGATAAGGCGGAGTTCGAACAGATCGGTCGGCAGGCGGGCTTCGTAGAGGTCAAGGTCGATGAGCCCGACCTCGAGACGTATGCCCGAACCGCGAAGGTACCTGAGGAGGCCCTGCCGCTCTTCCGAGGGGCCAGCGGGACCCTGCTAATGACCGGCCACAAGGCGTGATGGGAGGGCTCGCCTTCCACAAAGCACCCGTTGATGGAAGGCGCAGGCGTTCGATGACCGAACGCGAGGAGCGCGCGAGGTGAACCTCGCGACGCGAATGGATTACGGACCGGTATCGGGCGCGGGCTCGATCACGCGTTGATGGATGACCTCGGCGTGCCCCTCGTCCGCAGTCCAACCCGGCCGGGGCGGCTGTCCCATGGGGCAGCCTCCACGACGAGGTGAAGCGGGATCTCGGCGATGAGTCGACCCTGCGTGCTCTTCTGAATGAGCTCGGGCTTCGGCGCCGGCTCCTCCATCCGCAGGATGACGAGCCCAGCATCCCGCAGGTATCGAGAGTACGTCGCCAGCGTGCGGTGGTAGGAGATGGTGTACGCCGTCTCGGTGTCAGAGATCTTCCAAGCCACGCGGACGGGGCGTTCGCTTCGGTACTTCTCAACCTTTCGGGAGATGATTTCGAGGTAGGGAGGCCGCTCAATCAGCCACGCGGACCTTTCGTCGATTTCAAAGCAGGGGTGGTTGATCGAGAAAACAAGGCGACCGCCGGGCGCGAGGAGGCGCCCCATCTCTCGGATCGTGGCGGCCGCGTCGCGGATATCCATGAACGCCATGTTGGCAACGATTCGATCGAATGTCCCGGCCTCGAGCTGGGTCAGTCGAGCGGCATCCCCGTGAATGAACTCGGCCCCTGAGGGCCGGGCGGCTTCTCGCCGGCGGGCCAGTCGGATCGAGGCGGGCGACGCATCGACGCCTATCGCGCGGGTCGCTCCTTGGCGTCGGAAACGACGGGTCAGGTAGCCATTTCCACAGGCGACGTCCAGGACACAACGACCCCGGACCGACCCGAGCACAGCCAGTAGCGTGGGGTCGATCAGCGCCCGGTGCCAGAGGTCGCCTCCCTCCCCCATCCGGTAGTCCCGCCACTTCGCTAGGGCGTCCCAGCCGACTCTTGCCATCGGAATACCGGCGGAACTGACACCCGGCGGTTCTTATCATGTCTCGCTGACGCGCGCGTTCGATGGTGTGACCACGATGAGCGCGCTCTGGATTGACCGAGACGATACTCCCGGCCACACGCCGTTCCTACCGCGTTATAGGGCTACGGACCTTCAAAGAAGGGATACCAATGAAGCTAGCGGTCGAAAGCCCCGTGCTACGTCGGATCCGAGGCGGTACCAGGGCGTCGGTGCGCCGTTTCTGGTCTCATCGACAAGCCTTGGGTACGCCGCTGATTGAGTCCGCCCCGGGAGACCTAGAGCACCGCCGAGTGACCTTCCTCTGGCGCTCTTCCCGGGACTGCGATGCAGCCGTTCTCAGTGTCCTCGATGACTTCGATTGGGACCGAGGGCGACTGGAGCGATTGGCTGGCACGGACATTTGGTACAGGTCCCACCATGTTGGCGCCGACGTTCGAACGGTCTACTTCTTCGTCGACACGCCCCCACCAAGGAGACTGACGCGGCCCATCGACTGGCTGAAGTATTCGCTACGGTGGAAGAGAGACCCTCTCAACCCGCTAACGTTCGTCTTCCCTGCCGACCCGGAGGATCCGAAGGACAAGGAGATAGTTGGATCGGTGCTGAGCCTCCCAAAGGCGCGACCGGCGGCCTCGCTCGGCAGAGAGGTACCCGCCGCGTTCAGCCGAGTCGAGCTGCATCGCTTCCGGAGTCCGACGTTAAGGAACACGCGTCGAATCTGGATCTATAGGCCCCGAGGTAGTCCGCAGCCGGCATCCGTTGCATCGAACTTGCTCATAGTGTTCGATGGGCTGGCCTACCTCACCCTGGTGCCAACCCCGGCAATCTTGGATCGGTTGCAGAGCCAGAACCGGATCGGCCCGACCTACGCGGTCCTGATCGACAGCCTGTCGCATCCGGATCGCAGCCGGGAGCTCACCTGCAACGATTCGTTCGTTCGATTCCTCGAAGGAGAGTTGCGCCCGTGGGTCGAGCGCCGACTGGGGAGGTCGTTCGCCACGGCCCGGACGGTGCTGGTCGGGTCCAGCTTAGGCGGACTCGCGGCGGCCTATGCGGCGTTACAGTGTCCCAGCCAGTTCGGCAACGTACTCTCTCAGTCCGGCGCGTTCTGGTGGTCCCCCGCGAAGGAGGAGCCGGGCCTCCTCGCCAGGGAGTACGCCGTTTCTCCTCGCTCGGGCGTCCGATTCTACTTGGAGGCGGGTACCCTTGAGACCAGCAGCGGGAGAACCCGCGAGACCCCGAGCATACTCAGCCTCGAATCGCCACCTGCGCGACGTGTTGCAAGCGAAAGGGCATCGAGTGGCGTATCACGAGTTTGCCGGGGGTCACGACTACCTGTGCTGGAGAGACACGCTTGGCCCCGCAATCGTGGACCTGCTGGGGCGCCGTCGGAGAAGTTCCGTGCCACCTCAGAGTCGCACGAAGCAATCACCCTGAGCGCGCGGTCGGTGAGAGGAGCGCAATTAGCGCGCGGGCCGTCGGGCATGAGACGACGCCGGGCTTCCGCTTCCCTCGACCCGGAACCCAGCTCTTACGGAGGGGTTCGACAGGACGCCTACGAAGTCCCACGTCACGGAACGCACTGCTATTCTACTGCGCCTAGATCGGAGTTGCCGGATGATATCACTCAAGAGAGGCTCAGAGCGAGATCTGTTCTGGAATTTTGCGCGGGCCGAGTTTGAGATCCCCGAGGGGGGTCCGAGGCATGACCAGCCAACAATTTCGCTCGCGCTCAAGGATCGTGTCCTCACCGACCAGCGCGACACACTTACGAATGAGGATTGGCAAGCTCTTCGAGTTGCCGTCCTGTCAACTCGGTCATCAATCGTTCAGCCCCTGATGGATCTGGGTACGGAGTGGTTCCTCGGCGATCTCCGTTCGGCGTCATGGGGCGAAGTGCGGGTCATGAACCTCCGCATCTTCACCGATATGGCACCCACCCGGCGTCTCAGAGAGCTGGCCTCGGCGCTCGACAACGGGGCGACGCCCCGCATCTGGAAGTCCTCGTACTATCCGCACCTTCGTTCGACGTTCGATCTATCGAGAATGAATGGTTGTCCCATCATGGTCGCGGAACAGCCGACGGGGCCGTACACCTTGGTTGAGGGGAGCACTCGCATGTGCGTCCTCGTTTCCCGCGAGATGCACGGTGAGCTGGTACCGTCGCGGATTCAGATGTTGCTCGGTGTCTCCACCTCCCTTAGCCGATGGGAGTTCTACTGACTCCGGGGGGAGGGTGAAGCGCGACCGATGAGCGGACCGCGATCAACGCGCGGGATAACGCGAGAGCTGCCCGGACCACGACCGAACGATTAAACGGATGCAGCCGCAATCGGGTTCCCGTGCCAGGTCCACGAAAAGCGGTGCGACCGCTCTATACCGGCTTGCGGGTCCGGAGCTTGGACCGTTCGATACGGTTCTACAAGGCTCTCGGTTTTCGGCAGACGATTCGAATGCGAACCCCGATTGGCGAGGCCGCTCAGCTAGAGCATCCGAGAGGTCGCTTCACGATTGAACTCAACCAGTTCCGCAGGGGGAGCTCGGTCTACGAGACGTACCGAAAGGGCTCAGAGATGGACCATTTTGGTTTCTGGGTTGACGATGTGGACGCGTGGGTCCGCCGACTTCGCCGGGTCGGAGGGAAGGTGAAGGTTCGCCCATATGACACTTCCATTTTGATACCCCCGCGTCCGTTGTCCAATGGGCGAGCGGCGTACGTGGCGGATCCCGACGGTGTGTGGATCGAGCTGATGGCGTTCAAGCCACGACCTTGAAGTGGGACACGCGCGTTCGATGATGTGACCGCGATGAGCGCGACATGACGAACGAGCGTGCGGGAACTACACGCCTATGCCAGGGCCTCCTCAAGAGGTGGGACCCCATGTTCTTCGAAACAATCGACCCGACCCGCGCCAAGCGGACGGAAGCGATACTCGAGGTTCTGGCTGCTCACTTCCACGGACCCTTCCGGGTGGTCGAACTCGGAACGGGGCCCGGACCGCTGACCGTCCGAATTCTGCGCCACTTTCCGAAGTCTGCAGTCATCGCGGTGGACACGGATCCGGTCCTTCTCCAGATCGGGGCCGAGGCGCTGTATCGGTTCCGGAGACGGATCACTTGGGTTCTGACCGACATCCGAGAGGAGCACTGGTCCTCCAAACTCCCCCTTCGCCGCGTCGATGCAGTCGTCTCGTCGTTGGCGTTGCACTGGCTCGAAGCGGACGAGATCGGGCACCTCTACCGAAATCTTGGGCGACTCCTGCGCCCCGGCGGACTTCTTGTCAATGGCGACTACCTGCCCTCCCGCAGATCACCCGAACGGATTGGCGGCGGGACGAAGAAGGTCGAAGGACATCGGACGAAGGAGAGGCAGAAGACGAGCGTGCAATCGTTCAAAGTGAGCTGGGCGAAGTGGTGGCGGGAGGTAGAACGCGAACCCTCCATGCAACCTTCCCTGCGAGAGCGCCAGGTACGGCTGCCCGGTCCGATACCGCCGCGAAGGATGACAGGTCCGAAGATCCCGGTATCGTTGGAGCGTCAGGAGAGGATGTTGCGTGACGCCGGGTTCACCGAGACTCGGGTGGTCTGGCAGGAACATAACTTTCGCGTCCTAGTCGGAGCGCGGTAGGGCCCTGAGCTTAACCGACCATTTTGGGCGACCCGCCTCCAGGTTACGAGGGCGGCGTCAGCGAAGGAGGCGACGGAGAACCCTTAGGCGGCCGACTGCGTCGCATCACGGCAATCACTGCACCAATCACTATCGCTGCGATCACGACCCCGATGAGTGCGCAGACCCACCAGGCGAGCCCGGAGGAGTTCGATGAGACCGTCACAGGCACCGGCTGTGCCTGCCCATTGACCGCGAACGTTCCGGTCGTGGTGGGATACCCGGACGCCGTGATCACGTACGAATACGTCCCATTAGGGAGCTGAAAGAGAGCCGTCGGCCCCGTCGAGTTCGCAGACCAGCTCATGTTCGCGGGCGCGAGGTAGTCGGGTGTCGTCGGCGCTATTGAGGTCGCAACCCAGCTTATTCCCCCCGACGCCGCGGCCAGCGGCGTCGTCGACGTCCGCGTTACCTCGACTGTCCAGATCGTGCCGTTGGGTATTCCCGTCTGGGTGAACGTCACCGAGAAAACCGCTTCGAACTCCACCAATACCGTCGCGTCTATCCCATTCACCACCACCGGCGAGTTCGGAGTCGATGACACTACCTGGTAGCCCGTCCCAGCGCCAATCGTGTAGCTGTAACTCCCGTTGGTCAGATTGCTGAAGGTCACGGTGCCGATCCCGTCGACGTTGCGCGCGAACGGCGTCAGGCCGCTTCCATTGAACTCGACCCCGCCCCCGGCCGTCGGCGGCATGCCGAGCTCCGTGACCGTCACGGTGTAGATCGCTTCGAACACCACCGATACCGTCACACCCGAACCGCTCACCGTCACCGGCGAGCTAGGATTCGACGACACCAACCGGTAGTAGCCCGTGGCCGCGCTGATCGTGTAGTTGTAGCTCCCATTCACTAGACCGCCGAACCTCAGGGTGCCGCCCGCACCGAACGGCGTCAGCCCACCTCCGTTGAAGGCTACCCCACCGCCGGCCGCCGGCGGCATCCCGCTCTCCGTGAACGTCACCGTGTTCGTGCTCGAGGAGTACCCGAGCGTGTACCATGGGTTGTCGCCGCCGCCTCCGATCATGGGGTTCGCGTTCAGCGTCGCACCGTTGATCCACGGAGCGTAGGTCTCAGGGATTTGGTCCTGGAAGTTCCAGATGTAAAGCGCGAGCAGGTAGTCGAGCTGGTTGGCCATCTGATAATCGAGCGTCCGCTGGGGCCCGATGGAGAGTGTCGCGGCGAGTTGGTACCAGTAACTCGTAATGTTGAAGGCGACTCCTTGGCAGGCGTCGGGGAGTTCTGGGAGGCCGTGGTAGTGGACGAGCGCTGCCCACGCATCGGTGGGGTTGCTATAATTCGAGGCGAACGCACAGGAGGGTGAGTTGAATTGTGGGAGACTCAACTCCTGAGGTACCGAGTCCGCAACGGTGTAGCTAAACGCTGAAGAGACCGTCTCGGTAGGTTGGTACATCGGCGCCGTGTAATCGCTCGGGTCGGGGTAGTCCGGAGCCCACCCGAGGTTCCAGAGAGTGTCTCCACCGGGTCCGGGGCTGCAGGGGTAGCCGCAGTATCCGAACCCCAGAGTGGCGAGGTACGGCTGAAGCCGGTCACCGGTGAGAGATTCAATCTCTGCTATGAGGAGCGGGATTGCACTAGTAATGAAGGTTGAGCCCAGCGTCCCGATAATCGCGAAGGTGCACGGGTTCACGGCGGTGCACGCCGCGAGTTCGGCGTCGTAGTACGGAGAGCTCGCATTGTTCGCTTGAGACCACCACCACGCCGCCCCACCCGTGGCGTTCGGGTTTGTGCTGGGGTTGCTCTGGGGCCAGGTGATGTTGTAGGCGTAGTAGTCCCCGAGGTACTTCGGAATCGCGCCACCGTAGCCGAAGCCCGTGGAGATGTTACCCGCCTGGAGAAGGCTCGAGTTGATCGACGCGTACGGGTAGGCGTTGGTGATGAACTGGCGCAGGCCGATCTGGCTGAAGAAGTCCCCCGGAACGTTCGTCGTGCCGCCGGGCCAGAAGTTTGCAAGACTGACGTTGAAGTTCAGGTTATAGGGCATGAAGAAGATCGAGAGGGTGGGGATGTAGGTCAGATCGATCGTCCCATTTGCCACGAGCCCCTGCAACGTCGAGACGTGGGCCGGGAGCTGGATCCCCCCAAGGTCGGCCTGGCCGGCCCGGTAGTTCGCGATCCCCTGCTGGTCCGTCTCCTCCCAGAAGACATTGACTGTTCCCTGGTAGTCACCGGGGAGGGGCTGGCAGCCAGGCTGGCTCGCGCATCCCGTCGGCGCCTCGTAGGCCGGGTTGGCCTTCAGCACGTACCCGATGGCGTTGTCGATCGTCTCGAGGTAGTACGGGCCCGATCCGACCATGCTCTCCTTCACTGCGGGCTGGGGGTTCAGAGGGCTGCTCGCCGCGAGGAGCTGGAGCGAGTCCCACGAGGTTGGGTCGACCGTCGCCACGTAGTTCTGGAACGCGGTGGAGTTCGTGCTGGTCGCGCCGCCCGGAAGCAGGCACGGCCCGTCCCCATTCACCGCCGTGGTTCCCGCGAAGCCGGGGACACCCGCGCCCACGTAGGTGAACCATCCGCACGGCTCGATGCCCGATCCGAGCGGGTCCGCCACGAGCTCGAGGAAGAAGGGCCAGTCCGTCCCGCTCCCGGCCGCGTCAAAGGTGATGCATCCGTTCTGGGCCATAGCCGCTGCGGGGCAGTACGTTGAGTCGTTGACCAGCATCGAGCTGAGGACATTGCCTGGAGTGTTGTTGTACGGGTAGTGGATCCCGCCGTCATACGCGTAGTTGCCGAACGGGACGAGGGCCTGGGTCTGGATCCATCCGTTCTGGGTTCCCACGCCCGGGAGCTCCGAGAAGCTCATCGTCCGGGACAGGGTGAACATGACGTCCGAGGGGTAGACACCCCAGCGGGCGCCCGTGCTCGGGTCATAGAACTGGGCGGAGGAGTCCAGTACGAAGGTGAAGTACTGCGGGAGGCTCGTAGTGGGATTGTTCGTGATGAGCGACGAACCATAGAGCGTCGTGCACTGGGCCGAGCCCGGAACGCAGGTGGCGAGCTCGGGCACGAAGTTGGTGGTGCTCGACCCGTTGTATGCCACGAGGGTCTGATAGACGTTGAGAATCGGCTCGTAACTTAGCGTATCGTAGGCGACCGACGGATCCTCCGACTTCCCACCGCCGGGCGCGACCTCGTAGATGTCCAAGGTTCCCGGGTGCGGACCGGTATTCCCAGCGACGGGAGACGATGATACGGGCGGGTTCGGTGAATCTCTCGCGGCGTGTGGGGGGAGAGGAGAGGCAGGCCGGTCGACCGACGACGCCACCGGGGCCAAGAGACTACTCAGCAGTACTACCGCCGCCAACCCGGCCAGGGCCGCAGCCTGCCAGGGGATCGATCGCGGGACTACGTCTCTGCCAAGGGCGCTCATCGTCTCGGCACCATCTAGACCGGCAGTCGGAATAACCCTTGACGGCGCCGACGGGCTTGCGATCGCCCGATCCGACGGAAAGGATGCGGAGCGCAAGTACCGCAGGTCCCAGATCGGGGGGAGGGTCGAAGGCCCCGATCACGGGCGCGAGCGTGCACCGTTGCGGCGGTCGAGCGAGATGCACGATACGATGCCCTCTGCGTCGGCGCTCGCCCGGAGGGGGTAAGTGGGGGAGATCTCTCCGCAGGGTCGTGGGTCCCGAGTACATCGTGATCGCATCCGAGATGGATCCGGTCGCCACGGCCGTTGCGGGGCAGTGGGGGACTCCAGCGGCCACCAACTGGCACGTGGAGGGGAGTCCGATCCGCATCCTGGCTCCCGGGGTGCATCTCCTCCGGCGGCCCGGGTGGCACATCCACGACGAGCATCTGGACCGGCTCCTCCCTCCCGAACTAGCGGCTCGCCGGCCCGTTTTGGTCTTCCCGTCGATCCATCGGAGCGAGCGCGGCGTCGCAGCGCTGACGGTCCACCCCCTCGGCAACGTTGGCGCGTCGAACGAGGTCGGCGGCGAGCCTCACCGGCTCGTCCCGACCTCCCCCGGCTCATGACCGCGGCGTTACGCTCGCTCGCCGAGGGAGCGAAGACGCTCGGCGTCCCCGTGACCTTCGAGGCGACCCACCACGGGCCGGCGCTCGAACTGCCCGCGTTCTTTGCCGAGATCGGACTCGCCGAGCTCGAGGAACCGCCCCCGGACCGGGTGCGCCTGCTCGCGCGGACGCTCTCCGAGCTCGTCGCCGCGGACGACGACCACGTCGCACTGGGAGTGGGTGGCGGCCACTACGCGCCGCACTTCACGGATCTCGCTCTGAAGCGACGCTGGGCGTTCGGGCACATGCTCTCCCGCCACGCGCTCGCGGTAGCCGATCGTGAGATCGCTCAGAGCGCTTACGTGTACACCGCCGAGGCCGAAGGGATTCTGTTCGCACGAGCCGAAGACGCCGAGAGCTCTCTATGGACTGGGGTCGGCCGCCGGCTCGCGGATTCCGGAGCCGAGAGCCGGCTTGCCGAGGTGGGGCCGGAGGATCGAGGAGCCTCTAGGTTCCCCTCTTCAAGGGCCCCGCCAGGACCGTAGCGGCCCGCCGCCCATCGATCGCGACGGCCGCGGCATCCCGGATGGAAGGAGGACGCACGGCGCGCAAGGTGGAGGGCCATCGGAGCCAGTAGTCCGGCGGCAGATCGTGGTAGGCGAGGTCGATGGCGAGCTCGTGCGCCGTCGACGTAGTCTCCAAGGACAGCGCCATTTCACCGATGGCGCTCTCGCGGATCTGGTCGAGCTCCCGCGGGCGAACGAGTTCCTCCTGCATCCGGTCGACCTCCCCGATCAGAAGCTTCTCGACCCGACGCGCGTTCTCCGGGTTCGTACCGGCCTGCGCCGTCCAGTACCCGCCGAGGCGCATCGCTTCCAGATCGCTCGACGCATGGTAGGCGAGGCCGGCCCGCTCGCGGATCTTCTGGAACAGACGCGACAGGAGAGGCCGTCCGCCGAGCACCTCGTTGGCGAGGAACGCCGCCGGGAACAGCTCCTCTCGGCGGGCGATCGATGGTCCTCCAGTGTGGACCTCCGTCTGGGACCTTCCGGGCATCTCGATTTCCCGGATCACGCGACGGCCGGGTACGGGGCGAGGCCGGAGGGGGCTCGGTGCCCTCGCCCGCGCGAAGTGGCCCAAGCGCTGCGCGCACGCCCGTTCCAACCGCTTCAACGCGGCTGGGACCGTGGCGACCAGCATGCCTCCGTCGGCGGTGTAATGCTCGCGATGGAAACGGACGAGTCGGCGTCGATCGATCCGCCCGACCGAGCGGGCGCTTCCCCATCCGGTCTCCCGGTACGGGTGACCCCCGGGAAAGATGGTTCGGAGGAGCTCCCGTTCGGCGCGGTGGTCCGGCTGTGTCAGTTCCCGAAGCTGGCTCTCCCGCAGCTGGCGCTGGACCCGCTCGATGTCCTCCTCGTCGAACCGCGGGCGGAGAATGGCGTGGGAGAGGAGCTCGAGGAGCGATTCCCAGTCCGTCGCCGGGCCCCAGATCGTGATCTCCGCCGATTCCGGAGCGATCTGGGCCGTCAGGGTCGCGCCGGCTCGGTCGAGTTCGCGCGCGAGCGCGACCCGGCCGAACGGCCCCGCCGCGCTGGTCGCGAGGCGGGCGACCATCCGGGCGATCCCTTCTCCGCCCGGCGGATCGAATCCGTAGCCCGCGGGTCCCACGTACGTGATCGACGCGCTGGCCGCGCCCGCTGGAGGAGACTGTCGGAGGAGCCGGAGCCCGGCGTCGTGCGTCCCGTACTCCATCCGGAGCGGGTTCGCCCGCTCAGTCATCGTTCGCACCTCCGATCGGCTCGTAGCGGACGACCACACGCCGATCCTTGGAGAAGAGGCCCCGCGCGGTCTCGCGGATCCTCGACGCCGGCGTCCCCAGGATCGCTCGGTAGAGCCGATCCTCGAACCCGGGCGGCCGGATCGACGCGAAGTAGCCGAGCCGGTAGCCCGCCCGCGTCGCTCCCTCGTAGGCGAGAGCCGCGCCGCGCCGGACCTTGGTCCGCGCCTCGTTGAGCTCCGCGGCCGTGGGACCCTCGCGCGTGAGACCATCGAGCGCGCCATCGATCGCCGCTTCGATGCGGTCGAGGGACACGCCGGGCGAGGCTTGGGCGTAAACGGTGAACAGTCCGGGGTGGACCCGCGCGCGCCACTCGCTCGTCGCGCGGACGGCGAGCCCGGGGTCGACGAGGGACCGATAGAGGCGAGACCCGGGGTGTTCCCCCGAACGGGAGCGACTGCCGGCGGAGAACATGCGGGTCTCCCCACCCAGGAGGACATCGATCAGCATCGTCGCGGGTGTGCTCGCCTCATCGATAGCGGGCGATCGGTACGCGATCGCAATGAGGGGAGTCGTCCCCGGCCCGGAGAGGGTCGAGCGTCGCTCCCCGCGGGCCGGAGGTTCGATCTCCCGTACGGTAGGATCGGCCCCGCCCGCGGGCAGCGGGGAGAATCGCCGGCGAACATCGCCTTCCACCGTTCGAGGATCGAAGCCTCCAGTCACCACCAGCACCGCGTTGCGGGTCCCGTAGAATCGACGGTAGTAATCGCGTAGGTCCCCGGCGCCCATGTGCTCGATGTCGGTCCGGTACCCGAGGGCGTCCCACCGGTACGGGTGGCGGCGGAAGGCGAGCTCGTAGAGCTCCTCCTCGACCCGGAACTCCGGCCAGTTCTCGTTCCCTTCTCTCTCTGAGAGGACGACGGTCCGTTCCCGGTCCACCTCCTTGGGCATGAGCAGGGCTCGCGTCATCCGGTCGGCCTCGATGTCGATCGGGATGTCCAGATGCTCTCGGGGCACGGTAGAGAAGTAGGCCGTGTAGTCGAGATCGGTGAATGCGTTCAGCAGACCCCCGACGTTCAGGATTGCGCGATCGATCTCCCCCTTCGCATACTTCGGGGTCCCTTGGAAGAGCATGTGTTCGAGCCAGTGGGCGCCGCCCGTGATCCCCGGATGCTCGTTCTTGGACCCCACGCGGTACCAGACCCATACGCTCGCCGTGGGACTGGCAGGATTCGGGGCGAGGAGAACCTCGAGGCCGTTGCGCAGACGGAAGCGGCGAACGCGCGGTCGCGGAACCCGATTCGACGGCATGCGAAAGCTCTCGACGCTCCCGCGCTTATAACGAGCAGAACGGCCGGGGGCCCGGGGGGACGCGACCCCCCGGCGCCTCTCCCGAGGGCGGGATCGAGAGGCTCCCCAGATGGCTCATCGCCAAGGAGCGATACGATTATGCCGCCACCGGTGCCCACCGGGGCGTGAACCCCTGGCTGCGGCTCGTCCGGGCAGGGAACCTGCTCGTCTCGTTCGTCGGCGTCCTCGTGGGCGGCCTGGCGGCCGCCGGAATGGGGCTGGGAGTATCTTCCTCGTTCTGGATCGCGGTCGTGCTCGCCGCGGTCTCCACCGCGTGCGTCACCGCGGCGGGAAACGTCCTCAACGACCTCTTCGACGTCGAGACCGATCGGACGAACCACCCGGACCGTCCACTCGTCCAGGGCACGATCTCGCTCTCCCAGGCCCGGGCGCTGACCGCGGGACTCTTCGTGGCGGGAGTGATCGTCGTAGTCCCGATCATCCCCACGTACCCGGCGGTCGGGGTGATCCTCGCGATCGCGGCCGGCGCGCTGCTGGCGTACCAGTACCGGTTCAAGGCGCGCGGGTTCGTCGGAAACCTCGTGGTGGCCCTGCTGACCGGGCTCGTCTTCCTGTACGGGGGCGCCGCCGCCGGTGCTCCGCTCGTGATGGTCCCGTTCGCGGCGATGGCATTCTTCGCCACGCTCAGTCGTGAGGTGATCAAGGACATGGAGGATGTCCGCGGCGATGTCGATCGTCGAACGTTGCCCCAGACCCACGGCCTTTCCGTCTCCGGAGGCGTCGCCCGAGCCTCGGTCGGGGTTGCGATCGCCGCGAGCGCGGTGCCGTTCCTGTGGTTCCTCCCTCTCGGGAGTGTCGCCGGGATTATCTACCTCGGGCTGGTCCTCGTGGCCGATGCGATCTTCGTGGTATCCGTCGCCTACCTCCCGACGCGCCTCCACTGGGAGCAAACGATGAGCAAGGTCGCGATGACGGTCGCCCTGTGCGCCTTCCTGGCGGTGGCCTTCCGGTGACGCCTCCTCCCGCTGTCGGACCGGTCGAGCGGAGTCTGGCCGAGCGGGTGGCGGCCGGTCCGATCCACCTGACCCTCATCGACCCGGATCGCTCGGGCCCGGAACGAGCGGCGGAGGTTGCCCGGGAAGCGGTCGGGCTCGGTTCCGATGCCATCATGCTCGGAGGATCGACCGGGATCTCTCGGGACCGGATGGATGCGGTGGCGCGGGCGGTCCGCGCCGCCGTGGAGGCCCCCACGATCATTTTCCCCGAGGGCCCCGGTTCGCTCTCCCCGGCGGCGCACGCGATCTTCTTCATGAGCCTGCTCAATTCGCGCAACCTCGACCTCGTCATCCGCACCCACGCCCGGGCCGCTCTCGCAGTGAAGGCTCTCGGGATCGAACCCATCGCGATGGGCTACCTCGTCATCGCCCCCGGGATGCGTGTCGGAGAGGTCGGAGAAGCGGACGTCGTGGCCCGAGAGGATCTCGCCGGCGCTCAGGGCTACGCCCTCGCGGCGGAGTATCTTGGGATGCGCTGGGTGTACCTCGAGGCCGGCTCGGGAGCGCCCGCCCCGGTTCCGGCCGCGATGGTGCGCGCCGTTCGATCGGTCCTCTCCGTGCCTCTCATCGTCGGCGGCGGCATTCGGAGCGGCGCCGAGGCCCGGATCCTCTTGGATGCCGGTGCCCAGGCGCTCGTCACCGGCACGATCACGGAAACGGAGGGTCTTTCGCGCGAGTTCCGGGAGATACTGGCGGAGGTCGGGCGCGCCCGTGGCCGCTGAGAATCCCGCGCCGGGGGAGACGCCGGGCACCAAGCCCCACAGCGCCTCCCACCTCTTCCTCCGGGCGCCGAGCCCGCTTACGGCGGTCGGGCTCATCTTCGTCCTATCGTTCGCGCTCGCGGCGATCCTCGCGCTCCCCGGTGCATCGCTTCTCTCCTATCTCGAGCTGGTCACCCTCGCATTTCTAGTTCCGGCGTTGATCGCCGCCTTCGGCACCACTCCGCTTGCGGCCGCTCTCGGGGGACGCATCGAGCTCCCGCGGAGTCTCTTCCTCGTCGTGATGACGCTCGCGCTCGAGCTCCCGTTCGCCCTCGTCGGTCGAGGAGCGCAGCTCCTCGCGCCGTCGCTCGGGATCCCCATCATCGCGCTGGTCTTCATGGTCCAGGGGCCCGCACTTTGGTTCCGACACATGAGCCTCTACGGGCTCTCGAGCCCGAACCAGGCTCGATCGCTCCCGGTATCGCTGCTTCAGCCGATCCTCGCGCTCGTCCTCGCATCGATCCTCTTCCCGCCCGCGACCGCCGTGATCGCATTGTCCGCCATCGTCTACCTCGTCGTCGCGTTCGTCTGCGTCCTGCTCTTCCTGCGCGCGGTAGACCGCCCGCTGCGCAAGGAGTTCGATAGCTCGGGCCTCGCGATGATGCGGCCGCTGCTCGACCACGTCAACCGTCGCGACCCCGTGGCCACCCAGAAGCTCGAGGAGTTCTTTCTGAAAAGCGCCATGCCGATGAACCTGCGCGTCAGCCTCATCGGCTTCTTCGCGGGAGGTCGGGCTCGTGCGACCATCGCGCTCCCGACCGTCCACCCCGGACCGTTCGGAGCGCTCGGCGCGAGCGATCTTCCAAGGAAGCTCACGGAACGCCTCGGCCCCGAAGCCGGTATCGCGTTCGTTCCGCACACCCCGTGCGACCACGACCTCGATCTTCCCTCCGAGGCCGAGGTCGCGAAGGTGGGCGACGCCTGCCGTGCACTGTTTACGGAGATGGCCCCCGCGTCGACCTCCATGGCGAGCCCGCTCGTCGCTCCGTATCCGGGCAGCTTCGCTCGCGCCCAGCTTCTGGGGGATGTCGCGCTCGTCGTCGTCTCCCAGGCCCCGGCACCGACCGACGACATCTCGCTGTCGATCGCCGACCGGATCGTCCGGGAGATCTACGCCGAGGGAGGCCCGATGGTCGCGCTCATCGACGCGCACAACTCCTACGTCGTGGACCAGGGCGATGTTCAGTACGGCACCACGACGGCCGAAAAGCTCGTCACCGACGCGAAGGCCGCGGTGCGGGCGGCCGTCGCCGCGGCGCGCGCCGGACCGATCGAGATCGGGGTGGCCGCACGGACCGACTACGATCTTCCGCACCAGGGGCTCGCCTCCCAAGGCCTGCGCACGCTCGTCATTCGGGCCGCGGGGTCGACCTCGGCCTACCTATTGATCGACGGAAACAACCTCAACGCCGGCCTGCGCGAGCCGATCGTCCGGGCGCTCGAGAGCGTGGTCGACGTCGCCGAGGTCATGACGACCGACAACCACGTGGTCCACGAATCCGACGGCTCGACCAACCCCGTCGGAGAGCGATACTCGGGGGCGTCCATCGCTCGCGATGCGGTCGCGGTGGCGCGCGAGGCGATCGGGAATCTCGGACCGGTAGAGATCCGGCGCGGAACCAAGGAGGTCCCGGACGTCCTGGCGCTCGGTCCGGGCTACACCGCACGGCTTTTGACCTCCATCGGGGACACGGTTTCGGTCCTGGGGAACGCGCTACTGACCACGTTTCTGCTGCTCCTTGCGAGCTCGCTGGTCGTGCTGATCGCGGCCCCCTAGATCGGAACGAACCATGGCCGACGATGCGGGGGAGATTCCGGAGTCGGTGAGCCGTGCGATCGGCGACCCGGAGGGGCTCCGCCTACTCAGCAACCTCGTCTCGATCGCACCGACGAACCTGGAGGACCCGGCACGAGGTCGGTGGGAGAAGCCGAACTACCTGCGCGCGTCGGAGCGCATCGCGCGGGCGGCACGAGACTTCGGGCTCGCCACCCGGATCTACGACCCCCTCGTCGCCGGTGATCTCGCGACCGACTTCCACGGCCAGCCACGGCCCAACGTCATCATCGACCTCGATGCGGGAGCGCGCCGGACCGCGCTCATCCTCGCCCACTACGACGTGGTCCCGGTGCCGCACGAGCAACGCGCCCGCTGGAAGAGCCCTCCGTTCACCCTGACCGCGCGCGGAAACGGGCGGATCTATGGACGCGGCTCGAACGACGATCTCGGCAGCGGCGTCCTGGCCTCGCTGCTGGCGATGAAGCGCCTCGTGGATCAGCCGGACCTCCCGACCAACGTTCGCTTGCTCGCCTGCTGCGACGAAGAGACCGGAGGCGAGGGCGGCATCGAGGCGATCAAGGAGCACGACGAGCACCTCCCGGCCGGAAGCGAGGAGCGGATCCTTTCGGCGGATGTGGTGCTGATCCCGGATGGGAGCCCGCACGCGACGGCGGGGTCCTCCGGGGTGGCCTTCCTCGACGCGACGTTCGACCGACCGAGGCCGCTGGGCGAGACGCTCTCCTACGGCGAAGCCCTGGTCGGCCTGCACGCCCTCGCGCGGGAGTGGCGCTCCACGCTCGCGTCGCCCGACTGGCCGGACCACCAGGCCCCCGAACCGATCATCACGGGTCGCGCCACCGTCACCCGGATCGACTTCGGACCCGCCGCCCGTGACGGAAATCGTGTCTCGCTCGTCCAGGTGCATGCCGAGAGCGACGCGGCGAACCAGATTCCCCAGTCGGTGACCCTCATCTTCGATGGCCCCGCACCGAAGCGCGCCGAGCTCGCCGCCGCGCTCTCCCCGCTGCTTCCTCCCGGCTTCCGCCTCGAGCCCGTCGGGGCCAGTTCCGTACCGATACCAGACGGGACGCTCGGCCTCGCGCTCATCGGTGAGAGCGGCCACGGGGGCTATCCGCATCGCGCCCGCAATCCGGTTCCGGCGACGCTCCATCTGCTCGACAGGGCCGGAAAGCAGGAGCTCGTCGACCTGTCCACTTCCGCTCCCGCGTCGTTCACCGTCGACCTTCGGCTTCCTCCGGAGATGGATCTGACCGATGGCTTGACCGCGGCGCTCGGAGAGATCCGCGGGTGGACCGCGCGCCATGCCCCCTCGGCCCAGATCGTCGCGCCACCTAGCCGCTGCCGACCGGGCTATTCGCTTCCGCCGACCCATCCGGCCGCCGTCCGCCTCGAGCGGCTGCTTCACGAAGTTCTGGGGGTCGAGGGGATCTTCGGGGAGTACGGGGGCACGGACGCGAGTGCGTTCCGGGACCTCAAGACGGGCGCGGGCGAACCGATCCCGGCGCTCGTCTTCGGCAGCATGGATCGCGAGGCCCACATCCACGAGGCCGAGGAGAGCGCGGAGCCCCGCCTCATCGGCGCGATCAGCGAAGTGCTCTACCGCTACCTGCGGGCCCGCTAGCGAGGCGGGAACCGTGGACTCCAACTTCCTCAACGACTTCCTCGGAGCCGGGGGAGCGGTCGTATGGGTGCTTCTCCCGGCGTTCGTGGCGAATGCGACCGCGACGCTGCCGCGGGGAGCCGGGCCCCCCATGGATTTCGGCCGCGTCTGGCCGCGGGACGGTCGACGCCTGTTCGGACCGTCGAAGACTTGGTCGGGATTCCTGGTCGGCGGCGCGGTCGGCAGCGCGGTCGGAGTGCTCGAGGCGTGGCTGATCTTGCTCGCTCCTCCGAACTGGGCCGTCGTGCCCGTGCTGGCCCCCAGTGTCCTCGCCGCGATCCCGCTCGCGGTCATGATTGCCTACGGCGCCATGACGGGCGATGCGATTGGATCGTTCATCAAGCGGCGCATGGACCGCCCGAGCGGCGCTCGCACGCTCTTTCTCGATCAGTTCCCGTTCGTGCTCGTCCCGATCGGCCTCGGATTCGCGTTCAACACGGGGCTCTTCTGGGCCGTGTTTGGGAACTGGGAAGCGGTCATATGGCTCGTCATACTGACGCTGGGGCTGCACGCGCTGTTCAACTGGATCGGCTACCACGCCGGTCTAAAGAAGGTGCCCTGGTGACGGACGATCAAGCACCGCCGGCCGAAGAGGTGCGGCGCGTCCTGCTCGAGGCGGGCGCCGTCCGCTTCGGCGACTTCACCCTCACGTCGGGACGAAAGTCCGACGTCTATATCGACGTGAAGAAGGCGTGGACCGATCCGGCGCGCCTCGACCTCCTCGCCCGGGCGCTGGCGGCGCGGGTCGCCGGCGAGCAGCGACTCGCCGGTATGGAGCTCGGCGCGGTGCCGCTCGTCGTCGCGACGTCCCTGCGGCTCGGCCTCCCGATGATCGTCCTCCGCAAGGCCGCGAAGGAGCACGGCACCCGCCAGCGCTTCGAAGGAGAGGTTCCCCGCGGCGCACGCGTTCTCCTCATCGAGGACACCGCGACGACGGGAGGTAGCCTCGTCCAGTCGATCGAGATCCTCCGCGCGGCCGGCGCGTTCGTGGATCGGGCTATCGTGGTCGTGGAGCGCGAGGAGGGAGCCCGGGAGCGACTCGCCGAGCTCGGGGTCCGCCTCGAAGCGTTGACGACCCTCTCGGAACTGCGGGGAGCCTCTGTGTGACGGGCCGGGTGGCGGCCGACGGCACGATCCGGATCTCGGACCCCGCGGAAGCGAGCGCCACCTACGGACGCGGCTACTTCGGAACTCCGGACTCCAACGGAGGCCTCGGGCTCGATCGCTACGACAGCGTCTACCTCGCCGAGATGGGGCGACTGGTGGGGGTGGACGCGCGCTCGCGACCTCTTCCGTGGCCCGAGGTGTTCCGACGCTCCGCGCGCCACGATCCGGTCTTCGGGGTCCGCTATCTGGTCTACCGGGACCTCCGCCAGCGGGGCTACGTGGTCCGCGCGAGCCCGCCTCCGGTCGCCTTCACAGTCCTTCCCCGCGGCGGGGTGTTGAACAAGACGCCGTCCCGATTCTGGATCGAAGCGATCAGCGAGCGCGCTCCGTTCGATCTCGCCCACCTGTTCGAGCTCGCGGAGCGAGCCTCGAGCGCGAAGAAGACGCTCCTCCTCGGGGTCGTCGATGAGGAGTCGGACCTGACGTACTACCGAGTGCGCCGTCCCTCGCCCCGCGGGGCGCTTCCCGCGCACCGGCTCGGCACGCCGGCGCAAGCGTGGCTCTCCCACGATCGGGTCGTCGTGTTCGACGAGCGGGCCGTGGACGAGCTCGGGCGCTCCCTCGCCTACGGAAGCAAGCTGGGGGACCGGCTCGAGCTCAGCCTGATCGAGGCGGCGTACCTCGCCGACAGCGGCCAGATCCTGGTACGCGATGGGGCCAGCCGTCGTGCGGTCTCCGAGGACCGTCTGCACCGGCGCGCGCGTCGGCTCGATCCGCACTTCGCCGAACGGCTCGCGGCGTACACGGCGTTGCGGGGGCGCGGCCTCGTCGTCAAAACCGGCTTCAAGTACGGCGCGCACTTCCGGGCCTACCCACGCAGCCCGGAGCACTCGCATGCGCGGTACCTCCTGCGCGCGGTCCGCGACCAGCACGTCTCCTCCTGGCCCGAGATCTCCGGCGGTGTCCGGGTGGCGCAGGGCGTCCGCAAAGAGTTCCTGCTCGCCGCGGTCCGAGCGAACGGCGAGGTCCGCTTCCTCTCGCTCGAGCGGATCCGCCCGTAGCGGACCGGCGGCGGGACCGTCCTCTCGGGCTCCCGTGTCGGGGCTCAGCGGCGTCGCGCCGAGCGCCTCGCGGAGGGTCCCGTCGTCGGCGGTGGCAGCCCGGTCTGGAGCAGCCGCGCCAGGAGAACTTCGTGCTTGCGCTCGTCGGCCTCCATGCTTTCCCACAGGAGGGCGAGGACTCCTCCGAGCTCGGTCGCAAGGCCGGGCGCCGTCTTCGATTCGGCCTCGTGCTCCTTGGCGATGAGCCGCTCCACATCGGTTCGGGTGATGCCCGTAGCGACCGTGCGATGCATCCCGCGCTCCAGGTACGACGCGATCGACGCCACGATCTCCGCATGGCGCAGGCTGTCGGAGGCGACCTGTCGGAAGATCGCACGCGTCAGTTCATCGCGCGATTTCTGGGCGAGACGCATGCAGTCCGCGACGGCCGTCTGTTCGAGCGTGATGCGTGCGCGGAGGAATCGCGCGAACTCTCGGTTCGCCGGATGCGCCGGTGCTCCTTCGCCCGCTGCGGCGGGCGGGATCGCCCGTGCCGGCCGGCCCGCGGACGATAGTTCCCGGGCCGCCTCGAGCAGGAGGCCCGGGGCGATATCGGTCGGGTGGTCGGCCGCGACGAGACGCTGGGCCACGACGCGCGCGATGCGGCGGACCTCTTCGTGCGTGCTCGCGTGGGCGAGTGGACCGCGCAGCCGTTTGCCCGACAGGTACTGGGAGATCGCCGACGGGGCGAGTCCGAGGAGTTCGGCGGCCCGTCGGGCCGGCAGGCCGAAGGTGTCGACGAGTTCCCGCGCCACGAGCGCTTGGGTCAGCTGTACCCAGATCGCCGGCGAGGCTCGGGAGGGCGGCATCGTCGCGAGGTCCGGTAGGACGGAGCCGCCCTACGTCGCGCGTTGGGCCGGGCCCTTCGCCGACGCCTGCGCGACGACGCCGTCCACGAGGAGGGCGTGGAGCGAGAACCCGCGGAGCATCTGGTCCCACATCTGGCGGCGGACCTCAGGAGTGTTCGCGAAGGCGGCGACGATCTCGCCGACCCACCGGCTGTGCTCCACGTCGGCCGTGACGTGGAGGCGATCGTACTCGAGGTGGTTCTCCTTCACGCCGTAGTGCGAGCGGAACGCGGGAAGCAGGCGGGCGCAGAGATCGACGTTGGGGGGCTCGGAGGAGCCCGCCGCGGAGACGTAGAACGGGTTCTCCCGATTCGTGTAGAGGAAATCGTCGATCGCCACCATCGTGCTCGGAAGGAGGGGTGCGGCCTGGACCTTCGCGCGCGGGACCCCCATGCCCTCGCAGAACCGCAGCCAGAGCTCCGGGTGCCCGGGCTCGTGGCCCTTCGGATCTCCCGCCTCCTCGACCAGCTGATCGAGCACCATCCGCCGGAACCGATCGTTCGCCGGTTCCCAGCCGACCCGGGCGAACCGCTCCGCCATCGCGATCGGCACGCTCGCGAGCCACGGGTAGAACTGCTGGACCCACGCCTGGACGAGCGATCTCGGGGCCTCGCCCTTCTCGACGGCGGAGAAGAACGGGTGGGTATGGAACGGGTGGTTCTCCATCTTGAACTTGGTCAGCTCATCTCGGAAACGCTCTCCCTCGAACCGGACCCAGGGCGCCTCGCTCATCGGCGCAGGAAGCCGGCGGGTGGTATTTGGTCGGCAGGGTTCCGTGGTGAACCTCGCATGTTAAGGAATCGGTGCCGACACGGAGGCCATGGGTCGTAGCCTTCGCGCGCGTCCGCTCGTCCCGGCCTATGGGCCCCTCGCGGGGATCCGGGTGCTCGACTCCGCCCGCTTCGTCGCCGGACCCTGGGCATCGACGCATCTCGGAGAGTTCGGCGCCGAGGTGATCCATGTCGAGGGGCCGCCCTTCCACTTCCCGTACTCCGACCCCACGCGTACGCTCGTCCCGATGATCCCGCCGGGTCGACCGCCCGAGGAGCAGATCTCCGAGTCGTGGGTGCAGTACGCCCGCAACAAGCTCTCCCTGGGTCTCGACCTACGCCGACCGGCCGGTCGCCGGGTCTTTCTCGATCTCCTCCGTCGCGCGGACATCTGGATCGAGTCCTCCCGGCCCGGCACGTACGACAAGCTTCGGCTCTCGGATCGGACGGTTCACCGGGTCAATCCGCGCCTGACGATCGTCCACGTCTCGGGGTTCGGCCGGACGGGCGACCCGGAGCGCGTCGGGGCCCCGTCATACGACCTCACCGCCCAAGCCTTCAGCGGCTACCTCTCCCTCCAGGGGGAGCCCGACCCGGCGCCGCCGATGCGCGCGGGGACCGCCCTCAACGACACCCTGACGGGCCTCGGGGCGGCCGGTGCCGCCCTGATGGGCTACATCCAGGCCCAGCGCACCGGGCGGGGCCAATCGATCGACGTCGCCCAGTACGAGATCGCCTTCACGCTCTTGGAAAACCTCGCGCTCGACTATTTTGCGCGCGGGGTGGTCCGAGGCCGGCACGGCTCGGCGCACGCCCGCCTGCATCCGTACGACGTCCAGCGAGCGAGAGACGGGTGGGTCGTCGTCGCGGCTCCGAACACCGATGCGTACCTCCGGCTCAAGCGGATGATCGGATTCACCGATCCCAAGTACGATGACACGAGCTACCGGACGGCCCACCGAAGCCCCGTCGATCGAGCGATCGCGAGGTTCTGCCGAACGAGGACGCGCGCCCAGCTCGAGGCGCTGGGCCGACGCCACGATATCGCGGTGACCCGAGTGTACGATATCGCCGACATCGCCCAGGATCCCCACTTCCGGGCCCGGGGGATGCTGCTCGACTGGGAAGATCCCATCGCGGGGCCCGTCCGTGGGTCCGGGATCGCGCCGAAGTTCAGCGACACCCCGGGAGCGGTCTGGCGGGGAGCACCGTGGCTGGGCCAGGACAACGAGCGGATCCTCGTGCGCGGGCTCGGCTACTCGAAGTTCCGGGTGCGCGGGCTCGTGCGCGCGGGCATCGTCGGGGCCGAGCCTCCGCGCCGGACCGGGGCGATGCGACGCACGCCGAAGCGGGCGAGCCGATGACCGTCGAACTTCCCGCGCTGCCGTCCGAGCCGCTCGCGCAGGAGATCGCCCAGATCGCCGAGCGGCTCCACCTCGCAACGCGCTATCGCGAGCTCGACCGGACCCCGGAGTTTCCGCGGGCCGAGTTCCGTGCGCTCGGAGAGGCGCGGCTCCTCGGGCTCCACGTCGCACCGTCCCTGGGGGGACGCGGTCTGCCGCTACCGCGGGTCGCGGCCGCGCTGTTCCATCTCGCGTACCGGGGCGGGACCACGTTCGCCAAGCTTTCCCTGCAGCCCGAATTCTCCAGCATCATCGCCGAGCACGGTGCGCGAGAGCTCGTCGACCGATACTTCCTCCCGCTCGTTCGCGGCGAGGTGCTGATCGCCAACCAGCTCACCGAACCCGGGGCCGGCGCGGACGCGGGTGCCATGGGGATGCGCTTCGAGCGCAGCGGAAGGGACTACGTGCTCCACGGGACGAAGAGCGAGGCCGCATTCGCCCAGGACGCGGATGCCGCGATCGTCTACGGGAGAGTCGGCGACGAGTCGGGCCTGACGGCCCTCGTGGTCCCCCAGGACCTCGCGGGAATCCATCGGAGCGTGATTCCCGATCTCGGAGAGCGCTGGATGCGTCGCGGAACGATCGCCTACGAGGCGGTCCGGGTCCCCGCCTCGATGCGGATCGGCGAGGAGGGCCACGCCTTCGAGTACGTCCGCTCGGAGCTCACCCGGGAGCGGGCGCTCCTCGCGGCGATCTACCTCGGGGTGGCACGTGCCTCCTGGGAGGAGACGGTGCGCTACGCCGATGAACGGAACGTGTTCGGGGGCCCGCTCGCTCGCAACGAGGCCGTCTCCTTCCCCCTCGTGGAGGACGGGGCTCAGGCGGAGGCGGCGTACCTATACGCCGTGCGCGCGCTCGAGCGCTTCGAGGCCGGCGAGCGGGTAGACGCCGAGGCGGCGCTGGCGAAATGGATGAGCACCGACATCGCGCTCCGAACGATCGATCATGCGATCCAATTCCACGGAGGGCGGGGATACTCGGAGACCCTTGCCCACGGGCAACGCTGGCGCGACGTCCGCAGCGGTCCGATCGCGCACGGTCCCTCCGAAGTACTGCATCTCGTGGCGGCACGACGGATCTGGAAAGCTCCCCGCGAACGGGCGTGACAGCCCGTTCGGGATGGCTTAAGCACGGTGCGTGTTAGTACGTCCTCCGATGCACCGGTCCCTCGCGCCCGGCCCGCGGCCGGCCCCGGCGCGGCTCCGACGGATCTGGCCGGCGATCGCGATCGCGGTGCTCCTCACGTGCCCGCTCGCTGCCGGCGCGGTGGGGGGTCGCGGGATCACGGCGATGACCGTCGGGAACGGATCGGTCGCGGCGCTTCCGTCGGTCGCGGCGCTGGTCAACGAGTCCTACGTCCCGGCGGCGTACTCGGAGGCAGGATACGGCCTCGCCGGTGCGGTGCCGACCGGAGGGACGCTCCCGGCCACGCTCCCCATCCTCGTCACCCTCGGCGACTCCAACGCGAGCGAGCTCGCCCGTCTGCTGGTCGCCCTGAGCGATCCATCCTCTCCCGAGTACCAGCACTATCTTACGGCGAGCCAGTTTGACGACGCATTTGCGCCCTCGCAAGCGACGTACTCGGGCGCGGTCGCGTACTTCGAGGCTCTCGGAGCCCACGACGTGCGGACCTACGCCGACCGAGTGACGATCTCCTTCGATGCGTCGCCCTCCGCGGCCGACCGCATGTTCGGCACGACGATCGGCGAGTGGAGCTTCCACGGACGAGCCTACTACGCTCCAGCCACCGCGGTCGAGCTTCCGGCAGAGCTCGCGCCGGCCGTGTCGGCGGTGGTGGGTCTCAGCTCGTTCGCCGTAGCGTCCAGTTCGTCCGGCTCGGGCGTGGTCCCGATGATGGCCTCGCCGCCTCCCCCTCCGGCCGTTCGAGCGGCCAGCCCTTTCGGCTACCTTTCCCCCGCCGAGATCCAGGGTTCCCAGTACCAGTACGGCCCCGACCTCCAAGTCGCGTACGACGAGCAGTCGCTCTTCCTCGAGGAGGGGTATCCCACCGATGCGGTGATCGCCACGATCCTGTGGCAGGGGTATTACAACGGCTCGACCCCCATCAGCACCCCGTACGGGGAACTGAGCCCGGGGCAGCCGGTCGGCGCCTTCGTGCCGTCGGACATCGCCGCGTACTTCAACCAGACCTCGCCGCCGGGTCAGCCGCACGCCGTCGCCATCCCCGTTCCGGTCGGGGGCGCCTCGCCCTCCGGCCCGCTCGCCTCGTACCGATACGACGGGAGCGAACACCGAGAACACGATCGACATGGAGATGGCCGGCTCGCTCGCCCCGGGAGCTACGGTGTTCGACGTGTACGGAACCACCCCGACGTATCCCGAGCTCGACGCCGCCTTTGCGTTCATCCTGAACCCGAACGCGAGCTACCCGGCGCTCGCGCACGTCTCGGTGATCTCCAACTCCTGGGGCGATCTCGATGCGGTCCACCCCGAGTGGAACCAGTACGTCGAGGAGGCCACGGCGCGCGGCATCACGGTCCTCGCATCCTCGGGAGACTCGGGGGACTATCCGAACAGTCCCTGGCAGGTTGGCAACCCCCCGGACGTGAACACGACGTTCCCCTCCTCGCTCGCGACCGACACCTACGGGGTCGTGGCGGTCGGGGGCACGGCAATCACCCTGAACGCGCTCACGCTGCAGCTCAACTCGAGCACGGTGTGGAACGTCCCGGCAGAACAGACGGGGACGACGAGCGGGATCAGTCCGTTCTATGCGGAACCGTCCTGGCAGCTGTCGAGCTCCGCGAACGCCCGGATCGGCGGCCTCGGCCGGGGGGTCCCGGATATCGCCGCGATCGCGACCCACGTGTTACTGACCATCACCTACGTCGGCTACCGGTACAACGCGACGAACGCCTCGTCGATCGGCATGCTCTACGGCGAGGGGATCGGGACCAGCGTCGCGTGCCCGGTCGAGGCCGGCGTGATCGCGGAGATCGATCACGCCCTCGGCGCGCAACACGATCCGTGGCTCGGATTCCTCCAACCGAAGCTCTACCAGCTCGCCGACGCGCAGTACGCGCCCCTCGTGACCACGCCGACGATCGGGTACGTGAACGGCTCGCTGTACACCTCCCCCCTGCCCACGCTCCCGCTCTCGGACACGGTCAACGGCTCGAACCACTACTACGCCGCCGGCCCGGGCTACGACCTCGTCACCGGGTGGGGGTCGCTCGACGCGTACAACTACACGATGTACTTCCTCCCGGTCGCCTCCGCCGGGGTGAACGGACGGCTTTCGGGCGTCGAGAACAACTTCACGCTCGACGGCCTCGGGGTCACCTCGCAGGGAAGCCTGTCGTTCTTCAACGCCTCGATCCAGCAGAACTTCTTCATTGCGAACAGTCTCGGCGCGCCGATCTACTGGGTCCAGAACGTGATCTACATCAACTGGACGGCGAGCGGCTGGGCGATGAATTACACCGGTTGGGTCGCCTACCCGTTCTACGGCCTGTACTACACACTCGTGATCTACGAGTACAACTACCCGCTCGTCGGTCACGTGGTGTCGTTACCGGCGACGTTCGATCTTCGGACGGTGCTCGATCCCGGCGTCGGCTTCAACAACCAGAGCATTCAGTACTTCGTGGGCTCGCAGGAGCTCTCCTTGCCGGTGCCGGGCGCGTCGTACATCATCGGGAGCCTGTGGTACAACTACTCCTGGCAGGGCACGGAGCGCGAGAACGGACCGTATCCGGGAAACCCCCTTCCCGGGGGCCTCTCGCCGCAGTTCGGCCTCGTCGGCGGACCGACCGGAGGCCTCGGGCAGTTCGTCGCCCCCACGGCCGGCTCGATGGAGGCCCGGGTCCAGCCGTATGGGAGCACGACGTTCGAGACCGCCAGCACGCGCTCGTTCTACTCGTCGATCGATCAGACGGGCGAGGACGCCGAGAATCTCGACTGGACGAGCGGTTCCCCGGGCAACTGGACCCTGGGCCTCTCCCCGGGCAACTCGATCCAAGGGGTGCTCTCCTACGAGCCGGCGGTGCAGTACATCGCGAATTTCACGGCGGTCGGTCTGCCGGCCGGGACCCTATGGTTCGTGAACATCAGCCACGGGCAAAGCTACTCTTCCACTACGTCGACGATCAGCGTGCCGTTGCCGTCGGGCACGTTCGAGTACAACGTCTCGACGCCGGATCCGCTCTGGGCACCGTTCCAGTCGAACGGGACCGTCACGATCGACGGAGCTTCCCGGGCGGTCCCGATCCCCTTCCAAGCTCTCCCGGGGTCGGTCGTGTTCTCCGAGACCGGCTTACCCGGAGGGATCGAGTGGATCGTCTTCCTCGGGAGCGGACAGAACGTCACCACGACGCTCCCCCAGATCACGCTCCACGTCACGAACGGGAGGTACACCTACGGCGTGCGCTCCTCGTTGACCGAGTGGGCACCGCAACCGGGAACGGGCGTCGTGACGGTGGCGAACGATTCCATCCCGGTCAACATCACCTTCTCTCTCGTGGAGTACTCGGTCTCGTTCGAGGCCGCCGGGCTGGCGACCGGCACCTTATGGTTCGTGAACATCACAGGTGGAGCGAACTATACCTCCAACAGCACCCGCATCGCGTTCCTCGCAACGAACGGCACCTACCTCTTCACGGCTGGTACGACCGCGATGTACCGGGTCGCTCCGCCCTCCGGCTCGGTTCGGGTCAGCGGATCGAACGTGAGCCTGCAGATCCAGTTCTCGGCGCCGGGTTCTGGGTCGTCGTCCTACCCGCTGTGGATCATCGAGGTCCTCGCGCTCGCCGGGGTGGTGATCGCGATCGCGATAGTCGCCGGGATCGTGCTCACACGCCGACGTCCGCCGCCTCCGGGGTGAAGGCGACCCACATTCCGGGGCGGCGGGCCGTCCTCGGCCCCGATCCAGCGCCGGCAGAGGTCCCAAATACCACCCCGTCCTCGGTCGGGACGGAGAGATCGATGCCACCGAGGACTCATCTACGCGAATTTGGGTTGATGGGCTTCGACCACATCGACATTCGGGTCAAGAATCGGGAGAAGGCTCGGCGGTTCTTCGTGGAGCAGATGGGCATGGACCTCCTCGGCGACGGCGAGGACCACACCTACCTCATGTTCGGGGACCAAGTGCTCGGGCTCCACGACGCCAAGGACAAAGAGACTGTCGGCGGCGTCGATCACCTCGCGTTGCGCGTCAGCGAGTGGACGGGGCTCAAGAGCCGAGTGCAGCGCTCTCGCGTCGTGATCATGGGCGAAAAAGAGCGCGAGGACTCGCGCTCGCTCTACTTGCGGGGACCCGATGGGATCCGGATCGAGCTCGTCTGGCGTCCGGACCCTTCGGTCCGCGTCGGCCACTGCGCAGGGATCCCCAAGGCGTAGCTCGTCCCGTCAGGGACGCGGCGACGCTGCCGGAAGAGCGACCCGCTTCTCGATGAAGTAGTGGACGCTCGATGTCCCCGGCGTGAACCGGAAGCTGTGGGGCACCCGGGCCGGGATGAGGTGCGTGGCCCCCGCGGGGTGGGACTCGGTCCGGCCATCGATCGTCATCTCGATTCGTCCCTCCACCACGATCCCCCACTCGACATCGTGGGTGTGCGTCGGCACGACGACCTCGGCCCGGTCCTTCCCGAGCTCCATGAACAAGATCTGGGTCCGTCCGTCGTCGTGGACGTAGACATCGATCCCGGCGAGCTCGGTCTTCGTGAGCGAGCGCACGGAGGGGGGGAACGGCATCGGCTCCGCTCGCACGTCCGAGCGCGTTACGCTCGAGGTCGGACGGTCGGGGTCGTCAGCTTCGGAACGAGCGTGAGCCAGTCGGCGTACTTCTTCTCCTCGCCCTTCACCGTCCGGTAGTAGACCTCGGAGATGTCCCGGGTCACGGGACCGACCTTTCCGGTGCCGATGACGTACTGTCCCACCGAGCGGATCGGGGCGATCTCGGCGTACGTTCCCGAGAAGAACGCCTCGTCGGCGGAGAAGAGCTCGTTGACCGACAGAGGCTTCTCCACGACCTCGTAGTCGAGATCTCGGGCGATTCGAATGACGGAGTCGCGCGTGACTCCCATGAGGATGTCCGACTCCGGACCGGGGGTGTACAGCGTGCGGTTCCGCACGAGAAAGATGTTCTCGCCCGTCCCCTCGGCGAGGTGGCCGAGGGCGTCGAGGAGGATGGCCTCCTCGTAGCCCTCCTTCAGCGCGTCGATCCCCGCGAGGTAGCTGTTGAGGTAGTTGCCCGCCGCTTTGGCCCACGATGGGATGGCGTCCGAGCGGGGCTTGCGGAACGGGGAGATCTTCGTCTTCACGCCCTCGTTGGAGGTGGCACCGAGGTACTTGGTCGCCGGGATCACCCCGATCGTGAGCGAGACCTTGCCGGTCAAGTTCTTCACGCCGAGGCCCGGCTCGCCTCGGTAGATCAGGGGGCGGATGTAGGCGGGGGCGATGTCGTTCGCGGCGGTCGTCTCGATGATCGCGCGCTCGATCTCCGCGGCGCTGTACGGCACGGGTAGGAAGTAGAAACGAGCGGAGGCGAGGAACCGCTCCACGTGCTCCTTGAGGCGGAAGATCGCCGTACCGCGGGCGGTCGGGTACGCGCGGATCCCTTCGAAGACCGCCACCCCGTAATGGAGCGAGTGGCCGAGCACGTGGGACTTGGCGTCCGCGAAGTCGACGAGCGTGCCGTCCATCCAGACTTTCTTGGCTTCCGTCTTCATCGTGCGGGTCCACCGGACCTAGGCCCGGCAGCTCCGACCATCCGATGCCGGTGAGTGAATATAGCCATCGCGCTCGGCCTGCTCCGCCACCGGGCGCGCATCTGCGACGAGCCGCGCCTCCATACGTTCAATACCTGCCCTCGATTTCGGTCCCCCAGCCGGCCGTGAGCACGGAAGAGCTTCCTCGGATCCGCATCCCGGATACCGTGGAGGCCAGCGCGGCGGGTCCTCGAGAACCGATTCCAGGGGATGTGTGGGCGATCTCGTTCACCAGCCTGTTCGCCGACTGGGGATACGAGATGGTCCTCCCGATCCTGCCCTTCTTCCTGGCGTTCTCGCTCGCGGCATCCCCTTTCATCGTCGGCCTGGTGGACGGAGCCGCGCAGTTTGGCCAGAGCGTGATGTCGACGGTCTCGGGCGATCGCTGGACTCGAGGACGCGACCGGAAGGGCAAGGCCGCGATCGGCTACGCGATCACCGGCGCGGCGCACGGCCTGATCGCGCTCACTACGGCCTGGCCTCAGGTTCTCCTGCTACGCGTCAGCGCCTGGTTGGGACGCGGGACGCGCCAGCCGATCAAGGGCGCCATGCTCGCCAACGCCTCGCCTCCCGGCCGTCAGGGCCGCACGTTCGGCCTGGAGCAGGCCCTGGATTCCGCCGGCGCGATCATCGGCACGGTGGTCGCCGTGGCGGTCCTGGCCACCTACGCCTACGGGCCCGGCGCGGACCCGACGCCGGCCTTTCGCACGATCTTTCTCGTGAGCATCATCCCGAGCGCCGTCGCCGTGATCATCGTGCTGTTCATCGTCCGGGACCGCAAGCAGGCCGCGGTCGAGCCCACGACGCCCGCCCCCCGAGCGCCCGCCCAGCTCCCCCGATCGTTCCGGTGGTTCCTGCTCGCCGAGGCCGTGTTCGGGCTGGGGTACTTCAGCATCCTCCTCGCGCTTTTGCGGGTGGGGGAGAACCTACTGCCGGCCACGGGCGGATCGGTCGCTGCCATCACGATCACCGCGCTCCTCCTCTACCTCCTCTACAACGTCCTCTACACGATCGTATCGTACCCGGCCGGGCACCTGTCGGACCGTTCTCCCGGGCTCGGGCTTGTAGCGCTGTCCTTCGTCCTATTCGCACTGGTCGATCTCTTCCTCGTGGTCGGCGGAGGACTCCTCATCGGAGTCCTCGCGTTCGTGGTCGCGGGTGTCCAGGTGGGCATCCAGGGGGTCGCCGAGGCTGCCTGGGTCGCCCGGAACGTCTCCCCGCAACTCGCCGGCCGGGCTTTCGGTCGTCTCGGAACGGTGCAGGGGCTACGATCCTGTTGGGATCCTTGCTCGTCGGCGCCCTGTGGACGTACTTCACGCCGGTCCTCGCCTTCGCCACTTCGGGGGTCCTCTGCGTGATCGGCGCGGTCCTGCTATGGCCCGCGGCATCGAGCCAGGGTCGCTCCTCCGAACCGGCACTGATCGGGGTCTAAACCGGGCGGCCCGATACTGAATAAGTCCGCTCGGATTTGGGGCCCCGTGACCGACAGCGTCCCCTCCCGGGTATGCCTCCACCACCCAGGACCACGGTCGTGAGCGCGGCAAACGCGCCTGCCGGCTCGGACGGGTTGCGCTCGTTCATGATCCGGGGCCCCCGCGGTGCGTTCCGTTGGACGGCGTACGTTCTCGCGGTCACGGCGTTCGCGGCCGCAATCCCGACCCCGCTCTACCCCCTGTACCAGCAACAGTTCCAATTCTCCTCTGGAACTCTCGGGCTCGTCTTCGGAGCTTACACGGCCGGAGTGCTCCTGACACTGTTCTTCGTGGCCCCCCAAGCCGAGCGTGTGGGCCGGAAGAAGATGCTGTACCTGGGGATGATCTTCACGGCGCTCGGCGCTGCGATCTTCGCGTTCGCTCCGGGGGTCGCATGGCTCGCTCTCGCACGGATCGTCTCGGGGATGGCCGTGGGGGTGACCACCTCCGTGGCCACGGCGGCGATGAGCGATCTCGAGCCGTACCGAGACCAGCATCACGTCGCTCGCGTCGCGGTCGCGGCCAACTTCGGCGGATTCGCGATCGGCGTGGCGCTGAGCGGGTTCCTCGTGGAGTACGCCACCTACCCCACGGATCTCGTCTACCTGTTGCCGGTGCTCGCGAGCGTCATCGGCCTATGCGCGGTCTACGTCACTCCCGAGACTGCAGCGGCCGTCGGACTCCATCTCAAGGTGCGGATCCAACGCATCTCGGTCCCCCCTGCGCTCCGGCGCTGGTTCTGGGTCGCTGCCGGCGGAATCGCCGCGTGCTACTCGATCTACGGCCTCTTCGCAGCGCTCATCCCCTCCTACCTGCGGAGCGAACTCGACATCTCGAGCCCGCTCGCCGCGGGCGTCGTCGTCGCCCTCATGTTCGGAACGGCGGCGGCCACCCAGCTGGGAACGTCTCAGATCCGGGATCGACGGGCGCTCCTCGTGGGATTCCCGCTCTTGCTCGTCGCGCTCGTCGCCCTCGTGGTGATCCTTCCGCTGACCTCATGGTCGTTGCTCCTCCTCGTGAGCGCGGGAGTGGGCGTGTCGATCGGCCTCACGTTCATGGGGAGTGTTACCCTCATCGATCGAGTCTCCCCGGAGGACAAACGCGGGGAGATCCTGGCCGGGTTCTACAGCGCCGGCTACCTCGCACTCGCGGTCCCGACCATCGGCGTCGCCGAAGCATCCGAAACGATCGGCCTTACCAACGCGGGGATGCTGTTCGGTGTCATCCTCGCGGTTACCGTGGTGTGGTTGTACGTGAGCGCGTACCGGACTCCGACCCCGCTGGGCGGAGGCGGCCGTCCCCGAACTGCCTCCCCGCCCCCGTAGACGGGTTCCGGGGCACCTTCCGCACCGGCGGGCGCTCCGAGGCGTCCACACGCACCCTTCCGAGCGACACCGTGCGGTGGGAACGGCTGCGATGGAGGCATTCCATACATATATGTATACATATGTAGTACTGCACCACCCCCACTGGCGTAGACTGCCCGTCCGGCCCCGGCCGATCGATCGCATGCCTCCCTACGCGGTGGATGCGATCCTCGGTTCGGGCGGTCCGAACTGGACTCAGACCGTAGCGATACCTGCGGCTTGAGAAACGTAAGTAACGATTCCTACGTACGGTAATCACGCTCATCCACGATCGGTCGCTGAAATGGAGCCTTCGCGAACCCGAGACCCCGACGCATGTCGGCTGCGGGGTTCGGGATTCCGGCAGGGACGATTCGTTCGCTGGCAGCGGGCTTCGGCCCCAAGTGGAGATCCACTCGTGTCTTCGAGAGTCTGGCTGGGGTGGAACGAATCCCTTGGGGGTTTGTATAACTCCTGTTATACGCCGCTCCGTCAGAGAATGCACTCAGGTACGGCGATCCCTCCGGTTGCCTGCCCCCTATATCGGATGATTAGGAACTATTATTACGCTTTATACATTACTGAATATGGTATACAGCGGAATCCATGTAAAGGAGTCTAGGGAGCCCTCCAGCCCTCCTCTGGATCCGAAAACCCGTGTACGGCCTCGTAATGCGATCTTCCTTAGCAGGCCGGTCCGTGCGTCGCCTAGTAAACAAGTCGAAGACTCTGTACATACGTAACAGTCGATTGTCAGTTATCTATAATCGAACACGACGGACCTTGAACCGCCAGCGACCGCCGGGGAGTGTGCCTCTCGTGTCGGTGATCAGTTCTGCGCAGCCACGCGTCTGGAGGGCGCCGTACATCGCCCATACGAGCATACTGCCCGCTCGGTCGCCCGACCGTCGGCCGGTGACCTCGACAACCGCCTGCGGATCGATCGGAAGCACCGTTAGGCGCCGGCGAAGCCGTTCGAGGGCCCGGATGCGCGAGGTTCTGGAGTCGCTGCGGGCCGCCAGCGCCGAGAGCTCGAGCATATTGGCCTCCGTCGTCGCGAGCTCCTCCCCCGAGAGCGACTTCAGGAGCGCTTTCGCCGTGGGAGCTCCCTGGAGGAGCGCGAGAAGGACGGGCGTGTCGAGGGCTTTCACGACCGACCTCCCTCCCGCAGGCGGTGGAGGGCGGCCCGGTCGGCGGCCGCCGACGTCTTCCCCCAGCTCCCGAGGATCTCCTCGAGGGCGCCCCGCTCGTCGAGCAAGCGGCGGAACAACTCCGTGAAACTCTCCTCTCCGCGTTTCTCCTTTCGCAGGGCATCGTACACGCCCTTCTGCACGGCGATGTTTTGCGAAGGCATGAATATACATGTTCATATGTATTATTAGCCTTGCCGTTCGGCCCGCATTGTTCGGCGCGGCCGGCGCAACCCTAGATGAGGAGTGCGCGGTTCCCTAGAGCGTTCGTACGGACGGAGGGGTCCGATGAGCTCCTGAAATCGAGGAGATAGAGTCGCGATCGACCTCATGACGGAGAGGCGGGAGCTTGCGAGACTTCCCTTCGCCGCAGGAGCCCGCTTCAGACGGGAGGCTCGCATCGAACGCTCCTCGCTCCGCCCTCTCCCATCGAAGGAGGCGGACGGGCCGCCGCCTTCGCCCGCGGCTGGGTCGTCGCACTGTGCGCGCTTCTCGTGTCAACTTCGGCAGTGGTCCCGGCGGACGGACTTGGTCGAGACGGGGACGGAACGATTGCTCGGTATGCCCTGGAGGCGCCCGTTGCGCGAGCTGCGAATCTCGGTCGATCTCGCCGGAGAGGCTATACCCGCGGAGGAAGTGGGCGTCGGCGCATACTGCGCCTAATCGGGGAGTTTGATGGCAAAGACGGTTCGAGCGAAGGTATCCGGGAAGTTCTTTCCGGCGGAATTGCCTCGGGTCGAGCGTCCCCGAACGAAAGGGATCACCCACGTACTCGACCGGCTTCACGGCCTGCGCGCCTCCGAGCTCGATGAACTTGCCCCGTACATCGACGTGGCGAAGATCGGTTGGGGGCTGCCGCTCCTCATCCCCCGGGACAAGGTGCGAGCGCGCATCGGCCTGTACCACGACCGAGGCATCGAGGTCTCCACGGGTGGAACGCTGCTGGAGTACGCGGTCAGCCACAATCGGGCCTTCGAGATGATCGGCGAGGCCCGGGAGCTTGGGTTCGACATCCTGGAGGTCTCCAACGGGATCCTCGATCTTTCCCGAGACCAGATGGAACGCCTCACCGCCGAGGGGAAGCGACGGGGGCTCGATGTCTACATCGAGGTCGGTAAGAAGGACCTCCAGCAGCAGCTTTCGCTCAAGGAGACCCTCGATCAGATCGGCTGGGCCCGGACCCAGCAGCCTCGCCAGGTCGTCGTCGAGAGCCGGGAGGCGGGCCGCTCGGTGGGGATCTACGACGGGGAGGGGGCGATCAAGTGGGACTGGGTCCGGGCCATCCTGTCCGCGCACCCGCTAGACGAACTCATCATCGAGGCCCCGATGGAGAGCCAGCAGGTCCAGCTGCTGCGCCGCCTCGGCTCTGACGTGAACCTGGGGAACATCGCACTGACGTCGGTGGCGCCGCTCGCCTCCGAGCGGCTCGGCCTGCGAGGCGAATCGTTGGGGGGCATTCGTACGGGGAAGAAGGTCGACGGGGCTCCCGCGGCGAAATTCCTGTACTACCTGCTCGAGACGTACCGCGGGACCGACCAGAGCGAGCTCGTGCAGCTCTCCCGACTCCCGCGCCGAACGGTGCAGAGCGCGCTCGAGTCGTTGCGCAAGCAGGGGCTCGTGGAGGAGTCGGTCTCCCTCGGAGATTCACGTCGCCGGGAGTACCGGCTGCTCTAGTCCGACGCGCCGGCGCCCCGTTGGGACCAAGGTTCATATACAGTATCGATTTCGATACGCCGCGATGGCCCGATCGATCGTCTCCGACAGTTCGCAGTTCAAGGTCGCGGTTCGCACCCAGCTCGCGGGATACGTGCAGACCTCCCGCTTCTGGATCATCCTCGCCATCATCCTCGCCATCGGGGGCGGGATCACGATCGCCTTCGTGATCAAGGGCGGCGTGTTCGTGCACGGGGCATTCGGGACCACCACGACGGGCTACATCGCCGGCCTGCTCGGCTTCGCAAGCTTCCTATCGATCGTGACCGCTGCGTTCTTCGGCGGGGACGCCATCTCGACCGACTTCGGAACGAAGAGCGGGTACTTTACGCTCGCGTTGCCCGTCAAGCGCCGCGTCCTCCTCGGAGGCCGGTTCGCCGCCGCGTTCCTCGTCAGCGTCTTGCTCCTGTCGATCTTCTACGCGTTCGCGCTCTTCGGGGGGATCTACTTCTATTCGTTCGCCGCGGTTCCCTGGTTCAACCTCGGCCTCTCCTACCTCCTCGAGCTGTTGCTCCTCCTCGGGATCCTCGCCTTCGCGTTCTGTCTGAGCTCGGTGTCGAAGAGCCCCGCGATCGGGCTCGTCGTGACCATCCTCATCCTCCTGGTCGTGTTCATGATCGTCGACGCCCTGATCGGGGCCCTGGTCGGCTCGCAGTACGTCCTCTGGTCGATCCTGTACGCGGCCCTCGTGATCCCCACTTCGGTCGAGTACGGCCTTTCCGCGGGCTCTCCGGCGGTGTGGCAATCGACGATCATCATGGCCCTGTACACGGTGATATTCCTCGCCATCGCGCTCGTGCTCTACGATCACCAGGAGACGTGAAGAGGAGCCATGCCGAGTTTGGAAGCCCGTCATCTGACGAAGCAGTACGGCTCGTTCTTCGCCTTGAGCGACGTCTCGTTCAAGTTCGAGGGGAACGGCGCGATCGGCTATCTCGGCCCGAACGGAGCGGGGAAGACGACCACGCTGAAGATGATGAGCCATCTCGCGAACCCGACCGGCGGCAACGCCTTCATCAACGACATCGACGTACACGTCGACCCGAAGCGGGCCCTGTGGGACGTCGGGACCGTGATCGAGTCGCCCGAACCGTACCCGTGGCAGAGCTCGACCGCCGCGCTCGAGATGGTCGGGGACCTGCGCGGCATGAGCCGGGCCGAGACGCATGCGCGGGTCCGAGAGCTCACGACGGAGCTCGACCTGCCTCCGCTGGAGCGGAAGTCGGGAAAGCTGTCGAAGGGCCAGCGTCAGCGGGTCGTGATCGCGGCTTCGCTCCTGAGCGATCCGGCGATCATCATCCTGGACGAGCCGACGAGCGGGCTCGATCCGGCGGAGCGCATCGCGATCCGCAACATCCTATTGCAGCTGAAGAAGGAGCGCCTGATCCTGATGAGCTCGCATCTTCTCAGCGAGGTCACGGAGATCTGCGATCGCGCGGTCTTCATCAACCAGGGCAAGATCCTCCTCAACGAGACCGTCGCCGCGATCTCCTCGATGTATGCCGAGACCGAGGTCGACGTGGAGTTCGCCCGACCGGTTCCCGCGGAGCGGTTCGTCGCGCTCTCGGGGCTCGCCGGCGGCGTGGACATGATCGAGCCGAGGCGCTTCCGCATCACGTACGACGGCCGCGACGAGACCCGGGTCGCGATCCTGCGCAAATGTGTCGAGCTCGGCCCGGTCCGCTCCTTCGCGGGGGCCACCCTGACCCTCGAGGACGCGTACATGAAGCTGATCGGCGTGGATTCCCGCTCCGGACAGATCGCCTCGACCCAAGGTCGGTCCTGAGGCTCCCCGGACGCGCGGCCCCGCCGCCCGGGTCGATCACTCGTCGAGCAGCGCGCGGCGCTCCTCGGGCTCTTGGTACTTGTGGATCACGTCGACGAACGTGGAGTGGGACCAGGTGAGCGGAGTGGCGGATTTCGGCTCGCCGGTCGCCGCGTCGACCTGCTCGGGGAGCATCTGCGTGGGGGTGGCGTGCTCCGCCGCCCACTCGATGAGCTTCCGGCAGCGATCCCGGTCCCCGAGGCGCAGCCGGGCCTCGGCGAGCCAGAGCGTGCAGATGATCCACGGATTCTCCGCGCCGTAGTACGTGTCCCCCTCGTAGCGGGCGACGCCGCCGAACCGTGGGGACCAGAGCCGTGCCTCGACCGCGTCGACCGCGTCGCGGGCGCGCGGATCGCTCCACGGCACGAGCCCGAGCTTCAGGGCGAGGAGGAGGGAGGAATCCATGCGTTCGTCCCGGGGATCGAGCGAGCGCAGGAAGCACTGCCGGTCGGAGTCCCAGAGGTGCTCGAGCGCCGCCTCGCGGATCTCGAGGCCGGCGTCCCGCCAGACGCTCGGCTCCTTGCCGATCTCTTCCGCGATCCGGGCGGCCCGTTCGAGCGCGTGGCCGACCGCCGCCGTCGAGTAGGTGTGGATCCCCCGCCGCTCCTCCCAGAGATCGTAGGAGGCGGCGGGGAGGCGCGTCTCGGGATCGCGGAAGTGGGTCAGGAAGTTCGCCGCGCCCTTCACCATCGGCCACAGTTCGAGGAGGATCTCCGGGTCGGCGCCCCGCTTGAAATGGTGCCAGACCGCCGAGACGACCGTGGCCGTCTGGTCGATCTGGAGGAACGGCGGGGGGTGCCAGGTGCTGCCGATCGCTCCGTCGGGGAAGTGGCGGTGGTAGAACGAACCGTCCGGGTCCTGGCACTTCTGGGCGAATTTGAGGAAGCGCTGGGCGTTCTCGTAGAGCCCGGCCTCATCCATCGCCTTCGACACGTATCCGCCGTCGCGCCACCAGCAGAAGTTGTAGGTGTCGCCCCAGGCTACGAGGCTGCGCGTGTCGGGCGAGGCGATGATCGAGCCGTTCGCGCCGGCGACGTGGCGCATCACGAGCACGCTCGCGCGGTAGACGTCGGCGACCTTGCCCATCAGTTCCACCGGGGCCTGGGGCAGCCTCCGATGCGCCCAGGTCTCCCAGAACTGCTCGCTCTCGCGTTCGAACCGTGCCGCGCCCCCTTTGGCCACGTATTGACGCGTCTGGTGCACGGCCGCGAGGCTCTGACCGACCGAAACGAACAGACGGATCGTCGTGCCCTCGGCTCCGTCGGCCGGGACGTTCCATTGCATGACGCTGTCCGCGGCGCCGTGGGCCACCGTCCGGCCCTCGAGGCGGCCGTCCTCGGCGTCGATGTACGTCCCCTGGAGCCCCTTGAGCGTGTGCTCCCCGCAGACCGCGTGGGAGAACGGCGGATCGCTGAAGAACTCGAAGAAGTAGCCGCGCTTGAAGTGGACGAGGGAGTGACGCTCCGGGTCGACGTAGGCCGTGTCCTGGTACATCGACTCGGCGATCTGGAGGGAGTGGTAGGCGAAGATCCTCAGAGGGCGGGGTGGGTCGGCCCGCACCTTCATCGTGCGGATGACCAGATCATGGTTGGGATGTACGTGGTCGCGGAGCGTGATCGTCACGCCGTGCCCGTTCCAGCTTGAAGCCGGGCTATAGGCAGCTCCGTACGGGAAAAGCTCCCCGCGCCACCCGTTCGATTGACCGAGCCAGGAGAACGTGCCCGCCTGCTCGTCGAAGAGGCCGAGGCGGGCCTGCCTCAGGTGCTGGAACTGACCGGGATACGGATAGAAGAGGCCGTTCCACTGGCCGTCCTCATTGACGGTGAGCAGCAGTCGACCGTTTCCCGTGAGCTGTGTGATTACCGTGGCTCGTTGCCCCCAGTTGGTCGACCCGGACAGGCAATCTTTCCGCCTTCAAATCGGCACGACCCATACGCGAAGAGAGTCGTACGGATGCCCCCGTTCTACTTCGGGGGAGCCGAAGGAGGCATACCCGGCCCTCCGGGTCCGCCCATGGGCGGGAACCCCGGAACGCCCATCGGCATCTCGAACGGCCTTTTCTCTCCGGTGAGGCCGATCGAGAAGAAGGTGACGCCCGCCGCGAAGCCCGCGATCGCGATGAGGAGTGCGACGAGGATGAGTGCGATTCCCGGGATCAGCAGAACGAGGAAGGCGAGGATGAGGTCGAGGACCCCGAGCGCGCTCCCCAGTCCCCGCTGCCACTGAGGGAGCTGACCCGCGGCACCGATCCCCGCGAGCAGGAAGATCCCTTGGAAGAACAGCCCCAGCCCGACGAAGATCCACAGTACAGTGAAAGCGAAGTAGACGCTGAACAACGCGACGAACGCGAAGATCAGGATGAAGACCCCCAGGATTACCCGAAGGGAGCGCATCCCGGACTGGGACGGGTCCCCACCGGAGGATCCCGAGACGATGTCAAAGATCCCCATCAATAGGAGCGAGACGACCACGAAGATGTACAGGACCCAGGCGGCGAAGATCCCCTGCCAGAAGAACGAGACCAGGAGGGCGAGTGCGAATACGAAGGCGAGGATCCCGAGCAGCAGGTAGGCGACCCGCATCCCCCCGCCGACGTGTTCCATCGGGACCGGCGACGCGCTTCCAGTGGACGATGCAGCTGCCATGACTTCCCCCTTCTGTGCTCCGGTCGTACGACTAGGCCGCTGTGACGGTGAACTTCGAGACCCGGATGCCCGACGCGGCAACGAGCAGAAGGCGAATCGCCACCGCCAGCAGCGCGATCGAGAACACGAGCCAAACGAGGAACGGCCCGAAGAACGGGTAGACGAGCGCGAAGACTCCGAAGATCAGGACGATGATGCCGAGAACGATCGATACTCCCCGAATCCAAGTGGGAATCTCGGGTACCATACCGACAACGATTAGGAAGATCGCCTCGAATATCAGAGCCACGCCGACGAAGACGGAGAGGAGCACGAGCCCGGAGTAGCCACCTACAGAGACACCGAACGCAAGGGGAAGGATTGCGAGGATGGCCAGAATTATTACGATGACGCCGATGGCGACACGGATGCCGCGATGGGCAGAGCTCGCGCCTTCCGCCTTGCTGGATGCAGAGACGAGGTTTGCAATCCCGATGACAAAGAGCGCGATGATTACAAGCCACTGCAGGAAGGTCGTGGCGAACCAGCCACTGCCGGCCCCGAGACCGTAGTTCAGGCCCGAATAGAGCAGCGAGATCGCGATGATGAGGCAAATCGCGCCGATGACCCCGTAGAGCGCGCGGGAGCCACTACCCAGGGACTCGGAGATGGTGGCGGTCGCACTCGCCGAATAGCTCACGGAAGTTCCGTTGGGTGCACTCATTTCGACGTACCGGTGCGAGGTCGCATCCTCTGCTATCGCATATAAAGCTCGCGGGAGGGCGGTATCGAGGCAAAAGCCGTCCGTCGAGCCGGTGGCATCAGCGCGTCGCTCGGGACTTGGCAAGGGAGCGTCGACGGAGGTCGTTCAGCGCGTTCATGTAGTTCGCGTAGGCGTCGTACGGGTTGGAGTAGCTCGAAAAGTACCGGTGAACGTCCGCGTCGGCCCCTTTCCCCGAGACGTACATGTAATAGAAGTGGTCCGAGGTCAGCAGCTTGCGCCAGTCCGAGAGGATCTCGGGGTCGCGGGAGCTGCGCGCGAACGTTCCCGCCTTCTTCGCCGCGTCGAACGCCGAGCGCTGCATGTCGTTCCCGAGCCAGGCGCCGAGGTCCCGGTTCTCGTCCGCCCAGCTCATCGGTTCCGGGACGACGAACGGGCCGGCGGGAGGCACCCGGACCGCGTCCTCCACCGTGACCCATTCCAGGTTCGGTTCGCGTGCGACCGCGCCGGGGAGGGCGGAGAGGAAGTCCAGGATCCCGGTGGAGGCGGGGTGGTGCTCCCCAAAGGTTTCGAAATCGAGGAAGAGCCCGATCACGTCCCCGGGGCATCGGGAGAGCCAGAGCGCATACTTCTCCGCTGTAAGCGGGTACTCTGTCCATCCTCGCGCGGAGAAACGGAATCCGACGTCATCGCTGAGCCGGTAGTTCCGCAGGACCACGCTGACGCCCCGCGCCACCGAGGCGTAGACATGGTTCGAGGAGCGCCCTCGCAGGGGCCCCTCCCATCCCTCGGCCAGCATTCCGGAGAATCCCTCTCGGGCCGCGAACCGGGCCAGATCGTCGTCGTACACCAGCTCCGTCATGCGCAGAACGTGGGGGCGGACGTGGAACAGCTCCTCCATGCGCTGCTGGTGGAGGGCGACCTCCTCCTCCAGCTCCGGTGGCGGCAGCATGAACGCGAGGGAGTGGTAGTACGTCTCGGATAAGAGCGCGACGCGCCCGGTCCCGACCAGGCCCTGGATCCGTTCGATGACGTCCGGGGCGGCGAGGGCGGCCTGTTCGAGGAACGTGCCCGTGATCGAGAAGCTCACCCGGAAGCCGGGATCCTGGCGCAGCAGGGCGCCCAGGCGATCGAGCGTGGGCCGGTAGCAGTTCGCCGCGATCCGGCGGAAGATCTCGAGGTTGCGTTCGACATCGAAGTACGGCTTGCCGCTCCCGAGATCGAGGTAGCGGAACCGCGCGAGGCGCCAGGGTTGGTGCAGATGGAGGTAGAGGACGATCTTCATCGTTTGATCGTTCGGGCGCGGATCGCCTCCCGATACACATCCACCGTTTGGCGTGCGCGCTCGGCCCATCCGGCCTCCGTCGCCTCGCTGCGGCCTTGATCGCCCATCTCGCGGCTGAGGTGGGGATACTCCAGAAGCTCGGAAATCCGGCTCGCGAACTCGTCCACATCCCAAAAATCGACCTGGAAGGCGCTGGGGACGACCTCTCCGACCCCGCTCGTCTTGGAGACGATGGTGGGGACGCCCGCTGCCATCGCCTCCAGCGCGGCGATGCCGAACGGCTCGACGACCGATGGGAGCACGAACACCGCCGCGTCCCTCAGGAGCGCGGCGCGTTCCGCCTCGGTGACCTTCCCGAAGAAGAGCACGCGGTCCCCGATGCCGAGGGAGGCGGCGAGCGAGATCAGATGCTCGTACTCGGGGCCTTCTCCGGCGACCGCAAAACGGATCTCGGGGAAGGTGGGGGCCACGATCGCCGCGGCGTGCAAGAAGGTGTCCGGTCCCTTCATTCGGGTCAGGCGACCGAGGTAGAGCACGACGTCCCGCGGGCGCCCATCGTCCAACTCGGGAGCGACGGGTCGGACCGCATTGTACACGACCCGGATCCGGGGCGGCGGGGCGTCGTAGACCGTGATGAGCTGCTCCCCGAGCTGTCGGCTGACCGCGATGATTCGGTCCGCGGCCTGGATCCCGATCCGTTCCCGCTCGAGGATTGGTCCGTACGGATGACCGAGGGTCCGATCGTACTCGGTGGAGTGGACGGACATGACGAGCGGGATCTTCAACCTCCGAGCGAGCTCGCGGCCCCCGACGGTCCCGAACCAGTCGTGCACGTGAACGACGTCCGCGTCCTCGACGTCCGTCAGCTCGGCGATCCACTCGTTGTACTGGTTCACCACGTCGAGGAAGCGCGGACCGTAGATTTCCGCCAGCGTGTAGGCGCCCGGGATGCTCGTCCCTGGAGGGAGGCGCTCGGAGAGCGTGCGGAACTCCACTCCCGGCGCATCGGCGAATGGTCCCGGAAACGGTGTGAGGAACACGACCCGGTGCCCGAGGCGAGCGAGTTCGCGGGAGATCTCGTAGCAGTGGACCCCGAGACCACCGGTGTGGAACGGAGGGAACTCCCAGCCCGCCATGAGGATCGTCAGCCGCTTCACTGGGACGAGACCGGTTTCGGCTTCCGACGGGGCGAAGCGCATCCCGGACCGGCGGAGGAGCACGGGGAACGCGCGGGCGCGACCGCGTCCACGGGAGGGTCTCGCAGCGCGCCGCTTTCGGCGCGCAGACGGCGGCCTAACCTTCGAAATGCGCGCCGGCCTACCGCGGGGAGCGCGCACCTTCGCGCGCGGTACGGCGGGCGGTGCGCGACGCCGAGAAGAGCGACGAGTCGGCGACATCCGGATACCTGCGCAGAATGTTCTGCATCAGGAACTACCACACGAGCAGATGAAGGAAGCCCCCCGCGACGCGCCGGCGGTTGCGGGCCGCTAGAAGCCCGCGAGCAGCTCTTCGATCGTGGCTCGGGGCGTCGCGGAGGTGGCGACCGCGCTCGCTACGAGGACGCCTTCGCTGCCGAGCTCGAGCGCACGCGCCACGTCCCTTCGGTCGTGCACCCCCGCGCCGCAGAGCACCCGGGTCTTCGGCGCGACGCGTCGCACGGCGTCCACCGATTCGGACACCACCTTGGGCCGGGCGGTCGTGACGGAGCGCCGGCTCCCGATCAGTTCGGGAGGCTCCACCGCGAGGTACGGAGGCTGGGATCGGGCGAGGCGGGCCGCATCGCGGACGCCGCAGGCGCAGACGACCGCGCTCAGGCCGAGCGCGCCGAGGCGCCGGACGGCGTCGTCCACCTGGGCGCGGGGAAGAGGATGTTCGGAATGGTTGACCAGACTTCCGCGAGCTCCCGCCGCCCGTATCGCCGCGGGAACGGTGTATCCGGTGTGGGCTCCCGCGGCCATCGGGTCCACGTGCTGGGCGAGGACGGGAATCGAAAGGGTGGTCGCGAGGTGGCGAAGGTCGGTCGTGGCCGGAGCGATGGCGACCGCGACGCCGGCGGCCCGTCCGCAGGCCCCGAGCAACGCGCCGATCTGTTCGGCTCCGGTCCCGAGCGCATCCGAGTAGGACTTCAGATTGACGAGCAGAAGGGGCGAGCCCAGGAACGTGGGGTCAGCGGTGGGCGGCCGCGTGCGTGCGCTTTGGGCGAGAACAGATGGCGTACTCGTCCCCATCGAAGAAGACCTCTCGGTCGGGGTGCTTGCGCTGGAGTTCGGAGATCCTCGCGAGGACATCTTCCAGGGTCGTGGATTCGTCATTCGGGTCGATCCGGAGATGAACGGTCTTCTCCAATCGCTCGGGTGCATGTCGCGGAGTCGCCATGGCGCACCGAGACGACTCCCTACGGGGAATAGGCTATAGAGCTTTACCCGCGGCCCCCAGGCGGGCGAAACCGCGTGCGAGTGGCGCCGGGACTCCTCTGCGGAGGTCAAAATCCGTAGAGCCTGGTTGTTACTGATACCGGAGTAAATCGGTTAACACGCGTCGAGGAGGAATCGACTGTGCCCGACAACCCTCCGTGAGTCAGTCCGCCAATCATAGAGGTGAGTGGCGGCGACCAACGAGCGGATCAGCTCCGGTCGCACTCGCATTCGGACGATCGCCTGTCGGAGCGCGTTGCAAGGTTTGGAAGGGCTTCGGGGCGCCCGCATCCACGCGACGGCGAGGGCGGCCTTCTCGTAGTCCGGGGGAGGTCGCCGGCGGGGGTTGATGCGGGGGCACGGTGCCCGAGAGGGGCCAGCGTTGAACGAGTTTGCGAAGCCCAGGGGGGCCACTCCCCATCGAGTGGCCATCTGGCCGACGGTCTCGTGGGGGTGGCGGGACCCTGGGCCGGTCGAATCGATCATTCCCTCCGTCGGTCCGTGGGCTTCGTCCGGGGGAGAGCAAGAGGGGGGCGACCGAAGAGCGCCCTGCTCTTGGGACCCCTCTTTCCACTCCACGGAACTCGGCACGCTTCCTCCCCATCGCGGTGATCTGATGGTTGCACTCGAGAATCCGGAATGCGAAACCGAAAGAATTAAGGACTCAGAGACAGAACCGCAGGCGGAGAGACGCTTGGAGAGTTCAGGTGGGCCGACGGTCTTGCCCGAGGGGCTCTACAAGAAGATCGTCGTGGATGCCCCCATCGCAATCGTCTTTGCCGATAAGGACGGCATTATCCAGCTATGGAACGAGGCGGCGCAATCCATGTTCGGCTACCCGGCGGGCGAAGCCGTTGGAAAGAGCCTGGACCTCATCATTCCGGAAAAGCATCGGGATGCGCATTGGCGAGGCTACCGTACGGTCATGGAAACCGGGGTCACGCGTTACGGCAAGGAACCGCTGAAGGTTCCGGCACTGCGTAAGGATGGCACACGAATCTCCATAGAGTTCGCTATTGTGTTGATACGTCATGGAGAGGGCCCCGTTCTAGGTGCGGTCGCACTCATGTCGGACGTCACGGAGCGATGGCAACAGGATCGGGAGACGCGCAAACGCCTGACCGATTTGGAAGCAAGACTAGCCAACCTCGGTAAGTCATGACGGTGGTGGGACATGCATCCTTCCCCACCTGAACCACCGGCCCGACGAGCGAGAACGAAACGGACCGGGTAAGGAATCCTCCCGATGGCGCTGAGAGATTTCCGGCCCGCGGAAAACGTTCGCGAGGGTAGCACGACCCACGATGAGCTGCACTACAAGACGGTGACCCTGGAAGCAGGAAGCGGATACCTCACGCTCCTGATCTTTCTCGAAATGCCGGGGACACACCATCGAGGCCTCTCCATCGAAAGAGATGGCGCCACCCTGGCCAAGGGGGTCATCGCGAACCACGTTCGGGGCCTCGGTTTACCGAACGTGGAGATGGCGATTGCCCCGCCATCGAACTCGAATGCGATTCTGATGGTGAGACTTACGGGTCCAACCCAAACCCATCGAGAGACCCTGGATCGAATCGTCGAAGAGGTCCGCTCGTTCCTGAAGTCTCAGCATTTCGAACCTTCCCGGGCCCCGAGCTCCGACAGCGGAATCAGTGGGTAGTCGATGGCATTGTTGATCGACCGTCCTCACGACCTCCTCGCTTCGGACGGGGTTTCCATACCCGCGTTCTATGTTCGCGACGAACGCGATGCATCGGACATTGGACTGGTCTGGTTTCACGGTTACAGCAGCTCGAAGACCAGAGCTGTCGGACTGGCGTTGAGCATGGCCGAGAACGGTTCTCCGACGCTCGTTCCAGATCTGAGGGGACACGGGGAACACCCGGCGCCGCTCGACGAGAAGGTCGTCGATGATGCCCAGGCCGTCGTCCGTTGGATGAGGACCCGACACAAGAAGGTGGTCGCCATCGGTGCGAGCCTGGGCGGGCTCCTGGCGGGGATATCTGCTGCGGATTTCGTGATCGCTCTGAGTCCCCCTATCACCACCTCGTCATCTCCGGAAGGAAGGTACATGCTCCGCCTTGGGTCCCATGAGGTTCGGGAGGCACAACCCGATATCTTGAGGCAATTGTTGGGGGTCTTGACCGAGAAGTGGCAAAAGATCGATCCCCAGCGGTTGCTCCTGGTCTACGGAAGTGGAGAGCCGCGGGAGATAGGGAAGAGCATCGAAGAGTGGGCGTCGGCCCGAGGAGCGAAGTGCGTGTGCGTAAAAGAAAGGCAACTTCCAGATATCGAGGGACCTCCCGGCCTTGTCAGCTACCTCCCTCAATGGCTGAACCATACCAACCTCTCGAGCATCGCGGTGTCGAACGACCTTATCGCTGAGGCGCTGAGGCGGATTTAGGTTCCCAGCGAGGACTATTAGGTCTTCCGACTACGGGTCGGTTGGAAGTTCCCGTGGAGCCCATGTCCCAGAACGCGGATGACGTTGTCCAGCTCGAGGAGGCGATTCAGAAGTACGTAAGACCTCAAACCTTTCCGGTCGGCGTCCGTCGGTTCGAGGCCGATGCCGATATCCCTTCCAACGCGAAACGGCCGCTCCGAGATTTGGGTTTTCGTGTGGCGATCTGCCAAGCGCTGGGAATCGCCCGGAAGTACGGATGGAGCCTCGCGTTGAAGGGAGAGGACCTCTCCTGCCCCGTGGCTTCGCTGGTCCACGGCTTCGAGGAGATGACGGAGGCCTTCCGTCAAGGAAGGAGCTATGAAGGAATGTACAACGCGACCCTGGAGGCGGGGCAGAGCACGGCCGCTCAAGTTCCCAGGTGCGAGTACCATGAACAGGCCGGATACGTGATCAGCCCTCTTTTCAAGAAGGACTATGCTCTCGAGATCGCCGTAATCTATGGTAACCCGGCGCAGGTACTTCGTCTGATTCATGCCTACCTGTGGAAGAGGGGAGGGAGGATGTCGTCCAGCACATCGGGGGCAGTGGACTGCGCCGACATCCTGACGCGAACTCTCCGAACGGGAGAAAGTCAGTACGTGCTCCCGTGTTACGGCGACCGGATTTTCGGAGGCGTCTCGGACGACGAGATGGTCTTTGCCATTCCGCGACACCAGTTCAGTGAAATCGCTGGCGGCCTCGAAGGAACCTACAAGGCGGGTATTCGGTATCCGATCCCCCAGTACCTTCGATTCGAGGGAGTCTTTCCGGCAAAATACGAGGCGGTGAGAAAGGGACAATAATCTCGCGTCGGAGCAGATGTGGCTGCGCGACCCGGCGAACCGATACCGAAACCACGGGAGATGAACTTACACCGCTCCAGTCGAAGAGCGTGTGAACGGCGGTGCACGGATCCCGGTCCGGTCGGTCCGGGCAGCTGAATGAAATCCCCCCGCCGCGGCGAGCCACGCTTTGAAATAGAATCGTCGCGCTGACGTCGATGCACACCGGAACTTCCGCCGCGCGCCGGGACGGCAGACGATGCAAGTGATGAAAACGGATTTCGCCGACCGGCTGGAACTCATCCGGGCGTTCCGGGAAGAACTCCTTCGCAAGAAAGAGGAGATCGTCAGCGCTTCGGTCCAGGACATCGGCTTTTCGCGTAAGGATTCGACGCACGAGTTCGACGTCGTTCAGGAGCGCCTCGCCAGCTTCCCGAGCTCGAAGAGCTTGCTGAGCCACCGGGTACCTCTGTGCCAGGACGAGGAGGAAGTCGTCTTGATCCTCCCGTACAATGGGAGCAGCTGGCTCAATACGGCGATCCTCTCGGTGTTCCTCGTCGGAAACCGCGTGAGAGTTAAGTTCTCCTCTCGGGACAATCTGGTCACGAAGGTCTTGCAGCCGATCTACGAGAAGACCGTGGGTCCCGGCGTCCTGTTCGACCGCTCGAAAGGGACCGCGCTGATGACCTACGCGCTCGAGAGTCCTAAGGTCAAGGCGATCGTCGCGTTCGGCTCGGACAGTTGGGTGCTGCCGTACGAGGTGCGGGTGCGCGGGGCACGCAAGAAGCTCGTCTTCGAGGGGCCGGGCAATAATCCCTTCATCATCTTGGGCGACGCCCGGCTCGACGTAGCGGTCCGAGAGCTGGCAGAGACGAAGTATCGAAATTCCGGCCAAGCGTGTGTTGCGCCTCAGCGGGTGTACGTTCACGAGGACTTGCACGATGCGTTCATCGACGCCTTCGTCCAAGAGTCGAAGAGATTCATGGTAGGACCTTCGGACGATCCCGAGTCCGATGTCACGCCGATCGCGAGCCCGAAAGTGGTGAAAAACATTCACGGTCAGCTCAAAGATGCCAAGGCGAAGGGCGCCGCGATCATCTACGGCGGCCAGATCGAAGGCTCACTGGTCTACCCTACCATCGTCGACCACGCCAACAACGACATGCTGGGCATGCGGTGCGAGGCCTTTGGACCGGTGAGCTACGTTTCGATGTTCGACACGGTGGAAAAAGTCGTCGCGTTGGCTGTGGACAACACCTACGGTCTCCGAGTTTCGATATTCGGTGGAACCGAGGGCCCGCGTGTGGCCGCCATGCTCAAGGGAGGCGACTACCTCGAGGATGTCGACGTATACACCTTCGGGAAGTTCGGTACCGTGAGCCTGAACGAGTCGCTCGCCGACAGCTGGAAGGGCGCGCTCGTAACCAAACCCATTGGAGGCTATGGGTACTCGGGTTGGGTCTGGAGCTTCGTTGACGGCAAATTTCAATTGAAACAGGGGCCGAAACTGCTCTCGGTGGAAACCTCCAGCGAATCGCCGTCGTGAGTCGATCCCGTCCGTCGGAGCGAGTTCCGCGGCCCGGAATCACCGGCTACAAATGAAGGCCGAGAGGGCCTCCCTACTTGTAGGGAGGATGAATCGGCTCGATTATTTAGGTGGGGGGCGTGCTGGATTCGCCCCACGCATGTTCGTTCCGCACAAGTTCCGCCGTAGTAGCTCACGATTCTGGTCAATGACCTCGTGACCCTCGGCGGGTTCCTCGCGTACCCAAAATGTAAATCCGGGAACCCATTACCTCGGTGCCCGAGGGCACCGTGCTCGCTCGGGACCTGAAGATCGAACTGGCTTCCGATGAGGATTCGCTGACCCTCGATCGGGAGCAGCGCCGAGAGATCCTTCGCAAGCTCGAGCGGCTGGAGAAGCTCGAGGAGGAGTTCCGCCGGACCCGGGAGGAGTTCCACCAGACCCGGGAGGAACTCCGCCGAGCGCGGGAGGGGAACCTCCGTCTTAAGAAGGAGAACGAGCGGCTGAGGACCTCCGCTCCCGTCCTCGCCGCCTCGGACCGCACCGCCGAGGCCGGGGGAGTTCCCTCCAGCAAGACGTTCTACCGTCGTCCCGTCCCGGCCGGGAAGAGGCGCCCGACCGGTGGCCAACCCGGCCATCGGGGCCACGGTCGATCCCGACCGACACCGAACGCTCCTCCCGTTCGCGTGACCCTGGACCACTGCCCGAACTGCACCACGAAGCTCGGCGACCCTTGCGACTCGTTCCACCGAACCATCACCGACCTCCCCCTGACCGCTCTCCTCGTCTTCGACCTCGAGGTGTTCCGCTACCGCTGCCCCGGGTGTCATCAACGAGTCCACGCCGATCCTCCCTTCCCCCCGCACCAGCAGTTCGGCCCGGTGCTGGCCTCGTGGGTCGCCCACCAGCGGATGCTGGGGCTCAGCGTGGAGAAGGTTCGGACCAGCGCCCGGGAGAGCTTCGGCCTGGAGATCAGCGAGGCCACGGTGCTCGCGCTGGAAGCGTGGGCCGCCGAGCGGCTGGGACCCACCTACGCGACGCTGAAGGCGCAGGTGAAGGAGGCGCGCGCGGTGGGCGCTGACGAGACCTCGTTCCGCATCAACGGGGAGAACGGATGGTTGTGGGTCTACACCCACCTCTCCGCGACGGTCTACCAGTTGGCGCCGACCCGAGGTCGGAAGGCGGTGCTCGAGGTGCTCGAAGGGTATGATGGGACCCTCGAGCACGATGCGTGGGACCCGTACGACGCGATCATCACCGCGGACCACCAACTCGACCCGGTGCATGTGAATCGGTGGCTGGAACGAGCGGAGGTGCGGCATCGCGTGGAGCCGAGACCCCTGTTGGAGGAACGGACGGCGAAGCTGACGAGCGCGGGGCATCCCCCGGAGGAGTTCCTACGGTTCGTGGACGGGGTGCGGTCGATCTACCGCGAGGCGATCCTCGTGGTGAAAGATCGGGAGAGGGTGCCCCGAGCCGAGCGGAAGGCGGCCTACCGTCGAGCGCGACGGGCGATGGCCGCGTTGCTCCGGGTCGACTGGAAAGATGCCGATGCGCGACGGATCGCGAAGGAGCTGCGGCATCGTCGGGGGATGCTGTTCACGTTCCTGCTCAAGCCCGGGGTTCCCTGGAACAACAACGGAGCGGAGAACGCGATCCGTCAAGGGGTGCTGATCCGCAAGGTCAGTGGGGGCCGACGGACCTGGAGCGGAGCGCGCGTGCTGGAACGGCTACTCACGATCTATCGAACGTGCCGGAAGCGAGGCGAGTCGTTCCGGGCAACGTTGCTCAACGCCCTGACGGGGACGGGTCCCCCGCTCTCGTCCGTCCGGCCAGAAACCTGAGCTCATACGTTCCGCCTTTACCCGTTCCCCGACCAAGCGAAGGAACTCCATCATCAGTTCGACGAACTCCGTTTCCTATGGAACCACGCCCTCGAACAGCGGCAGGTAGCGTGGCAGAAGGAGAAACGGGCCATTTCGTACGTGGGTCAGTGCCGGGATCTGACCCGGTGGCGAGCGTACGACAAGGACGGAATCGGGCGCGTGAACGCTCAGGCGGCTCAGGAGTCCTTGGCCCGACTCCACGACGCCTTCCAGCATTTCTTCCGCAGGGTCAAGGCCGGTGGGAAGCCCGGCTTCCCGCGTTTCAAGCGGGAGGTATTTTCCCTCACCTATCCCCAAGCATACGAATCGGTGGGGGTCGTCGGCGGGAGGAACGGCACCCATCGCCTCCATCTGTCGAAGGTGGGAGACGTGCCCATCGAAATCCACCGTGCGCCTCCCGGGGGCGGGCTCAAGACCTGTATCGTGGAGCGGGAGGGAGGACGATGGTATGCCATACTGACGTACGAATTATCCGACGCTTCGCCCCCTCCACCCGAACCACCCAAAAGCCCGGTCGGGATCGACCTCGGCCTCACCTGTCTCGCTGCTCTGTCCACCGGGGAGATGGTGGAGCCGCCCCAGTTCCTTCGCCGGGCCGAGGTGCTGTTGAAGCGCCAGCAACGCAAGCTCTCGCGCCGGCGCAAGGGGTCGCACAACTGGCACAAGCAAAGGGAACGGGTGGGGCGGTGCCACGCGAAGGTGAGGGACCAGCGTCGGGACTTCGCCCACAAGACCACCTCGACCTGGGCGAGGACGCACGACCTGATCGCCTTCGAGGACCTGAGCGTCCCGTCGATGCTTGGGAGCCATCGCTTCGCCAAGTCGATCTCCGACGCCGGGTGGGGGATGCTCCGGCAGATGAGCCAGTACAAGGAGACTCGAAGGCCGGGTCGGTACGTGGTGGTTCCGGCCCCGTACACAACCCAGACCTGCTCGGGGTGCGGTCGGCTCGCCGATCCTCCGCTCACGCTCGAGGACCGCACGTACGTCTGTCCGTGCGGTCTGGCGATGAATCGAGACCTGAATGCAGCGAGGAACATCCTCGCCCGCGCACTCGCCCGAGTACCCGGGGGCACCGGGGAATCCACGCCTGTGGAGACCGGACCTCCACCGCACCGCAAGGGGCGGCGAGTCCGGTCGTTGAAGCAGGAACCGCCGCCGGCCTTGCGTGTGGCAACATGAGGTCGGAGAGGAAGCCATCGAACTTGTTCGGTGGAGGATGTCACGGGTTGGACCTGACTGCGACGTTTGCAATGCTCGCCTGTTGTAGCTGACCAAGACCCAAGCACTCCTCGTCGCGAAGCTCCAGCTCGCCGATCACCTCCCGAACTGGTCGGGGTCCCCGAACCCGAGTTGGAGGCTGCACGCTTCTCAGCAGGGATTCGCCTTGTGCGGGCAAAGTCAGGTTGGATGACGGGGGAAGGCCGCTTTGCCGCCACTCAGGTCCGGGCCTCGATCAGCGCCCGCACGAAGTGAACGGACGGCCCAGGCCACGCTTCAAGACGCCCGGCGGGCCGCCCGACTTTCCATCAACCTCTTGGCCTCCTCGGTCAGCTCGCTCGAGAAACTTCTCTCGAACTCAGGGATGGCAAAGGCCTCGTCGTGCCGGCCTTCGCCGATGAGGGCCAGGCCCCTACCGATCCGCGCTTCGGGAGGAGCGGAGGGGTCCTTCAGGGCCTCATCGAAGCATTCCAGACTTTCCGGAAACCGTTCCAGACGCAGCAGCGTGTAGCCCTTTCCGATCCGGACCGAAGGGCGAGGGCGCTCCAGCGCTAGCAACGCATCAAAGACGGAGAGCGCCTGCTCGAGCTCTCCCAGGTCGCTAAGGCACGAAGCCTTAATCTCAAGGCATGAAGGATCCCCCGGGTTCTGTTCCAGCGCCTTGTCCGTGCAGAAGATCGCCTCCTCGAGGATTCCCTGGGTCATGAGATTCGTCGCCGCGTCGCTCCAGCTCTCCTTCTCACCGATGACCGTTCGAAGGACCTGCTCGTGGGTCCCCGCTACGAGGTTCTCACCCGCGGAACGCAACGGAGCGCCGTGGCCCGGACATACAGCGCGAATATCGATGCGCGAGAGGCGCCTCAGCGACGATAGGAACTCGGTCGAGCTGCCCCGCGCGGCCGGATCCGGTCCGGGAAGGGTTCCCGGATCGGTGATCACGGTGTCGCCCGTGAACATTGTCTTGGAATCTCTCTCGAAGAGGCACACGCTGTCGATCGTATGTCCGGGCGTGTGGAGCACCTCAAAGCGGAAGCCGTTCAGGTCGAGCTGTTGTCCATCTTCGATCTCCTTGACGGACCCTCCGAGTTCCTCGACCATTCTCTTCAATGTGCTCGGGCCGTCCTTGTGGAGGAGCACCTCGAGCGGCCCATGGGAGCGTGGGTACTGCCTCAGGAGCTCCAGAACCCCTAAGCTGTGATCCTGATGGCCATGGGTCAGGACGACCGTCGCGATCCGCTCCGGCGGGAAACCGGATTCCGCCAGGTCCACGAAGAGGGTGTAATCGTTCGCGGCGTCGATGAGAGCGACGGTGTCTCCGACGATCGCGTACGAGTTCGACGATCCCTCGTAGCCTTCGAGGAACAGTATCCTCTTGTGGGAAGGGAAATCGGATTGAAGTATCTCCGAGAGTTTGGGGAATCCCACGGTATCGCCCTTACGGCGCCATGTATTTCGTGGAATAGGCCAGCTTCATTTGGCCCTCGGGCCACATCTTCCTTGCAAGTTCCTTCCCGGGATGCACCGCGGTGTCCCCGACCTTCTCGAGACGCATCTCCAAGAAGTGGAAGCAGGTGAGCGCGTACTTGGTGATGTCCGAGGATGGCACTACGACCGCCAAGCCGGACTCTTTCGAGGTCGGCCACTCGAACGGCTCGTCGGGGGTCGCTGTCACCTTGCCGTCCGGACCGTAGATCTTGAGCAACCTTCCCTTGACTTTGGTTTCCGGCTTGATCTTTAGCTCCTTGTAGAGTTCGTCGGGGAGGTAAAACCAGAGAGCTCGCGCATTCGTTTTGACATAGCCTCTCACCAGCATCGGGTCGAAGCCGACCAATATCACGCGGGTCACTTCGGGCATACACTCTCCTCTTCTATCATCTTGAGTTCTCGGACCTGTTGCTCAATGAAACCGGAAACCTCGTGGTACTCGGTCGTGGATATGTAGCCCGCGTCAGCGAGTCGAACGAGGTAGGGGTAAACGATCTCCTGTACCTCCCACTCGAACTGACGAGCCGCCTCTTCCGGCGGCCACTCGCGATAGCTCTCCTTCCACATCAGGACTCGCGCCCGGAGCGCCCGTAGTTCCTCGTCCCCGCCGAGGGGGGCGCCCGGATCACTGGATGGGTTCATAGGCATAGCACTTCGAGATGACGGGGGTTTCGGCGATGCACGCGAAGAACGGCCATTGGGTCTTCTTGCACCAACCGATGAGGTCGGCGGGGGGGAGCTTTGAGTCCTTAATCACCCACTTGAAGTTCTTGCATTTCCAGCAAATGTGGTCAGTCTTCTTCTCGGCTTCCAGTACGTTACTCAGGAATTCTGCTGCCGTCGGTGGGTGCTCTGCCATCGTTTACCACTCCTTCACTTCGCCCTTCCGAAGCTTCTGCTGATATTCCTTCCACACATCGGGGGAATCCTTTTCGATGTCCCATTTGAACCGGAACGATCCTGCGGGTCCGGCGGAGGGGGGTTGGGGAGACCACCCTCTTACGGGCTTCCCCCGGATGCTGAACTTCACTTTATCGGCGTGGCCGAGGTAGATCTCGCGAGGAAGACACTGGAAGGGTCGTGTCTTTCCGGGTGTCCCCGGCAGGACCTGTTGGTATCCCTCACGAGGTTTGTCTGCGTACACGGGTAAGACGTCGGGTTTTTCGCCGGTCTTTTCGGCCGGTCCCTCGAACATGAACCCCTGAATCATATGGATGTAGTAGACCGTCCCACATCCCGCGCAACCGATCTTCCCTTTCCAGTTCCAAAAAAAGTACGGGTCGAGGTAGTTCACGGTCCCACACTTCTTGCAATCGATTATATCACACATCGGCCACCCCTCCTTTGTTCGTTCATCATCCCGAGTCGAGTTGCGAGGACCCCGGTGGCACGGATGAAGGGGTTCCGGTTCTTAACCATTCGTACAGGAGGAGTCGGCTCGGGGGCTGGGTGGTGTGCCCAACCCTGTTGATCTGGAGGTCTCTCTACCCGAGAAAACCGGGGAGCACACCGTTTTTCAACGAACCTGGGCACGCCACCCCCGGCTCGGAGAGACTCACAAATTAACAAGGCTTAAATTCGAGGAACCAATCCTGCCTCTAGTTATGTCCGATTCGAATTCTATCTCGATAGAGACCTCGGCCGATGCGTTGAGACCTCGGGCTTGGCCCGCGACACCCCTTCTATCCAAGGAAGCTGTCGAGAAGATCATCGGAGGCCGGAGGGGAGATTTCGGGCTGGAGCACGCCCGGTACCTGGAGCAAACCGTCCATTGGAAGGATGTGGTCCACAAGCCCGAGGCATTGACGGGCCTCCGGGTGATTGACGCCGGGATCTGGCGGTTGAGCAACTCCTTTGCCTCCTCGCTGTTGGGCGAGCTGGGCGCCGAAGTCATCAAGGTCGAACCGCCGGAAGGTGATCCGTTCCGAAAGCTTGTCCCGTTCGGGAGAGAGGAGTACCTTCTCAAGGACACGAAAGGAGAGCCCTGCGGGCCCGATTTCGTGGCGGAATGCCGAAACAAGTACTCGGTGACACTGAACCTGGAAACGCCGGAAGGCCAAGAGTTGTTCCGACAGCTGGCCGCGCAGTCCGACGTGGTGATCGAGGATTATCCTCCGGGGCATTTCGACGAACTCGGGATTGGATATCGGCAGCTATCGAAGCTCAACCCGAGGTTGGTGTACTGCTGGCTTGGGATGCTCGGGCAGTGGGGCCCGATGAAGGACCGCGTTTCCAAGCACGGTCAATGGATGCTTGAGCCGTTTGCCCAGGCAGCGGATTCTTTCGTTCACAATACCGGCTTTCCGCAAGATCTACTTCCCCGCGGGAAGGGTGGCGACCCGACGCGATCGGGTGTGTGGATCGGGGACTACGTCGCCGGAACCCAGGCGGCAGTGAACATCCTCGCAGCGTTGTATTACCGGGAGCAGGTCAGCGGCAAGGGACAGTTCCTGGAGGTCACCTCCGCCGAGGCGCTCCTCGATATCTTGGACTTTGACATTTCGTGGTACGGCTTCAACCGAAGCATCAAGTCGCGCACGGGTGGTTGGGATCCCAACCTCAATCAGTACGCCTGGAATCCGTGCAAGGACGGATTCATGATGATTGGCGGTCAGACCGACCGACTTTGGTACCGGATCGGCATGTGCATCGAACGGGACATCCCCGAGTTCGGCAGGCTGATGGGCGAAGACCCGTTCCTCAAGGAGATCGCGGCGAGGAACGCATTCCATGGTTTGACCAAGACCTATACGCTGACCACGATGTGGCTCCGAAACCTCACTCGGGCGCAGGCGGAGGCGAAGCTCGTAGAGTTCGAGGTCGCCGCTGGGCCGGTGATGTACCTGGATGAAGTTACCGAGTATCCCCAGTTCAAGTACCGAGGTTGGGTCGAAGTGGTGGACGACGAGAATTACGGACCGACCATGGTGTGTCGGCCGCCGCTCGGCTATCAACACCGGACCCCGGCACGCACCAAGTGGCTCGGGAGACCGTTGGGACTTGACACGGAAGAGATCTTCGGAAAGTACCTGGGAATTGGACCCCAGCGAGTGGAACAGCTGAGGGAGAAGGGGGTGGTGTAGATGACGTCAGTGAGACCGGAAATGAGATTCGAGGATATGCCGGGGCCCGACGAGCTTGCGCTCGACAAGATGCCCTACGAAGAGTACTGCAAGGCCCTGTTCGACCCAAAGAAGACGTTCCAGAAACCGGAGCCGCTGAAGGGCGTGAGGTGGATCAGCGCCACGATGTACATCTTCACGCCCCACTCCGTCGCGAACCTGGCGGAGCTCGGTGCCGAAGTGATCAAGATTGAGGCCCCTCGGATGGGAGACCCCATGCGTCATACCTCGCCGTTCAACGAGGTGTACATGTACCCGCTCCACGACACGCGGCCGGGCACGGGGACGGGATTCGGCTACCTCAACGCGAACTCGAATGAGTACTACTTGTCGTTGGACTATCATGCCCCCGAAGCCAAAACGGTCATGCACGATCTCATCCGGAATTCCGATGGCCTGACGGAATGCTATCGGCCCTCCACGTTTGACCGGTGGGGCTTCAGCTACAAGCAGGCGGCGGAGATCAATCCGAGATTCATCTACGTCTGGGGCGGCGGCTTCGGTTTCGGCCCGAAGATCTTCGGAGGGTCCTACGACATTCTGGGTCAGGCGCAGGGAGGGCTGGCGAGCCTCACGGGCTTCCATGAGGATCTCGGAGGCTATCCCGCGAAGCACACAAACTGGGTCATCGACTGGAATTCCGGCAGCCTCATCACGGTCGGGATCATGGCGGCCCTTCACTGGAGACTGAAGACGGGCCTTGGCACGATGATCGAGTTCGCCCAGGTTCATGCAGCGACCCGTTACACCGGTTACGGTCTACCGCTGTACCACCGATTTGGCATCGTCCGTCAGCGCTGGGGGAACTGGGACACCCAGCTCTGCGTGCACGGCATCATTCGGACGGGCAAGTCGGATTACCCGGACGACATGAATCCCCAGCTTCGAGAGGACGCACGGTACGTCCTGGTGAGCGCGTTCAACGACGAGGATTTCAAGGATCTCTGCTACTTGATCGAACGTGCCGATCTGTGGGAACGGTTCAAGACGCACAAGGCGAGGCTAAAGCCCGAGGCCCAACTCGATATCTACGCGGGGCTCGAGAAGTGGGCCGAGGACAAGACGAGAGGGCAGGTTGCGAAGGCGATTTCCGACGTCGGATTGCTTTCGATGCCCGTCATGAACGACAAGGAGGTCTACGAGAGCCCCCATTACCGCGAACGCGGGAGCATCCGCTGGATCGACGACCCGCTCTATGGCGACGTTCTGATGCAAAGTGGGTTCAGTGTGGGAATGATGTCCGAAACTCCGAGAAGGACCAAATGGATATGGCGCCCCGTCGGTGCGGACAGTGTCAAGGTCTTGCATGAGTTGCTCGGATATCCGGTTAGTCAGATCAAAGAGATGTACGACAAGGGAATCATCTAGTCCCGGTTTCCGAAATCCTCTGGGTCGTTTCCGTCTCGCTTCGACGGTGTCGTTCGAGCATCCCGCGTTGCCCAGGACCGGCCGAACGGCTCTCACCGGTCTCGGAGGCCGAGCTCCGTATGCGGGTGACGATGTCGGCGAGCGCAAGCCCCTCAACTTGTTGGGGGGTTAGCGAGCCTCTTACACGGGTCGGGGGCGTGCCCCATTCCTTACCCACGATGTATCAACCGTGCAAGTATCGCCTCTACCCATTCCCCGACCAAGAGAAGGAACTCGACCGTCAGTTCGAGCAACTGAGGTTCCTCTGGAACCACGCGCTCGAACAGCGACAGGAGACATGGCGGAGGGAGAAGCGGTCGGTATCGTACGCCGACCAGTGCCGAGACCTCGCTCGGTGGCGCGCCTACGACACTGAGGGGATTGGACGGGTCTACGGGCATGTGGCACAGGAGACTCTCGCGCGGCTCGACGACGCGTTCAAGCACTTCTTCCGGCGGGTGACGGCGGGCGAGAAGCCGGGCTTCCCTCGTTTCAAGCGGGAGGTCACGTCGCTCTGCTACCCGGACTCGAACGGGTCGGCGCGTATCGTTCCGGGGCGTAACGGAACCTGGCGGCTTCGGCTCTCGATGATGGGAGACATTCCGGTCGAGGTCCACCGTGCGCCACCCGACGGCCCTATCAAGACATGCAGCGTGAAGCGGGAGGGCGACCGCTGGTTCGCCATCCTCACCTACGAGGTAGAAGACCCGACCCCCTCCCCACGCACCATAGCCGAGAATCCGGTAGGAGTGGACCTCGGCCTCACGCATCTCGCCACGCTCTCGACTGGAGATGTTGTGGAGCCGCCCCAGTTCCTTCGACGAGCCGAGGTCCTGTTGAAGCGCCAGCAGCGCAAGCTCTCGCGGAAGCGGAAGGGCTCGCACAACTGGCACAAGCAGCGTGTGCGCGTGGCTCGGTGCCATGCTAGGGTGCGGGACCAGCGTCGGGACTTCGCCCACAAGGTCAGTACGGGCTGGGCGAAGCGCCACGACCTGATCGCCTTCGAGGACTTGTCCGTCCCGTCGATGCTCGGGAATCACCACCTCTCCATGTCCATTTCGGACGCGGGGTGGGGGATGCTCCGGCAGATGTCTCATTACAAGGAGGCACGACGCTCGGGTCGGTACGTCGAGGTTCCCGCGAAGGGGACGACCCAGACCTGCGCAAGATGTGGTCGGCTGGCCGATCCGCCGCTCACGCTCAAGGACCGTACGTACTCGTGTCCGTGTGGTCTCCGCCTCGACCGAGACTTGAATGCGGCCAAGAACATCTTGGCTCGCGCACTCGCCTCAGTACCCGGGGGCACCGGGGAATCTACGCCTGTGGAGATTGGACCTCCACCGCACCGCAAGGGGCGGCGAGTCCGGTCGTTGAAGCAGGAACCGCCTCGGGCTACGGGGGTAGCAACTTGAAGCCCGGAGGAAGCCACCGAACGACTTCGGTGGAGGATGTCACGGCAGCCTCCATCGGCCGCTAGATCGAGGACCACGATTTCCTCATCGTGCAACTGCCGCGAGCCCTCTTTGGCCGATCTGGTACTTCTACACCGCGCAAGATATCGCGTCCCCGCTCCGCGGAGCGAGCGCCCTTCGTCGGGGTCCGCCGGGACCGGTTTTGTCGTCGTGGGAGCTTCCGGCGAATGCCGACGCTGGGACGCTCCGAGGACGGGGCCTCCCTGGACGCTTCAGGCCGACGTGTCTCCTCCGGAAGCACCGCCCGGCGCCGGCCCTCCTCCATGATCGACCGGAAGAGTCGATCGACCACGGGGGCGGAGAGGTCCAGCTCTCGGGCCCAGCGACGGCTTCGAGCCAACACCCGTTCCTCCTGAGCTTCGTCGAACAGCGGGAGATGACGGGAGCGTTTGAACCCCATCGTCTCGCGGACCGTGGCCCACCGATCGGCGAGAAGGAGCACGATCCCCCGGTCGATCTCGGCGATCTCCCTGCGGTAGGCGGCGAGGCTTGCCTTGGCGCGCGGCGATCGCGTCACCTTCCGACTCAACCCGGCGCCGCGCGAGCCCCGACCGGCGCGCGCGCATCGGCGAGGAGCGTCAGGGTCATCCGAGTGCGGTCCGCGTCGCGCCCCTGCTGTATCGGGGCCAGGCGTTCCTGCCAGGGCACGAGGTCGAACGGTTCTCCCTTGGGATGGGCCCGGTACGCATCGATGAGGTCCCGATAGAACCTCACGATATCCGACACCAGCGGGACCGGGTATCCCGGCCCTGGATCTTGAGACAGTGGACTCCCAAGTCGATCAGCTTCGGGATGTCGTTGAGGAGGAAGAAGGCGTCATTCTTTAGGGCCACCCGCTTCTCGAGTAGATCGGTGCCGTTGTAGAGTTCCCACGCCTCGAGGCAGACCCGATGGTCCAGGCCCCCGCGGTTCGGGCTTCCCTTGAAGAGGTCCTTTCCGAATTCATCGACGGTCCGTTCCAGCCGGTGGTACGGCGACATCCAGCACTTGCCGAGGTACGTGTAGCACTTGTTCGAGTGGATCAGGATCTCGATCCCTACGTCGAGGTTCACCTTGCGGGACGTGAGCTCCGTCAGCGTCAGTTTCGTATCGGCCACGACCTGCGTGACGCCGATGGAGCGATAGAACCGGACATCCTCGTCGTTGAGGATGTTCGCCCCGATGCTGGCATGAATGACGAGGTCGGGGAACTGCCGGTGCACCTCGGCGATGGCGCCGACGTCCGTCATGATCGCCCCGTCGGCGCCCCAGGAAACGTAGGTCTCCACCTTCTCCAAGAGCGCTGGGAGTTCGCGGGATTGCATGTTGGTGTTGAACGCGATCCGGAGCTTCGCACCGCCCTCGTGGGCGAGGCGGATCGCCGCCCGGATCTGTTCGTCCGACATCTCGAACGCATCGCGACGACGGCTCCAGCCTCGGGGCCCGACGTAGATCGAATCCGCCCCGCTCCGAACCGCGGCCTCGATCATCTCCAAGTTTCCCCCGGCGCCAACAGTTCCATCGTCCTCCCTCCTCGACCTCAGTCTTCCTCAATCGGCCGGCACCGGCCGGCCCGTGAACGAGGCGATTTCCGGCGATTGTGCATCCAGATAGTCCATTCCGGTCTTGCCGAAATAGAAGCCGTTGCACAGTCCGATCCGGGCGTGAGCGCGAACCACTTCCCACCAATGTTCGTCCACCGCGAACGGTTGCCCGGAAAGGGCCAGCTCCAGGGCGGCCCGGTAGGTCCGGGCAATCTCTTGCCGATAGGCCGGTGTCTCATAAGCGGACTCGATCCGAAAGACCCGGTGACCCGACCGGAGCAGCGCGGGAAGATGCTCGAGCATGCAGACATCCTTTCCGCTCATGATCCCCTTGCCGGCGGACCGCATCGCCCAACCATCCTTCTTCACGAAGAGCGGTAGCTGACAAAGTGTGGGGCACCGGATCCCCCATTTTTCTTCGTAGTCCAGGAGGAAACAGTGGTCGGAGATGCCGAGCGGCATCTTGCCATGCACGAGGATCTCTGCGGGGAGGTCCGCCGAGCGTGCGAGTTCGTTGATCTCCTCCAAGCTCAACTCGTAGTTGGGGGTCACCCGTTGCGCTCCGTATTGTTTGAGAACCGAAGCGCCGGCATCCGTGTAGACGTTGGCTAGACCACCAATGTGGACCTTGAGCTCGGGGAACTCCTCGTGGACCATCCGCAACACGCCCAGATTGTGAACCTCGACCGCATCGGCCGGGACCGAAGCAGCGACCTCCAGCGCTTTTCTGATCCGGGGGAGGAAACTGTTCCGCGGCCCCGCGTACGTGGTGACGTAGGCCCGTCGCCCCGCCGCCTGCACCCGGAGGATCCCCTCCCGCAGGTCGTCCGAGTGCTCCAAGAAGTTCCTTTCGTACAGCCGGCAATAGATATTGCCGAGGTAGACGGCATCGTAGGGCGAAAGGTCGGACTCGAGCAAGTTCTTCATGTTCGAGATGACCGTGTTCAGCTCGAAGGGCCGTTCGCTCATCGTCCCACCATGGTCCACATCGACGGAAGCGCCGCCGGTTCCGGCGGAACCCAATCCCTCTTCCCGCTCTCCCAGGCGGCGATTGCGGAGCGGTACTGACGGACGAGGGGAGCCAGGAGGACCGGTGGCAGGCTCCGGCCTTGGAGCTTCACGATGTCGACCCCCGCATCGAGGAAATCCCCAAGGTCGGCGAGACGGCTGATCTGCCGGGCGGGGAACAGAAGGCGCTCTCGTTTCTGGCCATCGTGGTAGAGGTCCCAAGGCTCCTGGCAGACGCGGAAGCAAACCCCGACCCCACCGCGCTTCATGCTCCCGGTCAGGCGAAGCCCGACCTCGTCCCTCTGCGTCGGGCGGAAATGCAGATAGCTGGGCATAAAGCACTTGCCGAGCTGGATGAACTGCTCGACCATGTGTGCCATTAGCTCAACCTGAATCGTCGTTTTCGCCTTGATGGCCGCCACTTCATCGGGGTCCAGGTTCGCTGGCAGGACGACGGCACCCGCTCCCAGTTCCTCGTAGAAGCGAACATCCTCCTCATTCAACGCGCCGCAACCGATGCTGACCGAAAGGAAGAGGTCCGGGAAGTCGCGCCGGACCTCTCGCAGAAAGCCGACGTCGTTGACAATGACCCCATCGAGGCCGGACGCCGTGAGCTCCGCGAGCCGCTCGAGAAGTTCGGCCCGCTCCTTCGGCCTCGGGATGATATTCGCCGCGAGCCAGACGCGCTTACCCGCTCGCTTCGCGTGCGCCAGGCACTCCATCAACTCGTCGCGGGTCAACTCTCCCCGGTAGCCTCCGCGACTCCAGCCCTTGAGGCCCACGTACACGAGGTCGGCGCCGGCGTCAAAGGCAGCTTCGGCCGCCTTGAGGCTTCCGGCCGGCGCCAAAAGCTCCACTTTAGGCAACGGCCCTGCTTCCCCCTTTAATGGCGTTCACCGGAAGCGAACGGTCGTCTTTGATAAATCCTTTACCCAACGTCGCCGTGGCATTTTCTCCCGGGCGTTCGACCGTAGAACTAGGCCGACGGATGTTGTTTGGCGGTTTCCCTCAACTGTTTTCGCAGTAGCTTGCCTGCAGAGGTTCTTGGAAGCGATTCAACGAAGAAGATCCCCGGGGCAACTTGTACTTGGCCACGCGAGTCTGGAGATGCGCTTGGAGCTCATCCTTGAGCTGATCGCTCGGAACCTGCCCCTTCCGCAACACCACGAAGGCGACCACGTCTTCGTTCCGCACGTCGTGAGGTACCCCCACAACCCCGGCGTCCGCCACGGCAGGATGGCTGAGGAGGGCCCCCTCGATTTCGTCCGGGCCTATCCGGTACCCGGAACTCTTGATGACATCCTCTCCGCGACCGATGAACCAGACCCGACCATCTTCGTCGATCCGCACGGCATCGCCGAGCGCCACGTACCCGAACTTGACGTCGTCCTTCATCTTCTTCAGAAGATGCTCGTCGTGAGCATACGGGTTCCAGTAGATGGTTCCGGTCGGACCGCGAATCAGTAGCTGCCCCTCCCCGACCCCCCGGATCTCCTTCGTTTCGCGATCGAGGACTTTCACTTCGACCCCGGGGATCGGCTTACCGACGGAACCCGGTTTGGCATCCTTGGCGTCGACGGCATTCGAGATCACGATGTAGTAGACCTCGGTAGCTCCGAATCCCTCGTAGATCGTCAGCCCCGTCTTGTTGTGCCATCGTTCGATCGTTTCCACCCCGACGGCTTCGCCTCCCCCCGTGCACAGCCTCAGGCTACCGATGCTGTATTTCTTCAGCAACTGGTCCAAGAGAGGAATCGTCTGCCGGTAGAACGTCGGCGACGTCGTGAAGACCGTTACCCCATGCTTTTCGATCGTGCTGAGAACGTACTCGGGGTCCGGTCGGGTCATCAGGGAGACCGATATTCCAAAGCGATACGGGATCAGTGCGAGCGCCCCGTACCCCAGCGCGAAAGTGAGCGGGGCCGGGGTTCCCAGAACGTCGTTGTCTTCGAACTTCCAGACGGCTTTTCCGACCGAGTCGGTGACTGCCAATACCCCCTCCAGGGTGTGAATGACCCCTTTCGGGAATCCCGTTGTGCCCGAAGTGTAAAGAATGAATGCGGCCTCGTTCTTGCGGTGCGTGATCGGTTCAAAGGTGGGAGTCCCGCGCCGGAGGAGTGCCTCGTAGGCGAGGTAGCCCCGTTCTCCCGCCACTTTCTCATCCCCCATCAGGATGAGGTTCTTGAAACCGCGGAACTCCGGTTTGGCCGCCTCGACTTCCCCCAGGATGTCGGCACGTGCGTGCGTCATGAGGTAATGGGCGTCGGCGTCGTTCACGACGTACGCGATCTCTTTTCGGGACCAGCGCGGATGGACCGTTACCGGTAGAGCCCCGGCCTTGAGCACGCCAAAGTTGGCGATGATTGCCTCGGGGGTGTTGGGAAAGCGCAAAGCGACCCGGTCGAACGGTTTGACCCCGAGCTCGACGAGAGCAGCGGCGATCCGATTGGAGGCACGGACCAGGTCGCCGTAAGTGTATCGCTGTTCGTCGTGAAAAATCGCGATCTTGTTTCGTCTTCCGAGGGCCACATTTCGGTCCAGGACCTCAGAAGCCAGGTTCAAGGACGCTGGAAGTTTCGCGTCGTAACCCATGGGAACCGTGAGCTTCGGCCACAGTTCCACCGGCGGAAGATTCCTCTGCGCCACTGCGTCGGGTAAGATCGTACCGTCCATAGGAGAAACCCGCGTGCACTATCGGCTGCGAAGGTAAAGCCGTTGTGGTCCCCAAACCTGTTTCTGACGTCCAGGAATGTCTATTTGGCGACCCGCATCCAAGGGACTGAACGGCTCCGACGTAACCCTTCCCGGATCGGCGCGAGGTAAGGTGTAGGGCGATTCTTGCCCGCTCATCCATCGGTACTAAATCCGGCAACCGCTTCCCTCGCCGACGTGAGCCACCCTCGGCTCGAGCGGTCCGTTTCCTTCTCCGCCGATGAGGGGCGCGCTCCCCTCGCAGAGGACGAGCAACTTCGTGGCGAGGTGAAGCGCCTGCGAGACCCTCTTGGCTCAGTTCGAGGCACGCGGAGGATCCCGAGGGACGGTCAGGCCCCCCGCGTCCCGATGTCCCCATGCACTTCGAAGTAGCGCAGCAGACCCAGCGCGGCGAGCGAATACCCCGAGACGAGATCCAAGCGGCCCGCCGCATCAGAGCTCTGCCCGACCGCCGCGAGGCGGGCTTCCTCATATTCTCGAAGGCGCGTCGCGACGAACTCCGGATCCGGTCGCTCGCGGGCGGCGGCCAGGGCGATCCGACGCCACTCCTCGACGATCGATCGGTAATCGGCGAGGTCCTGCGCGCCCCCGGGAGCGGGGCCGAAGTGGCTGTACAGCACGAGGCGGGGGTCGAGACGGCGCATCTCCTCGACACTGGAGTACAACTGATCGAGATCGAGGTCCGGTGGAGGGATGGCCGGCCGCGCGCGCCAGCTGCCTTCGACCCGGATCCCCGCCCCGTCGCCGGTGAACACGGCCCCGATTGCCGAATCGAAGAACGCCAGATGGTGGCGCGCGTGCCCCGGCGTGGCGATCGTCCGGAACTCTCCGCCCGCGAGGGGGAAGGACTCCCCGCCGTGGAGCGCCACGATCCGGCCCGGCGCCACCGGGACAATGGCGCCCCACAGCGGATCCGCGGCAGCGCCCCACGCTCTCCGAGCGCTCGCGATCAGGCGGGTCGGATCGACGAGATGCGGAACGCCGAGTTCGTGGGCGTAGAAGGTGGCGTTGGGGAGATCGTCCGTGAGCGCGCCCACTCCTCCGGCGTGATCGAGATGGATGTGGGTGACGAAGACGCGCCGCACCTCTGCCGGCTCGACCCCCGCGGCCGCGAGACCCTTCAAGAGGAACTCGCGGCAGGTGGTGGGTCCGGTCTCGACCAGCGTCCAGCCGCCTTCCTGGGGCAGCAGGTAGGCGGCCACGAGCCCCTCGGTGTCCCGGAAGTCGAGGTCGATCATCCGGCGGCTCCTCCCGAGCTCGAGGACGGAAGGAGTGCTCATCGTCGGCTCACGTGGCTACCGGCATCTGCCCGTCCAGGAACAGCGCGCCGACGGCCACCCTCAGCCCGCAGGCGACGACGGCGAGCCATTCGGCCCTCTTCCGAGGCATCATCGGGCCTGCGTCTATGACTTCGCACCGCATAAATCCGTAGAACGCAGCAGAGTATCTGTCGGCGAGTTGATAATGCCAGCGCCCGACGGTGTTCGCCTCTCGATGGGGGGCATATCTGATCGGGGTCATCGCGACAGAATCCGTTCGCCGCGCCGAACGGATCCCAGCACGGGCGTCGCCCGCCCGTCGTGCCCGACGGTGTTACGTCGGGGGATTCCGCAGACTCAACAGGGTGTTACCCAAAGGATGGATTTCAATCCCCCGGGCGGCCCCCGTTGTATCGGGCTCATCGCGTCGATGTTGCCGCAGGGCTCGAGTAAAGGTCGTTACTGCCCCAGTCGGCCGGCCGCTCCTTTCAAAGCCCGGCTGGATCACCACCGGCCTTCCATCTTCGTTTTGTTTAGGAGGTGAAGGATGCTGGCCGCGGCCAGTTGAATCAAGAACGTCTCGAGCTGCCCGATGGCGGCAGAATTCGGCCTCCCTTTGCTCCGCGGGTGAACTACGAACATGAGTACCGGAGTTCCCCGCCCGACCTTCATCAAAGCGCGATTGTAGGTTACCCACTTCTTCGAAGGGAGCAATTTCGTTCTCCGCGGTCAGGTCCCCGCACTCACAGGCCTAGCTCTGACTGTGCCATTACGGATCGAGTCATTTCAAAACATGTGGAGACTGTGTGAAAAGTCAAGACGATGTGCCCGATCGTGCAAACCGTACGTAGTCCCGGCGCGAGCCTACTCCAAGTGCGGGTAGTCTGCGTCAGAGATTGAGCGCTCGAGCGACTTTCCGCACAGTCTCTGTGGGTTTTGGCGAGGTGAAGATTGCGAGCCCTTCGCAACTGTCCACGCACACCCCATCTCTTGCAATCGGAGAGCCCGCCATTCGCTGCCAGTGCAGCATCCGAGTCAGGCGGGCCCGGTTGTCGAACCCCGAGGTTGCACGGCGGGCGCCCGCAAGGGCGGAGTGGGGACGCGCGGCAGACATCCCTATATGGCGCAAGTGGGTAGACCGTTCATGCCGACGTACATCGTCCTGGCCCATCTCACGGCCGAGGCCAAGCGGAATCCTGCGGAAGCCCTCCAGAAACGGCAAAAGCGAATGGCCGAGTTCAAGGAGAAGGGTCTAAAGTTCACCGCCTACACCACACTGGGACCCTACGACCTGGTCGTGATTGTCGAGTCTCCCTCCGAAGAGCTCGCGGTGAAGCTTCTCCTCACCGCTGGGGAACAGGGGGACGTCGATACCACCACCCTTCGGGCCTTTAGCGCTGAAGAGATGCAGCGAATCCGGACCACGTAGAGCTCGGTCGTATCGGTCGGACGGGTGGCTGCCGGCCGTGCGCCTCGCGCAGTTCTAGCTGAACATCTATCTCCGGGGCTCCGCAGCCGGGGCAGATCCAGACCCAACCTCCCTCTACACTCGGGTCCACTTCGCCGTCTCCTCGGGAGGGGCCGGAGGCCCCCCGTGACCCTCCTTTTCAGCCGGACACGCCTGTAGAATCCGTGGGCGAAGATCGGACCCCGTCGCAACCCCTCATTCCCCTCGAGCTCGAACCGGGCGAAGAGCGTGTCGCGTCGTGGAACGGCCACGCCGGCTCCCGCGCGGTGGTCGTCGTACTCACGGATCGCCGCCTCGTTGTCCTCAACGTGCGGGGGATATGGAACAAGCGCTACGAGCTCTCGTCCTCGCGCCGGCTCGAAGAGATGGGGGTGCCGCGCGCCCATGACGCCTATGGCGGCCGGAGACTCGAGATCGAGGGCTCGGATCTCTCGTTCTCCCGCGCGAGCGAGGACGCCGTGCGAGAGGAGATCCTACGCTGCCGGGCCCTGCGGCTGGCTCCGGTATCCAAGGGACCGAGCGGTGGGACGCAGTAGCCCTGGATCGCGGACGGCTCCCCTCCATCCCAGGTCCTGGAACGACCCGGCGCCTATAGAAAACGGATTGAAATTAGAACCCCCGGGCCCGTGAGGGCCCGGGGAAGGAAAGGGTTCCTGCGGAGGTCAGTAGGGGATGACCTTCTTCCCGCCGTAGTGCGCCGACGTCAGGACGCCGGTCGCAACCCACCAGGCCGCTAGCCCAGTGAAGACGATCTCGAAGCCCGTCGCCTGCCAGAGACTCGAGCTCACTGTGGCGCTCTGCCCGAACAACATGCCGAAGTCGGCCGCCAGGAGGACGAACGCGATGAACAGCGTCCAAAACACGACCGCGATGCCGACCCCATGCTTGTGGGAGTTGATCGCGAACGCGAAGGTGAACAGCGCCCATACGACGAAGAACCACGCCACGTCCCAGTTCGCGCCGGGGCCTGCCGGAGGTCCTAGATTGAGGAAGCTAAAGCCTCCCAGAAGGGCGACGAACGCCAGCCAGAACGACCCGTATCCTACGAATGCCGTTCCAGGGAAGATCTCCCCCTTGCGCAGGGCGACGATCCCTGCGATCAACTGTGCGATCCCCCCGAAGAAGATCGCCATTGCGTACACCGGGGCGTTGCTGACACCGTAGAGACTGAGTCCGTTCGATGTCGCATTGCTCGCCACCGCCATACCCGCAAGGATGGTGGTGGTACCGAATCCCATCAGTCCCAGGACTGCAGGATTCGCCCACTGGGCGCTTTCCTCGACTTTCGGCCTATAGTAGTCTGGCACCGATGGCGCATCGACCATGATAAGGTCTGATACGGGGCATATTAAAGAACTTTTGGTTTATCCGCTAATTCCGCGTTACAGCCGAAGGAGGGGGGATTTGGGGTCCTTAGCGGCTTTACCGGGTCGGCTTCGAGGAGATCTGGACCGCGGATCGATTCGGGGGGGGAGGAGCCACCTCGGCGCAGGTTCCGGGCGACACGCCGGGCCGGTCATTGCCTGGTGGCGAGCGGCTGGGCGCCCCCGGTCAGGAAAACCTTGCCCGGGTTGAGAACTCCGCGGGGGTCGATCTCGACTTTGAGCGAACGGATCGCGTCCCTATCGGTAGAGGAGAGCATCGCGTCGAGCCCGGGGCGCTCGATGCTCCCGATGCCCGGCCATCGCGGCAGGAGGGCCCCGCGCTCCAGCATCGCGGCGGTCGCCGCTCCTCGGATCGCCCTCCAGGCCTCGATGGCTCTCCCGGGGGGCTCCGGGTAGATTAGCGAGTAGGTAATGCCGACGGTCGTCGACGTAGGATGCCCCGCCTGGGCGTGGACCCGGGAACGCGCGTCGAACAACGCTGCGGCGGATCGGACGGCTTCTCGCACGTGGTCTCCCAGTTCCAGAGCACGCTCCCACGGCACGACCGCGTCGATCCCCTCCAGTACCCAGCCGTGAGGAATCAGACCGTCCCGGAGCGCGGGCGCTCGGAACCGGGTCTTCTCCCAGGCATCCCCGAAGCCCGGCCATACCCCACCCGGAAGTAACGCTCCGCCGGCTTGTTTGGTCAGCTCTTCCAGGACATAGAGCCCCCGCCCCGTCTCCTTCTTCGTGCCATCAAAGCTGACGAGGCCGAGCACAATCCGGGTCAGATCGGCGATCTTCCGACGTATTGCGATCCCTTCCAGACCCCGGATCTCCTCGGGCGGGCTTCCCCCCCGAGCCAGGGTGAGCAGGAACCGACTTTCATCCGGATCCGAGAACCGTGCGATTGCCGGCCGGGGGTCGTCAGCGACCAAGGCCCGCAACACTCCGAGGCCGGACTCCCACGATGGGAGGAGGACGGCCCGAACGATGCTCTTGTCTGGGGATGGAGCGAGGCGGAAGCCGGCCTCCACCAGCACCCCCAGCGTTCCCTCCGAGGCCAGCAGGAGGCGGGGCTCGATTCCGTGAGGGGTCGGGGCTCCGCACCTCCATTCAAGGAATCCGGTGGGGGTCGCCCACCGGGCGAAGGTGATCCGGTCGAGTATCTCCCCATACCGGCTGGACGATTGACTGCTCGAGGCGGTGGAGATCCAGCCCCCCAAGGTCGAGAACTCGTACGAGAGGGGGTAGTGTCCGAACGTGACGCCTCGCTCGCGAAGATAGCGCTCGATATCGGGGCCGTGCGCACCCGCTTCGAAGCGCGCCGAGTCGGTCCCCGGATCGATCCCCAGGGGCTGGTTCAGCCGGCCGAGGCACACCGTGAGCACCGCCCGGTGACTCCCGGGGAGGGGAGCGACGCCTCCGGCGAGACTCGTTCCACCTCCCCAGGGAACTACCGCGAGGTCGTTCTCCGAGGCGAAGGCCAGGACGGCCTGGAGCTCGATCGCCGATGCCGGCCACACGACCGCGTCGGTGGTGGGAACCGCTCGAAGGTCCCGCCAGGCGATCAGATCCTCGTAGGATCGCCCGAAGGAGTAGCAGACCCGGTCGCGTTCACCTGTCGAGACCTTCCCCGATACTCGCGTCCGCAGACCCGCCAGATCGGCCGCGGTCAAGCGGCTCGGACCTGCGGCCTCCGGCCGTTCCTGGGGGGAGCCCCGAGGCCGGGTAGCGGGGCCTAGTTCGCGTTCGAAGTACTCCTCGATGGCGTGGATGGCCTCCGAGGGATAGGTCTCGGTCCCGTCGCCCCAGCGCAGGGGGTCCGAAGGCAACGTCGGGGCCGGCGGGAGGGGGACTCGCTTGGAGCGCATGCCCCGTGAAGGGTGGGGGAGGATAGATGCTTGGGTACGGGAAGTCCTCAGGACCCTCCCTCCGCCGGATTCGGCGAGGGCCCGTTCGAACGGACGCTGGGCAGCCAGTGGAACCGCGAGTTCGCCCTGCACGCGCGCGCCATCCTCGGCCTACCCTACGTCGGGCCGGAGCCGACGACCCCCGCTGCCGCGCGGGTGATCCTCGGTTCCGCGGCGGGGTGGGCTCCGAGCTTCGGGGGCCTCACGAAAGCCCTCGCGCCCGTGGGCGTGCGGATCTTCCTCTTCGGCAAGTCCGAGGCCTACCGCGGCCGCCGGCTGGGGATCGCGATCGCCCGCGCGGCCACGACCGAGGAGGCCCGTCGGCTCGCGGATACCGCCGCGCGCACGGTCGAGGCCGGGATCCTGGTCGAATCCCCGGGGACGCCGCCTCCGGGTCACGCGGCATGAGCCGGGCCCGGCCCGCCCCACCGTCGAGCTTATCGGTCGAGCGCGCGTCGCCCGCAGCGACTCGATGAAGGACAGGAACGAGCTCGAACGTGTCGTCCTCGGGGAGACCCGGGTCGTACTGACGCGCGACCTGTCCGTGATGAATCCGAACCTGGCCCCCGGGGCTCAAGGCCTGGTCACGGGGAAGCTGGCCAACTACACGCTCAAGGTCGTGTTCCCGCGAGTTACGGTCGGCATCGGCTGGCAGGACTGCGACATCGTCGAGGGGAAGACCGGGATGCCCACGGACGCCGAACAGCCTCGGATGATCCCGCGACCGCGCGCGATGGGCGAAGACTGAACCCGGCCCCGGACTATCGGATCGGTCCCGTCGACGGCCGTTACGCCGTCTCCTCGGTCAGGAACTCCAGCCGGTTCCCGAACGGGTCGAGCGCGTAGAACCTTCGATACCCGGGGAGCGGAGCGTCCTCGTACGTCTGCGACCCCGCCTCGTCCAGGCGGAGACGCAGCGCGTCGAGATCGTCTACAAGGAACGCGGGGTGGGCCTTCGCGGCCGGGCGGAACCCCACCTCGACGCCGAGGTGAAGCTCGGTGCCGCCGAGAGAGTACCAGAGTCCTCCTCGGGCCGCGAGATGCGCGGGCTTGGCCAGCGGATCCATCGCGAGGACACCCCCATAGAATGCGCGCGCGGCGGTCTCTCCGCCCGGCGGCATCGCGAGCTGGACGTGGTGCAGCGTGAAGCCCGCCGACTCGCGAGCGTGCCTACGGTCACCGGGCACGGGGCCTCCCGTTCTTCCCAGAGCGCTCGAACGCGAGCATCATCGCGGCGGATCGCTCCCATCGCTCGGGAAGTCGACCGAGTCCCTCCTCGATTTCCAACAGGCGGGCCCACGCGCTCGGATCGGGGCGGACCTCGGCGACCCGGTCAGGATCTAAGCCGAGTGCCGGGGCCACGGCCATCGCCTCTTCCATCGTCCACCCCGAAGGGGCCAGTGCGCGCACGATGTCGGCCGGGGTTCTCCGCTGGAATCCGTGGTTCTTCGCGGTGCGTCCGTCGACGGGGGCGAACCCTTCGCGCTCGATCCGGGGGCGCACGCCGCGGACGGGAGAGCGCAGTAGGCGCCCCAGGGCCCTCGGAGGAAGCCGAGCGAGATAGCGGGAACGCTCCCCGGTGCCGGGCATGATCTCCAGGAGGAGTCTTCCTCCGGGCGCCACCGATCCCGCGAGGTGCTGGAGCGAACGAGCGAACGGCTCCGGGGCGAAGCCGAGCACGTTCCCGAGCGCGGTCACTTCCCCGAACGCGTCCGGTCGGACCGGTGGTCGGAACCCATCGCCCTTCACTGGATCTGGCGCGAACCGTTCGGCGTCCGAATCCCGCGGTGAGGTCACCGCTCGGCGGAGCATCACCTCGGAGAGATCGACCAGCACCCGTCGGCTCGACTCGGCCCCGATCCGGTGGGTGAAGCGGCCCGGCCCCGGCCCAATCTCGAGCACCCACGGGGCCGCGACGCGATGGCGATCCAGGAATCGCTCACGAAGCTCTCGGAATAGATCGCGCTGGGGGGTCCCCTCGTAGCGGTTCCATTCCCGGTCCGCTCGGTAGGAATCAACCGTACGGAACCGTTCGTGTGCCGCCTCCGTTGCGGGTGGGACGGGCTCGGCATCGAACGCTGGTGGTGATCGGACCGTGCCCGAACGGGCGCGTTCCCCATGGCGGTCGGCGCCGCGCCGGAGCGGCTCGCGATCGCGGCCGTTCGGTCTCCGAGCCGTTATATACCTCGACCTCCCGTTCATAGGTCGGTACACGTCATGCCGTATTACGAGTGTCCGAAGTGTGGCGGGGGTTACGTGATCGATGTCCCGCCGAGCGCGCGCCCCGTATGCGACCGCGATGGAGCCCGACTGAAGCGCACGAGCGACGCCTCCTACGAGAAGAACGCCCGAGTAGACTGAACGCCGCGCGAGAACGTTTGCGATGGAGCGACGCGGACCGCTGGTCCACCGCGCCGTCCGCTTCGGATCGCTCGCGTTGCTCGGGACCGCGATCCTCCTCGTTCTCGCGAACATCCTTCCCGCCCTGTCGTACTCCGGCTTCAGCGTGACGCAGACGCTGGTCCAATCCTTCGGTGACTCCTCCCAGGCGCCGCTCGCGATCGTCTTCGATCTCCTCGTCGCCGCGTTCGGGATCTTCCTGATCCTCGGGGCTTGGCTGATCTGGAGCGGTTTCCCCGCGCGCGGCTCTCGCACCGTCGGCTTGCTGTTGCTGATGATCACGGGGCTCGCAGCGATCCTCCTGGGAGCGTTCCCTTCCGGCTCCCCTCAGAACTTGGTAAACCTGAACGGCAGTGCAGCGTCCGCGCTGTTCGTCGCTGCGGGGTTGGCCCTCCTGGTACTGACCCTCGCGATGCTTCGGGATCGCCGGTGGGACGGGCTGCGGCTGTACACCTTGCTGTCGGGGATCGTCGTGCTCGTGGCATTCCTCCTCTACCACCAGGGGTACAACGGCGCGCTCGGCCCCGGGGGCGCCGAGCGTCTCGCCTTCGCGGCGCTCACCGTCTGGCTGTTCGTGATCGGGACCCATCTCGTACGGATCCCCGTGTACTCCGGCCGGTTCCCGACGCCGACCTCGTCGTGAACGGTCGCCGGAGCAGCCGGCGCGCATCCCGCACGATGCGATCGTGGTCGAACGCGAGCCCGCGAGCTTGTCCGACCGGCACCCAGGCCGCCGTCGCGGCGTCGTCGCCGCCGCGGGGCGCGCCCGGCCGGCCGACCATGAGGAAGGCGACGGTGGTGGTGGAGCCGCGCGGATCGCGGTCCGGTCCGGAGTACACACCCACGATCGCTCGAGGGCGGGCGCGTAGGCCCGTCTCCTCCCGGAGCTCTCGCGCGACGGCCGCTTCCACCGTCTCGTCCATCTCCACGAATCCGCCGGGAAGCGCCCACTTCCCCTGGAACGGAGGTCGACCCCGACGTACGAGAAGGATGCGGTCCCCCTGGATCCAGACGGCGTCGGCGGTGAGAGCCGGTCCGAGCGGTCGGGCCATGATCCGTCGTGTTCTGCCGGCGGGGCCGCTTCCCCAAGGCTCGAATCGTTATTTGCACTTCCATCCGTAGCGAAGGCATTCGGGATGCAGGTCGTTCGGAGCAAGGCGCCCTTGCGGATCAGTTTCGCGGGGGGCGGGACGGACGTCTCTCCGTATCCCGAGGAGAAGGGGGGTGCGGTCCTGAACTGCACGATCGACAAGTTCGCGTACGCGACCCTCGATATCGAACCGGACGGAAGGGGGGAGACCGGGGTCCACTCGCTCGACTACGACATGAAGAGCCGGTACGCGACGTCGGACGACCTCGTCTACAACGGCGAGCTCGACCTCGTCAAGGCGGCGCTCAAGATCCTACGCCCGAGCGATCCCGTCCGCCCCCAGTCGACCGACTCGCTGAACATGTTCCTGCACTCCGACGCCCCTCCGGGAACCGGGCTCGGGAGCTCCTCGACAATGTGCGTCGCGCTCGTAGGCGCGTTCCAGCACTACTTGCGCGAGCCGTGGACCCAGTACCGAGATCGCCGAGATCGCCTACCACATCGAGCGCAACGAGCTCGGGCTGCGCGGAGGGCGCCAGGACCAGTACGCGGCGACGTTCGGGGGGTTCAACTTCATGGAGTTCACGAAGGACCGGGCGATCGTCACTCCCCTGAAGATCCACTCCGAGGTCGCGAACGAGCTCGCGTACCGCCTTCTCCTGTGCTACACGGGAACGAGCCACTTCTCCAACGACATCATCCGGGAACAGCAGCGCGCCTACGCCGAGAAGGCCCGCGCGACGGTCGACGCCCTAGACGCGACGAAGCAGCTCGCGATCGACATGAAGAACGAACTGCTCCGAGGGAACATCGACGAGATGGGCCGACTGCTCGACGAAGGATGGCAGTTGAAGAAGCGGTTCACGTCCGGCATCTCCAATCCGCAGATCGACGCGCTCTACGAGAAGGCGCGGGCCGCGGGCGCGCTCGGAGGGAAGCTCCTGGGTGCCGGGGGCGGCGGGTACCTCTTGCTCTTCTGCGATTTCGTCCGCCGGGCCCAGGTCGCTTCCGCGGTCAACGACGCGGGAGGAAAGGTCGTCGACTTCTCCCTCGAGTACAGCGGACTGCAGTCGTGGACGGTGAGGAACCCGCACCGGACGGGGCCGAGCGGGCCGCCGGTATTCCGCGCGCGTAGCTAGGTGCGCTTGCCGTGCACCGGGCACGGCCGCTTCAACTTGCAGAATCGGCACTTCTCCGGGGAGACCGGCGCCGGCATCGCATGCTGCATATGGCCGTACTTGCGCCGGGGCATCGCTTCCTCCGGCGCGAGGAGCTACCGAGATTTCAAGCTACGGGACGCCGGGCCCGGACCCCTCAACCTCTTGAGGGCCGGTGCTGCTCGCATCGCGTGGAGCACCTCCCCGGTCGGGCGACGCCCGATGGGACCCGCGCGTTCCGCGAGCGCGCTCTCGAGCGCCGAAGGATCTCTCCGCAGCACTTCCGCGAGGCCGCGGAGAGCCTCACGCTGAGCTCGATCGGACTCGGTACCTACCTCGGCAATCCCGACCCGGCGACCGATATCGCGGTCGCCGACGCGGTGTCGGTCGCGCTGTCCTCCGGTCGCGTGAACGTCCTCGACACGGCGATCAACTACCGGGGTCAGCGCGCCGAACGTTGCATCGGCCGCGCGCTCGAGCAGCTCGTCGCCTCGGGCCCCGTCCGGCGGGAGGAAGTCTTCCTCGCGACCAAGATCGGCTACCTCGCTCCCGACAGCGAGTCCGAGCGCGACCCGCGCAGCTGGGTGCACGAGGAATTGGTGCAGCCGGGGATCCTACCGCTCTCCGAGATCGTCGGCGGCAGCCAGTCCCTCGCCCCGTCGTTCCTCCGCGACCAGTTCCGGCGCAGCCGCAACAACCTGCGGGTGGAGACGGTGGATCTCCTCTATCTGCACAACGCGCCCGACGCTCAGATCCCCGAGGTCGGTCTCGGCGAGTTCGAACGACGCCTGCGCCTCGCCTTGGACGTCCTCGAGGGCTTCCGGTCGGAAGGGACCCTCGGAACGTACGGGCTCGCCACCTGGGATTCGATGCGGATCGCGCCGGAGGACCCGGGATTCTTTTCGCTCGAGTCGGCGGTGCGAATCGCGAACGAAGCGGGCGGCGACCACCACGGCTTGCGCTACATCCAGTTCCCGTTCAACCTGGCGATGCCCGAGGCCGCGACGGTCCAGAACCAGCGGGTCGCGGGGGTCCCCATGACGCTGTTCTCGGCCGCGACGACGCTGGGCATCGGATGCTTCACCAGCGTGCCGCTGCTCCAGGGCCGGCTCGCCCGCTCGGGAGCGACGGCCGCGGGGCTCGCTCGCGCCCCCACGGCCCTTCAGTTCGCGCGCTCCGCTCCGGGGAACACCGCCGCGCTCGTCGGCCAGAAACGGCCGGAGCACGTCGCCGAGAACCTCGAGCTCGCCTCGATCCCCCCGTGGGATGCGACGACGTTCTCCGCGCTCCTCCCGTCCGGAGAACGTGCGGTCTAGGTCGGGGTCGGCCCGGGCGACTCGGCGCGAGAGACCCGGAGCACGGAGACCCCGTCGTGCTTCTCGGCGAGGACGACGCGGTCCGCGATCGAGGCGAGCTCGGCCTCATGCGAGACGAGAACGACCTGGGGCAACGCGAGTTCCTCGAGCAGCTCGCCCATCCGCACGATCTGTTCCGGAGAGAAGCCATCGGTGGGCTCGTCGAGGATGATCGTTTCGAGGTCGAGGCTCCCCATCGTGCGAACGACCCGGCCGAGGGCGAGCCGGAAGGCGAGCGCGAGCGAGGTCCGTTCTCCTCCGCTCAGCGCTTCCGCGGGGGTCCACTCCCCCTGGATGAGCACCGCCGGCGTGAAGCTCACGTCGACGCGCGCCTCGAGACCGGGATCGTCCACGAGCGACGCGAAGTAGCGGGCGAAGAGCTGGTCGAACATCGCCTGGGCCGAGGCGAGGAGGCGTTCCTCGATCGAGAACAGCGTCTCCCGGAACGGTCCTCCGACCCAGGCCGCCTTCGTCCGCAGTTCCTCGATCTCGCCGAGGAGTCGACGACGCTCCCGAAGGCCGGCGTCCGCTTCGCCGAGCCGCCGCTCGGAGTCCTCGATCCGCGCTTCCGTCCGCGCGACGGCGGCGCGAATCTCCGTAGCCACGCCCTGGAGTTCCGCGAGCCGTTGCCGGGCGCGGGCGTCCTCCTCTTCGACGGCGGCAGCGCGCTCGAGGCGCTCGCGGAGCGCGGAGAGGACCGTCGCGCGCTCGGCGACCCGTAGTTGGATCGCGCCGAGCTCGGTGTCGATCCGCTCCCGATCCCGCTCGAGCGATTCCCGGTGGATCTGGCGGCTCCGTCGTTCCTCCTCCGCGCGGCGGTCCTGCTCCATCGCGGCGAGGCAGCGGGTCCGCTCGGCGTCCAGTACCGTCGCCTTCGCCCGCTCGGCTCGCTCCGCGGCCTCGACCGGTTCGAGCGTCCCGACCCGCTCGCGGGCCATCTGGGCCCCGGTTTCGGCGTCCCGGAGCGCGGCGACCGACATCGCGTGCTCGTTCTCGCATCGAGCGACCGTGGTGGAGGAGTCCGTGCGGCGGCGCTGGAGCTCGATCCAGCGGTCGCGGGCCCGCTCGTAGCGTTCGCGGGAGCGGCGCTCTTCCTCGCCGGACTCTCGCTCGGCTTGTATCCCTCTAAGTCGACCCTCCGTATCGGCGAGCGCTCGGGCGCTCTCCTCGCGGTGGGGCCGGAACTCCTCGGGGCGGACGGCCTGTCGACACCGGGGGCAGATCCCTCCCGCGAGAAGCGAATCGACCTCTTCGAAGTCGGTTCGAGCACGCGCCGTCTCCTCGAGCGCCGTGCGCTCCGCGGCGTGGGCTCGCGCGAGGGCCGCGTCGATCTCCGAAAGGGTGCGTGGAGTGGGAGCCGGAGGCTCGCGCGAGGGCCCTTCGGTCGCGAGTTCGGCGAGCGCCGCTCTCGCCCCCTCGACCGCACGCTGGGCGACATCGGCATGTTCGCGAGCTTCGGCGTAACGTCGCTCGACCGCGAGCGCTTCGGCGCGCGCTACCGCGAGCGCCTGGAGCTGGCCGGAGAGTTCGCGCAACCGCGCATTGAGGCGGCTGTACTCCTCGTCCAGCTCGGCGGCGCGCTCCCGCAGCGCCGCGAGATCGGTCACCGGCTGGACCGTGTCGCTCGCGGCCAGGCGTTCGAGATCGGTCGCGGCGCGGCGGCGTTGCTCCATCAGCGATGCCACCGCGCGCAGGTCCTGATCGTGTTCCCGAGTGCGGCTCGCCTGCTCTCTTCGATCCCCTTCGATCCGGCGCAGTCGCTCCTGAACCTCCTGGCCGGCCCGATCCGCGGCATCGAGATCCCGGTGGAGTTCGCTCTGCTTCGTCTCGAGGCCGGCCCGTTCCGACCGGAGCCGGACGATCTCCGCCGAGCGGACGGAGTGATCCGCCTCCCAGTGGTGGAGACGATCGGCCTCCTCGGCGCGGGTCGCCGCGACCCGGCGGATCTCGGAGGCGAGTTCCTGTGCGTTCTCCGCCGCGGCCCGGTACCGTTCGACGCCGAGCGCCTTGCGGATCGTCTCGAGCCGGTCCTGGGGTTCCTGGGAAAGGACCTCGCGCATCCGTTCCTGGGGGACGTAGACCGCCCATCTCCAGAGATCGGAGTGGGCGCGCGGGCTCGGGTTGTCCGGGAACCCGAAGAGATCGATGATCCGCTGGCGCAGCTCGGTCGCCGAGTACTGGGTCGTCGCTCCGTCCTGCGAGAACGCGCTGCGCTCGAGCTCGAAGCTGTGGCGGCCCTTGCGGGTGATGCGTCGGAACCGACGGGAGATCTCGTAATGGTGACCGTCGTGCTCGATCTCGACGGCCACTTCCGCCTGCGGCGCTCCGTGGCGAACGAGGAACCCCGCGTCGACCTCGGCGAACCCGAACAGCGCCATCTCGATCGCGTACAGGAGCGAGGTCTTGCCGGAGCCGACGTCCCCGGCGATCAAGGTCGTCCCCGGAGTGAGCTCGAGCTCGGCGGAGGTGTAGCTGCGGATGTTCTTCAGTCGGAGGCGGCGCAACTGCACGGGTCCTCCTCAGCGCGGCCCGACCCGTCGGACCCCGAGGAGGCGGCACGCGCCGTCGACCCGAGCCTCGACGTAGTCGGTCCGGGACTCTCCCTCTCCCCGGGGAAGGGCCAGCTCCTGGAGCAGCTCGCGCAGCCGTCGAGCGCCTTCGGACCCCGCGGCCCACGGGGCGGTAGGTCCGGTTTCCTCCGAGAGGGTGGCGAAGCCCGCGGCCTCGATCTCCGACTCCGGTAGAGCCGGCGCCGCATCGGCCGTCACGCCGGCGACGTCCCGTACATCCGGGTGCAGCGGCATCCCGAGCTCTTCGAACCGCCGCTGAGACTCCACGACCCCGAGCGCGGCGAGGCCCGCGCCGGAGGGAGTCCCGGTGTAGTGGGCGATGATGTTCGTTCCGGTCCCCGCATACGGCCGTGCCGCCGCCTCCATGTCGGTGAGGATCTCGCTTCCGCTCCGCCCCGTGACGTCGACGTCGATGATGTGGAGCTTCGAGTAGGGGAACGGGTCGAAGAAGCGCACCGACGGCCGACCCCGTGCGACCGTCACGATCGCGAGCCCTTGCGTGCCCGGATGCTCTTGCCGGTACACCAGGTCGGGCGTGGACGTCCCGAAGATCGCCCCCGGGTTCACGACGATCCCGCCTACCGGTCCTTCGTCCTCGTACATCATGTGGATGTGGCCGCCGGCGTAGTACCCGCAACCTCCCGGGAGGTCGGCCCGTGAGATCCCGTGGATGTGAGCCCGCAGGCGCGCCGGCAGGCACTCCTCGATCGCCGCGTGGAACATGAAGATCTTGAATCCCGGTTCGGCCCGGAACCGTTCGGAGTCGGCGCCGCGGAAGTACTCGCGGTCGAGCCCGTGGGATCGGCCGGAGATTCCGGCGATCCGAGCCCCCGTCGGCTCATCGACGAGGAACGGGAGCGTCCAGCGCGAGCCCTCCGGTCGCACCGCCTCGGGAGCGACCTTCGCGAAGGCGCCGGCCTCGGCGAGGACGTCGAGCCAGCTCGTCTTGTGAGCGACGTAGTCGTGCGAGCCGTAGATCGCATAGATTCGGGTCCCGTCGACCGAGAGCTGGCGCAGCGCGGCCGCCACCGGCGCGACCTCCGCCGGGTCCGGTACGGGGGTGTGGAACAGATCGCCCGAGATCAACAGGAACTCCGCCCGTTCGGCACGGACCTGGGCGATCGAACGCAGGACGCTCTCTCGGAGGAGGCCCCGAAGCTTGGCGTCCCGGGGCCAGGCCCCCACGTGCGCATCGGCGAGGTGGGCAAAGACGAACCGGTCCGAAGCCATGGATCTCTTACCGGACCGGTTCGGAAGGAGGTTTTCGCGGTCCGTTACGGCTGCGGTCGCGCACGGCCGCGGAGATGCCGCTCGCCGCACCGACGAGCAGGATCCCGAACGGCAAGAGATCGTCGCTGTTCAGAAGGGAGGTCGCGGGCGCCGGGGCGGCGACCCTCGAAGAGGGGGCGGGCTTGGCGGCCGGCGCCGTCGCCGCGGCGGCCGAGAGCGATCGGACCGTAAGATCCATGATCTCGAACAGTTCGGTCGCCTCTTCCATCGTGATCTGTCGGTTGCGTAGGCGGCCCACGAGGTAGGCGTAGCGAGCGCTCGAGCCGGCGGTCCCTCCCATGGGCGGATTGGTTCTCGAGACCGGCATCGAACGGTGCGCTCCGGAACCATCCCATGCGGAGCGGGCTCTTGAAGCGTCGGGGCCCGCCCGGGCGCCGGCTTCCGCGAGGAGTTATAGAGACCACCGGCCCTTCCGATCGCGATGTCATCCCCGCCCGATACCCCTCCCTCGGACGAGCACGAACGCCACCTGCACGTGCGGCTGTCCGAAGCCCGAGGCGCGATCTACGATCTCATTACCGAGTACCTCCAGGCCGCCGGCAAGGCGCCCGACTGGTACTGGCGGACCGCCGGCCGACTCGAAGGCAGCGAGGCGGACAACCTCGAGGAGATGCTCTCGAGCGCCTTCGAGGCCGGGGCGTTCATCGCCCACGAGCACCCGGAGGACCTCGAGTTCGTGTGGGTCACCGAGGAGGACTGCGAGAAGGAACGCCGCCGTGAGGAGCGGGGCGAACAGCGCGACGAAGCCCGCAAAGAACGCTCCACCATGAGCCACTACGCCTGAATCCGACCGCCGTCGGAGCGGACCTCCGACCATTTCATGAGGGAGGACCACATCGGGGGTGCGTGGTGATCGCGATCGCGGATGTGGCCGTTGTCGTCTCGAATGCGAAGGCGTCGGCCAAGTAGTGGACGAAGAACCTCGGATTCGCCACGTACACGATCGGCGGCACCGGGCACGCGACCCTCGTCGCCCCGCCCGGGGACCGCTTCGTGTTGCATCTGTGCGAGGGCTTCGCGTCGCTCGAGCCGGGGGACACCGGGACCGCCTTCATGACCGACGAGATGGACGCCCTGGTCGCGCGCACGGCCCGGGGGGCGGTAGAGTTCCCGGTTCCCCCGAAGAAGGAGAAGTGGGGCACCATGGCGAAGTTCGCCGACCCGGACGGGAACATCTTCTGGGTCTTCAAAATGCCCACGGCGATGGTGCGTGCGACCGTGAGCTCGCGGGCCCCGAGCCCGAAGCGTACGCCGGCGAAGTCCCGCGTCGGTCGCGGACTCGCTAGGCGCCGAACACGGATCGGGCGAGAACACCACCAACCGGGCGCTGTCCCGCCGGGAGCGCGGGATCCTAGATCCCGATGACCGAGTGCGCTACGATGAGCGCGATGAACAGGATCGAGACCGTGTTCACGACCTTGATGAGCGGGTTGATCGCGGGTCCCGCGGTGTCCTTGGTGGCGTCGCCGACCGTGTCGCCCACGATCGCGGCCTTGTGGGCGTCGGAGCCCTTGCCGCCGAAGTGACCGAGCTCGATGTACTTCTTGCCGTTGTCCCACGCCGCGCCCCCGGTCGTCATCATGATGGCGAGGGGGAAGCCAGAAAGGATGACGCCGAGCAACACGCCCGCGAGCGCGATCGGTCCGAGCAGGAAACCGACCGCGAGCGGGACGGAGACCGCGATGATGGCGGGAACGGCGAGCTGGCGGATCGCCGTGACCGTGACGATATCGACGCACTTGCCGTATTCGGGCTTCGCGGTGCCCGCGAGGATGCCGGGGATCTCCTTGAACTGCCGGCGGACCTCGAAGACGATCGCCTTCGCCGCGACTCCGACCGCCTCCATCAGGAAGGAAGTGAAGAAGAACGGCAGGATCGCGCCGATGATCAGCCCCGCGACGATGAGCGGCTGGTCGATCGTCAGCATCGACGTGAACGAGCTCCAGCAGGAGATCGTCACCGAAGAGCCGTTCCCGCACCACGCTTGCGCGGTGGCGAACGTATACGCCGCGAACAGCGCGAGGGACGCGAGGACGGCCGAGCCGATGGCGTAGCCCTTCGTGATCGCCTTGGTCGTGTTCCCGACGGCGTCGAGCGGATCGGTGATCGCTCGTGCCTCGGCGGGGAGCGCGGCCATCTCGGCGATCCCTCCCGCGTTGTCCGTGATGGGCCCGAACGCATCGATGGAGATGATCATGCCCGTGACCGCAAGCATGCTCGCAGCGGCGAGGCCGATTCCGTAGAGCCCGAGCTCGGGGGTGGGGGCGGTCGTCCAGCCCTGCCAGCCCACGGCGGTGTAGGCGATCAGGATCGCGCCCACGATCGAGATGCCCGAGATCCAGACGGCTTGGAGGCCCACCCCCAGACCCGTGATGACGGTCGTCCCGGCACCCGCCTGAGCGGACTCGGCGATCTTCTTGACCGGACGGTAGCTCGAGTTCGTGTAGTAGTCGGTCGCGAGAACGATCAGGACCATCACGACGAGTCCGACGACCGTGGCGACGAACATACCCCAGTTGCCGTTCATCAGCGTGTAGTTGAGATAGAACAGTCCGACGACGCCGATGATCGTGGTCGCGCCGAGCCCCTGGTAGAGAGCGCCCATGATGGTGCCCCCTGGGCGCATCCGCACGAAGGCGATCCCGACGATCGTGGCCACGATCGCCCAGGCGCATACGACGAGGGGTACAGGATCGCGTTGGGGTAGCCGGTCGTGATCGCGCCTCCGATGAAGTAGGCCAGAAGCATCGCGCTGACCGCCGTGACGACGTAGGTCTCGAAGAGATCCGCGGCCATCCCAGCGCAGTCCCCGACATTGTCCCCGACGTTGTCGGCGATGACCGCGGGGTTCCGGGGATCATCCTCGGGAATGCCCGCTTCGACCTTGCCGATCAGGTCGGCGCCGACGTCCGCCCCCTTCGTGTAGATCCCGCCGCCCACCCGCGCGAACAGGCTCATGAGCGAGGCTCCGAAGAGGAGCCCGACCATCGTCGAAACGTTCCCTCCGAACGCCATGTAAAATCCGATAAGCTCGATGAGCGCGAGCCCGGCGACGGAGAGGCCCGTCACGGTGCCTCCGTAGAAGGCGAAGCGCATGGTCGAGGGCAGATCGCTGCTCTCGGCCTTCGCCGCGGTACGCACGTTCGCGCGGACGCTCACGTACATCCCGATCGCACCCGCGAGGGCGCTGCCGGCGGCGCCGAACAGGAATCCGACCGCGAGGGCGGGCCCGATCCCCGAGATGCCGAAGGCGAAGGCGATGATGATCGCGAGCGCAATCGCGACCGTGAACACGATGGTGTACTCTCGGCGCAGGAACGCGTTGGCCCCCTCTCGGATCGCAGCTCCGATCGAGCGCATCTTGTCGTTCCCGTCCGATTGGCGGAGGATGAAGACCGTCATCACCGCCGCATAGGCGAGGGCGAGGACCGAGGCGACGATGATCAGGATCTCCAGTTGGAATGTGCTCAGTCCCATCTCTTCACTCCGCAGTGCTGGCGGCGTTTATTTGCCACTGTATAAAAGTGTGCTAAGGTTGGCCGCGGTCGCTGAGCCGGTCCTCCCTCCCCGGCGCGCGCGCCCCACTATCCGGGTCTTCTCGACCGCTCCCCGCGCGGCGCGTGTGCTCGCGAGACCGACCGATCAGGGATCGAAGGAGCGCTCGCGGACGCGGCGGGAGACCCGGTCGATGAACTCCGCTCGCGAAAGCGACGTGGACCCCTGCGAGCCGCGCACCCGGAGCGAGACGGTCCCATTCGCGATCTCTTGATCGCCGACGACGACGATGTACGGAACGCGATCGACCTCGGCCCCGCGGACCCGCTTCGGTAGGGTCTCGAGCGTGTCGGAGACTTCGACCCGCAGATGGCTCGCGCGCAGCTCTTGGAGCAACCCCTGGGCGAGCTCCACATGCCGGTCGGTCACGGGGAGGATCCGGACCTGCACGGGGCAGAGCCAGGGGGGCAATCGTCCGTTGCAGTGCTCGAGCAGGACCGCCAGGAACCGCTCCCAGCTCCCGAGGATGACCCGATGGATGACCACCGGAGCGTGCATCTTTCCGTCGGCGCCCTGGTACTCCAGTCCAAAGCGGATCGGCATCTGGTAGTCGAGTTGGATCGTGCCGGTCTGCCAGGGCCGGCCGATGCTATCACGAACGTGGATGTCGATCTTGGGGCCGTAGAAGGCTCCCTCACCGGGGGAGACGCGGTACTTCACACCGGACTCCTTCAGTAGCTTCTCGAGGGTCGCCTCGGCCCGATCCCAGGTCTCCTTCTCGCCCAGGAACGTCGCAGGGCGCGTGGACAGTTCGTAGTTCCACTCCAACTGGCAGGTCGTGAACGCGCTCCGCACCCACTCGAGGAGGACTCGGATCTCCGGTTCGATCTGATCCTCCGAAACGAAGAGGTGGGCGTCGTCCTGAACGAACTCCCGCACCCGCGTCATCCCGTGCAGAGTACCGCTCGCCTCGTTGCGGTGCAGGGGAGCGAACTCGGCGAGCCGCAGCGGCAGTTCGCGGTAGCTCCTCGCGCGGGACCGGAAGATCATCATCGAGCCCGGGCAGTTCATCGGCTTCCAGCCGAACGTACGGTCCTCGCTCGTCGTCAGGAACATGTTCTCCCGGTAATGATCCCAGTGCCCGCTCGTCTGGTAGACCGAGATATCGAACAGGAGCGGCGTGCGGACCTCCGAGTAACCGGACTCGTGCAGGTGTTCGGTCACGAACCGTTCGAGCTCGCGGACCACGATCATCCCGTTCGGGAGCCAGACCGGGAACCCCGGGCTCTCCTCGAAGAAGGTGAACAGCTGGAGCTTCGCCCCCACCGCCCGGTGATCCCGGGCCTCGGCCTCCTTGCGCATCTTCCGGTACGCGTCGAGCTCCGCCCGCGTCGGGAATCCGACCCCGCGCACCCGTTGGATTGAGGGTCCCCCCGCTCCGTCCTCTCCCTTGACGGCGGAGAACCCGAGGATGTGCACGCCCTCGAGCCAGCGAGTGTCGGGGACGTGGGGTCCGCGGCAGAGATCGACGAAATCACCCGTCGAGTAGACCGATACCGGCTCGCCCTCCGGGGCTTCGTGGATGTACCGGAGCTTGTGGGGGTTCGCCGCAAACATCTCTTCGGCCTCGGCCCTCGAGATCTCGCGGCGCGCGAAGCGCTCACCGGCTCGGACGGTGCGGTTGATGACGCGGCGCATCTCCTCGAGGTCCTCGGGGGTCAGAGGTCGGACGTCGAAATCGTAGAAGAACCCCTCATCGGTCGGGGGACCGTGGGTCGGCTTGGCCTCGGGGATGATCTCGGTCAGCGCCTTCGCCACGAGGTGGGCGGCGGAGTGTTGGAGGATGTCCCGCCCCGCGCGATCCTCGAAGGTGAGTGGAGAGAGGGAGCCATCCTTCTCGACCTGACGGTCGAGATCGACCGGGACTCCGTCGAGGATGGCGGCGAGATACGTCGAAGCTTCCTCGGGGCGCCAGGCCCGGAGGATCTCGCGTACCAGCGTCCCGCGCGGGACTTCGCGCTGGGTCCCGTCCGGGAGCCGTACGGTCACGGCGCTAGGATCCGACATGAAACCTCCGAGGGCGGAGCGACCTCGCCCCTCCCCAAAAAGGGTTCGGCTGGAGCCGGACCCTCCTCCCGCCCCATCTTGACCCGGCGGCCGGCAGCGCTTTCTACGCCCGGCGCATCGCTCGGTCGAGAACCATGCCGAACTACGTGTTTCTTGTACAACTGACCGACCAGGGGATCCACACGGTGAAGGACTCCCCCAAGCGCGCCAACGACTTCGAGCACGCGATCACGGCGGCCGGGGGAAAGGTCACCGCGATCCTGCACACCATGGGAATCTACGACGCCGTGGCGATCGCAGAGCTGCCTTCGGATGAAGCAGCGAACCGCCTGGCCCTCGGGGTCGGGTTGACCGGGGCTGCGCGGACCATCACGCTCAAGGGCTGGACCGCGGCCGAGTTCCGCCAGCTCGTCGAAAAACTGTAGGACCGACGCGCGCGAGCGCTTTCGTCCCGAGCCGGCTCGAGGAGGACCGACCCATGGCGCTCGGGGAGCATGGCGCAGCCGACCGTCGCGGCTGCTTGCGATCCATGCGCCTTTTCGAGGGATGCGTACGACCGCGCGGCCCGAAGCTCGATGGACCCGGCCCTCGAGGCGGTCGACCGCTAGTTCGATAAGGGTTCGCTCAACTAGGTGGACTCCCTCCTGCGAGCACGTTCATGCCGGGCAAGACGGCCGTCATATCGAAGACGCCCTTCCGCGTTACGTTCGCGGGCGGGGGTACCGACCTACCCGAGTACTACCGGAACTTCGGGTCCGGGGCGTGTGTCGCGGGTTCGATCAACAAGGGCATCTACGTCATGGTCGCGGAGAACTTCGTCCCCTCCGAGATCCGGGTCAGCTACCGTATCACGGAGGACGCTCGCCAGAGCATCGACGAGATCGCTCACAGTTCCATCCGCGAGGCGATGCGGCTGCTTCAGATCCCGAGCGGCATCCAGGTCATCACGGCGACCCAGATGCCCTCCCGGGGCACGGGGATCGGCTCGAGCAGCAGCTGCGCCGTGGGAGTTCTGAACGCGCTCCATGCCTGGCGCGGAGATCGGGTGGGCCCTCGGCAGCTCGCGCGCGAGGCGGTTCGGATCGAACGCGAGATCCTGCACGAGCCCGGCGGCATCCAGGACCAATACACCGCCGCGTACGGAGGCCTCAACCTCATCCGGGTCGACCCCGACGATACCGTCTCGGTCCAGAGCCTCCAGCTCGATCACGACGGCCTCGAAACCCTCAACGACAACCTGATGCTCTTTTTCACCGGGGTCGAGCGGCCGTCCTCCGCCATCCACGCGCGCCAGGCGAGCGCCATCGAGAGCCATCTCGATGAGTACCGCAGGATGCGCGATCTCGCTCTCGATACGGCAAGGGCCATCGAGAAGCTCGATCTTCCCGAGATCGGACGGCTGATGGAGGAGAACTGGAACCTGAAGCGCCGGCTCTCCGATGGGGTCACGAGCCCGACCATCGACGAGTGGTGCGCCGTGGCCAAGCGCAACGGTGCGCTCGGAGGCAAGTTGATGGGGGCCGGCGGAGGCGGATTCCTGTTCTTCCTCGTGCCTCCCGATCGCCAGCACGATGTCCAGCACGCCCTCGGCTCGCTCGGGCTGATGCGCAAGCCGATCCGCATCGACATCAAGGGCAGCTCGCTCGTGTTCGAAGAGTGAGGCGCGCCCCGCAGCGGGGTCCGTCAGCCCTCAGCGTCGAGAATCCAATCGTACCGGCAGACGGCTCGGGCGCCCTTCTGATACATTGCGTGATCGGGGGGAACATCGAAGATCCCGACGAAGCGGGCCCCCAGTCGCTCGCAAGTCCGGCGTGATGCGACGTTCGCCGGGTCGCACGTAATGACGATGCGGTCCATCCCGTGGTCGAGCGCGACCGGTCGCAGGAGCCGGCACGCCTTTTCGGCGAAGTGGCGGCCGCGGTGGGCCTCCCCGACGAAGTAGCCCACGTGTCCCGCGATAAGGAGGGCCGGGTCTTCTCCGATCCTCAATCGAATGGTCCCGATCTCTTCCCCCGATCCGTGGAGCGTGATCCGGTAATGATACTGAGGAACATGGCCCCGCGCGGCGTCCGCGGGGTCCTTCGTCTGAAGGGATAGATCGATCTCACCGTCGGTGAAGTGGTCTTCGTTCAGCGTCATCATCGCCTGCGCGCGAGCGTCGTCCGGGCGATCGTCCGGTCGGGCCGGACGATCCAGAGGGGCGACGCCCACGGACTTGAAAGCGTGTCGAGCGAACGCCCTCACGCGCGGTGGGTCCGGGTCGGGTGTCGGCGACCCGCGGCGAGGGGATATGACGGCGCCGGCATTCCGAGAGTCGATGCGGATTACGGGGATCGACTGGCGCCTGGACGTCCGGTACCGCGAGAAATCGTTCGCGGGGACCGTACGGATCGAGATCGAGGATGCGTCCGATCCGGTCGTGGTCGATTCGGACGGCTTGACCATCGACTCCGCGATCCTCGATGGCGTGCCCGCTCCGTTTCGCGTGGACACCGCGCGCAGAACCCTCGAGTTCCCGGGGGTCTCCGCCCAACCCCATCGGCTCGAGATCGCGTACCGGGGCGCGGCCGAGCCCAATTCGCTCGTCGGAATGTACGTCTCCCCCTCGGGCCCAGGCTACGTTCTCACGACCATGGCGTTCCCTACCGGCGCGCGCAGGTTCCTGCCGGCCTTCGAGCATCCCGCAGTGAAGACCGTCTACCGGCTCCGCCTCTCCGTCGAAGAGGAGGCCCGAGTGATCTTCAACACGGCCCCCGCCACCGAGCGGACGGTCGACGGCCGCAAAGAGTTGGTCTTCGAGCCTACGCCTCCGATGTCGGCCTACCTGTTGTACCTGTGCATCGGTCCCTTTGAGGTGCTCACGGTCCCCGGAGATCGCTGGTCGGTCACCGTGGCGACCTCCCCCGGTCGCTCCTCGGCCGGCCGATACGGCGCCGAGCGAGCGACGGAGCTCCTGGCGGGGTACGAGGAGTACTACGCCCTGCCGTACCCCCTCGCCAAGCTCGACCTGGTCGCCCTCGAGAACTTCTGGGCCGGCGCGATGGAGAACTGGGGCGCGATCTCCTTCCGGGAGAACGCACTGCTCGTCGATCCGAGCACCAGCGTCCGCGCGCGCCGAGATATCCTGATGACCCTCGCGCACGAGATCGCGCACCAGTGGTTCGGAGACCTCGTGACGGCCGCGTGGTGGGACGACTTCTGGCTCAACGAGAGCTTCGCGACCTTCGTCGGATATCGCCTCGTCAGCCGGCTCTACCCTCAGGAAGATGCCTGGTCGCACTTCCTGCTTTACTGGGCCGTCCAGGCGTTCAAAGAGGACTCTCGATCGGCGAGCCACCCCGTCCACGTACCGGTGAACTCGGCAGAGGAGCTCGGTGAGAACGCGGACGCGGTGACGTACGGAAAGGGCGGCGCCGTGCTACGAATGATCGAAGCGTATCTCGGCGAAGAGACCTTCCGCCGCGGGGTCTCCGAATATCTCGCGAAGCACCGGTATGCGAACGCACGTTCGGAGGACGTGTGGGCCGCACTCGGCCAGGTCTCCGACCGACCGGTAGGGCGGATCATGCCGGAGTGGATCAACCGCCCCGGGTACCCCATCGTCCATGCGCGTTGGGCCGATGGCACTCTGAGCCTGCGGCAGGAGCGATTCCGTGCCGACGGTACTCCTTCGCCGGAGGTCTGGCCGATCCCGTTGCGCATCTCTTCGCCGTCCGGTGACCGCCTCGAGCTCATGGAGGGACCGGAGCTGACCCTGCCACTCGCATCGCCCCACCGCCTCCGGATCGATCCCGGCCGGGCGGCGTTCGCTCGCCTGCACTACGACGCCCCCCTCTTCGATCGGATGGTGGAGGATCTTCCATCGATGACCCCGGTCGATCAGTGGGGGTTCATCATGGACACGCACGCGTTCGTCTACGCGCAGCTCGTGCCCCTCGATCGGTTCATGGATCTCGTCCGCGCGGGGGACGCCCTGAACGAGACGTTCCCGGTACGTGCGATGGCATCGGCGCTCTCCGACCTCTACGGTCCCCTGTACGACGTGCCGGCCTATCGAGCGACCATGCGCCACTTCCTTCGATCCCAGCTCGACCATGTGGGGCTCGAGCCGCGTCCGAAGGAGAGCGACGCTCGAACGGTGCTGCGCGAGGTCCTCGCGAGGAATCTCTCGTCCGTCGATCCCGCGTTCGCCCGCCAACTGGCACCCCGATTCGCCGAGTTCGATCGCCTGCCCGCCGAACTTCGAGGGCCCGTGGCCATGTCCTACGCGAGAACGGAGGGATCGGCCGCATACGATTCCTTGGTGGCCCGCCTGAGATCGACCACGAACGAAGGAGAGCGGGTGCAGATGGTGCACGCGCTCGCCGCGTTCACCGACGGGACCCTCGTTCGCCGCGCGCTCGCCCTCATCACGACTTCGGGCGTGACGGCCGGCACCGCGCTGCCGTGGCTGACGAGCGCCGCGGCCAACCCGGCGAGCCGTCGCGAGCTGTTCGCATGGTACCGGGACGAAGCCACGACCGTAACCCGGATGTGGGTCGGCACGCCGCTCAACAGCATCTTCCTGAGGATGGGCCTTCCGATGATGGGCATCGACCAGGAAGCGGCGGTAGAGGAGTACTTCGCGGCCCACACTCCTGCGGACGCAAGCCGGGCCGTACGGCAGGGGCTCGAGGCCCTACAGCTCGCGATGCGGCTCCGCCGCTCGGTCCGCGGAATGAGGACGAACTAGCGGACCGGTGCACGGCAGCAGACTATGATATTCGATGGCTTCGGAGCCGGCACCATCTCGTGAGAGCACTAGCGCTGGTCGCGATCGGATCCCTGGCCGGATTCATCGGGTGTATCGCTGCCGACTCCTTCGTTCCGCTGCCCGGAACGTGGACCGCGAGCACGTGGGAGAGCCCCGGAGTATGGCTCTCCATCGCGATTCTCGCGGTAGGTCTGGTGTGCTTCGTGGTGTGCCTCATCAGCGGACTCATCTCGGTCCTCAATTGGGGGACCGAGCGGCCGCGGGGCCGGAACGGAAACCGCTGAGCCTCGCCTACGACGGTCTCCGAGCAAGGCCTAGGCTGATGCGCACGCGAAGGGTCGGGAGTGATATGTCCCGCGGGATCGAGATCGCCATCCATCTGACCCCGGGTCCTACCGACGTGGATTCGATCGCCTGCGACCTCGGGAACCTCGCGGCGTTCCGGCTCGGCCGGCAACGGGACGAGCCTCTAGACTGGCAGGTCCTGCGGGTCGTGGAGTCGGATGGGAAACATTTCTTTCGGCTCATCATCCGCCACCCCACCCGGCTCCTCGACGTCGGGATCCGCGCCGACCTCGCCCGCATTCTAAAGGAGATCTCGAAGAGCTCTCCCGCCGATCTGGAGGAAGCCCTGCGGGGGGCGGAGTCCGAAGGCCTCCACAAGGTCCCGATCCGCACCGTCCAGTACGAGGTCGACTACTGGAGGGATGACTTCTGGAACGCCATCGGCTGAACGGAAGCGAAGCGTCGTCCGTGGGCGACCCTCAGGAGCTGTCGCCCGTCGGCACGTCGACCAAGGCGGGATATGCGGCGGTCGTGATGAACTCCTCGAGCTCGGGAGCCGTCACGATACGGTCCAGGACCTCCAGAGCCCGGGAGATCGAGGGGGCATCGCCGCCCGGGGGGATCGCCGATCGAAGACCCGCCGCCTCGACTGCGAGGTAGCGTCGAAACAGAGCGGCGTCGACCACTCCGCCCCCGTCGAGAGGCTCGGAGTGATGGATCCAGTACCAGAGCTCGGAGCGTGCGATCTCGGCGGTGGCGGCGTCCTCCATGAGGTGGTCGATCGGCACGCAGCCGACCCCTCGAAGCCAGGATTCGAGGTAGAGGAAGGAGACTCGGGCGTTCCGCCGCACCCCCTCCTCGGTTACTGGGCCGTGCGGAAGGGTCAGCAGGTCCCGCGCGCCGATCGGCCGGAGTGGCAGGACTCGGTCGATCTGGTTCGGGCCCGGCATCTCCCGGTCGAAGATCGCTTTCGCGATCGGGACGAGGGCAGGGTGCGCCACCCATGTGCCGTCGTGGCCGGCGCGGACCTCGCGCTCCTTATCGGCCTCGACCCGTGCGATCGCCGCCGCGTTCGCTCCGGCGTCGTGCGCGATGGGGATCTGGGCGGCCATCCCTCCCATCGCGTGGGCGCCCCGTCGGTGGCACGTCTGCACGAGCAGCGAAGAGTACGCGGTGAGGAACGGGCTCTCCATCGTGAGCCGGTCCCGGTCCGGGAACCGAACGGTCGCGTCGTCCCGGAACTGCTTGATGAAGCTGAACAGGTAGTCCCAACGGCCGCAATTGAGCCCTGCGGAGTGCTCCCGCAACTCGAACAGGATCTCGTCCATCTGGAAGGCGGCCGGCAAGGTCTCGATGAGGACCGTGGCCCGGATCGCGCCGTTCGGAAGACCGAGCGTGCCTTCCGCAGCGACGAAGACGTCGTTCCACAGCCGGGCTTCCAGGTAGTGCTCCAGCTTGGGGAGGTAGAAGTACGGTCCCGTACCCCGGCGCCGAAGTTCCGCCCCGTTGTGGAACAGAAAGAGTCCGAAGTCGAACAGGCTCGCCGAGATCGGCTGTCCATCGACCGTGACGTGCCGCTCCTCGAGGTGCCAGCCCCGGGGTCGAACCATCAGAGTCGCGACCCGATCGTGGAGCCGGTATTCCCTCCCGTCCGGAGCCCGATAGGTGATGCGTTGGCGGACCGCGTCCTTCAGGTGGTGCTGGCCGGCCACCGTGCCGTTCCACGTCGGGGCGTGCGCGTCCTCGAAGTCGGCCATGTACACGCGCGCTCCGGAGTTGAGCGCGTTGATGATCATCTTGCGGTCCGGTGGACCGGTGATCTCGACCCGGCGATCGGCGAGATCTGCCGGGGGAGCCGGCACCCTCCATTCGGACTCGCGGACCGTGCGCGTCTCCTCCGGGAATCCGGGGGGGATGCCCGCTCGGATCCCGTTCCGGAACGCGCCCCGCAGGGAGAGGAGCTCCCGACGACGGGCATCGAACGCCCGGTGGAGGTCGCCGAGAAACTGGAGCGCCGTGGGGGGGAGGATTTCGTCTGCGTAGGGGACCGCGCCAGCCGCAATCCGAGCGGGCGTTCCCTCGACACGCACGAGCCCATCCACCGCCTAAGCAAGCCCGCAGCGGGCGATCGTCCATATATCTTGCGAAATCCGATGGCTCCAGAGCGGGGGTCGCGCCTCGATCCGATCAGAGGCCGATCGCGAGGAGAGCGTTCATCGCCTGCTCGAGGGTCTGGTCCGGTGGGCCGCTCGCATTGATCCGTACCCATCGCGGGGGCTGGAACATCTGCTCGAACTTCCGCTTCACCTTCAGGAGGTACGGCTCGTCTTCGAAGGCGTCGCGTCGGCTCCGGGCCTCCACGCGCTTCATCGCTACGTCGACCGGCACGTCCAGATACAGGACGAGGTCGGGGTCGATGGCGATCTCGCGCTCGATGCGGTCCACCTCCCGCCAGGCTTCGGGGCTCAATCCGGGGTACTGGTAGGCCAGCGTCGAGTAGAACGACCGGTCTTGGATCACGAGGTCCCCCATCTCGAGAGCGCGCTCGAGCTGCGGCCGCAGCAGCGCCCGATCGACGGTGTGGCACAGCGCGGCCGCGAACGAATCGACCCGGCTCAGACGCGTGAACTCCGACCGGAGAAACTTGTCGGTAGGTTCCCGGAAGCTCGATACGGAGTGACCGCGCGCGAGTAGCGGAGGGACCAACCGAGAGGCGAGCTCGGTCTTTCCGGTTCCGTCGATGCCCTCGAGGACGATGTAGGTCCCGCGTTCCGTCATGCGAACCTCCCGCGGGGGTGCGAACGTTGGAGGAGCGGAAGGCTCCGGGGAACCGCCGACATCGGGGACAGAACCCCGCACCGGGGCATAACGCTGACCGCCGTGCGTCCCCCGCGCTCAGAAGTTCCAAATAACCATGGCACCCTCCCGGTCCTCCGCGAGCCTCCCGTCGCGACGAGTAGACCGATGGAACCCAGGCTCAAACGGTCAGCCTCCATCGATGACCCGGGGTGGTCGGGCCGAGGATCGAAACCACCTCGCCGTCGCGCGCGGCGCCGGGTCTCGATTGGGATCGGGTGCCGCGGATCGCACTGGCCCCGGGCCTCGGGGTCGTCTTCCACGAGGTGCACGCGGGGCTCCATCCGACACGACGATCGACGCTCAGAACAGGGCAGGGCACCAAGACGGGCCGAAGGTCGCCTCGGCGAGCGGCCCGATCGCGCTCCCCGGGACAAAGTTATCTCGCGGTCCCGCGATGCGCTCCGCTCGCGGACGTCGCCATGGCCTTCTACCTCATCATCCGAGGCCCGCTCGGAATCGGCAAGTCTACCGTCTCCCAAAGGCTGGCGAGGAAGGTTCGCGGCGAACCCATCTCCATCGACCGGATCCTGGAAGATGAGGGGTTGTGGGACTCGGGCCGCCTGTCCGAGTTCCTCCAGGCCAATGCATTCGCGGCGGACCGAGCGAGCAAGCTGCTCGTTCGGGGGACCCCGGTGATCTTCGACGGAAACTTTTACTGGAAGGCTCAGATCCGGGATCTGCTCCGCCGGCTCGACTACCGCCACTACGTCTTCACCCTGAAGGCGCCCGAAAGCGTCTGCGCCCGGCGGGATCACCGGCGAGCGCATCCGTACGGGCGTACGGCCGTGCGAGAGGTCTTCGCGAAGTCCACCCGGTTCGACTACGGGATCGGAGTCGACGCGACCGGATCCATCCCATCGGTGGTCCGCGAGATCCTCTCGCATCTCTTGCTCGACCGCGCGCCGTAGCCGATGGACCCCCGCTCGGCTCACAACGAAGGGGCGTGGGCGCCCCGGGTTCGTCCCCTTCCCGCGAGGTCTTCGCGGCAAGACCGTCTCCCCGCGTCCAGCCTCTCGGGATCGAACTCGGGGTTGTGCCCCACCCGAGCCGGGGGCAGCGAGCCGTTCATCTCGCTCAGGAAAGGAAGGGAATCCCGGAGCCGGTGTTGTAGAGGAGCACGCGCTCCCCCGGGCGGAGGGCACCGCTCCGGATCAGGATCGGAAGCGACGCATACGACGCCGCGCCTTCCGGCGATGCCGAGACCCCGTGGCGACGGGCGAGATGGCTCACCGCTCCGAGGATCGCTTCGTCCTCGACCGTAGCTCCTCCGCCTCGGCTCTCCCGGATCGCTTCGAGGACCCGCTCGGAGCCGAACGGAGCCGGGACGAGAAGTCCAGGGGCGACCGTGTGCGCTCCCTCCCACGGCGTGGCCCGGCTCTCGGCTTCGCGCAGCGCGCGGACGATCGGAGCGCAGTGCTCCGGCTGGACGGAGTAGAGTCGCGGCATGCGTTCGAGCAGCCCGTGCGTTTGCAGCTGTACGAACGCTCGGTACATTCCCACGATCCCGGTCCCTCCGCCCGTGGGATAGACGATCGCGTCGGGCATTCCCTCCCGACCCATCTGTTCCCAGATCTCGAACCCCATCGTCTTCTTTCCTTCCGCTCGGTACGGCTCGCGCAACGTGGAGAGATCGAAGGCCCCGCTTCCCGCTTCGCCCCGTCGGGCCGCTTCACCTGCTTCGCGGATCGTCCTTCCCCGCGTCACCACCTCCGCGCCGTACGCGCGACACGCGCGTTCCATGGCCGCGGGCGTCCCCTCGGGCAGGTAGACCCGCGCCGGGAGGCCGGCGCGCGCTGCGTAGGCGGCCAGGGCGACCCCCGCGTTGCCGGCGCTCGGGACGAATAGACGAGAGATGCCGAGCTCGCGAGCGCGAGAGACCGCGACGCTCATGCCGCGGGCCTTGAACGACCCGATCGGCATCGCGCCGTCGTCCTTCAGCCAAACCTCGATCTCGGGCGCCTCGGGGACCGGGCCGAGGGAGAGGATCGGGGTCAACCCCTCCCCGAGGGTGGTGATCGATTCGACCGACTGCACGGGAAGGAGCTCGCGGTAGCGCCAGAGCGTCGCGGGCCGACCGGAGATCGCTCCCCTCCAGGCGCGCGCGTTCCAGTCGTCCAGACGGTACGCGGCGAACAGCGGGCCCGCGCACGTGGGGCAGATCGTGGCCGGCCGGTCGGACGGGAGCTCGGTGCAGCACGCTCGACATTCTAGATGCGTCAACCGCGATCCGGTCGAACTCATCGCTACGGTCCCAAGGCCCGAGAGGAGCAGGATGTTCCGGAGCGTTTAACCCTCCTCCCCGCATCCGCGCCGAGCCGCGCCCGACGCTGTGGCCGCCTGTGGTCGGAGTGCGCCGCCATCTTCTTAGCCGGACCGCTGGTAGGTTGGCCGTGCTCGCTGCTGCCCCGCACTCCGTCGCGATCCTCTCCGCTGTCCGCACACCGATCGGACGATTCGGGGGAGCTTGGCGGGCTGTACCGGCGACCGGTCTTGGGATCCTGGCGGCGCGGGCGGCGATCGACCGGGCGGGCTGGGCTCCATCGGATGTGGAAGAGGTGCTCTTCGGGCAGGCGCTCCAGGCGGGATCCGGCCAGAATCCGGCCCGCCAAGTGCTCCGGGGCCGGCGGCCCCGACCGGGTCGGTCTATAGATCAGGCGACCCACGGGTTCTACCCACCATCAGCGCGCCACGCCCCTCCGAGTCCGGTCGAGCCCGCGCTACGAAGGGCCGGGAGGGGGCGGCGTGCGGTCCACCGGACGCTCCTGCGAGGTCGTCCCCATCAGTTCGAGATAGACATTCTCGAGAGAGAGGGAAGCGCTTCGGAAGGAAACCACCGGGGCGAGCTGGACGCACTGGCGCAGGATCGCCGCCCGCGTCCCTCGGTGGCCCTCCATGGGAGCGCGGATGGTGGTGGAAGAGAGCACGCGCATGCCGGGTAGGATCGGCGCGATCTGCCTCAGGAGCTCGGGCGACGTGGGCTGCTCGAACTCGACCTCGACCTCGGTGGCCGCGTGACGTTGGCTGATGGCCTCCACGGTGTCGTTCAGCAAGATCTTTCCGTGATTGATGAACACGGCGTGGTCGCAGATCTCCGTCACTTCGTTCAGGAGGTGCGAGCTCATCAGGATGAGTCGGTCCTTCTTGAGGCGCAGGAGGACGTTCCGAATGGTAACCCGCTCGGCCGGGTCGAGGCCACTGGTCGGCTCGTCCAAGATGATGATCGCCGGGTCGCTCAGGAGCGCAGCCGCGATCACTACACGCTGGCGTTGTCCTTTCGAGAGCTTCCCGGTCTTCCGGTTCAATGGAGGAAGGTCGAGCTCGTCAACGAGTTCGCGGATGCGGGCCCGCGCCGCGGTCTGCGGCATGTCATGGAAGCGGGCGATCATCTCGAGCGTTTGCTGTCCCGTCTGCCACGGATACGGCTCCGGGGACTCGACCATGCTGCCGACCTCCCAGAGCGCTCGATGGGGCTGAGCCGCCACTTCGATTCCGTTGATGAGCGCCTGCCCGCGCGTGGGGCGCGCGAGGGAGGTCATCAGCTTGAGGGTCGTCGTTTGCCGGCCCCGTTCGGCCCCAGGTACCCGACGGCACCCGCGCCTTCGAATCGGAAGGAGGCGTCGTCCAATGCGACGGTCGATCCGAATCTCTTGGTGAGGTGACTGACTTCGACCGATGGCTTCGACATTTCCTTACATCTCCTCCCGGCCGAACAGAACGAGGGCGAGCCCGAGGAAGCCGGCGGCATAGGCGCCCATGATCACCAGGGCCTCGCCGACCCCCGGGCCCGATGCCGAGAGTCCAGCGGAAACGACCGACTGTACGGTGTTGGACGCGTAGAGGATGGAGAACCACAGGTAGTTCGGCCCGACGGTGCCGCCCACCACCGCGTCGAGGATCTCGAACACGACGAGCAGCATCATGATCGTGAGCACGAGACCGAACGCGGAGCTCTTGGACATCGAGCTCAGGGCGAAGGCGAACGAGAGGATCCCGAGCATTAGCACCGCAACGAGAGCGTACGCGAGGGCGACGTTCCCCCAGGGCACCGAGCCGCCCGGATAGAACGCGATCGCGCCGAGACTCACGATGCCGTAGAAGGTTCCCATTACCAGCAGGCTCACGAGGAAAGCGGCCAAGTACCGTCCGCCCAGGAGCACGGAACGGCGAACCGGAACCGGAAGCATGTAGTAGCCCGTCTTCGATCCGAAGTCCGTCGAAATCGCATCCCCACCGAACAAGGCTCCCGTGACAATAGCGAGGTACGCGGTAAGGGTGGTCACGCCGGCAACGTACCCCAGCGCCGTCGGCGCGAGGCCCTGATGCGAGCCCACGAGAGAGAATAGGGCCCCCAAGCCGACGACGACCCCGAAGGCCACCCAAAACCGGGACGTGCGGAAGTACGACTGCAGCTGGCTCGAAACCGCGACTTGGAACTGGTGGCGGTCGATTCCCGCCGGCCGACCCCGCCCGTGGCCGGTCACCCTCGTGTCGGAACCCGCGAAGGGGAGCTCGCCCGACAGACCCGCAGCGTCGATCCCCAACTCCTGCCCTCCTCGCTCCTCATCCCGGGAACGGGGAGACGCCCCCATGGACGAGCGGGCCCAGGACGGTTCCTTCCGGGGTCCTCACGATGAGCATCGGTCGGACCTCGGAAGTCGGGAACGCAGTGAGCATGGGCTGCGGACGATGGTCTTCGCCGAGGAGGAGACGGTTGGGCGAGTTCCATGGAAGCGCAATCCCGGACGATGGGCTCGGAGTGGCCCGTGGTCGCGAGGAGTCGAGCTGGGGATCCAAGAACCGGGGCGCTCGTCAGCAGTCCCCGCCCAGATTTGGGCGCAGCTCGCCCTGCTCGTGAGAGAAACCCGTTCCGGTTCAGAAGGTGAAGTGCGCATGGCGCGAGAATTGGGGTCCCCTTGCGTGAACCTTCTCCCACACCGGTACGGGATGGATTGTCGCGGTACCGACCCCATATCCCGCATCGCAAGTCCGAGTTCTGGATGAGACGCCTCGGTATGATAGCATCTCGAAAGCCGCGCTCGCAACAGAGCTCGGGCTCAGCTGCGACGAAGGGCGACTCGATGGTCCCCTCGGAGAGGGTTCAGGGTCGGTCGGGCACAGGGGGAAGGCCCCCCAGCCTCCCGCGACGAATCTACCGAACGCATCCGGCCCTCCGTCGGGGAGGAGAGGACGGTAACGTTCTTCGTGCTCGACCGCTCGGGAATGCCGCCCAGGGAAGGCCACCGTCCCATCTCTCCAGGGCCAGGCCACCACGTGCGCTCAGCTCGCCCATTAGTTGAGTTCACGTCAGGAGACCGACTCGAAATCGACCCGACCTACCGAACCCTCTCCGATCTCGCCAACCGGCTACGTGTCTGCCTGTTCGGTTCCTCCACCGAGTAGGCGACAAACCCCTTCCGGCCCCGGGGGGACCCGGGGCCCCTCTTTCCTTCGTCCCTCTTGGCCGGGACCAGCGGGTAGGGACTCAATTCGTCGGTCGTCCAAAGGAGGGGAAGGGCGCGCCACAAGTCGTACAGAACTGGGCACCGGGCGTCCTTTGCATTCCGCAATTCAGGCAGATTTGAATTGGTGGAGAGATAGGCGTAACTGGTGGAAGGACGGGCGTTACTGAGGCGTTCTTCTTTCGGCCCTCGACCAGGAAGATTATGGCGAGGATTAGGAGGATCAATCCGATAACCCCGAAGACGGCGATCTCGGTGACGGAGGTGCTACAGAGCGGGATGCCGTAGTGCGTTGAAGCCTCCTGGCTCGTCGCACAGTTGCCGCTTGCGATCACCAGCGCCCAGCCCCAGAAACCGAAGGCAAGGACCATCGAGACAAGGCCGACCACGAGGTCGTTCGTCTTCATCCGAGGCGAGATTGATTCGCTCCATATAATGAAGGGTCGTGACAGAATGGTGATGTCTAACACCCTATCGGCCTGACGAGGGCACGGCTGCATGCGCGAACTACCTCGCTCCGTTCGGGCCTCAGTCCGGGCGCGGAAAAGCCCCGGAGAGTTACACAACCCTGGAGGCGCGGAAGATGAAGATCGCTCCGCCTCAGTCGGAATTCCACGCCAACCTGTCGTCCCATTAAATGGGGGGCCGGTGGTGGAGGTCGAGCAGTATGTCTTCGTGCCTCTCCTCCCAACGCTTAATCAACTCGTCCATCGGCAGGCGAGTGAAGTGGGCCCCGGCCGCGTCTTTCTGGCCATGGTAAGCCCCTATGGTCTTCGAGCTGAGGTTGTCCTTCCCGTACCTTGCGAAACGACGCAACAGGTACTCCGAGTGACTAGTGAGATCACCTGATGACCCCTCTTCTCCGCGAGCGTCACGAAAAGGTCGAACAGGTCAGCCTGAGCCCCAGGATGCAACGACATCTCGGGCTCTTCGACCAGGAGGATCCCATTCTTGAAGGAGTACGCTTCGAGGAGAATTGACAGCATCGAGTTCCCCCCGAACCCGCCGTCTATGATTGGTGCGCCGTAACCCGTCGCAGCGTCGGTGAACATGCCGGAAACGGTTGCTTGAGGGCCCTGCGTCGGTCTATCGCTGATTTCACCCAAGCCGAAGCCCCGTAACCATTTGTTCACGTCGTCAAGCTCGTTCGCTAGTCCGGTTTGTTGCCTCTCGTAGAGTTTCTGGTGGATGAACCAGTGGACGTACGGGTGCATTATGTTGGGTGACAGGGCGAGGCCAGCAGTGGAGTAGTCGCTGATGGGATACGTCCTCTCCGTAAGGGTCCTCTGGGTTGGGAAGTACCGAATCGAGCCGGGAAAGCTCGAATCTGGTACGTCAATGGTGACGGTGCCCGCGAGTTGGAACAGCCCCAACCGGACGCCGGCCCTCCCCTTGGCCTCGATAGAGAGCTGCTTTCCCGGGCTCTGACCTTTGAAGAAGATTGTGTCCCAGCCGCCGAGGGCGAGGCCGTGAGAGTTGAGCGCCGGGACAGGCTCAGGGCCATAACCTACCTCCGCGAAGTTCTTGAGTGCGACGATAGATTGGAGAACCGCCGATTTCCCGCAACCATTTCTCCCCCAGATGCCGGCAACCGGTGGAATCTCTTTGAGAGTCTCCGATTGGATGGCCCGGAAGTTATGAACCGACAGTTCGTCAATCGCCATGGACCCTCACCGGAACATTGCATCTGCTGCTTGGCGGGAGCCGGACGTGCCCGGTGAGGAGCCCAGAAGCGGTTGGCCCAGCGAGGCTATCACCTGAGCTGCCCGCATTGCTCCGACCGTTACTTCCATGACTGCATCAAGGAATCGATTTCGTGTGGAGGGGTCGTGCTCGTCAATAACCAGCGTCTGCTCTACTATGAATCGTTCAAGCTGGTCGATGCTCATCAGCGTCGGTGGGAACACGGCGAAACCATTTCTTGGAACCGATAGCAGCTCCTGGCGTAGATGAATCAGCATCTTGGATCGGAGTTCCGAGGACAGGGTGGCGATCTTCTGACGGGCCTCCATAGGCAAATCGGCCACCACAAAGACGACGAGTGCATCGGCTTGGCACCGTACGAATACCGCGATAGAGCCCTGCTGGATCACCAGCATGCTCTGGAACGACGCCTCAGGAGAACCGACCTTGAAGCTCCCCCACTTTACATCACGTCCGGCAGCCTTTGCCCATCGCTCCGCTACCTGTAGGAGTTGCGGTTTCTCACGCTCGGCGGGCGGGGTAGACATGCCCAAGGCTCAAGGAACACAATAGCTTGGGTCTAGCGACCCCGACGAGCGATAGCCTCGTTGACCTGCTGGAGAAAGCTGGCGGTTCCCTCCTCAAGCGTTTCGAGGTTGAGGCGGATGGTTGCCTCGTCATCGATTGAACCGGCTACCCACGAGACGACGCCGAGTTGCCTGTCTTCCCAGTTCATCATGATGATACGAATCGTTCTAGGGTATATATACCATCCAGGCCACCATGCCGTAGAGTACTGATACTCCGACGCCTGGACTGCGAGAGATCGAGTGCCCGACGCCGGGATAGCGACTCGAACCCGGGTCCCGCCACCGACCGGCGCATTTCGGGTCCCGAACTTTAACAGGACCGCGACCCTTCCGCATGGTAAAGGTATTTCGCACGATTCCCCGGGGCGACTTCCGACTCCGGAATGGCTCCGAACCGCAACCGTCTCCCACCCGTTTGTGACCCGTTCGAACGGCGACCAGGTGTCAAACGGTCAAGAAACGCACTTGGGACGGGGTTCGACCCCCTCTGAAACCCTCGCACATCCGACCCGGTCCCTCCCCGCGCGCTGCTCGGTATGCTCGGTACGGGCGGTATGTGCCGTCACGAGAGAGCATACCGAGTGGACCAACCATACCGACCGTGACGCGGCGCCCCGGACCCTTTGTCACGCTAGGGTTTCGCGCGGCACGGTATTGCGGGCACCGATTGCGCAGGTAGTGGCTCGGCCTGTCGGATAGATTAGCCACGAGATTGTCACCTCGGCCGGACCGCCGAGTTTTGGTTCGAACGCGAGCGTAATCCGGTGGGTCTGTCCTTCATGTTCCATTTTCACGCGGAGGCATGCCTTCCGGTCTCGGACGGCCTGCTCGGACGTTCTGATAGCCTCGTGGGCGTGCTCTGCCCAGCCCCGCTCCTCACTCAGCCGGTAACGCCGGTTCGGCCGAGTGAGGTCGCCCTCCTCTTCGAGCGCCTTTAGCCCCCGGCTTGTTCGAAGCGACGCGAGCTTCATGCGGTCCCTTCCTCCGCCGTCACGCCGTTCGAGCTCCTGTCGGATCGCCTCGCGTATCTCGCCGAACCTCCACGACCGGTAGAAACGAGGGACTCGTCCATCTCGGCGGAGATGCGACTCCTCGGTGGTGAGGGTGCTCAGGACCGTTCCCACCCACTCTTCTGGGTCGGAACCTTCGAGACCGCCAAGTCGTGATTCGTCCCATCCCTCCAATTTCGGTCTCGGATGCGTCACCTTTCGACCCTCAGGACCCTCATATTTGATAGCTATATATTGCCGGCCCCTCGGGTAACCATGCGGCGAACGTCTCGCGTCCAAGTCGTCTCGGGGTCGTTTCTCGTCGCGCTTCCTAAGGATTGGGGAAGGCAGGTTGGTCTCGAACGCGGCGACCCGGTCGAAGTGGAATACAACGACGAACGAGTCGTGATAACCCGAGCGAGAAAGAGCGCCGCTTCGAGCGCCGGGGAGAGAAACCCCGGCGCCCCGGCGCCAAGGCCGGTCCAGCCGGCCGAGACCGACGAGCGGGGACTCGCCGATGGCGGAAGCTGAGCGATCTATCGAAGCGCCGGGACCGGATAACGGTTTCACAGAGCGCGCCGGGTGCATCCCGCAAGCGCTTCTGGACGGCGTCGGCATCTTTGTCAAAAACTTCCGCATAACGCCGGGAGATCGGAAACTCTTGCTTGATGCCGGGGTCGAGGCGCTTTCCCGCGGTGTCCCCTTTACAGAAGTCTTGGACGCGGCGCTCGGGGCGAACCCTGCCATTTTCATGGTCGCCGCCCGCAACGCTCTCGCTGACCTCATCCCGGTGCGCGAGCCGTGGCACCTCGACCTCATGGTCCTCATCGCCGCTCAGCCCCACCTCCGGCCCGTCCTTCCCGATGAGATCTGCTTGAACCTCGCGTTCGCCGGGTCAAAGTCGAGTGGCAAAACGAAGGCGACCAAGGTCGTTACGAAACTGGCCGGCGGCCGGTTCTTCGCCGGCGGGAGCCTCGCGGCGCTCCGCGACCGATTCGGTGTCGGCTTCGTTGGGCTCGATGAGGTGGATACTCAGTCGAAGCGACTCGAAGACCTCGAAGGCATCCTTCGAACGGGAAATTCCTGGAACGCCACTTATCCAATCAAGGTTCCGGACGGTAACGCGTGGAAGACGGAGGAGCGGAATATTGGCGGTCCGAAGGTCTTCAACTTTCGGGGGAAGGTGGATGACGCGCTCCTCTCCCGGTGCTATCTCATCGACCTCCCCCGCCGGACCGGGGGGCTGCTAGTCGTAAGCAACCTCTTCCCGGACAGGCGCATCCTTCCGCTCGCCGGCCACCTCCGCCGATTGTGCGAGCGAGCCATCCGCGGACTCACGAAGGGCGAGGTCGAGCGTCGCATGAATGACCCCGCGTTCATCGCGCGGCTCGACGGCCTTCCCCCCGGGCTTGCCCGAAGTCAGGAATCGGCAGCGATACTCTTTGCGCTCTCGGACATTCTCGGACTCGACCTCGAAGAGACAATCCACAAAGCGGCGGGAGCCCAGGCCGAGTCAGATACAGAGGGGGAGGAACTCCGCGATTACCTTCTTGAGTTCTACGAGGCCCGTCGCGGGGACCCATCCATGCCCGATCTTGAGGTCCTGCAGTCCGAGCTCCTGGCTTTTGCTAACGAAAAGCGGAGGATGGCTGGCCCCCGGCCGTATGCCCCGAACGGAGCGGCGTTTGCATCGGCCCTTCGGGAAGCCGGATTCTCCCCTGGCAAGAAGAAGAGTTCGTTCGGGGGGAGACGGTTCTTGCGCTTCGACTCAGAGGTTCGAAAGCGCATCGGAATCGAGGAGGAAAACAGGCCGTCTTCCGCGGCCGAACCGGCGAGGAGTCCTATCCTCCGGTTCGACGAGAAGACGCTCACCCGCCAGGATGGGACAGTCGAAGAGCGGTGGACCGGGAGGGTCCTTCGGTCTCCGGGAGGTGAGTCTTGAATCGAGTCGCCCTCTATCTTCGTGTCTCCTCAGAGGAGCAAGACCTCGCCGGGCAGGAACGCGATCTCCGCGCCGAGGCCGAGCGTCGGGGGTGGTCCGGCGTCTCGGTTTATGCGGAGAAGGCGACGGGGACTGGCCGGGTCGAGCGGGATGAATACGAACGTCTCCGACGGGACGCGCGGCAACCCGACCGACCGTTCGACCGGGTCCTTGTATGGTCTCTCGACCGTTGGTCTCGGGAGCCTTCATTCGTCCGCGCCGTGGGCTCTATCGAGGAGTTGGAGGCTCTCGGGGTCCGGTTCCATTCTTTGCGCGAGCCGATGCTCGACTCTTCGGAGGACGGCTCGCAGAGCATGGGGCGCGATCTCCTCCGAGCGATCTTGCCGGTCGTCTCCTCATTCGAGAGCCGGCGCAAGTCCGAACGGGTCCGCGTCGCGATGCGCGAACTTCGGGAGGGTCGGCGGAAGACGCGCTCCGGCCGCCCCGTTGGCCGACCACGTCGCATGACCCCGGAGATCGCGGAGCGCGCCCGGCAGCTTCGGGAAGAGGGCTTCGCGTGGGCGGACGTGGCCCGCCGGGTCGGTCTTCCCGGTGAGACGTGTCGGAGGGCGGCCTACCTACTGAAGCGCGGCCTAAGGACCGTGGACAATCCTCCCTCGTGCGAAAAGGTCCGGACACCCCCGGAGGAGCCTCCTCGGTGAGAACCGACCCTTTTTCACCCGGCACTCTGTCCGTCCCTACGGAGGACACCGTGCCTGAGCAGGCGCGGTGGTGGAACTGGAACGCGGCAAGATACGCAGCGGAGCAGCGAGTCGAGAGAGGATGGAGCGAGACGAGCGTTCAAAACGCGATACGGTGCCTGAGAGCCTGGCCCTCACGCTTCGAGGCCGCCGGGCTTTCTCGCCCGATCTTCGCGTCGGACATCAGCCCCGGGTCAGTCCTTGCGTGGAAGAAGAATCCGGTGGGTCCCGGGCACTACTCCCGCAGGGTGGGCCGACTCAAACAGACGACCGCATTTCAAGCGTTGCACATCCTCCGGGGGTTTCTCCGGTGGGCGCGTAACCCGGTCGCCGAGAAGGACGCGATATGGCGCTCGGTACGGGGCGATGCGACGAATCGTCGCTGGTTCGACCGACGAACAGTGGACCATCTTTGGAACGCTTGCGAGACGGACCGGGAACGCTTGGTCGTCGCTTTGACCGCCTGGGCCGGTCTCCGGCGAATCGAGGTCTCCCTGCTGCGGGTGGGCGATTGCTCGCTTGCCGTGGACGACCCCCGGGTCATCGTGAATCGGAAGGGTGGAAAGCGACAAGAGGTCCCTGTCGGGAACGGTGTGGCGAACGCCCTGCGACCGCTTGTCGTGGGACGCGAACCGGGCGAGCCGGTCTTCCCGGCCAGCTACAATGTCATCGACGGCGACCTGCGACGAGTCGGAAGACGGGTCGGAATCCCGAAGATCTCTTGCCACGACCTAAGGCGGAGCTTCGGTCGGATGCTCTACTACGACCTGGGCGTAGACATCAACCGAATCCGGATGCTCTATGGACACAGGGACGCCGCCATGAGTTACTACTACATCGGCGCCCAGTCCGACGACCTACGGGAAGCGGTCCACTCGTTCGACACCCCTGCTCGACCCCCCTGGAAACCCCTTCCGGTAGGTGCCTAGGCCCCATGTTTTCGAGTCGCTCCCCTGACGTGCGCTCAGCTCGCCCATCATTTGAGACTACGTCAGGGACCTGCCCTTCCGGAGGCCCGACCGCCCGGGCTCTCTCCGACCTCGCCAACCGCTTGCAATCTGCGCCTCTTCGGTCCTCCACCGAAGGTGACGAACCCCTTCCCCGGGGCGACGGGAGAACCGTCCCCCGGGAGCAGACGGACCCGGCGGCGGAAGTTTGAGAGTTTCGACAGCGGAGGTTCACAAGCCCGAACTCCGCTGGTATAGAGTTGTCTGGCTGCCCATACAGGTATTCATACACTTTATGATGAGCCCGGCGGGATGTGAAGAGGAAGCGAGTAATCCACGAGAGGTCCCGGCTCACCCTCGGGCCTGTGAATCCACACTGAGGAAGAACGGGTGGAGGTCTTGGCCGATAACATCTCCCCAGCACAGCGGACCGCCTTGATGTCCCGCATCCGGGGGAGGAACACTTGCCCTGAGATAATCGTGCACCAGATCCTACGCAAAAGCGGAGTCAGGTACCGGTCCCATCGATTGGTCCGGGGGGTCGATGTCGATGTTCTCGTCCCCGATGTTCACCTCGTTATTCTCGTCCACGGATGCTTTTGGCATGGCTGTCCGCGGCACTATTCCACGCCATCGACGAACCGGAGTTTCTGGATCCGAAAACTGAAGATCAAGCCAACGTCGCGACCGCTCGCAAGTTGCGACACTCCGCGCCGCCTGTGGGTTCCTGAAACTCTGGCACTTCTTTTCCCGAAACTTTGGCACCTTCCATCTCCCGGAGATTTCGCGTTCGGTACGACGGTCCCTTGAATTGTAGGACCCGCCCACGCTCCAGCACGCGGTCCAAGATCGCCTCCGCCAGGTCCGGATCGTGCAGCACGCGTCCCCACTCCTCGATCGGCTTGTTCGTCGTGAACACCATCGGTCGTCGATGAAGATGCCGCTCATTCACTACCTGGAACAGCACGTTCGCCGCGTCCGGACCGTACGACAGATACCCGACCTCGTCGACCACCAGCACCCCGGGATGCGTGTACGGCACCAGGGCCTCCCGCAGTCTCCCTTCTCGGCTCGCCGAGGAGAGCTCGTCGATCAGATGCGCCGCCGTCACGAACCTTGCGTCCGAGCCGTGCTGGATCGCCTTGTAGGCGATCGCGATCGCCACATGCGTCTTCCCGACGCCCGAGGAGCCGTAGAGGAGGAGGCTCCGTCCCTCGGGGACGAACTCCGGGCCGAGGTAGGAGCCGAGCAGCTCCTTCCTCAATCCGGCTTGGAAGGTGAAGTCAAACTCCTCGATCGTCCGGAGGAAGGGGAACCGGGCTCGGTGAGTCATCCGCGAGATCCGTGTCTGCGTGCGATGGGCGATCTCTTCGCCCACGAGGATCTGCAGGTAGTCGGCGTAGCTCATCCCCTCCTGCTCCGCCCGCACCTGGAGTTTGCTCCAGAGCCGTCGCACCGTCGGCATGTGCAGTCGTCGCAGCATCCCGTTCAACTCGACCTCGGTCGTCATGTGTGTGCCTCCTCGAGCATCCCCCACGGCCGCGTCAACAGCGGCTCGACCAGTTCGGCGCCGTACCAGCCTCGATCCAGTGCCTGCTGGAACGCCCCGGCCATCCGTTCGGGACCGTGCTGGAGGAGCAGCTCGAAGAGACGCCGGACGTCACTCGCCCACGTGTGTGGTCGGGCGTGGACGAGCTCGGTGAGGAACGCTTCCGCCGACGGACCCACTTCGAGCAACCGCTGCCGCTGATGGTACAGTTCCGCCCGACGACCCGATACCGCCGCCAGCGCGCTCGTGACGTGCTTCGGTAGTGTGCTCACCCCGTTGTGAGGGCGCCGCGGGTGATGCACGTCGTGACGATCCGTCATGATGCGGACCGCGTCGCGATAGAGGAACAGCGTGGCGGAGAGCCCGATGGTCTCGGCGGGCATCGAGTAGCGGACTCCTTGGAACGACACCCAACCGGTCGGCCCCACTCGGACCGGGAAGCGGAGAGCGTACTCGGCCGAGGGGATCGAAAGGGGACGCAGGCGTCGCCGTTCCTCGACGATTCGAGCTGCGGGCGTCACGCCCGTAGCCCGACACGGGCGCACTTCGTTGACGTCACGGTGCCACTGGGCGAGCTGCGTGTCGAGGTCCGCTCGGTCGTGGAACCGACGGACCTTGAAGAACCCGTTCTTCACGAAGCCGACCAGGTTCTCCACCGACCCCTTCTCCTGGCCACGGCGCGGGGTGCAGAGCTCGGGCCCGAACCGATAATCGAGGGCGACCTGGGAGAAGGTGTCATTCCATTGGATCGATCCGCCCTGGCGGGAGATCACTATGGTCTTCGGATTGTCGAAGACACACGCCAAGGGAACCCCGCCGAAAGTGTCGAAGGCGTGGAGGAGAGCGCGGATGAGCGCCTCGACCTGCTCGTTGGGAACGAGCTCGACATAGACCCAGCGCGACCACTTGAGACGGCTCGCGAAGAAGTGAAGCAACTCCTCGGTGCCGTTGTCGTACCGGACCCGGACGTGGCCGAAGTCGTTCTGGCAGAACTCACCGGCGAGACCTTCGAAGCGCACGAGGGGAGGGGTCACGACGTGACGCAGTCGACGGATCATACGGTAGACCGGATTCTTGCCGCCGACGTATCCGGATTCGCGGAGACGGCGGAGGACCTCCACGGTCGGGAGATCGGCGTCCGTGGAGAGGATGGCCCGAGCGGTGTCCTCGAAGGAAAGGGCGATCGGCGGACGACCCGCCGGGGGTCGAGCAGGAGGATCCACGCTCCCTTGCCGGGCGATGCGCTTGACGGTGCGGAGGCCCACCCCCGTCTTGCGCGCCACTTCTCGGAAGGTCAGGCCAGCTCGGCGAAGAATGAGGATCTCGTGACGCTTCATTCGGTCGTGCATAGGGTGCCCTCCCACGGGTGGGCGAGAGGAGGCTGAGGAGTACATCGCGGTCACGACGGAGCCCTCCCACGAACGGGCGACGTGGTGCCATAATTTCGGGAAGGCTTGGTGTCAGAATTTGAGGAACCGACACCGCCGGCTGGAAGGTAGAAATCGTATGGGAGCACACAACTCGTCGCCGGGAAGCAGAACGGGCAATAATGCGGCTCCTATCGAAGGCTGAATCTTTTCCGCGGGTTGGATGACACGCGGCTACGTGTTCGGCTTTTCCTCGTGAGGTGGGTCAACAGAGGCATACCCCGGCCTCGAAACGTGTCGTCCTCGCCCGGCCTGGATGGCGTGAAGAACGGCTTCCCGCAGTCGGAAGAGCGGGCGCACGCCTCCTGCGCACTGCTTTTCTGTCGAGAAAGTAAACTGAAAGTCGAGAACCAAGACGGAGTCAGTCACCTCGGAGGAGTCAGTCGCCCGCAGCGAAAACGGCGGTGTCTTCCACAGAAATTGAGCGTTGCTCCCTCTCACTTTGCTTTGGTGATCCACTGGGACGAGTACGCCGCAAACGAATGAGGAAAAGACGTGCTTGTCCTGGACATAATCACATACGGGGGTAACCTCAACCAGCACTAGGCCACACGCGCGTTCGACTTCGGAAAGGTAGTGCCACGCTACGGGCTCCTTCCCCTTCTGACGGAGGGCTAGCTGATTGGGTTCGAAGATGTCTTTGAGAACTTCAGTCCCGCTGAAGGTCACGGGAGGTTGAGTCCCTGCGGGAAAGACATCTGAATAGCGGAAGACGTCCCCTGGCCAAGGGACGGGGTCGGCGGCAGGAGGCGCAGAGAACAGCAATGCTCCGTTCATGATGGCCATGTCCTGTCGGGTATGGGCCTCCACTCCCTCCGCGAAGAGTCGGGCGCCCCGCTCAACCGTATCGGTGTCAGCTCTGCTGGTGAGCTTCTCTAGTTGGTCTCGCTCCATTTCGTTGAGTCCGGTGTAAACCGCGAAGGCCGCTCGGGTCTCGGTAACGTTCTCGCTCGACATCGCGATGGTGAGGGCCCGAAGAATTGCAGCCAGCCTCTTCACCCAGGTCTGGAGGCGCGCATCGAATTCGGCCGCCGATACCGCGGCAGTACCTTCCGTCGAAGACAGACTGGGTAAGTTGCGAAACGACCTCGCTCGACGCCCGCCTGCTATACGACTCCCAACCGATTAGAAGGCTCAAGGGCCAAGCCTTGGCGACGCTCTCCAACAACTTGATCTGGAGCTTCTCCGAATCGAATTCCTCCCCCTTGTAGAACTCCGCCTTGTCCAGTGGGGTGATGAACATCGGGGGAGTAGTTGGGTTCATTCTAGAGAATTGTCGCTTGAACTCTGCAACCAACTCAGGATGGCTTGTCCACACCGTCGCCACGTACGGACCATTGGTCCTAGCGACCAAGCGACCTAGGACGCTCAAGAGCGGGGCTAGCCGTGCCGCGGGCTCGCGACCAGCCACGTCGCCCTCCGATAGGTCCATGTCAAGAACCGCGAGGCGGACTCCGGAGAGGGCGGTCTGGGGCAATTCTTCGACATCTCCAGTGTAGTAGGCCACGCCCAAGCCCTCTTGGTTGAGTGCCCTTACGACCGCGAGACCATGCTTGGGCTCGTCGTCAACTACTATGATAGAAGTCTCGCCGAGGTAGCTCATTTCTCACCGTCGAACACCAGCGCGACGACGGCGCCCGTCGCCTCTTTAGGAATCGTAACGTCCCCCGGTTCCGGGAACAGAAGTCGCCCGCGATTTGCTGCCATTACTTCGCGGGCGATGTGGAGGCCGAGTCCCGTTCCGTCGGGCTTACGAGTGAAAAATGGCTCTCCAAGTAGCTCAGGTGGATCGACGAATCCGGTCCCGTTATCCGCGACGATAATGGTCGGAGCACCGTAATCCATCGTCACCCCAATGAATATGGCCTTTTTTCCGACCCCCGACTGAATACCACCCCATTTGTTGTCTACCCAGTAGATCGCGTTATCGACCAGATTCATTATGGTCGCAACAATCAACCGGCGAGTGCATTTCACCGACAGGTCCTCGAGGCCGTCGAACACTACGCGACTTTCGATGTTGTGGAACTTCAAACGGTAGTCGACGTTGAAGAGCGCCTGAGTGATGAGGAAGGAGAGTTTCTCCTTTCGCGCTTCACTTCGACGGAGGAGGAAGCTCAAGCCCTTGACGAGTTCAGTCAGGTGAGTCGAAAGTGAACGCAAGTGTTCAATGTCGACCTCACGCTCGGTAGCGAGCTTCAGTTCGGCAACCGCTTTCTCGACTTCATGGATGACGACTGCGAGACTCAGTCCGGATCCCGCTGCGGTCAACAATCGGTCACGGATTTCCACATAGTCTCGCTCCGCCTGCTCCACCGCATCGAGAACGGGCTTCGGGTCTGGCCGGGATTGCACGAGCGTGCGAAGGCTGTCAAACGACCGCAAAACCGGTTCGCCGACCTTCGCCTTTGAGTACCAGTGATCGGATGCGACTCTTGTCTTGAAATCGCTCGGCTGCTACGGCTTGAACAGCGAATTTTACCGCCCGGACGAGCTGCTGGTAAGCAGGGTCTTCGACGAACCCTTCGCGGTTCGTCTTCTCAATCAACGGTTTGCTCAGATTCGAATCGAGAAGGACCGCCCCAACGACGATATTGTTGCTGATTCGCAGGGTTGGCACATTAACGCGCTCCGCGTCGAGCTGTAGCCAGTCGTTTCCGGGCTCGCCGTAGTCGTAGACGCGAACTCCGTCTCGATAGACACGTACACCTCCCGACTCGTTCAAGAAATCCTTCAATCCTTGCTTATCCGAGACACCCATTGCGAGCACCTGGGGCTCGCGGTCGAAGATGCGAAGTTCTATCGATATCGTACCCAGGCTGGACGCGTTGAGGTCGATTGGTCCATCCGGGTCGGACATTTGCTGGTCGTTTCGTTGGACGACCCGTCCTTCGAGTCGTGACATCCCCGGGAGCGGTTTGAATTCGTAACGGTACGAGACTTGGCTTCCGGAGAGGTGACAACTAGCTAGGAAAAGCGCCTGTTCCATCACGGTATCCGCGCTCACCAGTCCAGTGAGCCAGTCAGATTCAGGTGTGACCACGAGGATGGCTTTGAATGCAAGTGGACCGCCAAAAGGGGAGCAAATCGAAGTGATGGACCGTTGTAGGCCACGAACCATGCCCCGGGTCCAGTCGTGTCTTAGGCCGGTAATTTCTAGGCGCGTCCCGGTCCGATCGCCTATAAAGTGAACAGGGTCCCGTTCGGTTACTCTAACTCTGACTTCGTCCAAATACTCGTGTGACGCGAGTTCGCTCCAGTCGATCGTCGTCACCACTTCGCGACGGTCGCGCCTGCGTGAAATCAACGTGACCTTTGAACCGAGTTTGTGGGCTGCGAACCTGCCGATTCCTTTCTCCCCCAGCGGGCGTCGATGGAAAAGCGGACTGAGATAGCCGCCTTCCTTCTGGCGACCCCTATAATCGGTCCCTGGTTCGAGCCACACGCTGGTTATGGTCTCCCAGTCCATTCCCGAACCGTCGTCTTCCACGATTATCGAGGCACGGTCGGGGGCGGTCGGGTTAGAGAGGTACACGTAGACCGTCCGGGCATCGGCATCGTAGCCATTCTTCACGAGCTCGAAAACAGCGATTCCGGGCTCTCTGATGAGTTCGTCTCCGAGGAGGAGCAGAAGCCGCGCGCGGGGACGAAACTCTGAGTCGGCCGTGCGGTCCTCAGTCATTCCATGGTCCTACTGAGCTTCCGAGGCTTCGTACTACTGCTTCCATCACCGGTGGACACACCCCATTCCCGAGTAATTTAACTCTCGTTCGGCGCGATGAGTTGAGTCCGCCGAGTCCGGTCGGGAAGCCCATAGCCTTAGCCAGTTCAGGCACCTGCAGCATTCGCATCTCGTGCCCCCCAGGGCGTGGCCGTACAATTGCAAAACGATCTACAGTCGTAACGGTGCGAAGAGGCTTGGTTAGCGGTTGCCATCCGCCACAACCATCCGTCCCATAGTAGACTATCAAGAACGGCCGATCTTCGCCTAACGCTGCCATCGCACGTTTCGCCCGGTCGAGCGTCGGTTTGGCTCGATTCCGCGTGCGCAAGGGAGTCCATTGATGTTCGTCGTCGAAATCGATGATGTCCTTCGCAGGTTTTGGTGAAACGATTCTGGTCGAAAGGACAATTGTCGGGTCAGCTTCCGCGTCACACACGATGAATAGTCGGCGACGGTTCTGCGCGACTCCGAAGTCAGCCGCATTCAGGACCTGCTCCGAGACGTTGTATCCCATGTCGTCGCGGAGTTCACCTATCAGTGCTGAGTACCGGCTCCACGGACGCATGTGCACCACGTTTTCCATCACAATCCAACGTGGTCGCAATACCCTGGCGTATCGAGCCACCTGGAACGCAGTCATCCGGCTCGATTCCGACCGAGCGGCTCCGCCTTTCGCGCAGGTGTGATTCGTACAATCTGGCGAGGCCAGAAGCAAATCTACCCGACCAAGCGCGCGTCCAATCGCCTTCGGATCGAGCGCCTCTGCCTTAGACCACCAAGTCGCGGCATTTGGAAAGAATCCGCGGAACGCCAATAGCGCGTCAAGAGAGGAGTCGATTCCACCCACAACGATGGCCCCTGCGCGCTGTGCGCCTAAACTACTACCTCCCGCGCCGCAAAACAGGTCAAGCACGCGCACGCCGAGCTTGCCCCCTCCAATGGGTCGACTTCCTCCGCCGGAGTAACTGTGAATGCTCCCTCACCCAGTCGACCCAAGCACAACCCTCCTAAGGGGGTTCCGTTCCTTCCGCCATTGGGTGTCTTGCCCCGTGGGCCTCCGCGGTGGACGGTATCATGCCAGGGCCGGAGTCTTCCGGATGGACTAGGGGAGCCCGGCCGAGGTCGAGAATTCTGCTCGGGTCGGTGTGTTGCATGTTGGTGGCGTACCAGCGGTCCTCTCGAGCCAGTAGCTCTTCGATGGCGATTCCCTCCATGTTCGAGATGAGACGGACCGCCTCCGCGAGTCTCCTCCCGTTGACGAGGATGAGGGGGTATCGGTCCTGGTGGAGTTCAAGCTGCGCGGCGCGAGAAAAAGCTCCCGTTGTGACGAAGACACCTATCCAACCGCGCTGCAATCGAGCGACCACCCGAGCGAATTCCTTACCGCCAATAGCTGTCCGGAGGCCAACGCACTTCGCTTGGCCTAGGACCACCACGCTCGTTGCACTAGACCCCCCTCCGATGGTAAGGCGGGAAACAAAGTCGACGCCTCCATCTCCCGATCTCTTCGTAACCCATCCCCGTTCACAGCCTTGACCGAGTACTTGGGACGCGATCAAAGAGGCAAGACCCTCGAATGCATGCTTGTCCCCCCGGTAATGGTCGTACACCACCTCGAGAAGCTTGGACTCAGCCAGCCCCATTTCCAGCTGATCGGCCACGCTCAAGAGTCTCGATTTTAGTACGCGACGTCGGCAACTCTCAAGGGCTATGGCTCCTCCGGAAACCCACCGACGCCAAGCGCTAGTGCCGTGTCCACCAGCGGTGTGCGGGGCGTGAATTCGTCACGCAGTGGATCCGATTGAGTCGTCGGATGGCGAGGCGGAGCGCCTCCCTCGCCTCGTCCCAATCGGTGTAGTTCGAGCCGGTGAACGCCCACCGACGGATCGTTCGGAAGTGAGTCTCGATCGGGTTGAGGTGACTCGCGTTCGTTGGGGTAGGCACGAAGGTGATCCTCAGTCTTCGGGTCTCCGTCACCGCTGCCGGAGTGGTGTGCGTCGAGAGGTTGTCCTGGATTAGATAGATGCGCCCGCCCGAGGGGTACCTTGCTCGGACCCATCGAAGGAATCGCACGTATCCCGCTCCGTTCTTCGAGGAGGAGAGATACCCTCGGAACCGCTTGTGGTAGTAGTCGTAGGCCCCCATCAGATATCGAACTCCGCCGAGCCGCTTGTAGGTGGCCGGCACTCGGTCGGGGTGCCCCGACCGCGCCCAGGTGTGGCCGCCGTACGGTTGGAGAGAGATCGGTCCCATCTCATCGACCGAGACTACGATCGGAGGGTTGTGCGGGCGGTTGGTGAGCTCGTTTAGCCGCTGCAGCTTCTCAGCGAACTTGGGGTCCTTGGAGCTCTTCCAGGTCTTCACCGACTGGAAGGTCACCGACTCTTCGAGGAGGATCTGCCGCAGCCGCTCTCGGCTGATCGACTCCACCACTCCCTCGAAGACGAGCGACTCCCGAAGGAGGTCGAGGGACCAGCTCTGGGGGCCTTGCCACCCGTGGTCCTTCGGTCGGGAGAGGGCGAAGGAGACGATGATCTTCCGGATCTCCGGGGTGAACTTCGGCTCGGGTCCGGGGCTCTTCTTCGGGTAGAGGGCGTCCCGACCGTTTCGGTTGTAGTCCTTGATTACCCGGAGGACCCAGTCCTCGCTCCAGAGGACCAACCGAGCGATCTTCGGCGCAGAGAACCCTTGGAACGAATGGAGCACTATCATCGCGCGCTTGACGACGGTGGGGTCGTTGGAGCGCTTCACCAGCCGACTGAGGGCGTGGCCCTCCTCGTCCGAGAGTTCGCGGACACGTTGCATGGAAGAGGGGCATCCCCTCCCCCGGGAAAGTACTTGCGCTAGAGTTCAGGAATCCCGAACTCCCCCACTAGACGCGGCACTAGGTGCGAACTGGAGCGTGTCGCCCGAGCTCAGGGCAGGATTCCGACGCGCTTCAACCCAGTTCCAGTCGAACCACTCGTCCTCAGACTCGAGACCGAACAAAGCAAGCTCGGCCACGAGGTTAGTGAATCGACCTTCCTTTCGCGGTTCCTTCTGAACCACCAAGCTTAGCCGCACAGGGACTCCGTAGCCGCAGAACTCGCGAGTCCCTTTTTTCCGGCCCTCAAATTCCCGCTGCCGAAACAGCAGAATTGGAGGGGCATAGGAGCGGAGTTCCGGATTCTGGTAGATGGGGAAAAGATCGGCGAGCAACCGATTACCCCTAGCCTCGAGAGCGGGCTGACCTGGCGTCCGGTTGTCCCCGTGGAAGAGTGCATCAGCCGGAATCCGCGTCGATGATGTCGAGCCACGGTGTGTCCTCTGACTCGGCTTTGTACGGGTTGCTCAGGAGCAGAACCGCGGGTCTTCTCTCGTGCGACCCGATAGTCTCGCGAATTGCCTTGTACGCCCAAATTCCCTTGTTGATATCGGCTCGGGGTCCCCGTCGACCTGCGGTGAGCTCTTTGTAATCCACCAGATGGTCGATGGTTTCGGACGTTAGCGCTCGAGTGGCGCCAGTGACTCTGAACACCTGGCCGATATTGATTTTCATTTATGGGGCGAAGGGAAGCGGCTGATACAAGCTTTCTCGGGGGGATTCATCTCTAGGCACCAGGGACCCTACTGTCGGGCCCCTGGGAGTGACTGCGCACGCATCGCCCGTTCCCGCCTTCGCGAGGAACGGACGATGCAGTCGAGCATCCAGTACCGAACGCCCGAGCCGCCAACGCCGACCGACCCAGCGCCCACGACGGAGACTCACTCATGAGGCTCCGAACCGTGACGGGGCACGCGCTTCCCCACCAAGTGTGCGTGCGGCTGCGCTCAACGCATTCCGCCCGACCCCGACCTCAAGGTGGTCGTGGACTTCGAGACTTCCCGCCCGCGTCTCACCTACCTGCCCACGCACTCGCCCGACTACGGTCCCCACGCTCCTCCCGGAGCCGGGAGCGCGGCGGAAGCCGGGCATCTCGATCTCTTCGAGCCTGCCTCCGCGTTTGTGGCCCGGGCCGAAGCGAGAGGATCGCCGCCCCCTCCGCTCCCCGGCCTCCCACTCCCGCGAAGCCAACCCCCGAGCTCGCGCACGCGAGCGCCGACGCGACCGCGAGCCCGCAGGCGGGGCGCGCGTGGGCGACGAGCCAGCTGACCTTCAATGCGGGTCAGTTCGAGAGCGTGCTGTTCGGTTACGCGGACTACGCGCGGGATGGCGAGAACGAGGCGCAGCTCCGCTCGCGCGTGCACGAGGTCGTGCTCGCGGAGGTGGAGCAGCAGGTGCGGGCGGTGCGCGCGCTTCACGAGAGGCTCGGGGATCGGGGCGTGGGCTCCGCGTTCGTGCGCCCTTCCGCAGCCCGATCGTGATTCGGCACGGGCGCGACGCGTTGAGAGCAGGCGATGTTCGAGTTCCGACTGCGCATCCTCGACGTGGGGGAGGGTTCCTTCCTCGGGATTGTGGAGGGGTTTCCCGAGGTGATGGTGCATGCAGCCTCGGCGTATCAGGCAGAGGCGGATCTCGTGCGGGCCTTAGTAGCGCATCTCGAGAGCCTGCAGGATCGCGAAGCGACACAGATTGACTGGGACGACTTCCCGACGGTCTGGGCTACAAGACTCTACTTGGGACTTCGGATGAGGTAGAACTCCTAGGGTCACCGAAGGATCCCTTGGATCATCCATCGTTCAATCTGGTCAAGAACATCTCCAACTATTGCTGCATGGAGGCTCGACGGAACTTCCGACAGTCCGCTGTCGAGGCGCTCGAGGATCGCGCGACGAGGAAGAAGGAAGGGAATCCCCGAAAGTCCCTTTGACAATGCGTTCCACAGATCGCGGGTTTGCTGCTCACCCAGCGCCATTCTCCTCCGGTCGGAATGGCCATCCCACACCAGGATTTAGTCGGTAAGACTTGTCATCGAGCGACCTTGATATCGCAGCGGGGCATACGGCGCGCTCGTGCTAGGCTTTTTGCGGCGCCCGGAGCCGTGGCCCTGGCTCTTCACGTCTGCAATTGCGGCGGTCGCCGGTGCCGCCGCTCGTGCGTATTCCTGGAGTTGGGAGATCGTTCTGGGCATTGCCGTCCTGCTTGCGATATCCGTCGCCTTCTTTGTGGTAGGCAGTCGCCTCCGACTCCGAGGGCTACATCAACTCGAGCAATCAGATTCGGAGGGCGCGTTCGATCAGGACGCGGCCAAAGGAATTCTCGATCTGAGGATTGTGATCCTCATCGAAGCCGCAGTGGTCGGGTCGACGGTCGGTGCTCTTGCAGTTCCGTTCGAGTATCTGACCCTGCTCGTAGAAGTCGTGGTGCTGACCTTCACAGCGGCGCTCGTCTACCTCACTGCGGTCTACGCGTCGGCCTCGCTGAGTTCCAACACCTCGCGTATGATCGCCGAGCACCGAACCACCTCGGTTTCGAGTAGCGCTGCAATAGTCGAGGCAATCCGGACTGTCAAGGAGTCCAACGAAGCTGGGAGCCGATTGGTTGCCTCGGAGGTTGCTTCCCTCAGGGGTGACGCCAGGGATGCGGAAGAACGTCGTCGAGTTCGGGAGCGGGAGTTATCGGAGTCAGCCAGAGCTCTCGCGGAACAGGAACGATTGGCCGTCAGGCCGAATCTCGATGGCCGCCTTGAGATAGTAGGGGGACCGCTGCACAACGTCATGCTGACCATTGCTAACTCGGGTATGGACGCCTTCAACCTAACGGTACGGATCGAGGGTAGATTCTCCCCGAATCAAGCCATTCCGATAGGAAGGATAGGTCGCGGTCAGTCGATACGGCTTAGTCTGGGCGACGTAGGAAAGTTTCCTTGGGACAGAGTCGTTCCGGTAGTAGTCAGATGTAGTGGGTTCGATGTCGCGGGGCGGCCCGCGGAGTACATTTGGCAATTTGAGTACCTCCGCTCGACCGGACTCTTTGGAGTGACAACGAGCTGGAATATCAGGAGAGTCTCATAGGGGGGTTATGTGATACCGGTCCATTGCTCGAGCCGACTCCTTCAGCCACGGTATCGACCCGCTCTGGCAGGTCGCAACTCAGCCTCCAGGCGTTCATAACGGTCCCATCATCGAACCGCGCACGCGCCGAGTGCTCATTGCACTCCGGTCATTGGTTACGGGAGGGCTGAAAATCACCTAGACTCGGATAGCGCCTGAAGAGAGCCTTGGAGCTTGGATAGAAGTCCCTGCCCACGCTTGCGGGGCCATCCAGCGACGGCAAAAGAGGTCTGACTTAGTTCGTACTCCCTGCCTGCAAACATGCTCGCGCCGGAAGCGTACGCCTCGACGCGGACAATCGTGTCGTTTCCAGTTGATTGAAGGACGAACTCGAAGACCACAGCTCCGCTGCTCTTCCCGCTAACTGCGACAAGACTACCCACCTTAGGGCGGAGCTTGAGCGAAGTTCCCCAGATCGGGTACAGTTTCTCGGTTCCGTCGGCGCGCAGGTCCGTTACCGAGAACTCATTGTCATGGAGCCAAGCCATCAAGAAGCGCTGGACACCGCCGGTATTGTGACCAGACACCCTGGTTTCAATGGCAGTTCGCCCCATCGAAATCATCCTCCTGGCGTCAGTGACTGCCAGCGGCTCAAAGCAGATGCCGTAGAAGAGCCCTCCCCACCTTCTTCCTGACAACTCCTACCTCGTGCGACTATCGCAATCCGTTCACCCGATGCCGAGTCGCCCCCGCCCTCATCGCGGTCCACCCTCGACCGCGCGCGCCGATCGAAACCAGAAGCCTCATCAACCCATAGCGACCGGGAGCGCGTAATGCGTGAAGGGGCCCTCCATGTACTCGAGGACTTTCTCTTGTCCGAACTGTAGCCCTATGTCGTACGCGAGACGGAGCGCCGAGGCGGCCGCCTCCTGAGTGAGGGGAGAGATCACGGTGGAGGTGGTCTCAACCGGACTGACGTGGCGATTGATGCAGACCAGGACGGCCTCGAACTGTGGGAATGCGAGTTGAAACAACCGCAACTGCAGTGCCACGTCCGGGGGTGGAGGGATCGCCGGGTAGCTCTTCATCTCGAAGAACCGCCCCTTGCCGTCCCAGTAGTCCGGCTGCGCATACACCCCGACCCGACCTCCAATCACGATGACCCGCGACTTCGGCCGGGCGAGCCCGAAGATCTCGCTCTGACGGTACGCTTTCACCACCGCCTGGAGTTGGGTTAGGATCTTCTCCCGCTCTTGGACCGTGACCTCGGCACCCGCCTCTTCGATCGCCTCGTCAAAGAGCCTCTCGCCATATGCGTGTATGGCAGCCGCCGTTATGCTCCGTTTCAGGCGCGCTTGGTGTCCGAGCTCTGCCAACGCCCCGTCGATCGCCCTTCCTGCGGCCATCGCGACGTGATCTTGGTCCGTAGGGGGCGGGCGCGGGTAGGTCCGCTTGACGATTTCGTGCGCGGGGATAGTGCGGATCGTCGTCATCGTTCACGGCATCGAGCGGTCTCGCTCGCTCCCAGCGGTCACCACAGACCGCGCGCTCCCTTCATCAAGGTCGCGGTCGCGTCCGCGCTCTCCTTCCCCTCGGCACCGCGCGCTTCTCGCGGTCGCGAGTGGCTCGCCGTGCTCTCCGCGCGCGAATCGCGGACGCCCATCGGGCGCGCGCTCCATTCATAAAGCCCGCGCGGCCACCGCCCCCCGCGCGGTCATTATGACGGCCCGGCCGTCCTCGTCGCTCGCAGCGCTCCTCGGACGGCCTGCGCGCTCGCAACACGCCGATGTCCGCGATTCGCGCGCAGCGCGCCTCCGAGCCCGCCTCCGCCGACCGCCCCTGCCCGATCCGCCTCGCGGGTAGCGCACGCACCTACGAGGTTCGCGACGCCCTGCGCGGGATGGGGTTGCGCTGGGACCCCGCGACCCACGCATGGCACGGGAACCTAACGGGGGCGAGCCGCGCGGTCCTGGAGCGCGCGTACGGCCTCCGGACGCAGTCTGTTGTCCCGATCGCGGCATTCCAACCCCCGGCTGTAGCCGCGGCACCTCCCCAGGCCCCGCGACCCCCCGCGGGCCCGCGCGGGCCGACCCTCCGCGACTCCTCGCGAACGCGCGCCGAGGCGCGGGTCGTGTATCGCGAGGCGGACGAGGAGGGGATCGCGACCCCCACCCGGAGGTTTAGCCTCCTGGAGATCACGAGTGGCTTGCCAGATGATTCGCGGGAGGCGGAGGAGCGGGAGGCGGAGAAACGGCTTCGAGATCTCCGTGGGCGTGTGAAGGCAGCGAGGGCAGTCATCGCGGGGGGGCCGGGGCTCAGCGAGACCCTCAAGAGCGACTGGCAGCGCGCGGCTAGGTTCTACAGGCGGTTCGGGGTGACGGAGGGGTTCGTGAGGCACGGGGTGCCGACCGCGGACGCGGAGGGAGAGGATCTCACGGAGCGAGCGGGGTCGCCCGTGGACTGGGTGACGGACGTGTGCGCGCGGGCGGAAACGGTATGGCCGGGTAGGTGAACCGCTCCTCAGACCGCCGGCGAGGCCGCAGGGGGTTTTCGTCGCATCAGACCGATCGCGATCCCGACGACTACCGCAGCGATCACGACCCCGACGATCACGTACGTCCAGGGGAAGCTCGATGAACTCGCGCTGCTCGGACTAATCGAGATAGTGGGGACCGTCTGACCAGAGGCTCCGAGGGTTGCCGACCCTGCGGATGTTGAAACCGATTGGCCCGACGGGGCAGTAATCGTGTAGCTGTAGGTCGCGTTCGCCGGGAGGTGGAACGTGATGCTGCTCGCTGAGGAGGTTATCTGCCAGGATGTTGGGTCCGCGGATGTCACGTTAACGGTCCAGCTGGAACCGCCCGGCAACCCGCTCTCGCTGAACATCAATAGGACGGTAAACACGTACGTTACCGAGAACGCCCGCCCCGCCCCGTGGATGGTGAACGTTCCATTCCCGCCCGCTTCCACGTAGTACGCACCCACCGGATTCACTCCGTAGGTGTACGTCCCGTTCGGCTCGGTGAACGTGATCGTGTCAGCCGTCGACGACACCGTAGAACCACCCAATGTCACCGACCACGATGTTCCCGACGATAGCCCTGTCTTCGTGAACGTCACGGTGTACGTCGATGGCGGGGTGGCGGCGAACGCGATCGCCTCGCTCTCGTCCGTGCCGTTCACCGTGATCGACCCGCTCGACGGACTCGCGGTATAGCCTGTCGCACTCGCACCGAACGAATACGTCCCATTCACGATCCCCGTGAAGACGACCGAGGTCCCGGTGCCACTCTGCGGGACGCCGTTGAACGTCACCGACCACGTCGTTCCCACCGGAAGACCTGTCTCCGTGAACGTCACGGTATGGAACGTGGACGAGCTACTCATCACACCTATCTGAGCCTGTATCACGCTGACTTCGCTGTTCCCCACAGCTCCATACGTGAACTCGATAACAAAAGTGTAGGTCCCAGCCGTCAAAACGGCAACGTCCAAACTACTGCCAAAGCCGACAACTCTGTAGTCAACCCCATGATAACTTCCCGTTGACGTGTTACCACTGCCAGAAAAGACCGCACCGTACTCAGCACTCGCGTTTCCCACGGAATTATACAGCCCGATAGAAACCACAACGGATGCCAACAGAGCCCCATATCCCTGGCTCTCCGCCGCGATTAATCCGGCTCCGCCCAACACTGAACTTCCGTTCTCAATTCCGGTTCCGGTATATGACTCGCCGTAGATGTTAGTCAACTGCTGTGCGGATATAAACGCCGTATGCAGCGTCGAAGCCGCTGTGAACGCGATTCCTTGGTTCACGTTTGCTCCATTCACCGTCACCATGCCACTCGATGGGCTCACCGTGTAGCCCGACACGGTGCCGATCGAGTAGGTGTACGTCCCGTTCGCGATCCCCGTGAAGACGATCGAGGTCCCGGTGCCACTCTGCGGGACGCCGTTGAACGTCACCGACCACGTCGTTCCCACCGGAAGACCTGTCTCCGTGAACGTCACGGTATGGAACGTGGACGAGCTACTCATCACACCTATCTGAGCCTGTATCACGCTGACTTCGCTGTTCCCCACAGCTCCATACGTGAACTCGATAACAAAAGTGTAGGTCCCAGCCGTCAAAACGGCAACGTCCAAACTACTGCCAAAGCCGACAACTCTGTAGTCAACCCCATGATAACTTCCCGTTGACGTGTTACCACTGCCAGAAAAGACCGCACCGTACTCAGCACTCGCGTTTCCCACGGAATTATACAGCCCGATAGAAACCACAACGGATGCCAACAGAGCCCCATATCCCTGGCTCTCCGCCGCGATTAATCCGGCTCCGCCCAACACTGAACTTCCGTTCTCAATTCCGGTTCCGGTATATGACTCGCCGTAGATGTTAGTCAACTGCTGTGCGGATATAAACGCCGTATGCAGCGTCGAAGCCGCTGTGAACGCGATTCCTTGGTTCACGTTTGCTCCATTCACCGTCACCATGCCACTCGATGGGCTCACCGTGTAGCCCGACACGGTGCCGATCGAGTAGGTGTACGTCCCGTTCGCGATCCCCGTGAAGACGATCGAGGTCCCGGTGCCACTCTGCGGGACGCCGTTGAACGTCACCGACCACGTCGTTCCCACCGGAAGACCTGTCTCCGTGAACGTCACGGTATGGAACGTGGACGAGCTACTCATCACACCTATCTGAGCCTGTATCACGCTGACTTCGCTGTTCCCCACAGCTCCATACGTGAACTCGATAACAAAAGTGTAGGTCCCAGCCGTCAAAACGGCAACGTCCAAACTACTGCCAAAGCCGACAACTCTGTAGTCAACCCCATGATAACTTCCCGTTGACGTGTTACCACTGCCAGAAAAGACCGCACCGTACTCAGCACTCGCGTTTCCCACGGAATTATACAGCCCGATAGAAACCACAACGGATGCCAACAGAGCCCCATATCCCTGGCTCTCCGCCGCGATTAATCCGGCTCCGCCCAACACTGAACTTCCGTTCTCAATTCCGGTTCCGGTATATGACTCGCCGTAGATGTTAGTCAACTGCTGTGCGGATATAAACGCCGTATGCAGCGTCGAAGCCGCTGTGAACGCGATTCCTTGGTTCACGTTTGCTCCATTCACCGTCACCATGCCACTCGATGGGCTCACCGTGTAGCCCGACACGGTGCCGATCGAGTAGGTGTACGTCCCGTTCGCGATCCCCGTGAAGACGATCGAGGTCCCGGTGCCACTCTCCGCGACCCCGTTGAACGTCACCGACCACGATGTCCCCGACGTCCCCGACGAGAGCCCCGTCTGAGTGAACGTCACCGTGTATGTCGACGGCGGGGTCGCCGTGAACGTGATGGCTTGCGACTGATCGGAACCGCTCACGGTGATCGTTCCGCTCGACGGGCTCACCGCGTAGCCTGCGATTGGGCTGAGGGAGTAAGAGTAGGTCCCATTCGGTTCCGAGAAGGTGGCTGAACTCGACACGGATGACTGGGTCGCCCCGTTCAGCGTCACGGACCACGAGGTCCCTGACGCGAGACCCGACTCGGTGAACCCGACCGAGTACGTCGGCATCGGCGTAAAGGTGATAGTCTGGGAGACTGAGGCGCCGTTGACGGTAGACATTCCCGACAAGGGAGCTACGGTGTACCCGGACACCGTCCCGACAGTGTAGGAGTACGTCCCGTTCGCCTCCGTAAACGTGATCGTAGACGTCGTCGAACTGCTCGTGGCTCCGTTCAACGTTACCGACCAGCTCGTCCCCGACGGGAGCCCCGTCTCTGTGAAGGTGATGGAGTAGGTCGGAGCGAACGTGACAGCCACCGAGGGCGGTGCTCCGGCCGATTCCGTGAGACCTTCCGGAGTCGCCGTTTGAAATCCGTTGACGTTTGTCGTAACAGTGTACTCATAGGTCCCGTTGGCCAGGAACAGCGAAATCGACGATCCTGCTGCGGCACTCCCGCTCGGCAGACTGAACCCACTCGGACCTGACGTGAAGTTCACATACCACGTTGCCCCCGCAGACAGTCCGTTTTCCGAGAAAGCCACGAGGTACGTCACTTGGGTGAAGACCAGCGTTGGCTCCTTCACCGCGGCGCCGCTCACCACGACATTCCCGCTGTACGGGAGAGTGCTCTGGTGCCAGCCCGAGATGTCCGCAACCGAGTAGGCATAGGTCCCGTTCGGCTCTCCGACGCTGACGCTGTCGGTCGCCCCGTCTGTCGTGAGGGGCATCGAGGCGCCGTTGACCATGACCTGGAACGTTTGCCCGGACGGCACGCCGCTCTCCGAGAACGTGACCGGGTAGACCCACGCGATTATTGACACGGTGTCCGACCCCGCGTTCGCACCGAAGACCTCGCCCCGCCCACTGTCATACGTCACGCCGTTCGGCGAAGCTCCCACCGCGACCGTCGCCACGACCGTGTTGTTCGTGTCCGAGATTACGCTCACGTTGTTCGAGTTCGAGTTCGCGACGAAGACCTCCCCCGTCCCGCTGTCATATGTCACGCCGTTCGGCGAAGCTCCCACCGCGACCGTCGCCACGACCGTGTTGTTCGTGTCCGAGATTACGCTAACGGTGTCCGACTCCATGTTCGCGACGAAGACCTCCCTCGTCCCGCTGTCATACATCAACGCTCTGGGCTCGGATCCCACGGGACTGTAGCTACTACCTGGTAGCTGGAATCCGAGATCACACTCACGGTATTGGGGTAGAAGTTTCCGACGAAGAGCTCCCCCTTCCCGCTGTCGTAAGTGATACCCCAAAGGTCGGAGGCAAACAGGATCCGCGCCACGACCGTGTAATTCGTGTCCGAGATCACGGCCACGTAGTCCCCAAGGAAATTCGTGACGAAGAGCTCCCCCTTCCCGCTGTCGTAGGTAATGCCGAAAGGGTCGGAACCCACTGCCAGCCCGACCGTCGCCACGACCGTGTTGTTCGTGTCCGAGATCACGCTCACGTTGTTCGAGTCGGAGTTCGCGACCCAGATCGTCCCGGTTCCGCTGTCGTAGGTTATAGCGTCAGGCTCGGAACCCACCGGGATGTTCGCTACCACGGTGTTCGTGACATCTGAAATCACGCTCACGTTGTTCGAATCGTAGTTCGTGACGAACACCTCGCCTCGACCGGCATCGTAGGCGACCGCCTGGGGGTTAGGACCAACCGGGATAGTCGCCACGACCGCGTACGTCGTACTCGAGTTCAGGGGCGTATTGTTCGAGCCTGAGTCCGTGATCTGCGTTGCGGACGCGGCCCGAGGCGTAGGCAAGGTGAGGTTCCCTCCAACAACCCCAATTGCCACTCCCGGTCCCGGGAGGAGGAGCGAGGCGAGGACCCCGACTACTACCAATCCGTGGACCCACCCATTAGAGGATGACTTCATTCGCTCGGAACCTGGATTCACTACCCCACGCTTAAGATTTAATGGTAGCTCGAAGCCTGGGCGAATCCTGCCGAGCGATTGTACAAAACCCTGACAGGGCCCACCGACCCGGGCGACCAGAAACCACCGGTTCAGAACGGCAGGGCCGGTAAGCTGATGATGCTCCCATGCATCGATGAGTGCGACGGATGGTAGATTGGTCCTCAGTGTGGGCGTCCGTCCTTTCCGTCTTGGGGGCCCCTCTGACCATAGTCGTGGTTGGGTGGTGCTCTCGGGCCTTCTTGCTTACTACGTCACTGCTCGCCTTTATCGCCCTCAGAAAGTCTTCGAGGCGAAGCAACGTATCTACCCCGCAATCGTGGGGGCCTCCGGAGTTTAGGCGAGATGTCCCAAAGGTCCAGGACGCGATGCGAGCCTTCCATGGGCCTATCAAGTGCCCGTGTGACGGGGCCAGCCCTGAGGAGGCTGGCAAGGCGGTGATGGATGCAGTGATTCCGAGACTGGACTACTCGTTCCGTGTGCTCGAGTCCATTACAGATCGATCTCGGGAGCGAGCTTGCCGCGAGAGTGGCGGTGCTAGCGAGCATTGGGACCGATCACCAGATGGAGCTGTTGTACCGACCTGTACGGAGCGTTCATGACAGCCACAGCCAGGGCAACCAGGGTCCTGTCCGAATCGGTAGCTGAGCTGTGGATGTTTGAACACCCAGCCACGCTTGTGCAACTCATTAATGGCGTCTTCCAGGAGGCGGAGAAGGCAACCGGGATCACCGTTTCCGGGGGCAAAGGAGAGCTGGATTGGAGGAGGTTCGACGTCGGCATAGTGGCGATTCAGACCGCCATTTCGAAGGATATGGGCCGTTCCCCTAAACTTTGGGCAAGCTCTCCAGGCATTAGCTTGTCAGACCTCGGGCTCCCGAAGGATCTTCGAGGCTCAGGCATTGCGGCCGCGGACAACCGAAGTGAGCCCAGCTCACCGCCCTGCTCAAGTGTAGATGGGCACGAGGGCGACCGACTGGGAATCGAACGTGACGGTGTCGGCCGAGAACGGCTACCCCCGCCTCCGCCGAGGGGGGCAGTGGCTGAAAGAATCGGGGCGATTTGGTGCACTACTGATCGGGTAAACCTCGCCGCCTCCGGTTCGCTTCCCTCTTGCGGACGGGATCGCCCTGTCCTCAATTCCGCATTTGCCCGCCGAAGGGTACGAACAATCCGTTGAAGTGTGGGTTTGAAGCGGAGGAGGAACTCCTTGGCGTCAACCGAAAGAGCGTGGGCGCCTGCATCCCCCCGGTCAGTGAGTTCGAGGGCGCGGTCAAACAGCCCGTCCTCGAGTCCGGAATCGAGCGGCTTGACATCCACCACGCGCTCCCGAGCGTTCGATATCAACGTCGTGAGCGAGTGTGACCGACCCCGAGCCTTGTTGTAGAAGATCGAGACGTCCTTCATTCCGTACATCCCTCTCAGCAAGTCGATGAGGAGATTCTCTACAAGTACCCGCGAAAGAACAAGGGCGGCCCGGTAAAGACCTAGGCCGTACCATACGTTGATCTCCTCGAGGAGGGCCCGGTAGAATGGGTCATCGGTCTCGAACTCGAGCAAGGACTGCTCGGGTTGTAACTCGACCGGGGGCGGCTTGTCCCCCGTTGACCTCAAACACTCCTCGTCGTACGACCTTTGGCGATAGAGGAGTCGCCACTCCATTCACAATGACATGCGTGAACACGACTTCCAACACGTCGGCGTACCGTATGCCATACTCCTTGGCAAGTCTCGCCGGTATTGCAGCGGCGACTGTGTGGGTTAGGATTCCCTCTCGATTCCGGAAGACCGGTAAGTCTACCGTCTCGTTCGTAAGTAAGACCAGCTTCCCTTTGGCATCCCGGAGTGCGACCATGCTCCCTCGGATGCCGAGGCCGACTCTGGCCGATAGGTTCGGCCGCCGTGGGAGATCTGGTAGGTTGAGGTTTTCAGAAGCCTCCTGGTGCAAGCGGAAGAAGTAGAAACCCTTCGTTTGTGACGAGGATGGCCGTTTCGGTGAATATTCCGCGTAGACCACATAATGCTCTGGCATTGTCGAACCATGACATGGTTCGAGGAGCTATGAGGGCGTCTCCGCTAGGCTACGCTGCTGCAGTCCCTACTCGTTCGCCTGCTAAGGTTACCCAGCGTTTGGCGCGCCGTCAGTGTGACCAGAAAGCTGAGCTGCTACTTGCCACGGTGAATCGTACGGCATCAACCTACCGTTTGGGCCCGCGCTTGCGTTATGCCTCGCACCAGGGTAACCTGCCGATGGCCTCGGTTCCGGGGGATCAATTGACCCCTACAAGATCGAAATCTTCATGCAGTGCGAGGCTGCCAAGGAAGCGTGGAATCGCGCCTTCGACAAGTTGAACACGATTCCTCCATCCGATACCGCGGGCATGTTCCTGCACTCGGTGACGGCGGTCACAGAGGTCCAGGCGTTCCTCGTCGCCGCGGGGATCCTGTCCGACCTGTTCTTCCCCGACGACACGGGCGACGCTTCACGTGGGAAGGTACTCTGCAACCTGTACGATGTCAAACCCGACTCGCCCCTCGCATCCAAGAAGATCCGAAACTCATTCGTTCACGCGGATGAGAGGCTCGACAAGTACCTCCGTGCGAACGCCGGGAAGAGGGTTGGCCCTTTCGCGGTCCTCCACTGGGGTGGACCGCCTCCGACCACCGGGAAGGCTCCCGCCCTTCGAATCATCGACACCATGGGCCCGTCCCCGGGTAACTGGAGGATCATGGTCCGAGGCGAGGAGCTTCTCCTCCTACCACTTCTCCTCGAGGTGGACCGGGTCGGCCGCGCTTTCCCCCTCGAGGTGGGCGGACCTACGGGTAAGGTTTCAATCACCTTCCAACCTGCGAAGGCTTGAGTCAACTCACCCGTAGGCGCACCCGGGCCGGCTTATTCTCCGGCACAGTTGGTTCCGCCGGGCAGGCGCCTTCCCGCGTGAGGTAAGGGGTGGATAGGGAAAACGAACGGTCAACCTCTTTTAACAAGCCTAGCGACCGTACGGATCCATAGGTGGGAGGTTGATAGCAGTACGACGGCGAGAACCGTCGCGACGGCCACCGATAGGACCCCTCCCCAAAGGAACCCGAACCTGCCAATCGCCCAATAGAGAAAGGCTGCGACTCCAACGGTTGAAACGATCCCGACGACCGCCCACGGGCCCACGGGGTCGGGATGGACCCGGGAGCTGGGGGGTTCGGAGGTTCGGGGGGATTCGGGAGCCCGCTCGGTGACTCGCAACATCTCTATTTTCGATTGAAACGTCCCGGCCCCGACGGCTCGGGCCTCTGGACGGGACTTCATCTTGGGCGGGGTCGGCTCGGACTCCCCCCAAATCGCCTTGAGGACCGTCTCCGCTAGATCGTCCCTACCTCCCTCGATCGGGAGTCGCCATTCGCGGCAAAGCCTCCGGAGATCTCGAAGGTTGAGGAAGGCGATGGCGTCGGCGGGGTCGAAACGACCGGACGTAAGGAGGGCCTCGATGAGTCTGGCCTTGCTCCACGAGACCGGAATCCCCCTGTCCTTGGCTAGTCGCTGGACATCCCCATAGTAGAGATACCGGTCGAGAATATCGGAGACGAGGGCGTCGTTCACGCCCGCGGTAGGTGGGTCGGAGCATAAGCCAGAATTGGTGGGAGGAATCCCTCGGTAAGGATCACTACGCTCGAGTGGCAATCACCAGCCCAATGGGAGGATGGTCAATGCCGAAACGCTGGGCAAGGGAGTTCGCCTCGTCCCATCGCCGAAGGAGGTTCTCCCGAGCCCTCGCATCAGGGATCTCTTCCAGGAGAGCGCGGGGAAGCGTGCGAGCGCGTGCGGCAAATCCATCTCCAGGGTCGCCGACTTCTCTATGGAGCCGCCGGCCCTCTCCACCGATGTTGCCTCTGCTCGTCATCCGTGCGATTTTCATATCTTCGGGATCGTGGGGAACAGCCAGACCCGGACTCGGGGCGTTTGCAGCAGGAGTGGGCAGACTTGTCCCCGCGCGGGTGGAGGAAGTGTCAAGACATTGAGGCGCCTCTACCGAGTGCATGGCCGGAAGTGGCGAGGAGCCAGCGGGCCGGTGTCCAAGGTGTCAGAAGAACGCGGTGCGGCCCGCGATGGGGCCACGCGGACCCGTGTTCAAATGCACCACTCCCGGGTGCGGGTGGTCTGCTCCCCTCCCATCGGACGGCTGACGCGACGCTCCCCCATTCGAAGGATCGCCCCGTCCTATGCCGAGGAACGGACCGGATTCGAACGGTTCCCGGTACGAGTATCCGGCATGCGCTAGGCTTGACCCGGTGAAGGCGTCCGTCCCTTTATGCTCGCCACGGTGGCGAGCGGCAGGAAGCCCGCCAGCCCCAGCATCGCGCCCGGCGGAGAAGCCGCGTCGGCCGAGGAACCGACCGGCCCCGCGGGGGTAGCCGCGGGATCCGCGAGGAACGCAAAGACCACTGTTGCCCCCGTTTCATTCCCGAAAAGCGACTGGGCAAGACTCCCGGAAACTCCAATCGTTCCCGAGGCCGGCACCGCGAGGTAGCCGGCCGGTGGCGTGACCGACCACGAGTACGATCCGTTCGGCTCATAGAAGAACACCGGGAGACCTCCCGCGAGGCTCTGAGTAACTCCGCCTAAGGTGATACCCCACGGGGCGCCGTTCGAGAGGTTTGTGGCGACCGATCGGAACATCAGTACCAAGTAGCTCCCGGTCGGTACCGCCGCGAAGTCTAGGGTCTGGCTCACCGGACCGCCGTTGACCGTTACGACTCCCGAAGGGGAACTGGCGGCATACCCCGGAGCGACCGCCGACCAGCCGTAGGCCCCGTTGGGCACGGTGAACGTTACCGAGGTGAAGTTGAAGTTCGGCTCGAGGAACCCCGTCGAGTTGGCGAAGAAGACGGCCAACAGAGCCCCCGACGGAAGGCCGTGCTCCGTGAAGGTGACCGCATAGCCGGAGGAGTAGGTGAAGGAGACGGCCTGGGAGACGTTCGCCCCGTGGACGCTCACGTTTCCGGGTGACGGGCTCGCAGTGTAACCTGAGGCGTACGCCGTGAACGTGTACGTACCGTTGGCCACGTCGGGGATCGTGAACGCCTCCGGGGCGGCCCCGTCCCCGGAGAAAGAGCTGTGGCTCCCCCTCAGCACCAGCGACCACGGCGCTCCTGTCGGCAGTCCCGTCTCGTGTAATGTGATGGTGTACGAGACGAGAGGGGTGAACACGATCGACTGGTTCACCCCCGCGCCGAACACCGTAAAATGGCCGTAAGAGGGGGTGGTGTAACCGGAAGCGTACACGGAGAGGTAGTAGGTCCCGTGTCTCCGTTCACTGGACTGACGTAAGCCACGGGCAGGCGGCGCTAGGCATCTGGGCACCCGGCAGCACTCAATGGTCCCCCTGCGGCAGCCCCGGAACGACAAGCGAGTGTGCCTTCTCATCTGAAGGCGGGAAGTATAGCTTCGGGGCTACCTCATCATCCGCTCAGTATGGACAACGGGTGAACTTCACCATCGCATACCCGCCTTAACCCCGATCAGAAAAGCGAGTTGCCTCTCCGACGACTCACGCGAGGCGGAGGAGCGGGAGGTCGAGAAGCGGCTCGCAGACCTGCGCGGGCGCGTGAAGGCGGCGAGGGCGGTGATGGCGGGGACGCCAGGACTCGCGGAGACGCTTACGCGCGACTGGCAGCGGGCGGTGCGATTCTACGTGCGGTACGGGGTCACCGAGGAACTCGTGCGGTGCGGGGTGCCCGCTCTGGACGCGGACGCTGAGGATCTCGCGGAGCGGGTGCGGTCGCCCGTGGGCTGGGTGGTGGAGTTGCGCACCCACGCGGAGGTAGTGTTGCCTTGAACCCCTGCTCAGGTCGGTGGTGGGGCCGCGACTGGGATCGTGGGGGGCTTGCGTCGCATCACGACCACCAGTACCGCAATCACCACCGCCGCGACCACCACTGCCGCGAGAATGTAGTACCCAGTGAGGCCGGAGAACCCCAAGAACGTATTCGCTGTGGGTGGAGGGTTCGCCACGAGAGGCGACCCGCTCACGGTCAATGTGCCCTGTATCGTCAACGCGGGAGATCCTGAAACTACTATCGAGTAAGCATACGTTCCATTTGGAGCGAGGATGGTTAGGCTGGCGGCAGTCGTGGTCCGGACGATACCATTCGAAAACTCGCTTGCCGCTGCGCGGGTCTGAGGCCCCGTCGTCGAGTTCAGGTATACAGTCCACGGCACGCCCGCTGTCGCGCCAGATGGACTATTGAATGTAACAGCGTACGCGAACGTGAACATTACCGATTCGGTCGCAGGCGCCCCTGCGACGACCACGGTCCCGTTCGAGAACGTTGAAACATAACTCGCTCCGGTTCCGACTGTGAATTGATACGTCCCGTTCGGCTCCGAGAAGGTGATCGTTCCCGTCGTCGAACTATGCGACGGACCGCTCGTAAGGTTCACATCCCATTCCGTCCCCGAGGGAAGTCCCGACTCGCTGAACGTCACTGAATCCGTCACCTGGGCGAAGGCCAGCGTCGGCTCCGTGACCGTCGCCCCGGATACTGCTACAGTTCCCGTGTAAGGGAGCGTTGTCTGGTGCCAGCCGGGGACGTCACCGATCGTGTAGGCATACGTCCCGTTCGGCTCCGAGAAGGTGATCGTTCCCGTCGTCGAACTATGCGACGGACCGCTCGTAAGGTTCACATCCCATTCCGTCCCCGAGGGAAGTCCCGACTCGCTGAACGTCACTGAATCCGTCACCTGGGCGAAGGCCAGCGTCGGCTCCGTGACCGTCGCCCCGGATACTGCTACAGTTCCCGTGTAAGGGAGCGTTGTCTGGTGCCAGCCGGGGACGTCACCGATCGTGTAGGCATACGTCCCGTTCGGCTCCGAGAAGGTGATCGTTCCCGTCGTCGAACTATGCGACGGACCGCTCGTAAGGTTCACATCCCATTCCGTCCCCGAGGGAAGTCCCGACTCGCTGAACGTCACTGAATCCGTCACCTGGGCGAAGGCCAGCGTCGGCTCCGTGACCGTCGCCCCGGATACTGCTACAGTTCCCGTGTAAGGGAGCGTTGTCTGGTGCCAGCCGGGGACGTCACTGATCGTGTAGGCATACGTCCCGTTCGGTTCGTTCAATGTGTGCGTCTGACCCGTTGAACTGGACGCGATGCTTCCGACGGTCACGGACCAGTTCGTCCCGGAGGGCAGCCCGCTCTCCGCGAACGTTACCGGATAGAGGGGCACTACGGAGGGCATGACCCCACCAGGTGGGAGAACCCGAGCGAGTGCCCAGGTCACTCCGATCGAGTTTGCCCCTCCCGCGAAGCCCACTCTACAGGGGTAGCTCGGCGCATTGGTAGTCACTGGCTGATGCGTGTTTCCAATCCCGCCGTTCAGGTACGAAAACGACGAGCTTGAACTCAGAGAATCGACCTCGTAAACCCCCGAAACCCCCTCCGTGGATGCCAAAGCTCCGTACGCTCCAGCACAGCCGTTGGCCTCCCCGGCAGCGTTCCACTGGTCCGGGTAGGTGACGCCGCACGCAACTCGAATGAAGGCACCTGGATAGGCGCTTGGATTCGGTAACGGGACGGTGTTGTTCAAAAACCCAACTTCGTTAACGTCGCCTACGGAAGTCACGTCGGCCTCGAAGATTGTTTCGGGGGAAAATTGGGCGGTAGAAAGGACGTAGCCGTCACCACTGTACGACACCGTTAGACCATTTGAAACGGTGACGCTTGTGCTCGTGCTGACGGTCCACAGGTCGGGGTTCAGCGTGTTGCCCGCGAAGTTATCGTAAAAGGAGAAGACTGTCCTGCCGTTATCGAATTGTCCGTAGACCGGACTGAGCGGGGCAGCTTCGCCCACGGTCAGATTGTTGAAGAAGCTGACAGATTGGGCGCCGAAGTCCAGGTCCACCGTAATGCTTGAGTCCACCGGGATCCCGCCCAGCAACCTGAGCCAGTAGGGCGTGTGGGTGGCGGTGTTGCTGTTCCCTGCCTGGATCCAGCTCGGAATCACGGTCCCATTCGGATAAGTAAACTCGACGTTCTGAAGATTCGCTGCCTCGTATTGGGCGTATTGCGCGCTATTCACCGTCACCAGCATCTGGAAGGGGGAAGGAACCGACTGAGACCCGTAGTTTTCGAGTGAGAGTGGAACGACATGGACGAATCCGTGGCTTGCCTGTTGCGCGACGCGAGCCTGCAAAGGGCGCTCCGAAACCGAGCTGGAAAGCGAGACGATGAGCATCGACGTCAAGAGCAAGAGGCAGAAGAGTACCGAAATCGCTGCTGACGCTATTCCTCGGCGGCGGACTTGCATTGTCGCGACCTGCCCACGATACTGGCACGCCCATATATGGTCCCACCCCCGTTCATCACCTTCCCATTTTGTGAGGCGACCTCTCTTCACTTGCCAGCGGGATAACCTTAGAATAACAGACGCGTCGCGCGCGCGATGAAAGGCCGCCGCCAGCGAACCAAGCGACCCCACCACGACACGCGAAACTGGGTCCTGAAGGCCATCGAGTCAGTCGGTGGCGCAGAACCGATGCGGACCGCCGAGATCCGCAGGAAGGTCGCGCAGTTGAGCGGGAAGAGGATTCCCGATCACTCCCTGTATCAGGCGCTACGCACACTCGTTCGCCAGAAGCGCGTTCGGGCTCGCCGCGTAGGGCGAGAGGTCTCCTACCAACTCTCCGCGAACAAGCAAGCCGCGCCCGCGACGCGTCCCGCGGCACGCGTTCCACCCCCGAAGACGCGACCCGCTCGCCCGCTCCCCAAGCCCGACGCAGAAGCGGGACGTGAACTCCATAAGCTCGCGATGGGCGATATTGTCATCCTGAAGATCGGTGACACGTTCGTCGAGGTCGCGACGAACCTGAATGGGCGACTGGTGCTAGAGCGGCACCCGCGACCCGGATAGACTGACTCCGCGACCAGCCCCATCGCGCATTTTGGGCCTCGGAAGTCGAGGCCCAAAATGCGCGTCAACGCAGACCGGAACCTAGCACCCGAGCGACGAACGCCGCCGAACGCGAGGGCCCGCCCATGAGGATGGGGTGGGTGCAGAGCGGTGGCATTCTCCTTGGGCTCGGTCTGATGTTCTGCGCGCTGGGCGGCGAGGGACTCGCGATCTTCAACGCGTGTATCGCGAACCCGACCTGTATTAACTCCCAGACAACCGCGGACCTATACGAGCCGCTTGCGGCGCTCTTGGCCGGCATCGCGCTCTCCGTGGCTGGCGTTGTGGCAGTCTGGCTCGGGCTCAGACTCGCGCCGAGGATCCGCACTTTGGGCGGAAGCAGCGCAGACCAACTCGCACTCGTGAGACCCCACCGGCCGTAGACCGTCGTGCCTGTCGCTACGAACCCGACGTGATGGAGCCATGCCGTGGTCAGGACAGCGCACGCGAATCCAGGAGGAAGTCCCAGCCGTGGTGGACCGGTCCGGACCGACGCCTCGGAACCCCCCTTATAGAATAGGTCGGTCCACCGGTCCATTCCGTCAGAGAATCGACCGGTCGAGCCACCGGTCTCGGACCGAGCGAGCTGGAAGCACCGGTCCGGTCGGAATTGCTACGTGGCAGGCACCGCTCCAGCAGGACGGTCGTGCTGCCGCCTCACGGATAAGCGCCCGAGGAAGCCCTGTTGTAGTTAGACCTGCGACATGGGGAGAATTGAATCGAAGGTGGCTTAGAATCTACATAGAAGCGCCGACCGGATCTGCTCGCCTGTCCGTTAACAGAGGGGCATCAACGCATCCTTCAGACCGTCTCAGGTCTCCGAAGCTAGTTCGCCTCGGGGCTTCGTTCTCGGCGTGTGACGTGGCCCGGATGCTTCAACCGAATCGTCTTCAAGCGTTCCACTGTGGCGGTAACCGCGGATTCCGTCAGCGGCTTGATGCCCGGCCACCGATCAGGAACGTAGGCGGGTTTCGACGGTGACTCCCCTGCTGGACCCCGATAACCGTAGAGTTCGAATGCCCGCCACTTCAGCAGTCGGCGAATTGGTTCCCATTCAGTGAAGGACTCCAACGCCTTCGGAACGGCTGTGAGATTCGCGAGATTCGTGAAATGTTCCGGATGGTGAGCGGATTGCTCGTAGATGTGACAGAGTCTTGCGTTTCTGTAGGAGCGAGGAGAGCTTCCTCCCATGGAGACCCCGTAGGCCTTCCAGAACGCGTTGGCAGCGGGCTCGTTCCTCCACACCGTAAGTCCGTCGACGTTCGAACGAAACTTCTCACCTCCGCTTAGTCTCCGCGTGTGTGGATGGATTACTTGCACTTGGCGATAGACCTCGGGATTGGTCCAGAGCGAGGTGGCTGCGATCCAGTCGCACAGCTTCCGGATTCCATCATCACCGACGATCTCGGTCAAGTTCCGGTCCAAGTCGAATGCATCCGACAGCTTCGCCATGGGAGCAACAGGGAACCCGCAAGCAAGTCGTTTCCGACCCCACCACGGAGTTAAGGATCGGACTCCTCCAGCTCAATCTTACTGTCAGCCGGACACTGCCATCCAGCAGACAAGCAGCACATCCTCATCCCGGATGGGCGGGAGCGGTTGGGGGGCTTTGTAAGGATGCAGGCCGAGCTCCCGAATCTGGTTCAGCAAGCGCGTGCTCTTCTCAACAGCGGCGATGTTCTCCAGCTCGTAGATCTCGCGCAATGACTTCTGGATTCGCACTCCCCAGGGCGCTTCGACCGCTTCGCGCGCTCTGTCAAGTTCTTCTTGGGTAACATCGGACGGGCGGTGCTGGCCAAGATGTTCCCCAATCAGGCGGAGGATTCGGGGAACGGCAGGAGTGAGAGTCTTGGGGTCGGTGTTCTTCGTCCACTCCTCGTAGACATCCGCCCGTGCTTCTCTCCATGCGACGTAGACGCCCGTTCTGCGTGCTTCCGGCAGTTCTCGTGGAGTCTCAGGCCCGCAAGTAATGCGGCGTAGACATTGCAAGGTATCTCGAATGAGCGGCTTTCCATCGGGCTTGAAACGCAAGAAGGTCCGCGCCTCCACGCCATCTCCAACTCGAATACAGAAGAAGTAGCCCGCCTCGATCCCTCTCATTCCGCTGCCAATCGCAAACGGCAACGCATCCAGTCGGCGCCGGGCCCCGGTCTCCTGTAAAGCCACTTGGAGGTCCCGACGGTATTCCTCCCCGCTGTGGGCATTCGGGTCTTCTCCGGCTGTCTCAAGGATTGTGGCATCTCCGTTGCGTATGCGTCGGATCTCGTTCTCTTCGTCTGCGAAAACAAGGTCGCTGGTCGCTCCGTGGGGGATGACCTCCCCTTCTACACCAATGCTCGCCGCGGCTTGAGCAAGCTTGCTTCGGATCCTTTGTTCCAACCGCAGCATGGCATCGAGTTGAACGTCAGGGAAGAAACACCAGATGAACACCTGACTGTGAGGGCTCCCAATCCGATCGATACGGCCGTGGCGTTGTACCAGGCGCATCGGGTTCCAGGGTAAGTCGAAGTTGATGATGTTCCGGGCCTGTTGTAGGTTCTGACCTTCCGCCAGTATGTCCGTCGTGAGTAGGACGTCGTAGAGGTCGTCATTCCGCCCTTGAGGGGCTTCAGTGGTTCGGGGAGCGAATCCAAATACGGCTCCCATCCGGTTGCCTTCGTCGCCGGACACGGCGACAAGCCGACCTCGGTAAACGTGCAGACGCCGATTGGTCTCAAGTTCATGTCGCAAGTATCCCTGAATCCACTCGATTGTGTCAGCGAAGTAGGAGAAGATGATGACCTTGCGATCGTCCCGTTGCTCCTCCGAAGTTCGCCCGTCCTTTTCGGCCTGCTTGGCAATTTCCTCGAGGAGGCCCTTCAAGCGGGCGAGTTTGGGGTCATTGCCTGGCCGCACCTTTCGGGCCTGGGTCAGAAAGGCAAGCAAGAGGTCACGATCATTTTCAATCGCCGATTTGAGGTTCGGTAGGTCAAACAAGTGACCGGGCTTCGAGTCGGTTCGAGCCAGGAGATCGGGAATCCCCTCCCCGTTGAGCAGTTCATCGAGTTCCTCGTCGCTGTCGGCTTCTCGCCACTCTTCCAAGGCTTCCGTGCTCGGCACGATTCCCTTGTCAAGTGCTTCGAGGAAGCGGCCGTGGTCCGCAACCATTTTCTCTACAGTCTTTGCAAATGCGAAGGCGCTGCTCTCTAGTCGTTTCAGCAAGGCGCTTCGGAGGAGACCCACGAGTGCCTCTTCTCGTAACTGCTGCCTTCGTAGATCCTGGCTCGCCCTCTTGTGCGCCTCGCGAGTAAGGTACTTGCTTGGGGCATAACGCGCCATCGTGAGTTTCGGTGCCCCGTCGAGCGGTTGAAGGGCAGTCGGCGAATGCCTCAAAGAAACCTGGCAGCACGTCATCGAAATCGTACGAGGCCGGGACAACCTTTGGCTTTGGGAAAGTGATCTCCGCACTCGTCCCGTCCCTGAGCCTGATTCGGTCGCGTGGGTATGCCTTCTTGATGAACGTCCGCGTGCGGCGGACGGTCGTGGCATCAAGGATATCGAAGAGGGCATCGGGACGAAGCTGGTCGGGATCCTCGTGCATAGCCTCCTCGAAGCGGGCCTTCAGGCTTGGGATCCCCCGATCAGCGAAGACCGCATCGTGCTGCGCGAAGTACGTGAGGAGATAGTAGAGGTCCCAGAGGCTGTTATTCACCGGTGTGGCGGTGATCAGCACCAGCTTCTTGGGAGGGGTTCCCTGAAGCAGGTGTCGCAGCGCCTTGCTTCGGTCGGTGTCGGGGTTGCGGAAGGCGTGTGCCTCATCGACTACCACCATCGAGTATTCTCCCGGCGATGCCTCAAGTGACCGTTGTCCCTTCTCGATAAGCACTAGCTCCTCGTAGCTGATGGTCTCAAAACGAAAGTCGTGGACGGCCTGGAAGCGGGCCCACGTGCCGTCGCGGAGCGAGGCGGGACAAATGAGCAACGCCCGCTGCCGCCTCTCCACTCGAGCTTCGCGGATCAGGTCGCCACCGATGAACGTCTTGCCGAGACCAACACCATCGGCGAAGATGACTCCGTGGTACTTGTCGAGGATTCGGCGCGCCCTGCTTAGGCCGTCTCTCTGGAAACTCGTAAGGTGGATTTCGCCCTCTTTGGCGTCTCCTTCGAGATCCGCGCCGAAGCGCTCCAAGAGCACTCTAAGGTAGATCATCCATGGAGTGTACTCCTCGTAACGGGCCCGATAGTAGGCCGCAAGGTCGAACGGAGCGCTCTGACTCCAGAGTTGGTCGTACCAATCGAGGACGCGCTGGACCGGGGCACTATCGTAGCGGCCGACGTTCAGTTCCACATTGCTGGTAAGTCCGGCGCCAGTGAAATTACTGGAGCCAACCATGTAGCCTTCCGGCTCGCTGGTGCCATGCTTGAAAATGAAAGCCTTTCCGTGTAGGAAACCGCGCTCGTAGCGCCGTACATCTATTTTCCCACTGCCTAGATATGCAAGCAATCTCTGGATTTGAGCGTCCACCTCCGGAGTGAAGCCAAGAAGATCGCGATCGCTTGCGATTCCCTTGCTGTGATCGGCAAGGGCCTTTTCTATCGATTCCCGCTCAAAGTCATCTGCGCTGTAGCCTGGCTTGGGGCGCGGCCGGCTCGGTGGCGTGAATGGCTCGGCTCCCAGCAAAAGACGGACCTTAGGGAGGCGCTCGAGCTGTTCAGCGATGAGTCTGAAACCCATCGGGTCGAAGTAACCGCTGGCGATGCTGAGCTGGGGTGCGCTCGTCTGGGTGCGTATCAACCATTCGAGGTGGGTGTTGAGGGCTTCCCGCAACGAGAGGGTCAGGTTATCAGCAAATTCGGGCTTTGCCGGACCCCTGGTCGCCGGGCTACGTAACTTGGGCCTCCTTTCGCTCATGGCTTCCTGGTCCATGCATCGAACATCTGAAGGGTCGAGTTCATTCTGGAATGGTAGTCCCATCCCTCGTGAAATGTCTCGAAGATATGAATCAACTGTTCACGCGAGAGACCGTAGAGATGTGCCACGACAGCGTCGAGCTCGTAAATCATGGCCTCTTTCGTAGCAGGGTCGAGCGGACCCCACTGGACGCCAACAGCCTTCGCCCAGTCCTTGAAGCGATCGTCCGGCGCACCCAGTCGGCCCGCAAGCTCCACGACGCGAATCGCATGCTCATCGGAAGTCGGTGGCCTCGGTATCGGAAGTGCACTGACGATGTGGAAGGAGACGTTGCGTTCCACGAACCTTCGGGCGTACCAATCGGCAATGCGCGATGAGAGAATCCCGACTAGAAATGCTTGGTCCCTTTCCGTCCCCGACTGAAACACAAAATAGGGGCACGCTTCGATGAGGAAGACGCGCGCCGGAACAAGCGCCGAGATTAGAGTACGACTATCGTTATCCCGTGCCAGCTTCCGGAAGACAACACGGGGACTGAAAGCAGAGAGCGTTCGGATATCATCCAGCTGCCTTGCCGAAAGGTGGGCGAACGCCGAATCCTGGCGTCGCGCACTATTCCGTCGGGATTCCAGTAGCTGCGCGAGCGTCCGATCCTTGTCTGCCCATCCGTAGACGTGTCCGTTAGTGGGATCCCAATAGTTGAAACTTGCGCCGGTTAGCACGGGCCACATGCCCTCCGACCGCTTCTCACCGAACTCGATTACGCCCCCTCTGTCCTTCTTATCAAGACTGGAATCAAGCTCGCGATGCGCGTGGACTCGCCAACCGCCCTGCGTCGGGTCATCGAGGCGAGGCGCGGTTCGAATCCGAGCAAAAATGTCGACGGAAGCGTCAGATGGCAACAGCGGTAGTGCGTTCGTATCCGTCCAGCTCATAATCGATTCTGGCGAGAATTGGACTGCAGGTCGGGAGGACCCCTCCCGGTAGGCCTGGAGCGACGTGTACGGGCCGCGAATGGTGACTGGGCGTCCCGAACTGGCCTTCATGGCAGAGAGGAGGACGAAGATCTTCTGCGCGTGGACATCGTCGAAGACCCACCCGCCTTTGTTAGATAGAAAGGTGACGTCGCGAAGCGTGCCCTCCGTCAGCAAGACTCTGCGAAACTCAGTCGTGCCTATTTCCGACATAGTAGCCCGGGGTAGAGACGACGCCCATTTCCCCCGATTTGGCGAGTAATCGCCAGAATCGCCAGATGAATGCCTTGTACAGGTCCGGATTGCCCGTTCCCATTCCTGGATAGTCGCCCGTACCGAGAAGCAACTTTCGCATTCTCTCTGCGATAGCCTGTTCGGATTGGAACTGGGCCAGCAGGTCAGGACGTTGGCTCCGCAACCGCTTGATCGCGAGTTGCTTGTCTTTCGGTGGAAGTCCGAAAAGGCCCTTGTGGACCCGCAACCAAAACTCGTCCTCTTCCGCCCGAGGCTCCTCCCAAGGCGGGTTTCCGATGATAACATCGAAGCCAGGTCGGTCGCGGCCGAAAAAACCTCCGGGAAAACGGCAGGAAAATGGCAGGGGCTGAGTCCCTTTAGAACTTCTCTCGCGTCATCTGTGCACCGATCGGCGAGTAAGGCGTCTGGGCGGACCGCCCACTCCGCGTAGATCCGCTGAGCCTGACTGGCTATACGTTCATCGAGACGCCCCGCGGCAAGAATGTCCAACAGGGCCACCCACGGTCTGTAGCGCGATCTTGGCCTTTTCCCACTCTTCACGTGCCAGATCGACTTCGGCCGTGGTCGCATCGCTAAGGCGGCCTACTTCAAGCATCGACGTTGCAGCCTGATGCATGAGTTCTTTGGCGGAGGTCGTAAAGATCGTCAACTGAGTCTGGGTCTTACCGGTGGTCTTGCCCCTTCACACCGGGTGTGTCCTGACCTCGATCTCTTTTTCGCCGCTCAGCAGCCGTTCGGCTTCCTCTACGCTACCAATTCCCGTGAGGCTGTTCCCGACCACAAGATGTTGGTCCAGGAGCGACAACGGGAGCCCGGGAACGAAATGTGTGGATCCAGATCGAAACCCGAGCCAGCTCGACCGCCGCCGGCTTGAGGTCCACCCCATAGATACATCGGCGTGCAATCTGGCGGCGCAATAGACGCGCATCCTCGATTTCAGTCGGTGCCGATGTCTCCGAGCGCCGCTCGAGCCGCTTTTCGCAACCTTTGGAGTTCTGCACGAACCGCTGGAAGGTCGCGACCCGCCAAATAACTGCTAAGCCTGCCTCTATGTTGTCAACCGCAGCAACCAGGAAGTGACCCGATCCCATGCTGATGTCGGCGACACGGAAGTCGAAGAACGCGACGGCCGCCTCATTTGCGTCCTTCAATGCATCAAGCCGATGCAAGTGGCTGGTAAGTGCTGGTTCCAGGGCTTGTTGCAAGAGATGTTTTACGGCGAAGTCTTTGGTGAAATATGAGCCGGAAGCCTTGCGCGCACCGCTCGTACTCGCGAGGTAGTACGTTTTTGCCTTAACGTTGGACTTGTCCTTCGCTTCGGCCGGTCTGTACGTCCCTGTTTCGGAGTCTGCGACTAAGTCCGAGTCGGCAAACAAGAGCTCGCTTTCCAAGAGACCTTCATAGATAGTGCCGAATTCCCGAACTCCTAAGCTTCGGAAGTCAACCGGTCCTTGGCTATCGTCGGCTTCGTCGATAAGAAGCGCGGTAAGGAGCGGGGCATACGTCGAATCGCACAGAGCAATCTTGGCGAGCTCTGAGCCTTGAGAGTTGACTGATGGGTCTGTTGCGAAGAGGCCTCCGTTGTAGGCAGGAACACCAATACTGGCGTCTCCCTTGTCAACAGCGTTGCAAAGGGCCTCAACTTCCTTCCAGAGGCGGGTTGTCTCTCCAAACGGAGTCCCGTTCTTCTTCGCCTCGAGAAGTTCCTTTGCTTTACGTTTGAGGCTGCGACTTCGATAGGCCTCATTGGTAGCGTAGGGCAATAGGTCCTTGTCCTCAGCGTACGAGATGAAGAGGAGGCGAAAGAGGTGGTGAAGCGCCATCCCGTACGTAGTCTCGAGCTCTTCCGCTGTCGGTCGCTTGATGGACCTGGCCTTAGCCATCTCGGTTGCGAGGCCCGGGATGACTTCGTCGTAAACGCGCTCTCGCAGCCGTTCCTCAAGACCGCTTCGGAACCGCGTGCTAGCGTCGAGAATCTCACCGAGAGTTCCCCCCGTCCTTGTCGCGTCTGCTGCGAAGAGAAGCCAGAGGTAGCCCGCCTGGGTGGGGCTGAGTACATTGAGATTTAGATCGACATAGGTCTCAGTTCGGCCGCGCTGAGCCACCCCAACACCAGTTTTGGTCGGGTAAATCCGGATGCTACTGGGCGTGGTAATGATGACATGGTCTAGATTCTCTCTGTCGGCAACTGCAAGCGCGTACGAGATGGGCGTGATATCTGAGAAACGAGTTGCGGCAAGCTCGGGTTCCTCTGCTCGATTTAGATAGAGAGCGATGGCGGTCTTACGGTTCGCAGCCAGAAGGATAGAATGCTTTCCACTGGCATCATCTTGAACTGTGTACCCGAGGTCACGCACAAGGTCCCGGCCACGTACAACCATGATTTCGGCAGATCGAGCCGTAGCCCCACCCCAGTCGCCGCGTTTGGGAACGCCAACCTGCAACTCGTGGTACGCCAAGAACCCCTCGTTGTCCAGGCCGGGAATGGCGGTCCCGAGGCTCCCCATCGCGTTCATGAGGAACCGGGTCGCCGCGTGGCGGTCGACCTGGTCAGCAGCAGCTTTGCAGATCGCGATCGCTTGGGCTGAAGTCAAGTCCTGAACGAAGGTTGGGTCCTCGCCTGTCGGGCCGATAAGGGAGCAAACGGCTTCGGACGCTTCGCCCGACTCAATGACCACGAGAACTGGTGTCGCACGCCCGCCGCGCCGCTTGCGGTAAGCATCCGTAAGGACGGCCCCGGTCGGACGGCGGGGCAAGATGTAGGCGGCTATTTCCAGAGGCCCGTTGCCTCGCCCTAACCACAGCCCGATAGGTGTGAGTGCCAGACCCTCCGGCTCCTCGAGGGCCCGCGGTGCTGATGGGAGATGAAACGTCGGCACGAATCCCCTGGAGGTCTGGGCTCGATGTAGGAGTCCAGTCCTAAATGGATTCCGACGGAGGGGCGGATGGTATAGGACCTCCTCCCTGAGCCGCGCGATGAAATCCGGCGCCTTACGTAACCTTTGGCACAGCAGTCGGTGCTCCGAGTCGCTTTGAAACGGCAAAGTCGCGTAATGCCCCCACGTCGCACCCGCGAGGCGCCGTTAGCGAAGGTTCCTTTCGGGATGGACCCGACCCAGCGTCAGTTGGGCGCGCGGTGATCGGAATCGCCGCGATTCGCGAACAGCCCTCCAAGATCGTAGACCCGAGGCCGTCGGGTCCCTTCGTAGACCCGCTGTCCCGGTACCCCCAAGAAGTCGAGCGCCACTCCTAGTCTCCGCGGTGTCCAGGCTTGGCGGTCGGGCACGGGCAGATACGCGAGGAAATCGCGATGGGCCACGAGTCGCTTCCCCGCGTGCAGCATGCGCTCGCAGATCTCGGCGACCAGCGCGACATCGGGATCGGTGAAGCTCGGGCGGATGAGTGGGCGAGCCTCTTCGACAGTTCGAGTCCCGGGATCCGTGACCGTGGACCTGCCGGAGATTCGCTCGAGGAACCCCCACGCGGGGCTGGAGGAGGGGTCGGTCGATCGGAGCCCGTTCCCATCCTTCCAGGCAACGGCGCATTCGTTGCCAAGGCGAGCCTCTGCGACCTGAGCGGCTAGGATTCGAGCCATCTTCTCCGCAGCCTCGCGGTTCGGAACCACGACGAGACACCTCCGTCCCGCCTTCAGCGCCTTCCTCACGTTCTTCGCAACTTGGTCGACGTGGGTCGCGAGGGTACTGCACTCTACCTCCACGTTGTACGTCGCCCTTTCGTACGTGAACTCGGCGTCTGGCAGCAACACGCCGCCTCGTTGGATTGGGATGTGCGGCTCGATCCCCTGCTGGGCGAGCTGCGTGCAGACGTCCGCTACCAGTTCCGTGTGGACCTCCCCCTCGTTCCGCTGTGCCTCAATGGCGAGCAGGTGGTAGACACCGCGGCGGGCCAACGCCCACGTCTGCTTCGCAGGGTCTTCGGCCACGTCCCCAGCTGCGCGGCAGCGGGCGAGGACCGCCTCGCAGCGTTCCAGCGGCAGGGACGCCCCCCTTGCCAGCTCGTTCGGGCTGATCGTGCCTTTCGAGAGGGCGCGCAGGACGAGCACGACCTCCTCGGAGCCGACAAACAGGGGCGACGCCTCAGAGTCCTCTCGCGCGGCATACCTCCGGGTGCTCTTCGTGACGATGGTAGCGGTGCGCGATGGGTCTGGGTTGGCGGAGGGAGGCGGAAGCGTGCTCACCTTCACCAGCGTGCCCGGAAGGTGGAGAGCGACCTCGTGGGGCCGCAGACCACTAACGAGATCCTGCGGGGTCCAACCGTGGCGCTGCCCGTCGACCATCTTCCAGACTGGCTCCATATCCTCCGCCCCGAGCGAGAAGAGCAGCCAGAGCGCCACGTTGCCCTGCAACGCCAGCCGGGTCTCGGTGGGAATGTGGTGAAGGTATTGCGTCGCGGCGATCACATGGAGCCCGAACTTCGCTCCTTCGTTCAGCATCTCACCGAAGGCGGGGAAGGCGTAGTTGTGGAGCTCGTCAACCACGAGGTAGACCGGGTGGTCCGGGGACCCCGAGCGTTGGAGTGCAGCCCACAGCTGGGTCAGGAGGATCGCTCCGAGGAACTGGGACCCTTCGGCGCCGAGCGATCCCTTGGAGAGATTCAGGAGGAGCAACCGGTGACGGAGGAGCTGGTCGAAGGAGACAGGGTGTGCCCGCTGGCAGAGCGCCTTCCGGAGCATCGGGTTGGTCGCGATCTTGCCGACCTTGTCGAGGGAGGATATCGTGAACGTGTAGTTGAGCGAGGGCAGGTGGACCTCGAGGAATTGCCGGAGCGGGCCCTCCGGGATCCTGGTGACGAAACGCCGCAGCGCGTCCTTGTCCGATAGAAGCGAGTAGGCGTCGACCAGATTCGTTCCCGGAGTAGCGAGGAGCCCCTGGAGGATGCCCCGGAGGATGAAGTCCGCCCGCCCTCCGACGCTCTCCTCTCCCCACGCGTTCTTGATCGAGCGGAGGATGTCGCCGGCGAGCATCTCGGACCACCGCTCGATGCCGGCCGGGTCCAGACCCGCTCGGTTCGGGAGGTAAAGCGGGTTGAGCGGGACGGTCACCATCGTCTCGGCCCCATCTTGGAACGTCGGGTGGGCCGGGTCGATCTCCACGGTGTCCGTGGCGACCTCGTCGGAGAGGTGGGTCCGGATCTGCTCGATCAGGTTCCCCGTCGGTTCCATCACGACTACCGTGGCGTCCGGTCGCTTGGCGAGGATCTGGAGCGCCAGATTGAGCATCAGCGTCGACTTTCCGGATTGCGTCCGCCCCAGTATGGCAAGGTGGTTCCACTTGTCGGGCAAGCGGACCGCGGTGCCGCAACTGCGACCCACGACCACTCCGGGGGATGCTGGAGCGGCCGGAGGAAGAGGCGGCCGTTCCGCTACGGGGATCGGCTGACTGGCGTGTGGTGAGGGCGGGGGCACGAACCCGCGAACCAGAGGCGCGTCCCTGGAGCGCGGCGGCAACGCCGTCCGATGGTCCAACTGCGGCGGTGCCCGAGCGACCGGTGCCCCCGCGTAGGCAATCTCAGGGTGGTTCTCCTGCCAGGGAATGCTCAGGAGACGCGTCAGCTCGAACGCCGACACGTCACGTCGCGACTTGCGGTTCGCGAACGCGCGGATGTCGTGGGCGCGCAGGGCGGTAGCGAACCGCGGTCGCTTCTTCGGCTTGATCTCCTCCCAGCGCCACTGCGAACCGCCATCGATCGCGGTCCACTGGCTGAGCCAGTGCCCGAGCGCGGGCAGGACTCGACGAGGGTTAGTGCCGCCCAGCCACGCTCGCATCTCGAAGTGATACGGTTGATCCGAGCGCCGCGCCTCGCACTTCGCGCGCAGGCGCGGGTCCAGCGTTCGCGCGAGGACTTCGTATCGTGAGGCGAAGAGGCCCCGTTCCCAGCGGGGGACCCTCTGGAACAGGAGTTGCAGTATGACCTCGTGGTCACGGACCTGAGAGGATCCCAGGGCGCGGAGGAGGGTCCCGGCCAGATCGACATTGGGCTCGATGCGGAGCGGCCAGAAATTGTTGGGGTGATGCGGGCGGGCTCGGAGGAGGAGCCCGGTGTCCAACTCCCGTCCGGTGAGGCGGCACGTCGCAGCAGTGTTCACGGAGGTGCGCGGGAACGTGTTCTCGATAGCGAGCGACACGGTGGCGAGTTCGCGGGGGGCCGTTGCTCCGAGGAAGTAGCGGACCGCGCCGCTCGTGGCGCGATGGATCTCCAGCGATAGCGGGTGGTCCGAGTAGAAGAGGATCCGAGGCCATTTGGGAGGCTCCTCGATGGGAGGGGCCAGAAGCAGCTCGCGGTGTACGACCGGTCGACGACACAGCGGTCCATCCAGACCCGGATGGCTTGAACGCCCGGCGGTTCGCGGAAGCTGAAAGGTGACATCGTTCAGGCTCCACGGGGGAAACCCGCTACTTAGCGAGGAAGCACCTTGCACGCCTCGTGGCGACTCGGGTGGACCACAGGGGATCATCATCCTCCAGGGCGTCTTTCGCACCCACTCTCCCCCGGTCGCCAACTTCTTCAACGGGAGACCGCGCATGTCGCGATCTGTCCGGACTGGGCGTAGATATACCGGACGAAGCCATGCCCTTCTCGGAGGACACCGTGCCGACATCGGCGCGGTGGTGGACCGAAGCTAGGCAGGGAGTACGCGAGAGAGCAGAGGTTGGACGGAAGATGGGGCGAGGGAACAACCAGGTCGGCAGTGCGATGCCTAAGTGTTTGGCCCGCGCGATTCGCTATCGCGGGATTGCGTGCGCCCGAGCACGCGAAGGACGTGACAGCGGAGATGATCCTCGCGTGGAGATTGGAACCAGTTGGACCCGGGCGCCACGGCGAGCGGCGTCCGATGAAGCAGCCCTCAGCGTTCCAGGCATTGTGGATGCTTCGGGGATTCTTGGGATGGGCGGGGAATCCAATTGCCCGCCGGGAAGGGCTCTGGCGCGGAAAGCGGGGCGACGCGACACATCGACGGTGGTTCGACGGTGCCACCCTGGACCGAATGTACGCGGCGACCCAGTCCGACAGGCACCGTCTGGTGCTCGCGGCCCTGGGCTGGGCCGGATTGCGTCGGAACGAACTGTGGTCCCTACGAGTCGGCGATGTGGACCTCTCCATGGATCGGCCCTCAATGGTCGTTACGAGGAAGGGGGGTCGTCGCCAGGAGCTGCCGATCGCGCGTGCCGTTGCGAACGCATTGCGCCCCTTTGTGCTGGGTCGGGCACCGACAGACCGCGCATACCCCCGCTGTTACCAGGGGGTCTACAACGACGTGGAGACCCTCGCGGCTCCACTCGGGTTGAAGGCGTCGCCCCACGATCTGAGGAGGACGTTTGGCCGCGTTCTCTACTACGAAAAAGGGGTGGATGTGAACGAGATTCGGTCGCTCTACGGCCACGCGACAACCGAGCAAACGCTCTACTACATTGGGGCCGTCAGCGACAAAATGCGTGCCGCGGTAGAGCGGTTCGACTCCCCGCGACCGACCCCCGCGATCCCCGTCCCGGTAGGGCCTAAAATCCAATGTCCGCGAGGGCCGGTCTCCTGACGTGCGCTCAGCTCGCCCATCATTCATCATGAGGTTCAGCCGGTTCTAGTCGTCATCATCGCGCAGTGGACCGGGATGTCGAGACGGGTACTAGTGGTCTCCTCCGCTCGCCCATTCGGCGAGTTCCTCCTGAATGTGGTAGATCCCGCCCGCGGCGCCCGCCACCGCGAGCCGCGCTGCGTCCCGACGTTCGAAGGTCCCGCCGACCCAGGTGGGCCCTCCCGCGCTGACCGCTCGCACCAGGTTCCAGTCGGGATCCGCATCCCGGAAGCTTAGCAAGATGTCGGTGACTCCGGTCTCCCGGACGATGCCGGCGAGGGTGACGGGATCGCTCGTCCCCCAACTCGGATCCAGTCCGGCGACGCGATGCTCTTTGATCTCGATCTCGAAGAGGATCTCCTGCGAGAGCGCCCAGGCGCGCCGGAGTTCGACCGGCCCACGCAAGAATGCGCTCGACAGGGTCACGCGGCGCGCCCCCGCGACGATGACGTCGATCGTCTGATCGGCTCGGCGAACCCCGCCGTCCACCCAGAGCTCGGCGCTCTTCGACAGCTCCTGCAGATAGTCGAGCTGAGGTGCGCCGTGCTCGAGGCCATCCAGGTCCACGACGTAGATCCGAGGGCTCGTTTCGGCGAGGCGGTCGACGATCTCGAAGAGATCGAGCGCGGGGCCCGAGCGGACCCGAAGTTCCTCCGGACCTTCCGAGCCCGGGATGCAGATGTTGCCGCCCCGGAGGAGGAGGCACGGGATCAGGATGGGCTCGGCGGGTCTCACTCCCGGCATCGCCCGCGCCACGAACTCGATGGTTTTCCCCCTTTGGGTCGTCGAGCCGAGGTCAGCGCAACGTACGCCGCCGTCTCCCGGAGGGTTCCCGTCCCGAGCTCGGCCTCCGAAACGAACCGAACCAAGGTCTTTTCCGCGCGCGAGCGCATCCCTCGACGCTAGGAGGTGGAGGGCAGCTGACGGTGGATCGTGCTGGCAACGGCCGACCGCTGAGGAAAGTCCCCTCTCCGGGAATCGTGGGAGCGGGTGGGAGCCCGCCGGGCGAGAGCCCGAGCAACGGAGCAGAAACGACACAGCCCGTCGGGACGGTGAAGATGCCGCATCGGAGGCTCCGATGGGATATGGTGAAACGGCCGACTCCCCTGGAGCAAGCCCTAATGGACGGGATGAAGAGATTCCCCGACCGTCGAGGAGAGCGCGCAGTCGAATGCTGCCTGAAACGGAAAGGGGCTTACTACCACCACCTGGCCGTACCGGCGAGAAATCGCCGGTACGATAACCGCCTTTTCTCCGGTATCCCATTTCCGCCTCTTTTTCGCTAGACGAGCTACCGCATCAGTGGGGCGAGCCGCGCGGTCACGGCCTCGTCCAGCCGACGCACTGCGGTCGGGTCGTCGCCGACGTAGATCGCCGTGGTCGAGATCTGCGAGTGGCGCAGCTTCGTTTTCACCGCCGTCAGCGGGGCGCCCGCCTCCAGCGCGACCCGGGCGCAAGTCCGCCGGAGATCGTGCGGAGAGACTTGGGGAACCCCCGCAGCCCGGCACGCTCGGATAAGGTCGTACGCCAGAGACGACCTCGAGCGCGGGTAGACAGGGTCGTTCGGCTTCGCTCCCGTCACGATGGGGAGCAGGACGGACCACGCGATCCGGTCGAGAGCCATCACCTCGACCTTTCCGAATTTCGCTCCCCGAACTAGGAGCGTCGGGTTCGCCGCGTCCATGTTCAGGTCGCTTACCCGGACCGCCCGCAACTCTGCGGAGCGGAGCCCCATGGTGCCGAGCAGGCACGCTGCGATCTTCGACGGACCGGTCGCCGCCGCCAGCAACGTTGCGTACGGCTCGACCGTGAGTCCGCGCCCCCCTTGTGAACCGGAACTAGGAGCCCGAAAGCCGAGGAGTTTCTCTCCTCCGGAGATCGACCCCGCGCGGGCGGACCTAGCGGGGGTCAACCTTACTGGACGGAGGGGTTATCCCTCCGAGTCTGGTAAGGGTCCCTTCGTGGAGCGGGCCAAAATGCGGGGTCACATAGTCCTGCCGGCGGCGGGGAGCACGTCTGCGAGCAGGTTCGCAATCTTTTCAGCAGGGGTCGAAGACAGGTCGGACGTCCGTCGGTCCGAGATCGATGTCCGCACGCGCTCGGGATCGGACGGCGCCCGAGAAGGAGGTGCGAGATGATGCTCATGGTCAGCGTTCAGGATCTCGATGAGGCGCGCGAGGCAGCGGCCGGCGGTGCCGACATCGTGGATGTGAAGAACCTGCGCGAGATGATGGTGGGGTCCAACTTTCCCCCGGTCATTCGAGAGGTTCGAAACGCCTTTCCCAAGCAGATCCACGTGAGCGTCACTCTCGGAGTGGTACCCAATCAGGCCGGCACTGTAGCCATGGCGGTCTATGGGGCCGCAGCGCTAGGCGCGACCTCCGTGAAGGTCGGATTCGTCGCGAGCGACTACGAGACCGCGTTGCGAATCCTCCGAGAGAGCCGACGTGCGCTGGAAGGGTTCGACACCAAGCTCATCGCAGCGACCTTCGCCGACAGTCACCTCTATCAAGGGATCGACCCCACGCTGGTGGTGAAACTCGGCAAAGAGAGCCGCAGCGATGGAATCCTCATCGACACGCTCGTCAAGGACGGGCGAAACCTCTTCGACTTCATCGAAGAGAGTCGGTTGAAGGAGCTCGTCCTCGAAGGGAAGGAGGCGGGGATGAGCACCGCGCTCTCGGGAGCCCTCAAGATATCGAACCTTCACACGCTCGTTCGGATCAACCCGGACATCGTGGGGGTTCGGGGAGCGGTCTGTACGCTCGGCGACCGAGAGAGCGGAAACGTCGTCGCATCCGCCGTGGCGGCGTTTCGGGACGAGCTCCGGCAGCGGCTGACCGGGAAGGTCGATGTCTTCGCCGAGCTCGGGGCTCCCGCGCCTCGGATCCCGTCATGAACTCCTCGACGGTGGCCCTCACGGTCGACGGCACGCTGTTGACATGCAAGGGAGCGATTGCTCGACTCGAGCAGAACTTCTCCGACCTTCCGCCGGGCAGTCTGGCACGGGTCTTGGTGAATGACGTCCCGACTCGGATCGACCTACGGGCCTGGGCCGATCGAAAAGGCCATCGGATCGTGAACGAGGAACGCCGAGGCGAGGAGTTCGAGCTTTTCATTGTGAAGGGCGGAAGCCCCGTGAGCCCGGTGGCTTCCAGAGCCGAGTCGAGATCGCCCTGATATAGCAATCCGTCATCGGAGACGAGGGGGGTCATGCGCTACACCCGATCGGAGGCGAAGGGGTGGGCCCGGGAGAACCTCGTGGGCCAATGGACGACGATGATCACTCCGTTCACGGCGGAGGATGAACTCGACGAGACGGGGCTCGCCGCCAACATCGAGCACGTCCTGGGGCTCGGTACCCACGGGCTCGGCTTCTCCTGGAACATGGGGGAGTTCTGGAGCCTGACCCGGGAGGAACGATACCGGTTGATGGAGCTCGCTCCGCATCTCGTCCACGGTCGGGCGCTCGTCGCGTTCCAGGTCACGGACACGTGTCTCAAGGACGTTGTCGCCATGGCCCGTCGAGCCGAGGAGTTCGGATTTGACTTGGTCATCCTCGCCGCACCGTATCTGGTGACGAAAACCGAGGAGCAAGTAATCGATTGGGTCGCTCGAGTCGCTAAGGAGGTCGACATCGGAATCGCCTTCTACAACTCTCCCCAGTTCGGGATCGTCCTCTCCGCGAAAGCGATGTCGCGGATGGCCGACCTCGAGACGTTGATCGCCATCAAGGAGGCGAGCTTCAACTTGCAGCTTTCGATCGATACCCACCTCGAGGCCGGTGGGAAGGCCGTCGTCAGCATGCCGGACGAGGAGATCTTCTTCGTCGGGGAGCCGTATGGCATCCACCAGCAGGTGATGTTCGCGAACACAAGCGACTGGCGATTCGATACAGCGTCCTCGAACCAGTACGTGCGGTTCATCGACCGTGCGACCCGGGGACACTGGGAAGAGGCGCGGGAAATCTATACAAAAATCCGCCCTATCAAGGCCGTGTCTCGCAAGTGGTGGGGTCGGGTAGCCGGACGAACCGGAGGAGCTTTGCCGGTGCAGATGGTAAAGTTCTGGGGAGAGCTGATGGGAATGGCCGGAGGGCCGGTTCGAGCCCCACTCCTCCCCCTGACTCCGACGGAACGCGAGGAGATGCAGCGCGACCTCGCGGCCTTGGGTCTCACGAAGCCGCGGCGATAAACCTGCTAACATCGTGCGGGACCGTGGTGCGACGCAGGGACGGGTTTCGACCTTGGGTGGTCGAACTTCATGTCCCACGATGAAATCTTTGAATTCGTTGTCCGGTGCGGCCCTGCCGTTCGCGTTCTTCGTTGCGGCAAGGCCAGTGAAACGGGTGGACTCGCCGGTTCCTTCACCCTCGAGGAGCCCATCGGCTTGGCACCGGCCGGGTCGCGCGGGGTCCCCCTGGTGCGTGCGCCGCGCTCGACCTCGCGTGGATCTGCGCGCGAGCCCGTCGCGTGCGAGCCCGAGTCCATTAGAGGAGCCCGGTGACATCTCCGTGAGCGTTCAGCCCGATGCGCCGCGCGGCCGGGTCTTCGGGAAGTCCCGGCATCGCGAGGATCTCACCGAGAGATGCCAGGGCGAACCCCGCCCCCGTCCACGGATGCCAGGCATGGACCGTGACGTCGAAGCCTTGCGGCGCGCCGAGGCGGTGAGCATCGTCCGTTACCGAGAGCTGGGTCTTCGCGACGCACAGGGGGCCCCGAGCGAGTCCTACGGACTCGAGCGCAGCGAGGCCCTGCAGGGCCTCCGGTCGCTCGACGACATCTCGAGCCCCGTAGAGCGTCCGGGCGACGGTGCGCAGCTTCTCCGTCACCGGCAGGTCCGCCGCAAAAATCGGGCGCGCGGCCCGTCCTCGTGCCGCGACGCGTCGCACCTCGGTCGCGAGCGTCTCCGCGCCCGCGCCGCCCTCCGCATAGACGGTGGAGCGCGCCCAGCGCAGCTCTCGGGACTTTAGATGCTCTTCGAGAACGGCGAGCTCCTCCGGGGTATCGTGAGGATGCACATTCACGGCGACGACCGGTTCGAGCCCGAGCGCCTGCACGTTCTCCAGATGACGATCCAGGTTGGCGAGCCCGCGCCGGACCGCGTCCGGTCCGGTCACGGGAGGATCCGAAGAAAGCGTCCTCGCATGGTGACGGAGGGCATCGACCGTAGCCACCACGATCCCCGCGACCGGTTGAAATCCTCCGCTCGGCCCGACCAGATCGACGAACTTCTCTGCCCCGAGCTCGGAGGCAAATCCGGCCTCGACGAGAACGTAGTCGGCGAGCGCGAGGGCCAGTCGCACCGAGCTCACGCTGGCCGTTCCCGGTCCCAGATTCGCGAACGGTCCGGCGTGCACGAACGCCGGAGTCCCCTCGCAGGTCTGTACCAGATTCGGTTCCATCGCGTGCCGTAGGATCGCCGCCATCGCGCCGCCGGCCCCGAGGTCGGAAGCGCGGATCGGTCGCCCGTCCCGCGAGAAGCCTACGAGCATGCGGTCGAGCCGGACACTGAGGTCCTCGAGATCGCGAGCGAGGCAGTGGATCGCGGCGACCTCGGAAGCGGCGGCGATCACGAAGCTGTCCGACCGTTCCGGACCGCTGCCGGGGCCGCCAAGCCCAACGCGCACGTGGCGCAGCGCCCGGTCGTCCAGATCGATCGTGCGGGGGACCGTGATCCGGTCGGGGTCGATCCCGAGGGGGTTACCGTGATGAAGGTGGTTATCGAGCATGGACGCCAGCAGGTTCTGCGCGCTCGCGACCGCATAGAGATCCCCCGTGAGGCCGAGGTTGATCTCCGCGCTCGGTTCGACCGTGGCGCGCCCACCTCCCGTCGCGCCGCCTTTGGCGCCGAAGACCGGACCGAACGAAGGCTCGCGGAGGCACGGCACCGCTCGGAAACCCTGACGGACGAGCGCCATCGCCGTCCCGATCGCCGTGACCGTCTTTCCCTCGCCGCGCGCCGTCGGGGTCATCGAGGTGACCAGGACCAGCTTGGCACGCGGAGCGCCCGTACGAGAGCGGACGACCGACGACGGGATCTTTGCGACCCCGGCACCGTAGGGAACGAACTCTTCCGGGGTCAGGTCGAGCGACGCCGCGACGTCGGTGAGCGGCTTCATGGATCCGAAGCGATCCTACGTCGTCGGAGCGGCAGCGCGGACGGGGCGGGGAGGGGGCGTCGTCGTTTCCTTTGCCCGGAGCTGGAGCCGTTCCCAGTGCGCCGTGACCCGTTCCTGGATGGCCGCGATCTCGTTCGCATCGAGGTGGGCGAACCGTCCCTGGGCCCGGAGGTACTCTTCCACGGGTCGTAGGTGCCCGACCGAGCGCGTGATGCGGTAGCGTCCGTCCTCGACCTCATAGAGCGGGAAGATCCCGGTATCCGTGGCGAGCCGTCCCAGATGGATCGTCTGCTCCGAGGAGTAGCGCCAGCCCGGAGGGCACGGAGCGTAGACATGAAGGAATCGCGGACCATGAATGTCCCGTGCCTTCCCCGCCTTGGCGACATAATCCTCGGGGAAACTCGGGTTGAGCGTCGCCGCATACGCCGGCTCATGCGCGAGCACGATCGCCATGATGTCCTTCTTCTGCTCGGGCTTGCCGCGGGCCTGCTTCCCGACGGGCGTCGTGGTCGTCCAGGCGCCCCTCGGCGTCGCGCCGCTCCGCTCTACGCCGGTGTTCATGTACGCCTCGTTGTCGTACATGACGTAGATCGCGTCCGTTCTCCGCTCGAGCATCCCGCTCAGGGACTGGAGCCCAATGTCCACCGTGCCTCCGTCGCCTGCGAAGCCCACGATCGTGACGTCCTGGATGCCGAGCGCGTCGGCCGCGGCCCTAAGGCCCGAGATCGACGCGCCGGTGGCCTCGATCGGGCTATCGATGACGGCGACGCCGAGGGCGGTGGTCGGATACGGGGTGGCGATCACCGTCCAGCAGGAGGCCGGGATCGAAACGATCGTCCGCGGCCCCAGTGCCTTGAGGAGCAGACGCATGGAGAGAGCCGCGCCGCACCCCGGGCACGCCGCGTGCCCCGGATACATCCACTCTTCTGCCGGGACCGTGAGCCTAGCCATCGATGACCACCTCCGGTTCTAACTCGAGGTCGGTCCACACGGTATCGAGCGGAGGGCCTTCGAGCAGGCTACGGAACATTCCGCGGACCCACTTCGGGGTGATGTCGCGACCTCCGACACCGGCAAGGAAGGAGGTCACACTGGGCTGCGCAGAGGCCCCGTAGAGCGCGGCTCGGACCTCCTCGGCAGCTGCGCCCGCCAGGCCGAACGTGTAAGATCGATCGACGACCCCGAGGCGACCGACCGACCGGGCCAGCCGTCGGACCTCCTCCACCGGGAACGGCCGGAACAGGCGGATCTTGGCGAGTCCGACCTTCTTCCCTTCGGACCGTAGTTCGTCCACGACCTGACGGGCGGTCGTGCTCGCGGTGCCCATCGTGACAAGGATCGCGTCCGCTCCCTCCGTGCGGTAGGTCACCACCGGGCCTCCGTACGAACGGCCGATAAGACGTTGAAAGTCCTCCTCCACGTTGCGCAGGGTCGGGAGCACGGCGGCCGTCGCCTTCGCGAGTTCGTGGCGGAAGTCGACGTACCGGTCCGGTCCCGTGTACGATCCCACCCGGATGGCCGTGCCCGGGATGAGCACGGCTCGCGGGTCGCGTGCGGGGAGGAACCGCTGGACCTGTTCGCGCTCGGGAATATCGACCGGCTCGTAGGTGTGGGAGAGGTAGAATGCATCCTCGTTCACCATCACGGGGAGCCGGACGGCCGGGTCCTCCGCCAGTCGGAACGCCTGAAGGACCGTGTCGAGGACCTCTTGATTGCTCTCGGTGTAGAACTGGATCCAGCCGGTGTCGCGCTGGGAGATCGTGTCGGTGTGGTCGGCGCCGATGTTCCACGGAGGCGCGACCGCCCGGTTGACGACCCCCATCACGATCGGCGTGCGCAACCCCGACGCCCAGTGCAGGAGCTCGTGCATGAGCAGAAGGCCCTGGCTCGATGTGGCCGTGTAGGTCCGGGCCCCGAGCGCGGAGGCGCTCACGCATACCTGAAGGGCGCTGTGCTCTGATTCGACCTTGACAAACTGCGCCTTCAGTTCGCCCGACGCGACGAAGTCGGCGAGCTTTTCGACGATCGTGGTCTGGGGTGTGATGGGGTAGGCGGACACGACCTGAACGTCGGCGAGCAGCGCCGCGTACGACTGGGCCTGGTTTCCCGAGAGGACCTGTCGGCTCATCGTTCCCTCCTAGCCCTCCGCGATCATCTCGATGGTCTTCGGTGGACACTCCTCCGCGCAGATCCCGCAGCCCTTGCAGAACTCGAGATGAATGACCGGATAGCCGGCGTCGTCGAACCCGATCGCGTTGTCCGGGCAGAACTTCCAACAAAAGTCACACTTCGTGCAGCGGTCGAAGTGGATCTGCGGGGTGAGCGTACGCCAGCTGGCGGTGTGCAGCGTGCGACTCGGCACCGTGGCCACGGGCCCCTCGGGAAGGGCGAGAGATGGTCGGATCAACGGCGGGGCGATCGCGTTCTCGGTACCCATCGTCCGGGGGGCGGTGCGCACCATCCGGTATCCGTCGGAGGCCGCCGCTCGATTATCGAGTGGCTGTCTCGGAACGAAGGCGTCGATGGCGCGGTTAAGCGCCTCCGGTGCTACGATCCCCGTGACGCGGGCGAGCGCGCCCAGCATGGCCGTGTTCACGATCGGCATCGTCGGGGACCCGAGATGGTGCGCGCGCGCGATCATCGCCGCGTCCACGGTGGCGACGCGGACCGACACCGGGACCTTGAGCGATTCTGGAGGGAGGCGACTGTTGGCGAGCAGAAGGCCTTCGGGCTTCAACCCATCGGCGACCGGAACCGTTCGAAGCAGTCCGGGATCGAGCACAACGACCACGTCCGGCGCGGTGATGGAGGTGCGCAGGCCGATCGGGCGGTCGTCCACGCGGGCGTACGCTGTCACGGGAGCCCCTCGACGTTCCACGCCAAAGAACGGGAAGCTTTGGGGCACCTTCCCGTCCCGGAACGCCGCCTCGGCGAGGAGCACGGAGGCGAGGACCGCCCCCTGCCCCCCGCGGCCATGGAATCGAACTTCGATCATATGACGGCCCCTCAATCGTTTAACGCCGGGAGGCGCTAATAAGCTCAAGTCAGTCCGGCTTGACCCATCCTTTACGTTCGGAACGCAGCCTCGTTCCGGCGATGGTCGCGATACGCCCCCTCAAGAGCATCTGGATGGACGGACGCCTGGTTCCTTGGCCGGACGCCCAGATCCATGTGCTGACCCACGGCTTGCACTACGGCTATGCGATCTTCGAGGGGATCCGCTCCTTCACCACGGACAGGGGACCCGCCATCTTCCGCTTGAGCGAACACCTGGACCGGTTCGTGAACAGCGCGAAGATCTACCGGATGGCCCTGCCGTACTCGCGCGAAGAACTGGAGCGCGCATGCATCGACCTCGTGCGCGAGAACGGACTGCCCGAAGCGTACATCCGCCCGCTGGCGTATTCCGGCTACGGGGAGATGGGGCTCGACCCCACGCAGAGCAAGGTCCGGGTGGCGATCGGAGAGTGGGCCTGGGGGGCCTACCTCGGCGAAGAGCACCTGAAGACGGGCGTACGGACGATGGTTTCGAGCTGGGTGCGCGTCGACTCCCGCTCGCTCCCTCCGCAGGCCAAATGTGCAGCGAACTACGCAAACTCCGCCCTCGCGAAGATGGAGTCGACGACGGCCGGCTACGACGAAGCGATCCTCCTCAACTCCGCCGGGATGGTCGCGGAAGGCCCCGGAGAGAACATCTTCCGCGTGAAGAACGATGTGGTCAGCACCCCTCCGGCCAGCTCGGGCATCCTGCGGGGCGTCACCCGGGACTCCGTGATCCAGTTCGTGAAGGATGAGGGCCTCATCTTCCATCGGACGGACTTCAGTCGGGAGGAGCTGTTCACGGCCGACGAGCTCTTCTTCACGGGGACCGCGGCGGGGATCACCCCGATCCGAGAGGTGGACGGCCGTTCGATCGGCGACGGTAGATATCCCGTCACCTATCGCCTCCAGAAGCGGTACGACGACGCGGTCCACGGGCGCGCGAAGGAGTACGCCCACTGGCTCGCCCCCGTCCGCTCTCGCTAGGGGCCTTCACATCGACCGACCGCGAGGGCCGCCTGGGTCTACGCCTACAGGTCGTGGACGGGTCAACTCGCCTTGACTGCGGGACTTTAGCCCCGCCATCCCTTAGGGTCGTCGGGGGGGACGAACGCACGTTCGAGCCGGGTAGCGTTATCGCGATCATGCCCATGAGAGTAGGGAGGAGCGAATCGGGGCTGCAGGGACCCCCCTGTGGTACAGAACCATGACCGACCGATCCGTCGGTGAGCGAGTGGTCCTCGGGCGGGAGGCATTTCCCGCGTTCCTCTCGGCGCTTAAGGCCCAGGGATACCGCGTCGTGGGTCCCACCGTCCGTGACGGAGCGATCGTGTACGGCGACCTCGAACGCGTCGAGGACCTTCCCATCGGTTGGACGGAGCGACAAGATGCCGGGAAGTACCGGCTCGAGCGCCGGAGCGACCGCGCGCTCTTCGGCTACGTCGTCGGCCCTCACAGCTGGAAGAAGTACCTCTTCCCCGCGCACGAGCGCTTGTGGACCGCCGCGCAGAGTTCCGCCTCGTTCACGATCGCCGCCGAACCGTGTGACGGACCTCCTCTCGCATTCCTCGGCGTGCGTGCCTGCGAGCTCGCCGCGATCGCGATCCAGGACCGGGTGTTCGAGAAGGCAGGCGATCCCAGCTACATCGCGCGGCGAGCGCGCACGCTGCGGATCGCGGTGCAGTGCGGTCAGGCGGGGGGGACGTGCTTCTGCGTCTCCATGGGCACGGGCCCTGCGGTGCGCTCCTCGCATGACCTCGCCCTGACCGAGATCCTCACTCAGGATCGTCACGACTTTCTGATCGAGATCGGCTCACCCGCCGGAGCGGCGGTCCTGGCGTCGGTCCCCGTGCGCGCAGCGACCCCGGAGGACGGACGGACCGCGGAAGCGATCGTCGAACGAACGGCAGCCTCCATGGGTCGCACGATGGACGTCCGAGAGATTCGCGACCTCCTCGTCCACCAGCCCGAGCACCCTCGCTGGGAAAGCGTGGCGGCGCGATGCCTCTCCTGTACCAACTGTACCATGGCCTGCCCGACGTGCTTTTGCCAAACGACCGAGGAGGTTCCCGACATTTCCGGGGAGAAGGTCGAGCGCTGGCGCCGATGGGATTCATGCTTCAACACCGGATTCAGCGAGCTCCACGGGACCCCGGTTCGCAAGAGCACGCACTCCCGTTACCGTCAGTGGATGACCCACAAGCTCGCGACGTGGCACGACCAGTTCGATAGCTCGGGGTGCGTGGGATGCGGACGGTGCATCACCTGGTGCCCGGTCGGTATCGATATCACGGAGGAGGTCGCCGCGATCCGAGCGAGCCCCGAGACCGCAAAGACCTCGGTGGGGGGCCTATGACCGCCCACGACCCGCCGCCGGAGCTCCGGCTGGAGGCGCATCGGTTCTTCCGGGGGATGGATGAAGCGTTCCTGGCCTCGCTGAGCGCGGTGGCCTACGAGCGTTCCTTCGAGACAGGCGAGCTGTTGGTCCGCGAGGAGGACCCCGCGGACGAGTTCTTGCTGGTCTTCTCCGGGAAGGTGGCGCTCGAGATCGTGCTGCCGGGTCGGCCCCGGAAGACGATCCAGACCTTGGGCCCGGGCGAGGTCATCGGTTGGTCGTGGCTCTTCCCGCCGCATGAGTGGCGGATGGACGCACGGGCGCTGAAGCCGACCCGGACGCTCGGGCTGGCGGCCTCGAACCTGCGCCAGGTGCTCAACTCCGACCCGGTCCACGGCTACGCGTTCCTTCTCCGGCTGCTCCCCGTGATCGCCGAGCGGCTCGAGAACACGCAGCTCCAGTTGCTCGACCTTCACGGAATCTAAGATGGCGGTGGCCGGCATAGACCCCGAAGCGTCTTCCAGCCCGTGGGTCCCGGTGCCGTTCTCGGTTCGCGAAAGGAGATCTGAGACCCCGGACACCATCACGATGGTGCTCACACCGCAGGACCACTCCCGCACGCTTTCCTTCCTTCCGGGCCAGTTCAACATGCTCTACGTCTTCGGAGTGGGTGAAGCTCCAATCTCGATCTGCGGCGACACTCGCGTCACGGACTGCTATGTGCACACGATCCGCGCGGCCGGCAAGGTCACCGCCGCCCTGTGCAGCGCGGGCCCGGGCTCGGTCATCGGAGTTCGCGGACCGTACGGCGTTGGATGGCCGTGGGAACAGGCGTACGGCAAGGATGTGGTCATCGTTGGAGGTGGGCTCGGCCTTCCGCCGTTGCGACCGCTGCTCTACGAGCTCATCCGTCACCGGGACCGCTTCGGTCGGGTCGAAGTGATCTACGGAGCCCGAAGCCCGAAGGACCTCGTCTTCTATAACGAGATCCAGAGCTGGCGCGATCGCCCGGACCTCCGATTCCAGACGACCGTCGACGCCGCGGGCCGCGAATGGTACGGGGATGTCGGTGTCGTCACCGCGCGACTACCGGACGCCCGCTTCGAACCGAAGCAGACCGTGGCGTACCTGTGCGGTCCGGAGACCATGATGAAGTTCACCGCGCGGGCGCTCGTCGCGCGCGGGGTCTCCCCCGATGGGATCTGGCTGTCCATGGAGCGGAACATGAAGTGCGCCGTGGGGATCTGCGGTCACTGCCAGTTCGGCCCCGATTTCGTCTGCCGGGACGGTCCCGTGTTCCGGTACACGGCCATCGAGAAGGCCTTGTCGCTCCGGGAGATCTAGGATGCCGACGACGCCGCGTCCCAAGATCGCGGTCTTCAAGTTCGCCTCGTGCGATGGCTGCCAGCTCACGCTCCTGGACTGCGAGGACGAGCTCCTCCCGATCGCCGACCGTGTCGAGTTCGCCGACTTCCGGGAGGCTTCGAGCGCGGTCTCCGAAGGCCCGTTCGACCTCACGCTCGTCGAGGGATCGGTCACGACGCCCGACGACGCCCAGCGGCTTCAAGAGATCCGCGCGAACTCCCGCGTGCTCGTCACGATCGGTGCGTGCGCGACCGCCGGAGGTATCCAGGGCCTACGCAACTTCGCGAACGTGGAAGAGTATCAGAAGGTAGTCTACGCGCGACCGGAGTTCATTCGCACGCTCGCCACCTCGACCCCGATCCAGGACCATGTTCGGGTGGATTTCGAGCTCCGAGGTTGCCCCATCAGCCCGGCGCAGCTCGTCGAGGTGATCTCCGCCTTCCTCGGCGGCCGGACCCCCAACGTCCCGACGGAGAGCGTCTGCGTCGAGTGCAAGCGACGCGGAACGGTCTGCGCGGTGGTCGCGCACGGGACCCCGTGCCTCGGACCCGTCACCCAGACCGGGTGCGGCGCGATCTGCCCGTCGTTCCACCGCGGCTGCTATGGGTGCTTTGGCCCCCAGGACACGCCGAACGCGGCCGCGCTCTCCCCGAAGCTGATCGAGCTCGGCATGACCCCTGCGACCTTGCGGCGCTTCTATCGGACGTTCAACGCGAACGCACCGGCGTTCCGCGCCGCCGCCGACGCGGTGCCCGGGACCCCGGGAGCCCCATGACGGAGCGTACGCTCCAGGTCGACTACCTCGCCCGCGTCGAGGGAGAGGGCGCGCTTCGCGTGAGGATCCACGACCGCACGGTCGAAGAGGTCGAGCTCAAGATCTTCGAGCCCCCCCGGTTCTTCGAGGCGTTCCTCCGCGGCCGTTCCTACGAAGAAGCTCCGGACATCACCGCGCGCATCTGTGGGATCTGCCCGGTCGCCTACCAGATGAGCGCCTGCCACGCCATCGAGCGCGGGCTCAAGCTCACCGTATCTCCGGAGGTCCGCGCGCTGCGTCGTCTGTTGTACTGCGGCGAGTGGATCGAGAGCCACGCGCTCCACGTCTACCTCCTCCACCTCCCCGACTTCCTCGGCTACCCCGATGCGATCCGCCTCGCGAAGGACCGCCCCGAGGTCGTCCAGCAAGGTCTCGCGCTGAAGAGGGCCGGCAACGAGCTCATGACCGTCTTGGGCGGGCGCGAGATCCACCCGATCAACGTGCGGATCGGCGGGTTCTACCGGTGCCCGGCCCGTGAGGAGTTGGAAGAGATCCGCACGAGATTGGAGAGCGCCCTTCACCTCGCGGAAGAGACGGTTCGCCTTGCGGCGGGGCTCTCCTTCCCGAACGTCGAGGAGGACTACGAATTCGTCAGCCTTCGGCATCCGCTGGAGTATCCCATGAACGAGGGGGAGGTCGTCTCCAACCGCGGATTGCGGATCCCTCAGACGCGCTACGAGGAGGAGTTCCAGGAGCTCCAGGTTCCCTACTCCCATGCGCTCCACTCGGTTCGCCGGGGCGGCGGCTCCTACCTGGTCGGTCCCCTGGCCCGCTACGCGCTCAACCGCGACCGCCTCGGACCCAAAGCCGACGCGATCGTCCGCGAGGTCGGTCTGGAGCCGGTCGTCCGCAATCCGTTCCGCAGCGTGATCGTCCGCGCGGTCGAGATGGTGGAGGCGTGCGACCAGGCGCTCCAGATCATCGGCCAGTATCGCCCTCCGGCTCGCCCTTATCTCGAGGCGACGCCGCCGTTCGCGTCGAACGACTGCATGGCGATCACGGAGGCGCCTCGTGGGATGCTCTACCACCGGTACCGCCTGGACGCAGCGGGGCTCATCGAAGAGGCGCGCATCGTCGCCCCGACCTCCCAGAACCAGAAACGGATCGAGGACGACGTGCGGGACGTCGTGGAGCGCTCGCTCGATCTCCCAGACGAGTCCCTGACCCACGAATGCGAGCGGGCCATCCGCAACCACGATCCCTGCATCTCCTGCGCGACGCACTTCCTCTCCCTCGATCTGGTCCGCGAATGAGCGGCCCGATAGCGGCGCGCCGGCGCGGGGGCGTTTCCGAAATCGCGTCCACGACTCCTCTCGTGATCGGAGTGGGCAACCCGCACCGGGGGGACGATGTGTTCGGGCTCGTCGTAGTGCGGCGGCTCCGTCCCCGACTCTCCGAAGTCGGCACCGTCTTGGAGCAAGAGGTCGGAGGGGCCGAACTGCTCGACGTATGGACCGGGCGCGACCGCGTTTGGGTCGTGGACGCCGTGCGGGCGGGCGGCGCACCGGGCACGATCTACCGTATCGAGGTCGGGGAAGAACCCCTCCCGGCCCGGCTCGCCATCTCCTCCAGTCACGGAGTATCCCTCGCTCAGGCTGTCGCTCTGGGCCAGGCGCTCCATCAGCTTCCAGTTCGCCTCGTGATCCACGGGGTCGAGCCCGCGGGGTTCGATACGGGTGACGGCCTCTCCCCCGAGGTCGCCGCGGCGGTCGAACCGGTGGCCCGACGCATCGAGGAGGAGGTCCGTGGAGCGGTAACGGTCGATCGGCCCGTCCTCTCCCAGGGAGGACCGCATGCATGAGGAAGTGCTCTTCCGCGATCTGCGCCGGAAGCTCGAGGAGATCGCGCGCGAAGAGCGCGTCACGGAAATCTCCCGCGTCTCGGTCTGGGTGGGAGCGCTTTCGCATGTCTCCGAGGAGACCCTTCGATCGCGCTGGCCGATGACGGTCGAGGGAACGGCCGCCCGCTCCTCTCGACTCGAAGTGCAGATCTCGACGGATGTGAACGACCCGCGCGCGGCCGGTATCGTGCTCACGCACGTCGATGTCGTTGACCCGGTCGATGAGACCGACGCCGATGGAGCTGGCCTCCGACGGCCTCATGACCGCCCCCGGCCTTACCGGTAGTAGGGAGAACGGCGCACCATGTGCTTGGCTACCCCGGGTCGGATCGTCCGCATCTCCCGCGAGGACCCCCTGCTCCCCGTCGCTTCGGTGGACTTCGGACCCGTCACGAAGAGCGCGCAGCTCGTCTACTTGCCCGAGGCCGAGGTCGGAGACTACGTCATCGTTCAGGCGGGGTTCGCGATGCGCCGCGTGAGCGCGGTCGAGGCCGAGGAAGCGATTCGCTGCGCCCGGGAGCTCGCCTCGATGGACCCGGCCACGGCGTAGCGCGAGTGTGCCCGCGCCGTGCAGGCCTCACGGTGGTTGGAAGAGAGTGCCGGAGAGGGCCGGGAGTTCCCTCCGGCATGGAGTTCGCCTCCGCTCCCTCCGTGGGCGTTCGATAACGAAGTCTCCATAAAGGCGATTGTTCTCCCGATTCTCGGGTCATGAATTCCGACGGAGGATCTGCAGGTGGCCCCTCTACGCTCGCCCAATCCGGGCTCCTGCTGGTACTGATGACCGCCGGGATCAGCGGCGTGTCCACGTTCGTCAACCTCTACGCGGTACCGGGCACGAACTCCGACGCGTTCGTGACCGTACGCAACGGCGCGGTGGCCCTCCTCTTGATCCCGCTCGCCGTGGTCACGACGTACGGGGCGGTTCGCGCGCCCCTCTCTCGGGGCGACTGGACGCGCCTCGTCCTCATCGGGATCGTGGGGGGCGGGATCCCCTTCCTGCTCTTCTTCCACGGCCTCGAACTCGCCTCGGCCGCGGGGGCTGGCGCGACCGCATCGTTCCTGTACCGTACGCTCTTCCTGATCGCGGCGGTCCTTGCGATTGTTGTGCTAAAGGAACGATTCCACTGGCGGATCGCCCTTGCGGCCGCCCTGCTGCTGGGCGGCAATCTGCTGCTGCTTTCGTTCACCACCCCCATCTGGGCGAACGGAGACGGCTACGTCTTCGCGGCCACCGCCCTGTGGGCGGTGGAGTACACCATCTCCAAACACACCCTGCGTCGCCTTCCGAGCCAGACCGTCGCGCTCGGTCGTATGGGATTCGGGGCCCTCTTCCTCGTCGGGTACCTAGCGGCCACCGAACAGATATCCGCCATCGGCTCCTTCAACGGAGGGCAGTGGCTCTGGATCGCCATCAGTGCGATCTTGCTCACCGCATTCGTCATGGCATGGTACGCCGGGCTCAAGCACGTGGACTTGAGTGTGGCGACCGCGGTGCTCGTTCTCGGCTTCCCAATCACGTGGCTCCTCACGGTCGTAGTCAGCGGTGCTTCGGTGACCTTCCTGGAGGTCATGGGAGCTACGGCGATCGCGGCCGGGGCCGCGTTGATCGTCGGAGGGAACTCCCTGCGGTCGATGTGGGAGTACGTCCGCGGGTCCTTCTTCGGGCGCCCCACGACGTAAGATGGACGGCATCGCTCTCGCGTCGCGGTTCAGCATTGCCACGAACCGCCTCCGCTACTGTGGTCCGGCCGAAGCAGAACCGGCGTTGTACCGGGCCATCGTTTCCGGGCATGGCGACCCGGCAGCCCGACGTGCGCTCGAGGGATTCGAGGCCCTTTGGCCGTACCTGCAGGCGATCGGGGCGAAGCACCACCTCGACCCGCTCGACCCGAAAGTGGTCGAGGCGTACTGGATCGGGAACGAACTCCTCGATCCGTTCGGCCGGGAGGACTTCCGAAAGCTTCTGACCGCCCTCCAGCGGCGCGGGCTTCCGGCCTCCATCGCCGAGCGCCTCGCGCACCACCTTCCCAAGGAGCCCATTCCGCACCATATGTTCCATGTCGCCTTCGTCGGCGTCGGCGCGGTCACCGGACACGTTCCCACCACGCTGGCCAACCTCGAAGCGTGCCGCCCGGCTTGGGCGACGGTGCTCGAACGGAGGCCGGAGTCGTTACGAATCCTACGGCCCTCGTTGCAGGTCGGCGCAGGACGCCTCGTGTGGGGACCCGACGTGGCGAGCGAGATCGCGTACGACCCGCAGACGATCCCCGATGTCCACGACGGACGGTCGGTCGTCGTTCACTGGTCGTGGCCGGCTCTCGTGCTGACCGAGGCCCAGCTCGGCACGCTCCGTGATTTCACGGAGCGGTCCATGGCGGCCGCGAACGAGGCTCTCCCCGCGATGCAAGTGTTCTCCCCGAGATAGTCGGTCTCGGACGTCGGATGCCTCGGAGAGGTCCATCGACCACCGGTCGATCGAGTGGGACGCACCGCCGGGGGCGGGATCCCGCACGTCCCCGAGTTCGTCCCCGTACTCCCCAGCGGGCCGGAATCGGGATCGAACTCGCCCGGACCCAACAATAGATCGAGCGCCCGGGGATAGACCTATACGGAAATGCACCGTGAGCGCCCTCGGAGATCCGGATCGAACATGTCTGCCTCGAACGCGACCCCATCCACGTCCAAGCCGCGGAGGAGCCCGCGTCGGTTCCTCGCCAAGGAGCTCGCACGCGCGAAGCAGAAAACCGACCCCATGCTGCACCGCCGACGAAAGACGGTTCGGTCAACACTGGAGACCAGAGCGACGGTGCCGGTCGGGGACCTCGTCGCGCGCCTGCAGACCGACCTGAGAACGGAACGGAAAGAGATCCTCGAGCCCTTGCTCCATCGGTTGCAGGCCCTGGGCCGAAACTTCACGCAGGGCCGTGAGATTCCCCTCTCGGACGTGGAGGACGGGCTCAACCTGTGGGAGACCTACCTCGAGCGGCTGCACGACCTCCACATCAACCAGATTCGGCTCGCGGGTCCGGGCGAGGACCATTCGGACCGCTGCGCACTTCCCCTCATCGAGATCGAGGGGGATCCCGACCGGGGCAGGTATCGTCTCAAGGTGATCCGCTCGGTGTGGGACGAGCACAACTACCACGTGAGCCAATATCGAGGGCTCCTCGGCCTCGTCCTGATCGGTGAAGCCCAGGCCGAACTGGCGTGGGAGGGCTTCGAGGAGGACTACGCCCGAACCTGCCTCCCCACCCACTTCACCCCGGAGGCAGCCCAAGAATGGGACCTCACGCTCGATCGAAGCCATCAGGACGCGCTGACGCTTCGAGAGAAGGTCCAAGCGTATCTCGGCCGCACGGACGCGTTCGCGGGCCCGCCACCGACGGCGTGAAGGGTGCGCACGTCGCGAACCTTCCGGTGGGGGTCGGCGCCGGCTCGCGAGAATCGTCCCAGTCCTCGACTGGGTCGGTCCTTCCCGGACCGGTCGGAACCCCCCGGAGGTTCCCGGTTCTAGCGCGGTCCCACCTCTATCGGGTTCGGCGGCGAAGGGTTCGGCGGCGAATCAGCGGGCGAGCGTGCTCTCGACCAGCCCAGCGGGAGCCCCGGCGATGATCTCTCCCTCATCGGTTCCTCCCGCAACGCTCGGCCCCCCGCCTTTTGACCGGCTTCGAGCCGTCCCGATTCCATAGATGCTCACCAGCACGAGGGCCACTCCCCCAAGTTCGGCCAGGGTGAGTCGTTCGCCGAGGAGGAGCGCGGCGGCCACGAGCGCGACCAACGGCGTGATGAAGGTGAACGCCGCGAGGGTGGCTGCGGGGACCTGGTTGAGCAGGTAGTACCAAACGATGTAGGAGAACGCGGTCCCGAAGACCCCCATCCAGAGCACGGCGATCCACAACTCGGGAGTGGCCGGAGGGAGCGTTCCGGGCTCAACCAGCACTGTGGCGAGGAGGAGGATGAGCGCCCCGCCACCGAGCTGGTAGGCGTTGGCTTCCTGGACGACCTGGGCACCCCGGAAACGGCGCTGGTAGAGGACCGTTCCGATCGCCCAGCTCAGTGCCGATGCGAGCAGTTCGAGGAGCGCCCCGGGAGGGACGGAGCCGGCCCCGAGGGTCCAGGGCTGGCTGATCACCACGATCCCGAGGAAGCCGGCCGCGATCGCGATCCAGTGCCGCCGAGTCAGGTGATGGCCGAGCATCCATGGCGAGAAGAGGGCGACCCAGAGCGGAAACGTGTAGATGAGGATGGCCGTCTCCCCGGCGGCGACCTGGGGCGCGGCGACGAACCACAGCCCGAGGAAGAGCGCCGTGTTGGGAATCCCGAGCAGGACGGCGTCCCGGCGGTCCCGATTCGAAAGAACGCTCGTGCGGTGACGGAGGAAGACGTACGGCGCGACGAACACGATCGCGATCCCCGCTCGAAGGGTCGCGAGCCAGAGCGGGCTCGTATATTCGAGCCCGATCGGGACGAAGATGAAGTTCATGCCCCATGCGAACGCTACGAGTCCGAAGAGGGCCAAATTGCGGGGCTCGCGCATCCCCACCGGGTTCGACATTCCCGGCGAAAAGCGACGCTCGGCAACGTTTAAGGAGGTACCCATGCTCCGAGGATGGGATGGCGCTGAAGGGCCGCGACCTCGTCTCCATCCGCGATCTCTCCCCCCGGGAGATCACCGACCTGCTCACGGCGTCGCGCAAGATGATCCCCATCGCAGAGGGCAAGAAGGCGAGCAACTCGCTCGCCGGCAAGATCGTCGCGATGGCGTTCTTCGAGCCATCGACGCGAACGCGTCTCTCCTTCGAGGCGGCGGTCCAGCGCCTCGGCGGCCGTTGCCTCACCATCGCGGACATGGGCGTCTCCTCGATGAAGAAGGGCGAGAGCCTGTACGATACGGTCCGGATGTTGAGCTCGTACTCCGACGCGATCGTGATCCGCCACCCGAGCGAGGGGGCGGCCCGTCTCGCCGCCGACTCCTCCGATAAGCCGGTGATCAATGCGGGAGATGGCGCCGGGCAGCATCCGACCCAGGCCCTTCTCGATCTTGCCACGATGCGGGAGGCGTTCGGCACGCTCGCGGGCCTCAAGGTCGTCCTCCTCGGGGACCTGAAGTACGGACGGACGGTCCATTCGCTCGCCTACGCGCTCGGCATCCTCGGCTCGGAGCTGGTACTGACCTCTCCACCGGCCCTGAAGCTCCCCGATGAGTCCCGAGCCGAGCTCGATCAGCTCGGGGTCAAGATCACCGAGGAACCCGACGTCCAGCGGGCGGTCCACGACGCCGACGTGCTCTACGTCACCCGGATCCAGAAAGAGCGGTTCCCGGACGAAGGGGAGTACCGGAAGGTCGTCGGATCCTATCGGATCGACGCGAGCGTCCTCGCCCACGCCAAGCCTCGGCTGATCGTGATGCATCCGCTGCCCCGCGCGGGTGAGATCGACCCCGAGGTCGATCGGACCCCCCACGCGGCGTACTTCCGAGAAGCCTTCCTCGCGGTCCCGGTCCGAATGGCGCTGCTGAACGGAGTCCTCGGCGGGAAGGCGGGGTAGGCCGCGATGGTGCGCGAACTCAAGATCACCCCGATCAAGAACGGGACCGTGATCGACCACATCGGTAACGGACTGGCCCTCGAGGTCCTGCGGATCATCGGCATCAAGGAGATCGACAAGGATTCGACCGTCAGCATCGCGCTCCACGTTCGATCGGGCAAGATCGGCTGGAAGGACATGGTCAAGGTCGAGAACATGGAGCTCTCCCCGCGCAAGGTCAACGCGATCGCCCTCCTCGCCCCAACCGCCACGATCTCGATCATCCGCGACTACCACGTACAGGAGAAGCGGAGCGTCGATCTGCCCGAGCGCATCTTCGGGATCGTCCGTTGTCCCAACCCGAGCTGCATCTCCAACCAGTCCGAACCGGTGGAGAGCCAATTCCACGTGATCCGCCGCCGACCGGTCGTGCTCTCTTGCGCGTACTGCGAGCGGCAGATCGACGAGTTCCTCAAGCACCTCGCCTGAAGTGGACGGTCGCGCGCGTGGACGCCGGAGCGGTCTACGGATTCGCCGTCGTGTTCGCCGTCATCGGGGGTCTCGAGCTCGTCGACCGTACGAGCTTCTCCCTCATGGCCATCGCCTCCAAGCAGTCGCCCGTCCTCACGTGGGTCGGCGGCGCCCTCGCCTTCCTCGTCTCGACGACGATCGCGGTCTCTGTCGGGGCCGCGTTCGTCGCGATCCTCGGACCGAGCCGGCTTGGTCTCTTGCGCGCGGGGGGAGGGGCGTTCCTCATCGGGTACGCGGTCTGGCTCTACTTCCACGAGGAAGACCCGGAAGCCCCGCCCGCCCAAGGCCACTCGGCGATCGCGGTGGCGTTCGTCGCGACCGTCCTCCTCGAACTGGGAGACACCACGATGATCTTCCAGACCGTCTTCGTCGCGACGTACGGCGTGCTCGTCGTGTTCGTGGCGGGCGCGCTGGCCCTCATCGTGGTCGCCGCGTTCGCTTCCTTCGTGGGTGGGCGCCTCGGCGCACGCGTAGAGCCGACACTCCTCAAGCGGATCGTCGTGGGGGTCCTGATCGCGGTCGGGTCGTTGACCATCGTCTACGGACTCTACCCAGCCGCATTCTTCGGCCTCGGTTGAGCCGGACCCGGAGCCGGAGAGCCGCGCGCCACGGGAGCGTTTATCAACCGGGCCGATGTGCGCCGCGCGTGGCACGATCCCTCGCGGCCCGCCGTCGCGGATTCCTGAAGAAGAAGGTCTCGCCGGTCGATGTAACTCGCCTGCGCGGGCTAGGGGACCTCCTCTCCCAGTTCCAGACGACCTCGATCCAGGCGCGCAACCTCGGACGCTGCATGGAGGTCTGGGAGAATGCCCTCACCGATCCGAAGCGGCCGACCATCCTGCTCGGCCTTTCCGGCCCGCTGATCGCCGCCGGCCTCCGAAAGGTGCTGCGCGACATGATCGACTGGGGGCTCGTCGACGTCGTCGCGACCACGGGCGCGGTGATGTACCAGGACATCTACCAGACGATCGGCGGCCACCACTGGATGGGCACCCCGACCGCGGACGACGTGCGCCTGCGCGACGCCTACCTCGATCGGATCTACGACACCTACGTCGACGAGATCAAGTTCGAGGACACCGACCGTGCGATCGGGAAGGTCACCGAACAGTTCCCCCGGCGGCCCGCCTCGTCGCGCGAGTACCTCGATTTCCTCGGGTCGAAGTTCCCAGACCCGGACTCGATCCTCGCCACCGCGGCCCGACGCGGGGTCCCGGTCTTCTCCCCGGCGCTCATCGACAGCTCGATCGGGATCGGCCTCACGCTGTACTATCAAGCGAACCGCACGCGGCCCGACCGTTTCATCCTCGATTCCATCCGCGACAACTACGAGCTCGTGCAGATCCTCAACGCATCCGAACGGACCGCGGTGTTCTACATCGGGGGCGGGACCCCGAAGAACTGGATCAACGACGGCATCGTGATGGCGAACTACGCCTTCGGTCGGGAAGGCGAGGGGCACTACTACGCCCTGCAGATCACGACCGACGCGCCGCACTGGGGGGGGCTCTCGGGGAGCACGCTCGACGAAGCCCAGTCCTGGGGGAAGATCTCCCGGCATGCCACCCGCGCGATGGCGCATGTCGAGGCGTCGATCGGGCTGCCGCTCTTGGTGGGGGCGCTGTGGGACCGGCGCAAGATCTGGCAACCCCGCACCCGGCTGGCATTCGACTGGACCGCCGATCGCGTGCGGGTCCGCAAGGTGCGTGGCTGATCGCCCGACGGTAAATCAGCGTAGCCCCTTCCTGAGGGCTTATCTGATGGGCCGAAGTGTGCTCGTGGAATGGCGGCCGACTCCCTACCCCCCGGGCAGATCCACACCCGTGGCTGGCCCGTGCTCCATGCCGGGTCGGTGCCAAGAGACTTGGGCCCGACCAACCGGACCCTCCGGATCCACGGGGAGGTCGAACGTCCGGAAACGATCACGTTCGCGGAGCTGTTGCGTCTTCCGCAGAAGGATCAGATCTGCGACATCCACTGCGTTACGAGCTGGTCCCGGGTCGGAATGCGCTGGAGCGGGGTCCCGTTCCGAACCCTCGCCGAGCGAGTCGGGCCCACCGCACGGGCCCGCTTCGTGATCCTGGAGTGCGAACAGGGGTTCACGACGTCGCTCCCGCTCTCCGCTCTCCTCGACGATGACGTGCTGATCGCGCATTCGGCCGACGGCGCCCCGCTGGCGCCGGAGCATGGAGGCCCGGTCCGGATGCTCGTTCCGAAGCGCTATTTCTACAAGTCCGCGAAATGGTTGCGAGGATTGAAGTTCGTGGCCGAGGACGAACCGGGATTCTGGGAGGTCCGAGGGTACTCGAACATCGCCGATCCGTGGCGGGAGACGCGCTACGAGGTCGACGATAAGAAGCTGATCTACAAGATGCGCAAAGAATCTCTGTTCAAGCCCGTGAGTTCCACGCGCTCTGAAAAGTAGGACTCGGAGTCGGGTCGGCGGCCTCGATTTCCGCGATTCCCAAGGCCGGCCTCCCAGGCGAAAGATATTAGGGGTCGTGGACCCGCCCGGGTCGGAGATCATGGTGGACGCAAAGTGCGCGACCTGTGGGGGTCCCGTCGAAGCGGGCTTCGTGACGGCGACCAACGGCTCCGGCCTGTACTGGTCCCACGCGGCCTCCGATCATCGCCTCCGACCGAGCGGGCTCGAGGTGCTCGTGCCGACCGGGTTTTCCGGGATGTACTCGGCGAACCTCCCCGGGCTGCGGTGCGCGAAGTGCAGGACGATCCTCCTCCAGCTGACCTGAACGGCTCGCCGTGGCCTAGCTGACGCCGGCAACGGTGAGGCCGCTCACGGCGATCGTGGGAGCCGAGATCGAGTCCGAGAGCATTGCGTTCGAGCCGATCGTGAGGACGCTGTTCAGGAGCGAGGCGGTCCCAGGCCCGGCCACCACGAGGCCCCCGACCGTGCCGCCCCGGATCGGTTCGGCGAGCCTGCCATTCCGGATGCGGTATCCGATCCGGATCTCCCCACCGAACGCACCCGACATCGGGTCCGGGAACGCCCACCCGAACTGCTCGACCCAGATGCCGTCCCGGACGGTCTCGATCACCTCGAGATCCGTTCCCCCCGGGCCCGGGTGCATGGCGAGCGTGGCCGGCCCCGGAGAACGTCGGCTCGTGAACCGCGAGCGTGCATGGCGACCGAAGTCCCCTACGCGCTGAGCCCCGGCCGTCGAGGTCCGGTCGAAGGCTCCGGCGTGTAGGGCGTCGTAGATCAGTTCGCCGGTCTTCCCATGGTCGAGGAGGGCAAAGCGGCCGGTCCGAGTACCTTCGTCGTCCACCGGAGCGGACTCGCCTCCCCAGGGCAGGCGGCCATCGTTGTCGATCGAGACGAGCTCGGTCCCGAACACCGTACCGGGCTCCGGGGTCATCTGACGGAGTCGTGCGGCCCCCGAGAGGCGGAAACCGAGCACGGGCGGAACGATCTCGGACAGGACGTAGGCGGGCAGCACGACCGGTAGCTGCCCGGCAGGCGGCGCCTCGGCCCGGCGTACATCGATCGCCCGTTGGCACCAGCTGTCGATGTCGGCGGCGAGCTCTCGAGGATCGAGGCGTCGCTGATCGCGCGTTACCCAGTACTCCCCGGGAGGTCGTCCCTCCGGCCCGCCCGAGGCCTTCACGGCCAACTCGAAAGAGACTCGAGTGTGAGCGAAGGAGGTCGCCAAACCCGCAGAGTTGGCGATCGTAGTTTCGCCCACCGTCGCGCGGACCGAACCGAAGCTCGGCTGAACGCCGGCCCGGCCCTCGAACCGGGCGAAGGTCTCCCGTACGTACGCGTCGACGGACTCCCGGGGCCGGTCGGTGAGCGCGGGGTCGGAGATCTCTACGTCGGAGAGGCTGCGGGGGGCGCTCGCGGGCAGTTCGACGGTGCGCGCCGGGAACCGAGCGTGTCGGGCCGCCGCCTCCGCGTCGGCGAGGACCGCCGCTATTCCCGGTCCCGAGGCGTCGGCGCTCGCCTGGTAGCCTACGCTCATCTGTTCGCCGACCTTGCGGAGAACCCGGATCCCGTACCCATCCGTGGTGATGGGGCCCCGAACGGTCTCGATGCGGGCACCGTCGAAATGAACTTCGTAGCCTTCGAGATGTTCGGCATAGACGTCCCAGGGGGCCTCGATCCTCAGCTTTTCGGCGACGCGGAAGGCGAGATCGGACGGAGCGCGCGTCATGCAGGTCCCACGGCGGCACTCGTGAGCAGGTATGACCCACCCGTTCCGGTCGGCAACATGTCCGAATGGCCCTTTCCGCAGAACCCCGGATCGATCTTGAAATCCTCGGCGCGACCGATCCCGCGGACGGAGCGCAGAACGTCCAGCACCCGGCCGGAGAGCGCCATCGAGGAGACGAGGGTCGTGATCTCACCGTGTTCGATGCGGTGGCCGCGGAGAACCTTGATCTGCATCTGCCCACCGAGAGGGTCTTCGATTCCCGAGGTGGACCGTTCGAGGAGGATCCCCTCCTTCGCCTCTTTCACGAGCTCTTCGACCTTCCAATCCCCGGGTTCGACGTAGGTGTTGGTCATCCGGACGAACTCGCGACTCAGGAAGTCGGCGCGCCGGGCGTTTGCGGTGGGAGCTCCTCCGAGGCGGGCTGCTGATGTACGATCGTGCAAGACCCCGGTGAACCGACCATGGTCGACGAGCAGATTCTTGCGGCTCTTGCGACCCTCGTCGTCGAAGTAGATTCCGCCCCAGCCGCCGGAGTACGCGCCATCGTCCGCGATGGTCAGGAACTCCGGGCCTACCACGGAGCCGAGGATTGGCCGAAGGTAAGACCGCTCCCGCACGAACTGGTCCGCTTCGGTCCCGTGCCCAAAGGACTCGTGCGCGAACGTTCCCGTGGTACTCGGGTCCATGAGGACCGTGCTCGAGCCGGTGGGAGGAGCTTCGGCGGCGAGCATCGCGCGCGCGCTCTTCGCCACCTCGTGCACGCGTTCCTCCGTGATGTAGTCCAGGACCTCGCGACCCCCGACGCCGCCCCAGCCGAGCACGTCGTACTGGATCCGGCCGCCTTCGATGGCGATCGGGACGACGTTCGCGAACACCCTCGAGATGCGCTGGTGGCGTCGCGCTGCAGCGGTGTTCAGGTACAGTCGCTCGTCCGAGAAGAAGCCCATCGACACGGTAGTGTTGGGGACGCCCGGAACCGACGTGGCCCACGCATACCAATCTTGGGCTAGGTGGATCCGGTCCTCGATCGACAGTTCGTCCATGGGCTTCGGTGGAGCCTGGGTAAAGGACTCGTCGCCGGTGGTCGACTCTCCTGGCGGAGGCCGTACGTGGGCACCGTCCCCGAGCAGTCCGATGAGTGCCTCGGCGGCCCGATCGATCGGTTCGGCGGAGAGTCCGGTCGACGCGACCTCCGCCCAGTGATCTCCGGCCCACGCCCGGAACGCGGCGCCTTCGAGTCGGGAGAAGATCCGGGGAGACACCGAGGTGCGATCCAAGCGGACGGAGTCTCCGAGAGAGCGTTCGGCGACGATCTCCGCGAAGGGTGTGTGGTTCTCGATGCGGCGTAGGGCCCCGCGGAGGCGGCCCTCGGCGTCCGAAAGTTCCGGCACGAGCGCGTCAGTTCGACTTCCTTCAAGAACCTTCCTCATTCCTTCCGGGTCCGCGCTTTCCGCCCACCGACGGGTCACGGTGCGGACTCGCTCGAGCGGGGCGCACGTCAGGGTCGGGCCGGCAAGTGTAATCTCTTCGACTTCGGTTCTCGGGTCGTGCCTACCACTCAATACCGCCTGAGGCCGGCGCGAGCGACCGATGTGGAGACTCTGATCGAACATCGTCACCGCATGTTCTCCGACATCGGAGGCCGGACCGAGAGTGAGATCGCGGCACACGACACCCGCTATCGCCGTTGGCTCCGCGCTCGTTTGAAGCGCGGGGACCTCGTCGGTCAGATCGCAGAGACGCGCCGAGGCGATCCGGCCGCCAGCGGCTGCCTCTGGTTTCGGCCCGACCAGCCTCGGCCGGAGAACTTGAAAGGTGATGTCACCCCCTACATCCTTTCCATGTACACGGCACCAGAGCACCGGGGCCGCGGACTGGCGAGCCGAATCACTCGGGCGCTGGTTGCAGAGGCGGAACAGCGAGGTCACTGGCAAGTGACGCTGCACGCGTCGCCGCAGGGGCGGCCGATCTACGCGCGCATCGGGTTCGAACGCCGATGGGAAATGCGCTATTGGATCGATCCCGACATCCATGCCGCGGGGAAGCGCTCACGCTCTTCGAAGACGCGAGCGCGCTCTCCGAAGGTGTTACGCCGGTGATGCGCCGACCCGAGTCGGACGTGGCTGCAGCCCTCAGCCGATAACGATCGGGTCCCCTCGGCGCACGCGGCCCGGGGTCAGCACTCGCGCGTACCAACCGCGGCGCTGAAGCATGGTCTTCATGAACTCCGGGCCCCGCCGCTCCCCCACGTACGGGAGCAGGTAGAGGTTGGAGCATGGGTCGCACGGCCGGGTGATCACCGCGCGCACCGTGCCGATGGAGAGCGTCGTGCCGGGTCCGAGGAGAGCGTACGGAATCTGCCGAGAGCTCACGTTCTCGCCGAGGTCCCCCGGCGCCACCGGCCAGCCCTCGCGCCGAAGTTGAGCGAGAGTCTCCTCCGGGAGGATCAAGAGCGCGCTGTCGGGTTCATCGTGGAGGTTTTCGTGACGGTACCGATTGTAGTCGCCCACGACCCCGCGCGAGTCGACCTCGATCTCTTCGACGCCCGCTTTGGGAAGGCCCCGCTCCTCCCCGGTCTCGCCCTTGCGGAAGAGGCCCGCCACCGTTCCGCGAGGTGTCGCATCGATCGGCATCGATGAGGAGGGTACGCACCCGGGGCTTTACCGACTCGGTGGGCCCCGCCGGGAGAACTCCGGTGGATCGAGACAATCTACAAGAGGCCCGGAGGGGTCCGTCGTACGGCCCGGTCCACCTGAGAAGACGGTCGATGACGGCTCACGCGGCGAAGAAGCTCCGGATCGCCCTCGTCCAGATGGCCTGTTCGCCCGATCCGTCCGCGAACGTAGAAAAGGCGATCGGCCGGATACGAGAGGCAGCGCGCCACGGGGCGCAGATCGTCTCGCTCTCGGAGCTGTTCTTCACTCAGTACTTCTGCCAGCGCGAGGACCACGCGATGTTCGATCTCGCCGAGCCGATCCCGGGTCCCACGAGCGAGCGTCTCGCCGCCGTGGCCGGAGCGGAGAAGGTAGCGCTCATCGCCCCGCTCTTCGAACGACGCGCTTCGGGGATCTACCATAACACGGCCGCCGTGCTCGAACGGGATGGCTCACTTGTGGGAACCTACCGCAAGATGCACATCCCCGACGATCCGCTCTACTACGAGAAGTTCTACTTCACCCCGGGCGATCTCGGGTTCCGCACCTTCCGCCTTCACACGGCGCCGATCGGGGTCCTCATTTGTTGGGATCAGTGGTACCCCGAGGCCGCCCGCATCACCGCGCTCCTCGGAGCCGAGGTCCTGTTCTATCCCACTGCGATCGGCTGGCACCCCGGAGAGAAGGAAGAGTTCGGAACGGCCCAGCACGATGCGTGGCAGACGATTCAGCGCAGCCATGCGATCGCCAACGGAGTCTACGTCGCCGTCGCGAACCGGGTCGGACCCGAGCACGGGGACGTGCACGGCGACCGCGTCGACGGACCCGGGATCGAGTTCTGGGGGGGCTCGTTCGTCGCCGACCCGTTCGGGCGGGTGATCGCGCAGGGCTCGCACGACCGGGAGGAGATCCTCTACGCGGACCTCGACCTCGCGCTGGTGGAGAAGACTCGACAACACTGGCCGTTCCTGCGCGATCGGCGCATCGATGCCTACGGGCCGATCTCCCAACGTTTCCTCGACGGTCCGTGAGCCATGTCCACCGATGCAGCGATCGTGCAGGGCACGCCTCGCGCCGCGGGCTATCGGATGCCCGCGGAGTGGTCCCCGCATCGGGCGACGTGGATCGCATGGCCCCACAACCCGGAGGACTGGCCCGGCAAGTTCTCGCCGATCCCCTGGGTGTACGCGGAGGTCGTCCGCCACCTGGCGGAAGTGGAGGATGTGGAGATCGTGGTCGACGATGATGCGATGGAGGGCACGGCCCGACGGGCGCTCCGACACGCGGGCGCCTCCTCCACCCGGGTGTACTTTCATCGTTGGCCCACGAACCGGGTGTGGACGCGCGACTCCGGTCCGATCTTCGTTCAACGACTCGACCCCCGCCTCCCGGGTCCCAACCTCGGGCTCACGAACTGGAAGTTCAACGCCTGGGCGAAGTACGATGACTGGCAGCTGGACGACCAACTGCCGGGCCATATCGCCCAGGACCTCAAGATCCCCGAATGGATGCCGAGCCTGGGGGACCGGCGCATCGTACTGGAGGGCGGCAGCATCGACGTCAACGGATCGGGCACGCTACTGACGACGGAGGAGTGCCTCTTGAGCGAGGTCCAGGCGCGAAATCCCGGGGTTCCCCGAGAGGGCCTGGAGGCCGTGTTCCGCGAGTATCTGGGCGTCGAGCGGGTGCTGTGGCTCGGACGGGGGATCGTCGGCGATGATACGCACGGGCACGTCGATGACGTCGCCCGATTCGTCGGAGAGTCGACGATCGTAGCGGCCGTGGAGGCGCGTGCGCATGACCCGAACCACGCCGCGCTCGCGGAGAATCTCGAGCGGCTGCGCGCAGCCCGAACTCCCGAAGGAGGCGCGTACCGGGTGGTCGAGCTCCCCATGCCGGCGCCGGTCTCCTTCCACGGCCAACGCCTGCCGGCGAGCTACGCCAACTTCTACATCGCCAACAAGCTCGTACTCGTCCCCACTTTCAACGACCCGAACGACCGGCGCGCCCTCGATATCCTCGAGGGGGTCCTTCCCGGTCGAGAGATCGTGGGGATACACTGCCGGGACTTCATCTGGGGTCTGGGCACGATCCACTGCATGACCCAGCAACAGCCCGCGTCGCCCGCTTAGGGCGGTCGTCGGCGGGGACTAGCGGCCGGGCCCGCTCACAGAGACCGAATGGATCTTGGGGAAGCGGAACGGAATCTCCGACCAGCTTCGGCCCGCGTCCGGCGAGTAAATGACCTGACCCGTGGTGGTTCCGTAGTAGATCCCCGCGGGATCGAGCCGGTCGATCGCAAGTCCCTCCCGGTGGTTCCCGAACTCCCCGACGAACGAGGAGGAGCGGACCATCGGCCGGAAGTTCCGCCTCTTTCGATCGAACCAGTAGAGCTGGAACCGTTGACCGGGCATCGTCCGGGTCACATCCGGCGGGGTCAGGGGCGCGAACACGGCCCCTCCCGGAAGCGATGGAGAGGTCGCGACCACGAATCCGAAGTCCGTCGAGAGCGGTTTGCCGACCCGGGTCCAGTGCTCCATCGAGTCCTCGCTCAGGTAGATGCCGTTGTGATCCTGCCGATAGGCGATCTGCGAGTCCGACGGGTCGAGTGCGACGTGGTGAACGCACTGACCGACCTCCGGGCGGGGCTCGGGAAGGAAGTCGACCGTCACTCCGCGATTCATCGGTTTCCAGGACCCCCCCGAATCGTCCGAGCGGAACGTCCCCGCGGCGGAGAGGCCCACGTACATGCGCGACGGCCGTTCCGGATCGAGGAGGATCGTATGCAAGCAAGGGCCGCCTCCTCCGGGCATCCACTTGGGACGCGTCGGGTCTTCAGCGATCCCTCGATTCTCCTCCCAGGATGATCCGCTGTCATCGCTCCGGTAGAGCCGGTGAGGGTCAGCCCCGAGGAACAAGGTCTTCGGCTCGTTCGCCCGGCCCGGTTCCAAGTGCCAGAGCGCCTTGATCGCGCCGGCCGGAAACTTGCCGAACTCCTTGGGAGCCTTCCGCTTTCCCGGAGGAGGGAATCCCGGTGTGGCTACTTCCGACCACTTCGCGCCGTGGTCTCGCGAGCGGTAGATGCTGGGGCCCCAAAAACCGCTGTTGGCGAGGGCGTAGACGTCGCCAGGGGTTCGAGGGTCCGGTGCAACGTGGAATACCGCAGAGCCTCGCTGGAACGGTCCGGTGACCTTCCACTTCCGGCGGCGGGGGTCAGTCGTCGCCACGTACGTTCCCCGATCGGTTCCGAGGTACACGCGGACGCGAGAAGCCGAGGATGGCGTCATCATCCTCCTTGAATCGAATGGAGGATATCCACCTTATCCCCCGCCCGTAGGGGCGTGGTCAGGCCGGGGACGTGCGAGACATCCTGCCCGTTCACGAAGATCCGAACGTACCGCCGGAGGACCCCGGCCTCGTCCCGCAGCCGGTACCGCAGGCGAGGGTACGTCTCCTCGATCCGGTCGATAAGGCCCGACACGTCGTCCGCATCGAGCTCCACCGAGCGTGTCGAGACGAACTGTCGAAGCATTCCGTCGAGGTGGACCGTCGCCATTCGCCGCGCCTCTTCGGCGGAGGTACATCGGACCTATATTATCGCCGCAAGCCCGAGCAGCCGCACGCACTCCCACTCTCGCACGAGGTGGACCGACGAGAGCCATCCGCCCCTCAGGGGGCCGATTCGAACTCGAGGCCAGGGAAGTGTTCTTCGATAATGCGCACCCACGCACCCGAGCGGCGGATCACGAGCAAGATCCCGAGGATGTATCCGGCGAGGACGAGGAACGCGGCCCCGACCAGCGCCCACTGCTGGAGAACGATGAGCGCGATCCCATCGGCCATGGTCGCACCCGCGAGCACGCCCGTGAGCAGCCGAAGGGCGTTGGTGGATTCTCTCCGACCGATGGCCTGCGAGACCCAATCGATCGCACCGGGTAGGGGGGCGAAGGCGAACAGGAACTGGACCTGCGGGGCGAAGAACCCTCCCAAGTACGGGAGCGCGACGATCACGAAGGCGACGTACGCGAGAACGCCAAGAGCTTGGCCGGTGCATCGCGCGCAGAGGTGGTACTGACGGGTTCCCCACGGTACGGTGAGGGTCCTCCGGTACCGATCGGGAAAGTGGTGAGCGATTAGATACTCCCACCGGTGCGCGCTCCCGTTCGCGCCGGCGCCGTTGGACATCAGCGGGTTCAAGTCCCGAAGCGGGTAAAACCTGCTCGTGTGAAGCGGGCCGCCCGAAGGAGCACGCACCCACCTCTCGATAGGCTCCGAGGGCCCCACCCGCATATCCCGCACTGCGCGGGCCCGCCTCACTCACAAGAGGGCGGATCGCGGGCCGAAAGACGGCCCATCGACTTGAAGAGGTCCGGACCTTCTCACGACGTCATGGGACGGGGCCCGACACCCTCGCACGGACGACTGACGCCGGAGGTGGCGATGCGCCTCTTGGCTCGATCGAAAGATTCACAGTTCGTAGTCGTACTCGAGCACGGCTCGGCCTCGGTCGAGATCTACAAGCCCCACAAGGTCGATCCCCAGGTACCGCACGACCAGGACGAGATCTACGTCATCCTTTCCGGCTCCGGGTTCTTTGTGCACGACGGCGTTCGTCAGCCCTTCGAGGCGGGCGAGGTCCTGTTCGTCGCGGCCGGCGTGCCCCACCGCTTCGAGGAGTTCACCGAGGACTTCGCTACCTGGGCGATCTTCTACGGCCCGGAAGGCGGAGAGAAGTGACATCCTCCACCGAACTCGTTCGGTGGCTTCCTCCGGGCTTCAAGTTGCTACCCCCGTAGCCCGAGGCGGTTCCTGCTTCAACGACCGGACTCGCCGCCCCTTGCGGTGCGGTGGAGGTCCAATCTCCACAGGCGTAGATTCCCCGGTGCCCCCGGGTACTCGGGCGAGTGCACGGGCGAGGATGTTCCTCGCTGCATTCAGGTCTCGATTCATCGCCAGACCGCACGGACAGACGTACGTGCGGTCCTCGAGCGTGAGCGGAGGGTCGGCGAGCCGACCGCACCCCGAGCAGGTCTGGGTTGTGTACGGGGCCGGAACCTCCACGTACCGACCCGGCCTTCGAGTCTCCTTGTACTGGCTCATCTGCCGGAGCATCCCCCACCCGGCGTCAGAGATCGACTTGGCGCAGCGATGGCTCCCAAGCATCGACGGGACGCTCAGGTCCTCGAAGGCGATCAGGTCGTGCGTCCTCGCCCAGGTCGAGGTGGTCTTGTGGGCGAAGTCCCGACGCTGGTCCCTCACCTTCGCGTGGCACCGCCCCACCCGTTCCCTTTGCTTGTGCCAGTTGTGCGACCCCTTGCGCCGGCGCGAGAGCTTGCGTTGCTGGCGCTTCAACAGCACCTCGGCCCGGCGAAGGAACTGGGGCGGCTCTACCATCTCCCCGGTGGACAGAGCAGCGAGACAGGTGAGGCCGAGGTCGATCCCGACCGGGCTTTTGGGTGGTTCGCATGAAGGGGGCGAGGCGTCGGATAATTCGTACGTCAGTATGGCATACCATCGTCCTCCCTCCCGCTCCACGGTACAGGTCTTGAGCCCGCCCCCGGGAGGCGCACGGTGGATTTCGATGGGCACGTCTCCCACCTTCGACAGATGGAGGCGATGGGTGCCGTTCCTCCCGCCGACGACCCCCACCGATTCGTATGCTTGGGGATAGGTGAGGGAAAATACCTCCCGCTTGAAACGCGGGAAGCCGGGCTTCCCGCCGGCCTTGACTCTGCGGAAGAAATGCTGGAAGGCGTCGTGGAGTCGGGCCAAGGACTCCTGAGCCGCCTGAGCGTTCACGCGCCCGATTCCGTCCTTGTCGTACGCTCGCCACCGGGTCAGATCCCGGCACTGACCCACGTACGAAATGGCCCGTTTCTCCTTCTGCCACGCTACCTGCCGCTGTTCGAGGGCGTGGTTCCATAGGAAACGGAGTTCGTCGAACTGATGATGGAGTTCCTTCGCTTGGTCGGGGAACGGGTAAAGGCGGAACTTGTGCGGAACGAACGTGCGTGGGGCGAATCCAGCACGCCCCCCACCTAAATAATCGAGCCGATTCATCCTCCCTACAAGTAGGGGGGCCCTCTCGGCCTTCATTTGTAGAGGCGGTCCGGGACGCCCGCCGGAGCCGGGCCGCTCCTGCGGAGCCTACTTCTTCGCGGAGAACACCCGCAGTGCGACCGTGTCTTCGTCGAACACGTGTTGGAGTACCTGGTGGGCGGCCGCCTCGATCTGATCCGGTGGCATCTGGGTAGAAACGAAGTCTCCTACGACTCCCACTTCGGTCTTGGCGCCTTTCGCGGCGTAGTAGGTGAAGAGCTTCGAACCGGCCATCGGGCCCTCCAGCATTTCGATGGACAGGCCGAGGGGCGGATAGATCGTGATCCGGTCGCGGGTCTTGACCCAGCGACCTCCCATCTCGGTCTCCTGCGTGAGTTCCATCGTGCGGTCGTCGATCTGCTTCATCTGGCGGTTGCGCGAGCCCTTGTGCGACCTCGAGTGATCGTCCGCCCCTAGGAACTTCCAGACCGTGTCCAGAGGGTGGTCGAACTGGCTCCCTTCGTCCTTGACGTGCACCATGGTAGCGCACGCCCCGACTGATACATAACACGGAGTACGAGAACGATGGGGAGGTCCCCCGAATCTATGGCTCCCGCCTACTCGATCTCGAGATTCGCCTCGCGTGCGAGGTACAGGCGGTTCTCGCTGTCTGGGTCGATCGATTCGACGTGCAGGGTGCCGAGCTCTTTTCGGTCGAGGATCGCGATGCGCTTGTCCAGCCATTCGAGCTTGTGGAAGAGGAGAGGGTCGTGGGCCGCGTCCCGCAGCTGCTGGATGCGGTCGACCGGGGAGCGCATCGCATGGTAGTAGCTCGAGATCCACCCGCCGAACGCCTCCCAGACCATCTCCTCGTCGAGAATCTTGCGTGCGGTCTGGGCCCCGATGAGCTCGAAGAACGTGAGAATCTCCACGCTGGTGATGTCCCCGAGGGCGTTGTCGAGCAAGCGTTCGCTGGTCTGGCGTCGCGCCCTGCGCATCCGCGGCGAGTCGAATCGCTCCCTAAGAGCCTATCCGGCAACCGGATTGTGCTGCGAGTGGAACTCCTCTCGCTTATCGTGAGGTTCCCGGCCATCCTCAATGGCTGTTGCACCTACCCCCTTGCCCGCACTCGACGCGATCATCGCCCCTCGCTTCCGGCTTCCTGAGCCCCTTTGGTTGAGGATTCAGGCCATCCTGCCCATCCATCCTCCACAACCGAGAGGAGGGCGCCCCTTCCGTGACGACCGCCAATGCCTCGAGGGAATCTACTACCTGACCGTCACCGGCATCCAGTGGGGGGCTCTTCCCCGATGCTTCGGTCCCAAGTCCACCGTCCACGACCGGTTCGAGCAGTGGGTGAACGCCGGGGTGTTCCGCAAGCTCTGGAAGCGTGGTCTGGTCGAGTACGACCAGAAGGTCGGGATTCGCTGGACCTGGCAAGCCATGGACGGGGCCATGACCAAAGCGCCACTGGGCGGAGAGGCGACGGGACCCAATCCCACCGACCGCGCCAAGAAGGGCGTCAAGAGAAGCCTCCAGACCGAGGGAGCGGGGATTCCCATCGGTCTGGCCATTGGGCCGGCCAACCGGAACGACCACAAACTGATGCGAGAGACCCTCGAGAGTCGGCCGCTCCGCCCTCCGAGAGGCACCTCGCAGCACATGTGCCTCGACAAGGGGTATGACTACGACGAGGCACGCGAGGTGTTGGACGCAAACCGGTTCGTGGCTCACATTCGGTCGAGGGGTGAGGAGAAGATCGAGATGGAGCGCAACCGAAAGCGTCGCCCTCGCCGATGGCCGGTGGAGCGGACCCACTCCTGGATGAACCGGTTCCGTCGCCTCCTCGTCCGTTGGGAGAAGAAACTCGCGAACTACCTCGCCTTCGCTCATCTCGCCTGTGCGTGGATCACCCTTCGGGCTTCAAGTCGGGAGTGAGGCTTATCTGACCGAGGTTCCCCCGGGGACCTCGTGTCGAAACGGCGGGGGGCGCGAGGAGCCAGCCCCGACGCGATCCTCAATCTCGGAACACAGCTCACGGCCTCGATGTTCCCGGTCCAGTGCTCAGGAGAAGGATGCGGGAAGCGGAGCTCGCTGATGCTGCCGGGGGACAGCCCCTATCGAACCGCGATGTTCCTGAACGAGGGATGGACGGTGATCGTGGGTGATGATCCTCCTTCCCTGGACTTCTTCTGCCGAGACTGCTACAACAAGGTGGTCCAGAGCGGTGACGTCGACGACCCCTGACCTTCAGTTATCGGATAGGCTCTAAGGTTGATGACCGCGTTGGCCGAGTTCAGCTTGCCCGCCTGACGCGTCTGCCAGTACAGGGCCGCTAGAGTTCCGACCGCGAGGACCCAGGTCGCAATCGTCGTCCAGAGGGCGATGCTCTCGAAATCAACCATAGACCTTGATCCCGGGTGCGGAGGCCTCGGGTCCCGCCACGCCGGACACGGTGGATGGGCTACGGGGCGATAGAGATTGCGATACGGGGATGGTTCCACCCAGGTGGATTCAGGTACCGACTCCGTGGGGCCGAAGCCGGCGATCGGAATCGGGAGGTCATCACCTGTGATCCCCAACAACCCTTCCAGTGATATCCAGTCGCCGGAGGACCCGCCCGTTCGCAGATCCTCCATTCTCCTCCAAGTAGCCGGACCTGGCCTTGTCCCCGGCCGGAGGCGACCCCGTCGCGCAGCGGCCTCCTCGACTCCGACCCCTTCCTTGCCTGGGTCCCGGTCTCCAGAGCTCGGCGGTGGATCTACCGTAAGCAGGGTACCGAGACTCGCCACGCACCCGCCCCCCGCCCAGCCGTATCACCGGCATAGCTCCAACTCGGGGATCCCACCACCTCACCCCTGTATCCGAAAGGGGTATCTCCCCGACGCTTTCCCCGGGCCCGCGGGCCCATAGCTTAGTTTGGCTGGAGCACCCGGCTGATAACCGGGAGGTCGTCGGTTCAAATCCGACTGGGCCCACTTCTCGTCAGAGAATCGCTCCATTTCTAAAACACCGTTTGCCGTTGGGGGTCCCTCAACACGGGCTCCATGCTCTCTCGGATGTGCGTGTCGAACGCAGCGAACCCGGCCTCCATCTCCTCCTGCCCGATCCCGATAAGCACCGCAAGCACCGTGAACGACCGGGCCGTCACGAATGCAACCCGACGCTGCGTACCCGACTCCGGTGGATATGACTTGTGGGTGGACCGAGGTCCGCTGAAATCCGACCCTTGACCGACCCCTTGCATCTCCTAAATTCTAGTACCGCGTGAGGTTGGGACCCATGACAACCTTGCAGGACGTAATCGACGAGGCAAGAGACAAGGCCATCCACAACGCATTAAGGGCAGCGGAGGAGCGGGGTAAGGAAATGACCCCAGATGAGATGGATAGAATCGTGAAGGATGCGGTAGACAAGGCGGTGGACGATTTCCTGGCTGAACAGGAAATGCACTAGGAGCCCGTAGTCCTACTCCGATCTGAGCGCGGACACACGAGGAATCGGCGCTGTGGGGTTGTTCTACTCCCGAGGTCCGCTCGCCGTCTCGCTCCTCAGCCCCACCCAGCGGTGTGGAGCTTCCGTACGTTGTGGGTGAGACACCACAACTTCCACTCCGCCCCGACCTTCGGACGCCCCCGCAAGAGGAACTGGCGTAGCCCTCGGCCCTGTTTGATCTGACCGAACACCGGTTCTACGCTGACCTTCCGCCACCGGTACTCCGCCCGACCTCGGACACTCCGAAGCTTCCGTCGCATGAACCCCGTGTACCGTTCATGGAGAGGTGGGCGACCTCTCGGACACGGAGCCGTCTCCGCCACTCTCCATGGCTCGGGAGGGCAGTACACCTCGACCCCCTTCGCCTCCACTGCGCGGATCTGGGCCTCGCTGAAGTATCCGGCGTCCACGAGTATCTTGCGCGGGAGCTCGGGGAGCACCCGCTCCAACTCCTCGATCATCGGAAGCAGGTGTTGACCATCGCCGTTCTCCTGCGTCACCGCGGCCATCACGATCACCTGGCTCTTCGCGTCCACCGCGGCCTGGGCGTTGTATCCTTGAATGTAACCCCCCTTGTTCCCACTCTCCTGCAGAATCCTCGAGTCGGGGTCCGTGAAGTTGTGCTGCGTCTTCGCTTCGGGCTCGCTCTTGCCCTTCTTCCGCTCCCGCTCCTCGATGGCCGTGCGGCCCTTCTTGAGCTTCTTCAGCCGCTCCTTCCAATCGGGAGGTAGGGGGTGGAGTAGCGGGTTCTTGTCGGGACCGTAGAGTCGATCTTCCTCCTCGTCGACCCGTTCGGCCTCGCGGAGAAGGTCGTGGGCGATCCGACGCAGGTCGGCCTCCTCCTTCCGGATCTTCTGGTAGGTTTTCGACTTGTGCTTCGAGGCGCTGGCCTTGATCTTGGTCCCATCGAGCGCCACCCGACCAAGCTTGACGAGGCCGGCCTCTCGGCACAGCTCGAGGACCTGGTGGAACAGGTTGTCCATGAGCGGAAGATTCCTTCGGCGGAAGCGCGCGAGGGTGGTGAAGTGGGGATGCTGATCGGTGGCGAGCCACCGAGTGGCCACGTCCTCGTAGGTCGCCTTCTCCAGGCGTCGTGAACTCGCTACGCCCACACAGTATCCGTAGAGGAGAACCTTGAGCTGCAGGCGCGGGTCGAAGGCGGGGAACCCTCCGGCCTCGTTGTGGTAGCTATCGAGGAGAAGCTTGAGGTCGAGGTGTTCGTCGACTACTTGGGCGACAATACGGTCGAGGTGATTCTCGGGGAGCCACTCGTTGAGGTCGGGAGGGAGCAGGAGAGTTTGCTTCGGGTCGTACTTGCGGAAAACGGGACCTTTCTCGGCGGCCATGCTCGCCGATAGACGAGCCCGGCTATAGTACCTCCGTTCGACTCATCGTCGGCGAGTAGTGCTACACGCTCCTAGTTCTACTGTGTCACTAAACTAGGATCCCCTTCCACACCATCCGCACGGATGGCCCTGGAGCCAAGTTCGTGCATAGGTCAGCCGGAACGTCGTGATTGAGCTCCGGACGTGCCGCTCAGGACGAATGAGCAGATCCTCTCGGCCGGAAGCCTCGGGGTAGTCGAGGTGCCGATAGGAACGCCAGAGGCCGAGGGGGGGAAAGTCGGGCTCGTTCAGCGGCCAGGAACCCGTACGCTGCGATGCATAAAGTGGCGTGATGATGGAAGCCACGCCACCCCCGCCCCTCGAACTGGTCCAGCCCGAACTCCTGCTTCAGTTCCTCGTAGTCTCTCTCGATCCGCCATCGGACCTTCGCTAGGCGAACCAGCATCTCCATCGAGGTCTCTGGGGGCAGGGTCGACAACCAGTATTTGGTCGGCGCCGGATCTCCCGTGGGCCACTCGACCAACAGCCACTCTGCAGGCCGAAGGGTCCGTCGATTGTAATCGCGATGGGCCACGCGAACCGCCACACGCGCAAATCGAGAGGAGAGCACTCCCTTCGTCCCCTCGCGCCACGTCACCGTCTCCCACGCGCTCTCGGGAAGTCCTCGGGCCAGAGCGAGTCCGTCCATCGGCCGATGCGTCGGGTCTCTTCGAAGGAGCGTCGAGGGCCGGCCGTTCCCCTTCCATCGAGCGGGAGTCAAGGGCCCTTTGCCCGGCGGCCAGAGGGTCGCCGTGCTCTGAATCCCCACGACGTAGGGAGTCCCTCGATCGGTCAGCCCTTCTCGGAACTCCACGCAGGTGCCATACCCAGCGTCGGCGACCACCGGAGCCTCGGGAGCCCCCTCCGCGTGGAGGAGGTCCACCTCTTCGAGAGCGATCTGCCACTTGGTCCGGAAGGAAACCTCGGTCGGCACACCGACCTGGCGACGGCGCGCGATGTCCTTGGTCCACGCCTCGGGGAGGTACAAGCGGTAGGCCGCCGGAACGCTCACCGTCTCATTCACGAAGCTGAGCGAGACCGCCACCTGACAGTTGTCCTCCTTCCCCAGGTTGCCGCAATACTGGCGCGCCACCCCGACCGAGTGGGTTCCCTTCTTGGGGATTCCCGTATCGTCAATCGACCAGGCCATCACGCCGCCGTGGCGATCCATCTGGTCGAGAACCTCCCGATAGGAGAGACGTACCAGGGATCGATCATCCCACGGAGCGAGGGCCACGAAATGGTGAAGGGACTGATGGCGAGCCGAGACGTGCTGGGGGTCTACGCGAGCGGCCAGAGGCTCGATGCTCTTCCGTTCGCCCGGTAGACAAAGACCTACCAGATACGCTCGAAGTGGCTCGTGACGGTCCTGATGTCCCACCGCTGAGGCCAGGCGTTGGACGTAGTCGTCAAACCGACGCTCTTCGAGGGCCGACGGTGTGGGCATGAACCCAAGAGGGCGTCAGAGGTTATCTCCTTTATGACACAGTAGAACTAGGGGAGCCGCGTCTCCTCGATCTTGCCGAAGGGCGCGCGCGGTCGAGAATCGCCCCCGGCGTTGCAAGCGTACCGTTCCGTCGAGTCTTCGTTCCGTATCCCGCCTCCGTTTGCAATCTCGGCAAGCTCTGTGAGTGGTAGAGTTCGGCCGAAACCGCGAAAACCACCCTGCCCATTCGGTCGGTATGTCCGCGCTCGAGAACCCGCCAGAGAACCCCTGCTTTGGATGTGGGCCCCGACACCCCCGTGGGCTCCGGCTGAAATTCGAAGAAACGACCTCGTCCGACGGAGCTCCCGAGGTCCGGACGAGCTTCGTGCCGCAGCCGGACGAGATCGGCTGGCCCACGCTGTTCCATCATGGTCTGCATTTCATGGTTCTCTACGAAGCATCCTACTGGACCGCGCTGACGTTGGGCCGCAAGCTCTGGGTGAGCCAGGGACCAATCTCCTACAACGCCCTCCGTCTCCCTCGGGTCGGGGTTGCTCACGTGGCCCGGGGGCGGATCGTAACGACAGCTCCGACCCGCCTCGAGATCCGAGCCGAGACCGAGACGGAGTCCGGGAAACCGTGTGGGGTGCTCGAGTCCTTCTGGGTGCCCGCACAGCGCGAGGTCGTCGAAAGGGCGGGCATTCCCTTGCCCGATTACCTTCGGTCCGAGCTGTCCCCCTGAAGGCTGGCCCGGTCCCCACGGTTCTGGCGACCGAAGGGAAGCGTTCTAAGTACCGAAAGGGACCTGTAAGGGTGGATTTCTAACGGGCTCGAACCGATGCTTTTTGGATGAGATCGACGTCGGCCCGGACCGCCGGAAACCCACAGGGCTCTCGAAGACACCTTCCTCGCAGACGGGCGGATCGACACTCCCTGCCCACTAGGACGGTCGTGCGGAAGGAATCCGCGCAGGACTCTGGGGCTTCAGTGAGGACCGGGTAACCCGCTCGGTTGCTGGTAGACCGGGTATGTCGGCGTCCATTGCGTCGCGCGCAGGTGCTCGCGCAGTTCCTCGGCGGTCGTCCGCGGAGCGTGGCCCGTCCGTTGGGCTTCGAGACCGACGGCCATCGCGATTTTCAGCGCCAAGGGGCGCAGGTCGGCGATGCGAGGAAGTAGAGGGGCCGTCGGGTCTTCCCGTGCCGGGGAGTGCTCGCCGAGCGCGCGGGCCGCGGCGAGGATCATCCCGTTGGTGACGCGTCGAGCCCCACTCGCCACTATGCCCAGGCCGAGGGCGGGGAAGATGTAGACGTTGTTGCACTGGGCGATCGAGATCGACCGCCCTTCGAGCTCGACCGGGGGGAACGGCGAGCCGGTCGCGACGATGGCCCTTCCGTCCGCCCACCGGAGGAGATCCCCGGGACCGCCTCGCTCTTCGCGGTAGGGTTCGAGAGGGGAAAGACGATCGGTCTCTCGACCGCCTCGGCCAGATTCCGCACGAGGGGCTCGTCGAACGCGCTCGCCACCGTGGAAAGACCGATGAGGATCGTCGGGCGTGCTTCCTGGACAACCTCCGCAAGACTGACGCGCCGCGGGTGGGTCCGCGCCCAGGGAGCGACCTCGCTCCAGGGCCGGGCGTACACCCTCTGCTGATCCTTGAGATCCGCACGCTCCGTGTGGAGCAGCCCACCCCGGTTGATCAGCCAGAAGCGCCGGCGGGCCGCATCGTCCGTGATCCCGTCCTCGACCATCGCGGCCCGGATCGAATCCGCGACGCCCACGCCGGCGGAGCCGGCACCGAATATCACCACGCGCTGTTCGCGCAATGGGGTCGAGGTGACACGGAGGGCGGATAGGATCGCCCCGAGGGTCACCGCACCGGTGCCCTGGATATCGTCGTTGAACGTCAGCGCCCGGTCCCGGTACTTCTCGAGGATCGGGCGCGCGTGCTCGGCGCCGAAATCCTCCCATTGGAGGAGCGTGCCGGGGAGCTCCTGCTGGACGGCGAGGACGAACCGATCGATGAACTCTCCGTAGTCGACCCCGGTGATCCGTTCGTGACGCCACCCGAGGTACTCCGGGTCGCGGAGGCGGTCGAGGTTGTTCGTGCCGACATCGAGCACGATAGGTAGCGTTCGCTCCGGGCGGATGCCGCCAATGAGGGTGTAAAGGGACAGCTTGCCGATCGGGATCCCGAGACCTCCGACTCCCTGGTCTCCGATCCCGAGGATTCGCTCCCCGTCGGTGACGACGATGACGTCGACCTCGCGGTTCGGTCGGTGCTGGAGGAGCGTCCGGATCGAGTCCCGGAGGGGATAGGAGACGAAAAGCCCCCGAGGGCGGCGGTAGATGTGGCTGAACTCCTGGCAGCCGAGAGCGACCACCGGAGTGTAGACGACCGGCATCATCTCCTCCATGTGGTCGAGGAGGAGGCGGTAGAACAGCACCTCGTTGGTGTCCTGGAGGGCCCTCAGATAGATGTGCCGCTCGAGGTCGTCGGTCTTCCGACGGAACGCCTCGTACGCCCGGACCACCTGCTGGTCGAGGGTCTCGACCTGCGGCGGCAGGAGGCCGTGGAGCCCCAGCGCCGCCCGCTCCTGATCCGTGAACGCCGTGCCCTTGTTGAGGAGCGGTATATCGAGGAGGTCCTGCCCCCGGAGGCGTGGGAGAGGGGCGGATTCTCCGGGATGGAGACGCGGAACGGTTCCAAAGGGGGGCGACGACACTGCTTCCATCGAGGAAGTGAATCACCCGACCGCAGATGTACTCGCGGTCAAGACGAATTGACGGAGCGGGCGCCCCTCATCGGAAAGGTCGTCGGGTTGCGCTACGTACCCATCGAGTTCCCGGTGGATGGGAAGAAGCGGTCCGTTTCCCACGCGGACAACGCCAGGGTCTTCGGCTGGCACACACTCCAGCGCTCCGACGATTGGAAGTCGAGATCATGGACGCGAGCTTTGACCCTTCCGCTGGAGCACTCCGTGGGGAACTAGGACACGCCGGTACGCTGCCAGGGTGTGGTTGAGTTGCGTATCGAAGACAACGTCGTAGCGCTGTCCGCTCTTGGTGAAGTCCTCTCTCGAATAATCGAAAACGCGGTCGGCCCCGAGGGACTTTACGATTTCCACGTTCTGGGCGCTGCACACGCCGCTGACCTCCGCGCCGAGCGACTTGGCGATCTGCACGGCGAAGGTGCCCACCCCCCCGGACGCGCCATTGATCAAGACTCGGTGGCCCGGCCGGACCTGCGCCTTGTCGCGGAGGCCTTGAAGGGCCGTGGTAGCCGCTACGGGCACGGCCGCGGCTTGGTCGAACGTCAGCGCGGAGGGTTTCACCACCAGTTGGGTCTGGTCAGCCACGGCGAACTCGGCAAATGCGCCACGGCCCACGCCGAAGACCTCATCCCCGACGTGCAGCTCCTTTACGTTCTTCCCGACCACTTCTACTCGACCGGCCAGGTCGCTCCCGAGTCGACCCATCTTTGGCCTGAGGAATCCCCGCCCCCTCCTGAAGATCAACGGCAGCTTTAGCGCGTGCCGGTCGGTGGGGTTCACGGAAGCGGAGTGCACCCGCACGAGTACCTCGTTCTCGTCCCTGAACGTAGGAAGCGGGACTTCTCGGAACTCCAGAACCTCGGGGGGACCGTAGCGATCGAACGCCCACGCCTTCATCGCGCCTGGGGGACTCAGGGTTGGAGCTGAGACTTTCTTCACCGTTCCCGGATGTGGGGAGACCTATTCGAGTTCTTCGAGGTCGCTTCCGGCGACCTGGTAAGCGGCGATATTGAGGAGGAACTTTCCACACCGTGCTCCAGCCGGGAGATTCCCGTTGGGAAGGTACCCCTTGCCGGTGGCTCTCCCTGGTGGGGGCGCGGCAGACGGTCGTTACCGTGCGGAAGTCAGTTGGGAAAGAACGCCCTGGAGGGCCTCGATTCGCGGCGGTACCGTCTACGTGAAGAGGTCCTCGAGAGGGTTGTTCATCTCGCGGAGCTCGCGAATCTGGACTCCGCGCGACTCGAGATCACGAATCAGGGCCGGGACCCCTTCCGGCCCCGGGAGCTCGCGCAGAAAGTAATCACCATCGCGCGTCCATCCCGTAAGGGCCTCGGAGGGCTCGAGGACGCGAATCCCGACGACGAAATGGGATCCTCGCAGGTTCTCGATGCGGTCGAACAACGCGAGCTGCCCGTCCTTGAGTGCGAGTACATACCGCCCGATCTCCCGGGCCTCGAACAGGTTGTGCGAGGAATACAGCACGATCTTCTCGCGGCTAAGGGCGAGGATGACGGAGCGGATCTCCCGGGCCACCTTCGGGTCGAGGTTCGCCGTCGGTTCATCGAGAAGGTAGATTGCTCGATCGTCAAGGAACACGCGCGCGACCGAGACCCGCTTCTTCTGCCCGGCGCTGAGCTGCGAGAGGAAGCGGCCGCTCAGGTCTCGTATATTGACGAGATCGAGGACCCGATCGACATCGGCCGAAGTCGCCCGCTCGACCCGAGCGTACAGCTCGAGAGCTTCGCGTACCGTGAGCCCTTCCGGGAGCCCGTCGGCGTGGGAGAGGTAGTGAAGTCGGTTCCGAGACCGTTGTCGATCGATGGGCTCCCCGTCGATGAGCACGTTGCCCTGGTAGGGGCGCAGGATCCCCGATAGGGTGCGGAAGAGCGTTGTCTTCCCGGCGCCGTTCGGTCCCAGGACGACGTAGATCCCTGGCTTGTCGATCGTAAAGGAAATCTCTCGGAGGACCCGGCTCCCAAGGTATCCGGAGTTGACCGACTGGCACGATATGTTGACCCCTTCGGTGTTCCGGGGGGGTCCGGCTGGGGATCCGACCCCTTCTACGACCACTGTCCAATCCTCCCTTTAGGCGGGCGCGAGCAGTCGCTCACGCCGCAAGAACCGGTTGATCATCGCTAGTAACAGGACCACGAAGACAACGACCACTGCCATCACCGCTACGGCGATGGCATAGAATGTCGTGACAGAGGTAGTCGCCCCCGAGGCACCCAACGCCACGACGATAATGAGGGTCGTTACCGGCGGCAGGATTCCGATGAACGGGGCCAGTCCGATTGGGCTGTTCATCCCGGCTCGGGGCGAGGAGAGCGCCGTCCAGTACATTCCCATCGTGGTCGCGAACGCCGTAGAGGCGTAGCTCATCGGAACGGCGTACACGCCGAGAGCCAGCGCGAGGCCGGACGTGAACGCGTTTCCACGGGCGAGATACAGGCCAACCCCGACGCCCACACCGACGCTAACGACAATCGAGACCAGCACGAGACCCGCGATCAGAAAGTTCAGGAAGAGACGGCGGGGCGAAACTCCGTAGGCCATGAAGTACTCCAACGTCCCCTTCAGGCGGTCGCTGGTGAAGACTGCCAAACCCCCCATCGAGCCTACGGAAGCGAAGATGGGTAGGAGGAGGGGGAAGGCGGCGGCAAATGAGGATCCCGAGACTACGCCCAGGACAACCCCCAGGAATGCCGAAAGCCCGCTGCCGTAGACGAGAAAGAACCGGCCCAGCACGGTGGACCTTCGCACTGTGATCCCGAGCAAGGACGGGGGTCCATCGGAGGCGAGCGATCTTGCTGCCAATGGAAGGAGCTAATCGACTCAAGGGATAAGGTGACCTTTCGGGTTCACGCGTACTCAAAGGCGCGCCCAGCCATATATCGAAGCTATAGACCCCACCCAGCGAAAACCCACCCTTTTCCGGGATGGCTTCCTACATGTTACGAGGGCGGCGTCCGCGGAGGAGGGGGAGTAGCATTCGGGGGCGGGCGGCGGTGCCGCATCACGCCAATCACGACTCCGACCACTATCCCGCCAATCACGACCCCGACGGCCACGTAAAACCACGACGACAACCCGGATGAGGCGGGGCTTGGAGAGACCGCTACCGGAGGCAGCGTCTCCGCTTGCCCGCTCAAGGTGAACGGGCCTGGTGTCACTGTCTGAAACCCGGACGCCGTGATTGCATAGGAATACGTCCCATTCGGGAGCTGGAGGAGGGCCGTCGGCCCAGTCGAGTCTGCAAACCAGCTCGTTCCCAACCCCGACGGCGCTGTCCCGGGCAGTTCTGAGGTCAGGGTTGCCTCAACCGTCCACATGGTCCCGTTCGGTATTCCAGTCTGTTCAATCGTCACAGAGTAGGTAAGTGGGGTCCACGGGACCGATACGCTCGGCGCCACCCTGTTCACCGTCACTGACCCGGAATAACTTGAGGTGGTCCACCCGGGGATCGCTCCTACCGTGTAGGCATAGATTCCTTGCGTTAGGCCGGTGAACGCGATCGTGGCTGTCGTCGATAGTACGGTCCCCACTCCCACCAACGTCACCGACCAGGCGGTTCCGCCGACGAGGCCGGTCTCCGAGAAACTGACCAGGTCCATCCCCGCTACGGTGAAGGTGATGAAGGCGGAAATGTCCGATCCATTCACGGTGACCACACCGGAGGATGGGGCCGCGCTGTAGCCAGAGGCAGCCACCGAGAGGTTGTAACTCCCATCGGGCACGCCATTGAACACGATGGAGGAATCAAAGGCAAAATTCGTTCCGGTGCCCCCGGTCTGGGTAGCAGAATAGCTAGTAGAATTGATACTCACCGACCATTCCGCGCTCAATCCTAGACCCATCTCGGTGAACGTGATGTTGTAGGTGATTGAGGCCAATGAGGTCCAGACCAACGAGATGCCAATCGATCCCCCATTCACCGTCACACTCCCCGCCGAAGGGGATGCGGCCGATCCTGGCACCGCCCCGACGATGTACCAATATGTCCCGTTCATTTCGGCGAAGTTGATGTATGAGACTGTGGAGCTCTCCATCGTACCATTCAACGATACCGACCAGTTGGTGCCCGACGGGAGGCCCGTCTCGGTGAACGGGACGGCGAACGTGCCCGGCGCAAGTGCGTTGAACGTCACGGCGACCGTCTGTGCCTCACCGGCCACCGTCACCGACCCGGACGCGGGCGAGCTGGTGTACCCTGAGACCGAGCCTACCGTGTAGCCGTACGTCCCGTTCTGGTCCGTGAACGTGACTGTTGATGTGGTGGACGTCTGTGGGGTCCCTTCCATGGTCACCGACCAATTCGTCCCCGACGGGAGGGCTGTCTCCGTAAACGTGACAGAATACGTCAGCTGGGTGAACGCTAACGTCGTCTCGATCACCGTCGACCCGCTTACCGCCACCAGTCCGGTGTACGGAAGCGTGGTCTGGTGCCAACCCGGTACGTCTCCGACGGAATACGGGTACGTTCCGTTAGGCTCCGTGAACTCGATCGCCGACCCCGTCGAGCTCTCTTGATTTCCGTTCAACGTCACCGACCACGATGTCCCCGAGGGAATTCCGCTCTCCGTGAAGATCACCGCAGAACCAGCGCTAATCCCGCTCACGTTGCCCGAAATCACGCTCACGCTGCCCGAACCTTGGTTCGTCACGTAGACATATCCGTTCCCGCTGTCATAAGTCGCGAAGGTTGGATCGGAACCGACGAGAATCGTGGCCATCACCGACGTGCCGCTGATCACGCTCACGCTGTTCGAGCCGGAGTTCGGTACGTAGACGTCCCCGTTGCCGCTGTCGTACGCAGCGAATTCCGGGATGCTGCCGACGCTGACCGTGCTCACCAGCGTCGTCCCGCTGATTACGCTCACGTAATCCGAGCCGTAGTTCAGGTTGACGTTCGGCACGTAGACGAACCCGTTGCGACCGTCGTACGCGCCCGATTCCGGAGCACTGCCGAGGCTAACCGTGCCCACCAGCGTCGTCCCGTTGATCACGCTCACATTATTCGAATATACGTTCGAAACGTAGACGTAACCGTTTCCGCTATCGTAAGTCGCGTACGACGGGTTGGAACCGACGTTGACCGTGCCGACCAGGGTAGTTCCGTTCAGAATGCTGACGTTGCCGCCGCCGCTGTTGCCCACATAGACGTACCCGTTCCCGCTGTCGTATATGGCGAAGGTGGGACTCGTACCCACGTTGACGGCAGCCACGACCGTCGTGCCGCTGACTACGCTGACGTTGCTCGAACCTTGATTTGGGACATAAACGTCCCCGTTTCCGGAGTCGTAAGCAGAGGCCTGGGGATTCGCGCCGACGGTGATCAGAAACCCCGCCGTCGTTCCAATCAGCGCTTCGATTGTGTGGTAACCAACGTTAGATACATAGATCAAACCGTTCCCGTTATCGTATGTGGGGAACTCAGGAGACTCTCCGACACTCACCGTGGCCTGCAGTTTTGTCGCGCTAAGCAAGCTCATGTTGTGGGATCCGGCGTTCGCGAGATAGACGTAGCCGTTCCCACTGTCGTAAGCGGAGAGTCCCGGATCGGCGCCGACATTGATCGTTGAAAGCACACTCGCGGGGTCCGAGGAGCTCAGAGGTCCGCCAGAGGTGATGCCGGCTCCGGCCGTCGCGTTACCGACCGCAGAAGGGCCGGAGTTCCAGGGATTCCCGATCCCGCTCTGAACCGAACGGTCCACAATCGGGCCCGAGCCCATGACGAGTACCATGGGGGCCAAGAACGACAGGCCGAGGAGCAACGAGATCGTTGCACCCTCGATGGTACGACGTCGGCCCCACATTATCCGACCTGCCTCTGGCAACTCGGGGTCAGCGCATATACTTGGGTGAGCAACCGCTGGGAGTGCGTCTTCGTATTTGAGGGCGGAAACTACCCGTTGCTGGCGTGGCAAACGGACCCGTTGATTGAGCGTGGTTGACCGGGAACTGATGCCGCCCCCGCGCGACCTTGATGTGGGCGCCTGCTGAAGCCGGGACCACGAGATGTGTACCCCAGGCGGCGCCAAATCGCTCCGGGCGATCGCCTATCCTCTCTCCGGAAGGTACGTCAATCGCCCCCAACGCGCATCTCCATCGACCGACCACCTGCCGTTCGACCGCGTAGTCCCTCACCGGGAGTCCACCGGTTCGCTTCTTCTCGTTGATACTCCTCACTATCCCGAGTCTCCGTTTGAGGGCCGCGGGGGTCTCTTAATCCATTCTCCTCAACGAGGCGTGCACGTGGCTCAGCTGGCAGGCCGCCATCGGAACCTCAGGGCAGCCGTGCTCGTTTCCAACATGGCTCGCTTCGACTGCCCGGGAGCCCGTCGTCAAAATCCCCGTGGCGGTCCTCGCCTCCGGATCCACACCCTGAGGAGCCCGGCCACCGCGAGGGCTATGGCCGCGCCGATGAGAACCCCCCAGAAATAATCGAAGCCAGAGAGACCTGAGCTAGTGCTCGCCGAAGTCCGTTGGAACGCAATCGACTGCTGGGCGGCGTGGCCGGCGACGACGATCCTTCCCGAGGACGGACTCGCGCTGTACCCAGCGGGAGGGAGCACCGAGAAGGAATAGGTCCCGTTCGGCTCGCTGAGCACGAGTGTCGTGCCGATCGCGTTGTGGGCTGCGCCATCGACCACGATCGACCAAGTCGCGTTCCCCGGCAGCGCGGGCCCCGTGAACGAGAGCTCGTACATCCCCGGTAGGATGGAGATAAACTCGATCACTTGCGAGACCGGGCTCCCGCCGACCGACAGGGTCCCCGTGGCGGGAGCGGGCGCGAACCCCGGCACGTCCGACACGGCGAACGAGTACGATCCGTTCGACTCCGCATACGCCAAACTGTTGGTCGTCGAGCTCGCCGTTACGGAGGCGAAGGTGACCGTCCAGTTGGCCCCGCTCGGAAGGCCGGTCTCCGTGAACGTGATCGGGAACGTCAACAGCAAGAAACGGGCATACGGGTATGCGGCCGACCCGTTCACGACGAACTCACCTCCGGGCGAGCGGCGGGTCATGTCGTTGGATGTGGCCGTAAACTGGTAGGCCCCGTCCGGTAGGAAGAAGGACAGCGTCCCGATCTGCGAAGAGTACGAAAGGCCACCCTTTATCGTAACCGTCCACACGACGTTGGAAGCGCTTCCGAGTGTGAGTCCGGTTTCGGTGACCGTCACTTCGTACACAACCCCCGAACTGGGAGGAGACCCCGGCGACCAACCGTCGAGGGCCGGTGGGATCGTTGCGGGCCTTCCGGCACCTGCGCTCACGGCCCCACTCGGGACCACCGCAGCCACAACCAGTAGGAGACCGCAAACTCCGACAGCGACTCCTGCGCCGAGCATGGAATCGAGTCGAAACCTGCCGTGCGAAGTGGGGCGGCCCCGGCGACGCCCCTCACCTCGTTCCACCCTCAGGGTCGGGACCTCTGTACCCTCGAGGATCGGTCCCGGCCACCGGGCTCTCTCCATGGCATTCTACTCCCCGTCATCCCACGCCATTGCGAACTGACCCTGCCGGCTCTCTTTGACGCGAGTGACCTGGGTCAAAAACGACAAACCTCGTATCTACTTTGGCGTGTCCGCGAGCTAGGGATTCGTAAGCGGCTTCGGGGGAGGACGTGAAACAGCCATAGCGGGCGGTCGGCGATGTCGCAACAGCGCGATTACGACTCCGACGAATACCCCCGCTCTGACGTAGCCCGTCAGGGTGAGGTCGATTGGCTGGTTTCGTACACGAACCCCGCCCAACGGCCCGTGGCCGAATAGGTCAAGTAGCGATTCGCGGCGGCATCCCCCATCGGCCGATAGCAGGCGGCGCCTTGAACACCGACCGACAAAAACTTGAGATGGACCGACTGTAGACAGATCCGTGCCGTTCCCCCAATCTCCCAGAAAGCACTTGTGGGAACCTCTGTTCACTGCCTCAGACCTGAGTTCCACGCATCATAGGCAGCAGGCGCTTCTCGACTGATCGTTCCTCCTCGAAGCTCGGGCGGCCGCTCCATCGGCAGGTTTATCTCGTATAGCGCCTATTAGACGCCATATGGCCTATACCCGGGTCAAGCCTCAGGGCGACCGGTTCTACCTCTGCGAGTACGAGTCCTACTGGGACCCCCAGATGGGTCGGTCGCGCCAGCGATTCTTGCGCTATCTCGGTCCGTGCGATCGCCACGGGAACCTCCTCGCCGCTCCCCAGCCACGGGTCGGGATGATCCACTCCGCGTTCCCGGTCGGAGCCCTGGCGGTCTTCTACGCGGCGGCTCAGGAGCTCAAGGTCCGGTCCCGGGTCCAGGAGATCCTCGGCCTCGACGAGAAGGAGGCCGCGTGGGTCCTCACCTTGGGACTCAACCAGGCCACGGCCCGGGTCCCCCTCCTCCATCTCCCTGACTGGTTCCGCGCCAGCCCCCTTCCGGGCTGGCTCTCGCTCGATGCCGAGACCCTGACCCCACGCCACTTCGAGAATGCGCTCTTCGGACTCTGCCATCTCACTCCCGAGAAGACCTGGCACGATCGGGGCCTCCTTCTCCAGCAGGAGCTGACCCACGGTTGGCGCGGTTCCTCGCGTGAGCCGGCCGGCGCCTACTACGACATTACCAAGCAGGCGTACTACGGGAGCCACTGCCCCTACGCTCAGCTGGGGCACGATGAACGTGGCACCGCGGTCGTGGTGGGCTTCGGGATGGTGGTCTCGAAGGAGCATCATCACCCCCTCCTCTGTCGAGCTCTCTACGGTGGGCAGAACGATTTCCTCAGTGTCACTCCCACTCTCGAGTTCCTCCGGGGTCAGGGGCTGAAGCACCTGACCCTCGTGATGGACAAGGGGATGACCTCGAAGCCGAACGTGCAGCGGGCGGTCGACGCGGGCTACGAGGTGGTCGGCTCGGTCAAGGGATGGAGCTCGGCGGCGGTCGCCTACGCCTCCCGATGGCCGGGGGAGAAGCTCGAGCGCTCCGAGTATGTGGTAGGCACCTCGCACGGCGGAGCGGTGTATGCGCGGGCGTTCACGGCCCCGCTGATGGAGTTCCCGAAGATGCGGATCGCGGTGGTGGAGAACCTGTCGAGGAAGGCGGACGACCGTCAGGCCCGCGATCTCCTCCTGCAGGAACTCGAAGGGCCGGTCTCGAAGGATCGGTTGGCCGAGATCAAGGCGGAGTTGGGGGAGGTGATCGTGTCCTCCCCGGGGCGACGGGGATTTCGGGTCGACCCGAAGTCGGTCGATGTGGAACGGGCCTTGGACGGACGCTTTCTTCTGTTCAGCACGAATCTCTCCCTCGATGGCCGAGCGATGTACCGGACCTACTTCGCGAAAGACGCCATCGAGAAGGCGTTCCGCACGAGCAAGGGGGAACTCTCCCTCGGCCCGGTGCGATATCGACGGAAGGACCGCCTCGACGCCTACGCTACGGTGGTCTATCTGGCGTATCTCTTGTGGAGTTGGGCGGAGCGGAAGCTGCAGGCGAAATACCCCGAGCGGCACCTCTCGGAGGCACTCCGCTCTCTCGAGAGCGTGTCGTGGGTACGGTTCGGTGCCGGGAAATCGGTCCGGGAGTGGGTCACCCGGCTGACCCAGGAGCAGAAAGACCTCGTCACGGCCCTCGGAGCGACCTGCTGCCTACCTGTTGCCTAAGTCCGTGGGAACGCAGGTCAGACTTCCGGAGGTACGTAGCCGCCCGCGCAGGGACCCGTCGCCCGAGACTCCCGCCGAACGTCGTGCTGGTGTTCGGTGACCGGTGGACGAATTACCTAAACCGGAAGTTTCGCGGCGCCTACGACACTCGGACTGCGATTTATCGAGTCAACCGTTCGGTGGGGGTTGTAAGGGTCAAGGGTCCAGGAGCGCCGTTCGCCGCCATCGTTGTTGAGGAACGTGCCGCCTTGGGAGCGAAGAGATTCGTGATTGCGGGATTGGCTGGTTCGCTTCGCCCGGACCTTCGAGCGGGTTCGATGGTCGTGTGCACGAAGGCTCTCCGCGATGAAGGAACATCTCATCACTATCAGAGAGCGGCTCCCTTCGCGCAACCAGACAGCCAACTGACAAACTCGCTCAAGATCAACCTCCGGCGTTCGGGCATCTCTTTTGTCGACGGGCCGACGTGGACCACAGATGCTCCATATCGTGAAACCGTCCAGGAGATCCGTCGCTACCGAAGGGCTGGCATCCTAACCGTAGAGATGGAGGCGGCGGCACTGTTCGCCGTGACGCGGCGGCTCGGGCTAAGGGCAGCCGCCCTCTTCGTAATCAGCGACCATTTGGACGAAGCAGGATGGAAGCCTCGATTCCATGATACTCGGGCAGCTCTTCATCAGGCGTTGGACATCGCGATCCGAGCGTGCGCGAACTGAGGACTTCGGGCACACCCCCACGGGGGGATAACCCACCCTTAGGAACGGGGGCCCGCCGGGGCCTGTCCCTGCGGATTGAACCGACGGAAGTCGGGCTGGACGAGTCCATACAGCAGGTCGTCCTCCCACTTTCCGTCGATTCGAGTTCGATCGCGCGCTCGCCCCTCGAGCCGAAAACCGAGCCGCTCGAGGACGGCGGAGGAGGCCAGGTTCGGAGCAACGACTCCGGTTTCGATTCGGTGGAATCCAAGTGTCCCAAACGCGATTTCGCAAACGCGAGAGGCGGCCTCGGTAGCGTAGCCCTTCCCCCGGAACGGACGGCCAAGCCGGTACTCGATTCGGGCTCGCTTGTCCGGGGGGCTAAACTGGTCCAGCCCGACTCCTCCGATGTAGGCGCCACCGTCCATACGGCAAATCGCGAGGTGGAGACCGTCCCCCGAACGAAACGCGTTGCGAGCCACTCTCACAAAGGAACGACCGAGCTAGGCAGTGTAGGGGTGGCGAATCGGAATCGGCCCCCGTACTTCCTGACTCCTAAGCAACCGGACGAAATCGGGCACATCGCTATATATCGGAAGTCGGAGGATGAGGCGACTAGTCTCGAGGGGCAGTTTGAGGCGCGAGAGGGCGGAGATACCCGCGTGCACAGGACTCTGCGAGCAGACCTTTCCGCATTAGCGTTCCCGCACTGCGACTCCGTTCATTTGTCTCGTCCACTCGCGGACCTTGGAGAGGGAGCGGGCGAAATCGACGGATTCCGACGGAAGCGGTCAGATCATTGCTGAGAGAAGGGGCCTTAACCAGTCACGGGTGATACCGCTCTCGTCTCCGGGGGATTCCCGAATGAGCCGAGAGTCGCGTCACCAAGGGGACCGGTTTCAGTTGTTCATCGTGTGGCCACCGCCCCATAGGTATCCCGAAGGCACCAACGCGAAGGCCGTGGAAGCGGCCCTGAAACGCCTCACGATGCGGCTGTTACGCAGTGGCGCACGCGGGTCAGCGAGTAGTCGTTGGCGGTACGCTTATCACCCCGGTCATCGGGGACGGTGGAATCCGCATCTCCACGTTCTCTGGAATCAATGGGCTCCGTTTCAAGGGAGTCTTGGGATCGCCGATGGAGCTCGCGTAACGGCCCGTGCGAGGTTCCGCATCGCAAGTGAAGCGCGTGAGCGGTTCGCCTTGTTCGAGAGCTAACCGCCATCTCTCGGCGCTGCACGGTGTAGAGGGGACCCGTTCGCCGTTGGAATCGGACTGGATTAGCTCAGCGGCAAGCCGGCCACGCGACAGGTGTTGGCCACGATTGCTCGCTGTTGGGTGTTCAAGCACTTCCAGACCATCGTCGCCGTGAGGGCGTAGACCGAGAGGGCCGCCGAGCAGCTCTGTTCGAGGCTGGCTCGTGGAATTCCGAGGGCGAGCCGCTGAGCGGCGGCCCAATCACCTCCTACCTCGCGACCGATTCGCTCCCAGGACTCGTTCTCCGAGTCCCAGAACATTCGACGATAGATCGCCATCACGAATCCGAGCTGATCGGCAAGAAGGTTCCGTTGCACTGCCGCCGTCGCGTCATTGCCCGTCGCGAGGGCCCGCACGAGCTTCACCGCCTCTTCGGCCCATCCCACGATCTGCTGTGCAACCCAACGGTCGCACTTCTTGGACACCGGGGGCCATCGAAACCTTCGCGCTTCGGATTTCAGTCGTCGCGCGATACCCTCCGGGTCGTAGAGCGGAAGGGCGACTTTCCACCCGGGAACGCTTCCACCGATGTACGGGGGCGTCCTCAGCTTCGTCCGCTCGCGTCTGTAGGAGGTCTTCGAGACTGTCACCATGAACGGGGGTCGCCACAACACCTCGTTCTCCGAGCGAAGCCCGAATGTCCACAGGTCGATGTCCGATTCACGATGCGCATCTCCCCTCGCCCAGCTGCCGCCGAGAACCACCGCTCTAGCCCCTCGTCCTGCGAAAGCCCGGGCGACAGCTCTCGCGACGGACAGAGCGCGCCTCGCCTCAGCGCGGGTCGCCGGCGGATCGAGCGCGCGCCATTCGCGTCGGCTGCGGATTGAGTTCATTGATCGTGGCAGGCAGGTTGCGCAGGTATGAGAGGAGAACGCGCCCCATTCTAGCGCGACCTCGACCGCGTGGGAATCGAATGAGGGGAGGCCTACGGACCGCTAATGAATTGACGAACCTTCTGGGGTACGAAGTTCTCAGGTCCCTCCAGCCGGCCTCCGTCGGGACGTACGAGGAGGGGAAGGACATCGTCCGGACCGACCCACCGATGGACGAGGTCTTGCTGCTCGCCCGCTCGGTTTGCGTCCACGAGCGTGACTATCCTTCCCTCGCGATGGGCCATCTCGAGTACTAAGTTCACGCACGGGATCTCCTGCCGGGGCAGGTGCCATGGAGGCCCCTCCGGCGGAGGGGACGGGTTGGAGCTCCCGTCTTCCGCCGTTCTCCTTCTACCGTCGCTCCGCCAGCGCTCGAGTCGCACGGACATCCGGGTTCCGGCGAGCCAACGGAGAAAGGTCCACTGCGGCTCGTCGCCCGAACCCGGTTCCACGCTGACGAAAAGGAGGAGGTCGGCCCCGCCCGTGAGGGCCATGATTGAAGAATTGACCCGACGACCTTAAACTTCCGGCATGACGCTCTTCTCTCCCCGCAACCGGGTGAGTCGAGCCTGTCTGCTAGCGCCGACTCAAACCATCGTGTCGGCGCGGAAAACGGGCCAGTTTGAGAATAGGTGGAGAGGTCAGGGCGCTAGCATCTTCGACATCACCACGTTCGTCTCAGCATATCCGAGCTTGATGTAGAGCTTCCTCGCCCCCAGGTTGTCGCCGAAGACATGAAGGGAGAGTTTCCGGATTCCCTTTTCCTTCGCCACGCGCTCGAGAACGCGCATGGCCTCCTCGGCGTATCCTCGCCGTCGGAAGGAGTCAAAGATGAGGAGATCGTAAACGAACCCACCGCGAGGCTCGCTCGCAAGCCAGGTCACTCCGACCTTCTCTTCGGGCGAACCCCCGATAATCGTGTAGAGGAAGTGGTTCGGGGTCTTCGGTCCTGCCGGCAGCAGTTTCTGGACTTCCTTCCGGGACTCGGCCAACCCTTCTTCCGCAGTCCATCGCCCCGACCGGATGTGCTCTTCCGCATAGGACCGGATCAAGCGGTCCAGGTACGGATCGAAGTCGGCCGAACCCATCGGGACGAGTCGAACCATGGAGAGTCCAGCCGTCGCGCGTCTTGAAACTTATGGGGCCCGGAGCCTTCTGTCCTCGCGTTTGACCCAACTTTGTGTGGAGCCCGACGCGGACGGAGCTCGGAAGGGGTCGTTTCTGAACCCCCTTCTTTCGCGCATCCGGTTCCAAGAGAGCGGCCATTCCCTCGGTATACCTGATAGCCCCGAACGCGTATGCCGCGTTCGATGCATCGCCCACCTCGCGCTTTCCAGGATCGTCGTGGTCCGCCCGGCCGGCGAGTGGGTGGCGCGTGAGATCGTTCTACATCGCCATCGGTCTGGCGACGCTTCTCATCGGGCTCTTCTTCCTCTTTGCAGGATACGTGGACGTCGGGTGCTCCGTTGGGGCAGCGGCGCCAGCCCCACCATTTCGAACTGTAGCGGGGCTACCGATCTCGAGATCATCGGCGGGGGTCTATGCATCGCCGCCGGCCTCATGTTCGCGGTGTCCTTCGTCCCGTACGACTCACCCCGGGTTCGCTGAGCACGAGCGCGCGGCGGTCGTGTGCGACGACACGGTAGCCATGCTGCAGAAAGAACCGAGCATCTGCCCGTCCCAAGGGTCCGCGAACAGGGGCCAACCGTGACTGAACACCACCGGCTGCCCGCTGCCCCAGTTCTTGTAGAAGATGTCCGTCCCGTCTTTTGCCTTGACATGCGGGATAGAGCTTTTGTCCCCCGGAACTTCCGGTGCCTCCGGAGAGTCCGCCAGGTAAAACGGGCTGCCGATTAGGGATTCTGACCGGAAATATTTGCTGCGAGCCGTTGGATGTAGCCGAGCATCGCACTCGTTGTTAGAAAACCCACTACTTGAAAAGAGGGGTCCACCCGGTTCTTCCCCACCCGGTCCGGAGCTGGGCCGTCGCTCGGAATGTTTGGGCCCCGGCAAACGTGCCCGACCCCGGGGCTAGTTGCGCGCGTTTCGGACGTGTACGTCTTTGTCGACCTTCGCGAGGAGGGTCTTCATGTCTTCGGCGTGTTCCTCCTCCATCGATAGAATCTTCTCCATCATCAATCGGCTGGTGGAGTCGTTGTTCCCGAGATATCGGATGATCTCGGAGTAAGTGTCGATCGCAATACGTTCGGCAATGAGATCCTCATGGATCATGTCGACGAGCGTCTTCCCTTCCTTGTACTCGGAGTGGGCGCGGGTCAGGAGTCCCTCCGGATTGAAGTTGGGTTCCCCGTCGAGCTGCGTGATGCGCGCGGCGATCATATCCGCGTGTCCCTGCTCCTCCGCGGCGTGCTGGGCGAACTCCGCGGCAACCGGTATGGCGTTGATACCGGTCGCCATGTACTGGTGACGCTTGTACCTGAGCACGCAGACTATCTCGGTCGCGAGGGCCTCGTTGAGGATGCGGACGACCTCCGACCGATTGGACTTATACTCAGAAGTGACGGCCCCCTGTTCGATGTGCTCGCGCGCGCGTTTGCGAATCTCCTTGATGTCAAGGAGAAACGGTCCGTCTGTGGATGTGTGGGCGGGCTCGGTCATGATGGTCGACGCACGGCCTTGCCCCCATAAAACCTGCCGGTCGCTCGGGTTTCGCCGGACGGCCTCCGATAGGGGGGAAATCGTTCAGGTCGCACGCGTTCACGGTCCCGCGGTGACGCGGCCCCACCCGATGGACCCAATTTGGCAGGGTGCACTTCAACCCTGTGAGATGTCACTCGAATCCGAGGAGAGGAGGCCGTGCGGACCGAGATAACAGAAGGTGACGCCTCCGAGGTTAGAATCCTGGGCGCGCGTTGCTTCTATGTGGTGACGGGGGCCTCCAAACAGAAGCTTGGGGCGGCGGTCTTTGGAAACAACCTGGACGAGTTGGACGCGCTCAAGGCTGCGCTCGACCGAGCACTGCAGAAGGGGAAACCGATCTCGTTGCTCCGAGGCATCACGTACAGGGGCATGGTCCAGAGCTGGCAGAAATTACACCCCGCAGTCTTCGCTCCCCGATTGTCAAGCCCTCCTTAGAGAGTAGCCCCCAGTTCCCCGGTCGGGGTTGGATTCACAACGCGGAAACGCACGCTTTTCCGGAAACGGGGATTGACCACACTCGGGGAGAGCGCCGCGCCCGCGCAGGTCTCATCAAGGACGCGCGCGGTCGATGGGAGGACCGCGATGAGCGCGGGGGCCGAACCGGGAGAGATGCGACTGCTCGAGGAACGATGGGAATCCCGTCAACTCTCCGGATCTGTGATCAAGACGCTGAAGAGATTCCTGCGGAAGGACCCCCGCGCAGTGTTCTTCTCAGCCCGAAGCCCCTCGAATCTCTCGCGATCGAGCCCTCTCAGCTCTGCGATGCGGTAGGCGACGTCCACGATATCCACCAGCTCCTCCACGGACTTACTCTCGATGTACTCCCCATACTCCTCGGTGAGCTTGGCGTCCATGGCGACGAGGAGGTCATCATCGGAGAGTTCGTGGACGACACAGCGACCTCCGGCCGCCTTGATGAGTTCCGGAATTCTGTCTCGTACTGCTTTGCCGTCCGTACCTGTCATGACAGGGACCACCCGTGATTGGTAACGTCAAGGGTCGGTTAATGTTTCGAACTGGCACTGGCCGAATACGGATATCGACCTCTAGGCACGCTTCTCTCTCCTCGCCGGGCAATGATTGTTGGACTCCAGAGAACGCGAGAATTTCCCAGAGTTTGATAAACCCCACGCGATTTCTCGCGTGCCGCAGGACTGCGGGCGGGGGAAGACCCCAGATAGGAGGAAGTGTGCGCGTCCTGATTGTAGACGATGAGGCTGAGTCTCGCGAAGCTCTAGCCGATGCGCTCGGCAAGGGCGGACACACGTTGGCGGTCGTTTCTTCCTCAACGGAAGCCATCGCCGCCTTAGAAGAGGGCGAGTTCGATGTGATGTTCAGCGATCTCAAGTCGCGTCGGGCGAGCGGTATGGAGCTGTTGACCATCGCCCGCGAGCGCTGGCCCCGGCTCCTGGTGGTAATGCTGGCCACGAAGGGGACGGTGGAGACGGCCGTCCAAGCGGTTCAGCTGGGGGCGTTCGACTACCTGCAAAAGCCGGTCCGCCCCGAGCAGGTCCAACGGGTTCTCGAGCTGGTTGCCCAACAGCTCGCGCTTATCCGAGTAGGCGCCCGGCCGCTTGATCCTGCCCGATACGCACGCACGCTCGCCGCGGAGGGAGGCTACTACGTCCTTCTCATCTCGCCCTTGCCCCCCCTGCCGTGAGCGACAACGTCGACTATCTTCCCCTCCAGCCGGAGAACCCGTTCAAGATCCCCCATGCGGTCGAAGAGTTCGCCGAACCTAAGGAAAGGGCGGGTGTGGTCCTCGCCGCGGTAGAGCAACTTCTTGCCCTCCACCGGGAGGAGGAGATCGCCGCGCTCCTGGAGAGACTCCGCGCAGTGCTGGAGGGAAAGGGACCGCTCGCAATCGGATACGATCCCGCCAAGATCACCGCCACCGGGGCGCTCGCGGTCCGCGCGTCGATCGTTTCCGCGGATGCCCACACGACCCTCGAATCGCTCTCGAACCCGATTCGTCGTTTGGTGCTCCGCCGGCTCGCGGAGGGATCGTGCAGCTTCATGCAGGCGTTGGAGGCGAGCCATTTGGATGACACGTCCAAGATTGCCTTCCATCTCCGCAAGCTGACGGAGAGCGGCCTCGTCGCGCACCTAGCCCGAGAGCGCTATCGGCTCACGGCGCGAGGAAAAGGGGCCATCAAGATCCTCAACTCGATCGACAATCTCGATACGGGGGTCGGGAGCGGGAACCTGATCTTTGCCTCGACGTCTCCGTCCCGGATCTCGGTCCGGCCCAGATCGTGACGTCCTAGCTCAAGTCGATTTCAGGGACACTATATGCCCGTCCCTCCAGGTCGAGGACTCGATCCGCGAGTTGAAAAGATTGAGGAAGATGTCGATCAACCAAGAACGCACAGCGCGTCCGACCTTGCGCGTACTGGCCACCGTTGCCGTAGTCTTCGCAGCGTTCGTACTGATGAGTTCGCTACTGCCGGGGCTCTCGGCGACCTCCGGAGGCGCGCAAGCCTCCAACGCCGGGAGTGGAAGTTTCGGCACCGCCTCGACGTGCGGACAAGCCGCGGTCCCTCTCGCTTCGGCCACAAGCTACGCCGTTCTCGCCAGCAGCACCGTCACCAGTACCGGGGCAACTCATCTCACTGGGGATCTCGGGCTGAGCCCGGGGACATCGGTAACAGGCTTCCCTCCGGCAACGATCACCGGGACGAAGAACGTGACCACGCCGGGGGCCGCAGGGGCGGAAGCAAACCTGACGGTCGCGTACAACACCGCCGCGGGTCGTTCCAACTGCCCGGTCACCGTCGCCGGGAATATCGGCGGGCAGACGCTGGCTCCAGGGCTCTACAAGTCGACGTCTTCGCTGGCAATCTCTTCCGGGGATCTCACCTTGAGCGGTGGGGGAAACCCCAATGCGGTTTTCGTTTTCCAGGTTGCCTCGGCCCTCACGACCACCTCGGGTCGAATGGTCATCCTAACCGGTGGCGCGCAGGCGGGGAACGTCTTCTGGCAGATCGGCAGCTCGGCTACCCTCGGAACGACCTCCGTCATGCAGGGGACCGTCATGGCACAGGATTCCATCTCGATGCTGACGGGATCCACTCTGAACGGACGAGCGCTGGTGCGAACCGGGGAGGTTTCCCTCGCGGATAGCACGATCACCGTCCCGAGTACGGCGCCTGCGACCACGTACCCGGTGACGTTCACAGCGAGTGGTCCTCCGGCGACGACGAGCTGGTCGGTCACGTTCGGCGGAATCTCGACGAGTTCTACGACGGCGACCATCGGGTTCAGCGCAGTGAGCGGAACCTATGCGTTCGCGGTTAGCGAAGTGGGATACATCGCCAATCCTTCGTCCGGAAGCGTAACGGTGAATGGGGCCGCCGCGAGCCAGGCGATCGCCTTCACGGCCGGCGCAGCGGGGACCTTCACCGTCACGTTCGCCGATTCGGGGTTGACCTCGGGGACAAGCTGGTCGGTGACGTTCAACGGAGTCCTCACGAGCTCGACGACGCCAACTATCGCGATCCCGTCCGTCGCGAGCGGAACCTACCCCTATACGTCGGGCGTGGTCTCGAACTACACCGCAAGTCCCTCCTCGGGTAGCGTGGTGGTCAACGGGGCTCCGACCAACCAGACGATCGCGTTCACGTCGTCGGGAGGGGGCGGTTCGTCATCGACCTCCACCTCCGGGCTCCCGTCGTGGGCATGGCTCGGCATCGGGATTGCAGCGGTTGCAGTTGTCGGCGCAGTGGTCGTGGGGATCGCCCGGAGTCGGCGCGGCAAGTAGCGGACCCCGAGGCCCGTGTGCGGCTTACTCCAGCCGCAGGGTGTCGACGTTCAGGACGCCTCGACACGGGCCAGAACACTGAGCGCCTCGACGGTTGCCCAGCGGCTCGGGCTGTGGAGCGGTTCAAGAAGCATCGGAAACACGAGGTCCCGGAACACGTACCCCCCATGGGCGGCATCGAGGTCAGGATGGGCCGCATCCAGCGCCCAGGACCCATCGTGGTTGCGCCGGTTGCGCAGCCAGCGGATCGCCGGGGCGATCCGGGGGTCCTCTCCGTACCCCAGCCGAGCCAGGATCCGAAGGCCCACGAGAACGTCGTAGTAGTAATGATTCGGATAGTGAATTCGGAACCACGGCGGGTACCGGACTCGACCCTCGTCCATGAGATGATGGCGGAGGTAGAACTCCGCTCCTCGCTCGATGGATCGGCGAACGGATTCGGATCGGGCTCCCTCGGAAATTTCCGCGAGAGCAGCGAGCCCTTCCCAGCCGTCGAGCGTGCCGGTCCGCGATGGAAAACAGTGCCAGCCGCCATCCGGCTTCTGAGTTCGCACGATCCACGCGATCGAGCGCTGAACGACCGGGTGGTCCAGGTAGCCGAAGCGGATCAGGGTCCGGACGGCGTTCCCGGTGACGCAGATCTCCCCGCTCCGGCCCGTGAGATCACCGCCCGGCTTACTCCATCGGTCCAGGATCATCTCCGCGGCCCGCCGGATCCGCGGATCGGAGCGGGTCATTCCAAGATCGGCCAGGACGATCGCGACCCAGTTGGTGACAATGTACTTCGGCCGATAGAGCTCCGCTCCGGACGTGCCCGGCGTCACCCAATGTCCGTCCGACAGCTGATAGTCCAGTAAAGACGCCGCCCAACCGGTGCGTCCGATCGCTCTCTGAGCTTCCCGCACCCGGGGATCCCGGCGAGATCGCCTATCGATCTCCACCCAAAAGCGAACCCGGACGCTGGGGTCGGATCCCGGCCCTGTGAGCCATCTTCGGACTCGAGGAGAGACCTGCATCGGGGCAGGAAGGTCGGCTCGAGCCTTCAGCGTTTCTCTGTCCGCTCGCGGCAAGGAGCTCAAAACTTTCGGCATGCTCTCGTGGTTTTCCTCTTGCACGAGTTAGAGCGTCTATGCCGGCCGGTCCGCCTCGATCGCACACTCACGAGCCGGCAGGGGGTTTCGGGTGGTCCCGTTCGAGCTGGTACGCCCGCGCGACGTTCTCCGGGAACATAAACGCAAATCCCCAGCTCCGGTACCGTTCGGGGATGTGCACCTGGCTCGCCTGCTCCATCGACCGACCGTGTCGAGTCGCGCGCACGGCGATTCTATCGAGATCGCCGAGGTAGCGCGCCACGACGCGGAGCGTGCTTCCGGGGCCGGTGGGACCGTGCCCGGGAAGTACCTGCTCGGGCCGGAGCCGCTGCATCCGCCGGAGGATCCGCATCCAGCGGTCGGGCCAGCCGTCGCCCACCGACGGGTGAAGGCCGACCATGGCGAGATCGCCCGCGAAGATAATCCGCTCGTCGGGCAGGTACGCGAAGACGTCGCTGGGGGAATGGCCCCCACCGTACGTGATGAGGTGGAGGGAGCGACGGGACCCTTCGAGAACGAGCTCTTCGTCGAATGTGACGTCCGGGGGAACGATTCGCGGCTTCTTCGGCGACTCGAGCACTCCGCGGAACCACGCCCGCACTCGCGGACGATCGGCCGGGACGATCGCCGACTTCGGTCCACCCATCGCCGCGAGTTCTTTCGGGAACTCTCGCCGACACTCCTCGAACTGACCCCGGCTCTTCTGGAGCACTACCTCCCGAACCTTCCGAGACGACACGATCCGTCCGCTGTCGAACGCCGAGTTCCCCCAGATGTGGTCGCCATGCCAGTGGCTGTTGACCACCCAATCCGGTTTCCGTCCCGTGCATCGCTCGGCCGCCCGTGCGAGATCGGCGCCCGCCATCGGGGTCAGCATCGAATCGAAGACGACCGTGCGTCCCCCGAGGTCCACGATCCCGGCGTTGCACAGCCCGTAGCCTCGCGGGGTAGCGATCGCTGCGTGGATTCCGGGTCCTAGCTTCTCGATCGTGAAGTGGCGGCTACTTCGTGCGGACGGCATCGGTCCCGCATGCAATCCGCTACATAGGCGCCTCGGGACCGTTCTACCGATTCCCGCAGAGCTCGGTCGCGAGGTCCGCTCTGGCCGACGGCGCGTCGCACCTTCACACGATCTCCATCCATCGTACCCTCTTCGGTTGAGCCTCTGGTGGCGGTATTGCACCCGATACGAGACGCATCGTGGCGAATCTCCGGCCGCCCCGGCCGGGAAGGGAAGGCTCTTCTACACCCCCCGTCATGCCGAACCGATGACAGACACCAAGCCCACCACGCCGATCTCCCAGCTGAAGGCCAATCAGACGGCCACGGTCCATGCGACCGTCAAGTCCTTGGAAGCCACGCGCGAGATCCCTAGCAACGACGGAAGCACGCGCAAGGTACGCAACGCGAACCTTAAGGACCAGAGCGGCGAGATCGTGTTCACGCTGTGGGCCGGCGAGGTCGACATGGTCCAGGAAGGCGACCACGTAATGATCACTGATGGATGGGTCAAAGACTACAAGGGCAAGCCCCAGATCTCCCTCGGACGCTCGGGCAAGCTCACCAAGGTCCCGAACCCTCCGGCGTAAGCGGGCGTTCGGGCCGGGGGCCCGATGCATGGCGCGTCGCGCCACCCGGGGGGAGCGATTCCCACAGCGCCGGCTTTCCACGACCGCCAATCTCGGGCCGCGAGCGCGGGTTTAAACAGGATGCTACCTTTCTCGGATCGATGACCGACAAGTGCGAGTACTGCGGAGATTCCCTCGCGGACGACTGGGTCGCGTGCCCGAAGTGCGGGAAACCGAAGTACGGTGGCAAGCCTCTCGTCGAGATCGTTCGGAAAGAAGACGCGCGATAGGGAGCGCGCTCTCCGCGCGGGGGATCGGTCGGACCCGACGCCGGACGCGCCGGCACCATGACCGTGCGACCCGATCGTCGTGCGCGGATCGCATGGCGCTCTACGTCGCACCTCTCCGATCATTCCAGACACCTTTCGGGCCCTGCATGAGCTCGCGTCGTGCTCCATGATCACCTCGAAGAGGGCAGTGTGCGCGCGAATTCGTCCCAACCAAGGCATAAAGAGTGACCTCGTAGATGGGGATGGAGTATGCCGAAGGCGAAGGCCCGGAAGAAGAGCGCGAGGAAAGGAAAGAAGACCGCGAGGAAAGGAAAGAAGGGTCGCCGCTAGGCGATCGACCTTTCTACGGCCCCGCCCCGAGTGGGTGGGGCCGTCCCATACCCCTTCGCGCTCCCCGTACGAACTGTTTTTTCCGAGCGACGCGCGGCCTGCGGTGCGTGAGGCAGCGTCCCCCGCGCCCCGGGTGCTAGACGCGCGGTGACGTGGCTCCACCCCACAGTTCCGAGCCGTGTCGAACGCCCCGGCGCATCTCTGGTGGGTCCGGAGCGGACGGCGCGCCGGAGTCCCGACCGAGACCAGCTCGAGGCGGCCGCCCCGTTAGGGCGGTAGCGCCGGGAGGGGCTTTCCACACGACCGGCAGAAGCCGGACTGCTTCGAGTTGGAGGTCCCGCACGCCGGGCAGAAGCGGTCCCCACCGGCCGGTGCCATGGGCGGAGGCATCGGCGCCGGGGCGGTCGCATACGTCTGGAACTCTTGGACCGGCACCTTCTCTCGGGTGAAGTAGTAGATGATCGCGATCGGCCAGCACAGGATGATCAGGACGACCAAAATCTAGAGCGTGTACTTGCGCTTGTACTCGACCGGGCCCCCGATCATCGTAGTCTGACCTGCCGCCATCGATTCGCCGACTTCGTCGTGGTTTATAGACCCACCGACCGAAACGCGGCGGGGGGTTCGCCCACGGGCTCGACCACCCTGCTCCGTGATCAGGACGTCTCACTCTCGCGGTGAAGAGGAAGCCATGCCAACCGATCCGTGGACGCGGTCGATGAGTACATCTCGAACCTCCTGATCGCATCCGATCCCGCGCTCGAGCAGGCGTTGATCGACAGTCGAACGGCGGGTCTGCCCGCAATCCAGGTATCCCCGAGTCAGGGAAAGCTGCTCCAGATCCTCGCACGGGCCCTCCGGGCGCGCGCGATCCTAGAAATCGGAACGCTCGGTGGGTACAGCGCGATCTGGATGGCGCGCGCTGCCGGCGGATGGACACCTGATCACGCTCGAAGCGAACACACTCCACGCCCAAGTCGCGCGGACCAACATCGCGCGTGCCGGGCTCGATCGAGTCGTGAACATCCGTCCCGGAAAGGCCCTCGAGACACTCCCAAAGCTTGCGGAGGAGAGGCTCGGACCGTTCGACCTGACGTTCATCGATGCCGACGAGCCGAACAACCCTGAATACTTCGAATGGACCCTGAAGCTCTCACATCGGGGCAGCGTGATCGTGGTGGACAACGTCGTGCGCAACGGCGACGTCCTGGACCCGCACTCTCCGGACCCCAACGTACTCGGAGTCCGCCGGCTGAACGATCTCATTGCGGCGGACCCCCGCGTGAGCGCCACCGTCGTCCAGACCGTCGGGATGAAGGGGTACGACGGATTCGCGGTGATCCTCGTCGACCACGACCTGTAGAGGGTCCGTTCTACGGCGCGCTTGGTCCGAGAGGGTTCGAGACCTCCCACGGCCGCCGCGGTTATGAGACCGGTTCCCTCCTCGGGGACCTGTGACCGCTCGACGGCCGGGCGTGGGACGGACCGCCGCGGTCCTCTGGACCGGGGGCAAGGACTCGGCGTTCGCCCTGCACCTCGCAGCGAACCGCGCCGGGTACCGCATCGAGCGCCTCGTCACCTTCGTCCCGCCTCGGGCTCAATTCCGCGCCCATCCCCTTGCGGTCATGAGACTGCAGGCGAAGGCCCTCGATCTCCCTCACCGAACCGTCCTGATCCGCAAGCCGTACCGACCCTCCTACGAACGGTCCCTTGCGCAGCTCCGGGCCGAGGGGATCCAGACCCTGGTCACGGGAGACATCGACCGGGTCGGGGGTGCTCCAAGCTGGATCGGTGAGTGCGCCCGGCCCCTCGGTCTCGAGGTCTTCGCACCGCTCTGGCAGCGCTCGCGGACCGGTATCTTGCGCGCGCTGATTCGATCCCGCTTCGAAGTGATCATCTCCTGCATCGACCGTTCGCGGCTCGGGCCGGAGTGGCTCGCCCGAACGCTCGATCCGGATGCGGTTCGAGACCTCGAAGAGATGAGGCGCTCGGCCGGAGTCGACCCCGCCGGCGAACAGGGCGAGTACCACACGATCACCCTCGATGCTCCCATGTTTCGCAGGCGCCTCGCCGTACGAAGCTGGAAACCGAGCCGGTACGGAAGGTGGTCCTACGCGAACCTCCGCGAGATCGCGCTCGTCGACAAGCGCCCCCGCCTGCCCGCACGTGCTCGGTAGCGGGAGGGAGCCCGAGGTCAGAGGGGGCCGTTCTGCCCTCGGCTCATGCCGCGCCGGGCGGCGGGTTCGCCGGGCGTCGAGACCGGAGCATGACGGCGGCGGCCAAGATCGCGATCGCGATCACCACGATCCCACCGAGCAGCACGTACCCCGCGGCGGTCGGTAGCCTCGGTCGACTCGGCGCGAGGGGTCATCTGCATGGTGGGGAAGGCCTCCGCCTTCATAGACGGTTCGTTCGCCCGAGTCACTCCGAGCAGGATCTCCGAATTTCGATTCGACGATCCGGACGGATCCGATCGGTCGTCGGTGGAGGTGATTCTTTCATGGCCGAGAGGGTCGGTTTCGCGCGATGAAGTCCTCCTGGCACTTCTAACCACTCTCCGAACTCCGTAATGGGACACGGAAGAGAGTTGAGCTCGGTCCGTCGCACTCCTTCCTCCGGATTCGGCCAAGTGAATTTATCCGCGCGACTCGAGCCGGGGGAGAACGACTGCGATATAGGCGGGTAGGAATCGAACCGTCACCACAGGTCTTCACGCACAGGGCTGCGGAGGTCCGACACGCTGTGCTCGATCTGACGGGAGGCCAGCGACCGTTCCTCGGAGGGATGGATCGATTCCTCCATTCTGCCCACCAGCCGTCGGAGGACGCTGCGCGGAACGAGCGCCAGTACCATCACGAAGATCCCCAAGACCGCGTAGACCGCCGCTACGGCAAGGCCGATGCCCACCCCGCTTCCTCCAGGTACGAGCACACCTCCGAAGCTCGCCGGGACGCCCGCAGCTCCTAGGATCTCATTGCCGAGACCGTAGATCCCCCAGCTGTCCAGAGGTGGGGGGACGACCATGACGACGGACGCTCCGCATACGAGGAGAAGGGCCCGGTACGCCCGATCGAACCGGTTTGCGGTTCGCTTGAGGAAGGCTCCCGTGAGGATGGTGGGGAGAAGTCCTGCCGCTACTGCTGTCACTCCAACGAGACCATGCTGCAAGAGCCCGCCCACCACCAGACCCGCGACCGGTGCGGCCGTGGAGGGGGCGGCCACCTCGATGAGAAGGGAGAGGGCCCACAGAGTTCCCGCGATCACGAGGAAGAGGCGGAGCGCGAGGACCGGCCCGCGAACCACCGCTCGCGGGGTGCTCGACGCCGACCCGGGAGCGGTCGATGTCGTCCGCTGGGTGGGTCCTGCAAGACTACCATAAATCGTGATGAGCTGCTCCTGCGCGATGAGGGCGAGGGCCAGGACCGCGACCTGGAAGACATTCAGGTACCAAGAGTTCTGGAGAAGCTGATTGTAGGAAGTTCCGCTCACATCGGCGATGGCACCGATCCCTCCCGCCGCGGCAGCACCGGTCGAACAACAGGCTCCGAGGGTCAGGATGGCCACCATCGCCGGGGTCAAACCTGCGAGAGAAGGGACCGATCCACTTCCCGCGCGCACCGATCTCCAAGACCGGAAGAACCCGACTGCGAGTAGGAGCCCCGCACCCATCCCCAGGCCCACTCCAAGCGCTACGAGCACCATCGAGACCGTAGCCAGGAACGGAAGCGCGAGTACGCCTCCCGGGGCTACGATGAGAAGGGCCGGATAGTTCCACCAAGCGGGAGAGTAGGAGTTCGTTAGCACCTGGACCGTCGTGCCCGAGGCGCCCGTCGGACCCAACTCGAGCATGTATCCCGCGAAGAGAGCGATCACCGCGTAGACGATGGCGATGCTCGCAACCAGCACCCGGGCCCGTGGGTTCCGGACGACGGCGCGGGTCTGACGCAGGCTGAGGAGGGCGAACAGTCGGGAGCGCCGGGCCGGCGTGGCCGCATTCCCTAGCATCGATCCTCCCATGTCCGCACACTCCGACGCTCTTGGACCAGTCTCCGCGGGGAAACCGGCGACCCTCGATCAGATTCTGGGGTCTCGCTTGCGTCCGAAGAGACTGCCCCGAGCAGACCTGCTCGCTGGGTCGAGGAGGAACCGAGGCCAACGGTGCGGCAGGCGCTCATCGATCTCTCTTCATTTTGTATTTCGGCGTCCGAAGTGGAGGATCACGGCGGCCGCCACTAGGGAGGCCGCCATGATTCCGAGCCCGGCCCACAGATCGCCGCGCAGATTCGAAGATTGGCTTCCTCCCAACGGTTCACCGGGCGGGCTCGATGTGGAGTTCTGGGTCGACGACGATTGCACCGTGACGGAGATGGAGGAGTTGGCGTAGAGAGTGACCCCTCCCGAAGTCGCCTTCACCTCGAGGGCACCCCCCATCGGAGCGACGCAGGCGGAGTAGGCGATGGTCGCCCCGACACTCGAGTTGAGCGTTCCGAGCGCTATCGATGAGAGCGACCAGGCGAAGCTGGTGCTTTGGGTGAGCGGGGTCCCGCACGCACTTTCCGTCGTGGCGGTGAACATCTGGACCCCCAGGGGGATGACGTCGGCCTGCGTGGGGGTGGCGTTGAGGCGCGCGAGTACTGTCCCCGAGCAGTTTGAGGAGACCCCTGCCGCGAACTCTCCGCCGAAAGGGGTTCCCCCGGATCTCGGAACTCCTTGCGTCGTTCCGACCTCGGCACAGAGAACGAACGCGCCCACGACGAGCAGAGCGACTAAGAACCCCACCAACTGCCGTCGGTCGGCGCGGCCGCCGCCCTCCCTGCGCGGGCGCATCTGGGTCAGGCCTCCACGGCCCCGGTCCGCTCTCTCGGGGTATAAAGGTCAAGTAAACTGCGATTGACGGCGGCCGGGTGGGGGCTCCCGGTTGCTTCGCGGGGAGATATTGGAGGACTACAGTATGCCTCCAAAGATCGGTCGACAACGGATGTTTCGTCGACGCCTCCGCCGCAGGTCCGATGAGTTAGCGCACGAGCTCCTCTCGCCAGCCATGACCGCGAAGAGGCCTGATGGGACCTCTTGCTCGAGTCCCTGGGGTTTGCTGCTCGACGAAAGTGCCCCTATCGCACTCGTCTCGTCCGATGACCGAGAACGATGCGCTCAGGCTAAATGGGAAGGTTTTTGTAATGTAGATGGGAACGAGAGAGCTACCCATGACCGCCCCGGTTTCGATCTATCGCATCCAGAGGATCCTTCGTGCCCCGCTTGCGTTCGCGTACGCCTGGTGCACCGATTACACCAAAACGGATCGAGAGCTCCAAGGCGAGTCGGGCTCGCGTCAGATCATCCGGAAGACCTCCCGCACCGTGGTCTACGAGGACTTGGACGAGACCTCTCACGGATGGATGTGGAGCCGACAGACCGTGACCCTTCGGCCGCCGGATCGCTGGCACGCGGTCGCCGTGGGCAACTACCGAACCTGGATCCTCGACTACTCCCTGCGCTCTCTTCCCGACGGGCGGACGGAGTTCACCATGCGCGGCAAACGGCGAGCGACCCCTCTGGGCGTAAAAAATCCTTCGAGGGCCGTGCTCGAGCGAGAGCTCCAAGTCATGTGGCGGAACCTCGGGAATGCCCTCGAGCGGGACTATCGGGCGAGCGGTCGAAGGACTTCCAAGTGAACAAGCCGAAGAACTGCCGCTGAGTTCTCCGAAGCCTCTTTCGTTTGCGAACCCAGATGGAGTTCTACTCCCCTGCGGACGGAACCAAGTCCAGAGCATCGCCCTGCGCACCGAGTATACGTGTCCCCCCAAATCGCTAAGTCGATCATCTCCAACTCGAATCAAGCCGTCCCCGCAGGATCTTGAGCGGAGGGACCGCGGGGTGTCCATCGCGAGCTGAGTCGATACTCCCGCGCACCGATCTGCGACGTTCTCTCGGGCTTTACCTCGATGAGGATCTGTTGCATCGGCCGAGGACCGGGGCCCTCGGCATGCGATCGGGGGCGCGGATCCATTCGGCATCGCCAAGTTTCGCGCGCGCGTTCCCCGGTCGGAGGCCGTCGATCCCCCGCGGGGCCAGCGCGGCCTCGCGGGCCCTCAGGGGATCTGCGCGGGATTCATTTGACTGACTCCACCGCCACCGCGGAGCCCGTCGAGCTGTGCGACCTCACCCGGAGCGAGCGCGAAATCGAATATTTGGGCGTTTTCCTCGATCCGTTCTCGGTGGACGGACTTCGGTATCACGATGTACCCATGTTCGATCCCCCAACGCAGCAGGATCTGCGCCGAGCTGCGTCCGTGGGCCCGGGCGATAGCGGACACAGTCGCGTCATCGAATCGGCGGCCCCGCGTCAGCGGGGCCCAAGCTTCGAGCCGGATCCCTCGACGCTCGCAGTAGCCGGCGAGCACCGGGTCGTAGACGAACGGGTGGAACTCGACCTGGTTCACCGCGGGGACCGTCTTCGAGCTCGCTTCCAGCTCCTCGAGGTGGCGAACGGTGAAGTTGCTGACCCCGATCTCTCGGCAGACCCCGTCGCGCTGGAGCTTCTCGAGCCCTCGCCAGGAATCGAGACGGTCCTGGGGGGAGTTTGCCCGAGGCGAGTGGATAAGGTAGAGGTCGATGTACGAGAGTCCGAGACGTTCGAGGCTCGCCCGGGCGGCTTTCTGGGAACGCTCGAACCCCTGGTCTGTGTGCCAGAGCTTGGTCGTGACAAACACCTCCTCGCGAGGGATCCCGCTCGCTCGGACGGCTTCCCCGACGTCCGCCTCGTTCTCGTAGAGCGTGGCCGTGTCGATGTGTCGGTACCCGAGTTCGAGAGCCCACGCCACCGCCTGACGGGTCACCGCGCCCGGAGGAGATTGGTAAACACCGAGGCCGAGCATAGGGATCTCATGGCCCTGATTCAGCCGCAATCGATGTGTTCTCGGAAGGACGGGAGCGGCGGACATGCACCGACCATACCCCGTTCGTGTTTATCGTCCCCCGGCCGCCGGGCTCGCTCCCGAGCCCGTACTTCGGGGGGAGACCTCCGGCGGCGAGGAGCCCGGCCGCGTCGGCCCCTCGCCGGGCGAAGCATTCCGGTACGCCTCCACGTATCCGATCGATAGGAGCCCGTAGGTCACGAAGAGAGGGGCGATCGCGAAGATGAACGGCGCGAGCGCGAGGAACATCGCCGGCCAGTTCGTGAAGAAGTCGATGAACAGGCCCACGATTACCTGACCCAGCGCGAGCCCGGAGATCGTGGACACTCCGAGCGACCAAGCGAACGCCGTCCAGCCCAGCACTCGGCCGGTCGGACCCTGAAGCGGATCGACCATGGTCCGCAGTCGAAGAAAGAATGCGCCGATCGCCAGCACCATCACCCCGCCTACGATCCAGGCGACGACCGCGGGCGTGTCGCCGCTTCCCACGGTGCCGAGCCCGATGTTGAGAACCCCGGTCGCAAGGATGCCGCCGCCGAGCATCGAGATCGCGGGCCATGGAACCCGGCGGGGTCCTGGACGAACGGGACGCGGATGGAGTCGGTTCCACTCGTGGAGACCCCTCCAGAGGAAGTAGAATCCGACGAGGGTCATCACGAGGCTGAGGTAGTAGCCGAGCGGGTTGGACCGGACCGAGCCTACGGTGGTGAGGATCTGGTAGACCTCGGTCACGGCCTCCAGCAGGAACCCGACGACGAGGGCCACGATGGCATGGCGGTCGGAGATGATCCGCGGCACGAGGACCCTCCTCCAGGCAGATCGGGAGACTGTCGGTGCGACGGGCAGCGAGGAGGTACGAATCATGGACGACCTCCCGCGGAGGCCTCGAGCGAGAGGCGATACTTTACAGCACAGGTACGTCGGGGTGCAGTGGTCGAGAGCGTCGGCCACCGGTCGCCCCGCCGCCCAGCTCCGCTGGTGAGGATCGGGGGCTGTCCCGACGACTTCCTAGATGAGATACGGGAACAAGCGCCACGTCGATTTGGAGTACTCAGCGTACTCCTCCCCGAAGCGTTCGGCCAGGGCGGCTTCCTCCACGCAGATGCGGTAGCCAAACCCGATCACGATGACGAAGATCGTGATGATGATCCCGGCGAGCGAAACGAGCGCGATGGAGTAGCCCACGAGGGCGAGGACCATCCCCGTGTACGACGGGTGACGCACGAGTCGATACGGTCCCGTCCGAACGATCCGCTGTTCTGCACTCGTTCGGACGACCGACGAGAAGTACCGGCCAAGATGCGAGATCGCCCAGGCACGCACGACGATGCCCACGACCATGACCGCGATGCCGAAGTAAAACACGAGGTCGGGAAGCAACCACACCTTCCCTTGCGAGGCGATCGATGAGCCGATGATGGCGACGAGCACGAGGACTATCAGGAGCAGCCCGGAGCCTCGATCCTGGCTCGCACCGGAGACGAAGCGAGACTGGGTTCGCGCCCGGGCCCGTACGACGGCCTCGACAACGAACCATACGATGAGAAGGACGAAAGCGGTGAGCGCCTGCCAGTTGGCGAGACCGCCCGAAATCGTTCCCAATCCGCCCGGCACGTCGATCCCCGCGACCGGCCAGGATGAGCGGCGGAGAAAAAGTTTGTGCGCTGCAAGCCGCTCGCTCTCCGAAAGCGCGCGGAAGATTCCGGGGATCGACCGGGTCGCCATCCACCCCCCTCGGGGAGCGTAGAACCCGGATCTGGGAGGGCGATCCCGAGCCGGAACGAACGGCCGGCCTCGTCAGGCGTACTGGAACTTGGTCAGCGTCGACTCGGCGACGGGAACCCGCTGGGAGAGCGATCCCAGGAGATCGTGGATCGTATCTCGCGTCCACACACCCCGAAGGTCGAGCGAAACTGCGTGACGTCGCTGCCTCCGGCGGACGACGACGTCCACCCGATGGCCCTGCTGGTCGGAGAGTCGCGCCGAGAACGACCGGGCCTTCGTCAGAGGGGTCCAGCCATCGCCCTCCAGCACCGCAAGCAGGTTGCCCACGGGCTCGTCCGAACCGCGACGGGCCCTACCCGGGGGCAGCGGCAGCCATCCGCCCGGGGAGACCTCCCAGTGATCGATCTGGCGAAAGCGGCGAGCGCGTGGAGCGTACCTAGGGCGAGGAGGACCAGGTCGGGGGCCTCTGCGAGTCGATCCGTCGAAAGAGCCTGCTCGACCTGCTGAAGGTGTGGTGCGTCTCCCCGTCGCACGGACTGCGGAGACAGATCGATCTCGATGTGTGCGTGGCTGTACGGTCGATTCTTCGACCGACGGTTCGCTCGGGGACCCGAGACCGGCTCGTTGAGGATGGAGACCGGCCCGATCAGGCCCGGAGCAGAGAGGGCAACGGGTTTAGATGCGGGCACGAGGAGCCCAGGCCACGGACTCGCCAACAGCCTTTGGGCGACGCAAACCGGTCGACCGCGCGGCCCGCGCGCCGGGATCCGTCTAGGAGCCTAGCTCTCTCGGAGGCGAGGCCGGCCGCAAGCACGCGCGGAGCCGGCGCGCGGCTTCTTCGTCGCTAATCCCTTTGACCTCGAGCGTCTTCGCCCGTGAGATCCCGGCTTGGACCCAGCGGACGGAGCTGCGGGGGAGCGCGAGCCAATCCGCGATGAGCGTCGCCACCGAGCGGTTGGCCCCACCGCGGGACGGAGCGGCTCGGCAGTGGACGACCCAGTGTTTTCGCCACGGGTCCCACGCGATCGTATCGGCTCCAGCGGCGGGTGTTACCCATACGGAGATCCGCGCCACGGTCCTCCTCGGCTCGAGCTCCGGCGAGGTCAAAGGGCGCTCGGGGCGTTCGGCGGTTCGACGAGCGGAGCAGGAAGGCCCTTCGTATCGCGGAGCGCATCCGACTTGCGCGGCAGTCGGCCTCTCAGGAAGAGGATGAACGCGAGCGCGACGACGAGCAGGCCGACCATGACCGCGAAGGTCTGGTCGTAGGAACTGATCAACGAGTCGGGGAGCGCGGGGTTCAGCATCGAGAAGCGGGTCTCCTGGAAGGAGGTCAGCACCGAGAGCCCGATCGCGCCCCCCAGCGTTTGAAGGAACTGGATCAGACCTCCGGCTGTAGTGTACAGGAATTAGTTCCCTTACGCGATCGGCGGCGTCGCATCATGCGGCCTCCGGAATTTGATCGATCGCCCGCATATGGAGGCCGAGGAGGCTCTCCGGGGGGAGCTTCCGCTGGAAGGCTTCCCGGGGCGTCTCCAGCGCCCACAGAGCTCCGTGCACCTCGTCGTTCTTCCACTCGATCCACTCCGCCAGGGTGGCGAACCGCCACCTCAGCTTGTCGTATTCCAACCAGAGGCGTTCGGCCTTCCCATTGGTCTGGGGGTTGTTCACTCGGCTCACCACGTGACGGATCCCCTGACGTTCCAGGAACTCCTGGAACCGTCCCAACCCCGGGTCCGAACCCTGTCTCGGGTTCGCGTAGAACTGCGCGCCCCGATCGGTGTTCACTTCCCGCACGGTCAGATTCCACCGCTTCGCCACCATGAGGGCCTCCCCCAACGTCTCGATCGCGTGATCGCTGGTCGCTGCCGAGAACTCGCCCCCGGCCAGGATCATCCGACTCGCGTCGTCCAGCCACAGGATGCAGTGCGGGTGAGTTTCGCTCGTTCGATGGTAGTCGGCGTGCACGAGCGATCCGGAATGTTCCCGCTCATACCGGCACCGCCGTCGAGGTTTCTGCTTCCGTGGGTTCGGGACCGCCCAGCCCTGCGCACGCAGGTAGAGGTAGACCTTCTGGTGGGGGAGTCGGACTCCCTGGCGGGCGAGGACCTTCCAGATCTGGGTGGCTCCGCGAGGGCCTCGGTGCCATTCTGCCGCGATGAGCTGCTGTTGGGCCTCGGTGAGTGGAGGGCCTGGGGGTCGGCGGTTGGGGTTGAGGCGGGGCACGATCCCCGTTCGACGCCAACGTAGAAGGAGTTGACGGAGCCACCGACGACTGACCCCCCAGCGCCCCGCCATCTGAGGCAGAGCATCGCCGTCCCAGTGGTTCTGGGATTGTTGGACGAGGTAGGCGATCCGACGGTCGGTGAGCTTGGTCACGCGAAGGGGAGGCAATCGGGGTAGTGGAGTTCGGGGTGGAGGGAGGGAGAGCGGTACCCTGGGGGCACGTAGGCGAGGGGGCGAGGGAGCTCGGGGTGGGGGAGGAGGTAGAGGGAGGTGCTGGCGGTAACGCAGGGCCTGGGCGCGGGCTCGGGCCCACTGGAGCTGGTCGGGAGTCGGGGCGAGGAGGGGGGTCGGAACTAATTTCCGTACTCCAGAGATCAGACCTCCGGCCTCCCCCACATCGATGCTTTCCACCTGGTTCTGCGCGGCGAGCAGGAAGACCGGGAAGGTGAGCCCGAGGCCGAAACCGAGCGGGATCAGGGGCACGATGATGCCTCCGACCGGGATGAACCCGAGGTAGAACGTCCACAACGGTGTGGTGACCGTGAGGGTCGTCAGGCCGGCCGTTCCGACAAGTCCGATCACGACCCCGACCAGCGCGACGGTCCGGTAGGAGAAACGGGTCAGGAGCTGGCCCCCGAGGGCGGCTCCGACGACGAGCGGGATCACGAGGAAGTACAGGATGTCGCGGACCACGTCGGCCGGATTGCTCGCGGTGGGGTCGAGGGCGCCGGCGACCACCAAGGACAGGAACGTCGCAACGGGGTAGAACACCATTCCGATGAAGAACGTCGCACCGCTCCCCGCAGCCACCACCCGATGGGCGAGGAGCCGAACCGGGACGAGCGGGTTCTCCGCTCGGGTACTCCTGGACAATGAAGGCGATGACGAGTACGACGCACACCCCAAGGAGGACGAGCACGCGGGGGTCGGTCCACGACCACCCCGCGCCGGAGATCTGATAGAGCGGGAACATGAGGGTCGCGACCCACCCCGACAAGAGCGCCGCGCCGACGAGGTCGAAGCGGCGCACGCGCTCCGGAACGAGCGGTCCCAGGGTCGTGGCGATGAGCACGAACCCGAGGAGACCGATGGGGATGTTGACGTAGAAGATCCAGCGCCAGGTCGTGAAGCCCAGGATGGCGCTCCCCAAAAGGGGTCCGGCCACGACCGCGATGCCGAAAACTCCGGAGAGCAATCCGATGATCCGAGCCCGGGTCTCGGGCGGAAAGGAGACCGCGACGATGGCGATCCCAACCGGGAAGAAGCCTCCGCTCCCGAACCCTTGGACCGCGCGAAACACAATGAGTTCCGAAAGGTTCTGGCTGAGGCCGGAGAAGATCGAACCGACGATGAAGATGAGGAGCCCGCCCAGGAACACGTTCCGGCGACTGCGAAGATCGGAGAGCTTCGCAAAGATCGGAATGGCGATGGCGGACGCGATGACGTAGGAGCTGATGACGAACGTTCCGCTGTTCGGCTGCCCAAAATCTCCGAGGATCGTGGAGAGCGCCGTGAGGACGACGAAGTTATCGAGCGCACCCATCAGGAGCGCGAGGAGAATCCCCACGACCACGAGGATCTCGAATCTGCGGCTGGGCCGGACCGCGGGTTCGGGGACCTCGACCTTCGGGTTCGGATCGGTCGGTCCGTCCGTCATGCGCTACTTCCGGGAGGAGACCGCACGGGAACGGGAGTACGGTAGAACCCGAAGTCGCTCACCGGTGATGCGACCGACCTCCGAAAGGGCCGTGGGCGGTGGGGTGGAGTACGGTCCATGCGCTCGCGCTTCAGAAGTCCCGCACACATCAAATTTCGTCGCCAGCGCAACTAGGTCCCCTACTTAAACTTTGGATTCTAAAGTGCAAAGAGTTCATCTGGTGGAGTGGGTAGTAGCACCCAGATGAAGGCTCCGGGGGCTCGGTCCGGCTCGACACACTGCGATTTTGAAGCGACCCTCGAGCTGCTCGGCCAGAAGCACGTCCTCCTCATCCTCCGATCCCTTCTGGAGAAGAGCCCTCGGCGATTCAACGAGCTCCAAGAAAGCGTTTCCGTGAACACCGCGACGCTCTCCGATCGACTGAAGCGGCTGGAGAACCTCGGAATCATCCGACGTCGAGCTCTCCCCGTAACCCCCCGACGCGTCGAATACAGCCTCACACCGATGGGTCGCGACCTCCTGAAGATCTTCCGCACGATGATGGAGTGGCGCCGGAAGTACTCGGTGGAGTTGCCGCCCACCCGCGGACCGTCCCGGACGAAGGGCTCGGCGCGGCCCGCGTCGCCCTGAGCGGTCGTGGCGGGGAAGTACTCGCTCCCGAGCTACAGGCGCGGGGGCTGTGGGGTCGACCGGCGGGACAGGAACGCCATGTAACAGGCGGGGCCTCCCTCCTCGCTCTCTGGCTGAAAGGCCGTACGCGTGAAGAGGAATCGGGACTCGAACACGGACGCAACCTCCTCGAGGGAGGGCCGATGAGGTGGACCTCGCGGTCCGGTATGCTCGCGCGCGACCCAAGTCAGTACGAAGCGACCCTCCCGGCGCAGTACGCGCTGGACCTCGGCGGCGTAGTCGGGGCGACGGTGGATCGGGAGTGTATGGAAGCACCCATGGTCGATCACGCCATCGAGCGCTCCGTCAGGGAACGGAAGTGCGAGGGCGTCGCCCTCTCGGACGTCAACACGCACTCGCGCCTGGGCCGCTCGTTCGAGTGCGGCCGCCACGGCGCCGGGAGAGATGTCGATCCCATGCGCCTCGTAGCCGCTCTGCGCGAGGAAGATGACGTTCGAGCCCGCACCGCACCCGACGTCCAGGACCGACCCTCGCTTCGGCAGGAATCTTTCGGAGACCGCCCGTCGGGTCGAAGGGCTAGGCCCCGGATCGAACCACGGAAGCTGATCGTAGTGCGTTTTCTCGTAGGTCGCCTTCCATTGCGCACGAGCCTGGACCGAAAGGCCGCGCGGCGCACGATGGGACGATCGCTCGACACCGCGCTTCGGCATCCCTTCCCCGCCGGGGCCAGGTCCACTCGAGGGATGAGCGCTTCGCGCCGATCCTAGGTCGGCTCGTCCGCCGCGGCCGCCGGGCGTCGGACTCCCTGACCCCGTCCCCCCCAGAGGATGACGAGGAGCGCTGCGCCGGTGAGGGCGGCCGAAACGAAGAACACGCTGTGGATCCCGCTCAGGAACTGAGCCGCTTCGTTGGGACCCACGGAGCTCTGCGACCCGAGCAGGATCGATTCGAGCGCGGAGAGCGGAAGAGCGGTGGACATGATGGCGAGCGTCAGTCCGAGCCCGATCGTCGCGCCGGTGTTCATCAGCGTCGTCCCTACACCCGAGGCGACGCCTCGCCGCTCGGGGGGCACTGCGCTCATCATCGCCGCACGGTTCGGGGAAGCGAAGAGGCCCATCCCGGCGCCCAACAGGATGAACGGCCCGAGGAGCAGTGCGAACGGCGCGGCCGAGGGGATCGTTGCGAGCCAGAGGAACGCGCCTCCGCTGAGCACGAGGCCGGTCACCGTGAACCACTTACGGCCGTGCCGATCGGAGAGAATGCCGCTGAGCGGCCCCATGACCGCGAGGGACGCCGAGACCGGAATCAGGAACAGGCCGGCCGTGAGCGGACTGAGGTAGGTCGGAGGTCCCTGAAGGTAGAACACCATCACGAAGATGAATGCTCCGCGGGCTAGGGCGTTCAGGAAGACCGCAAGACCCGTCTCGGTGAACTCGCGGTTGCGGAACAGCGAGAGATCTAACATCGGGAATTTCTCCTGCCGCTCGAGGAAGACGAACACCACCATCAGTATCAGGCCCCCGGCGAGACCGGCCACGGCCTCGGGGACGGTCCATTCTCCGAGCGCGCCGAACGTCAACGCGACGAGCACGAGCCCGATCCCCCCGGCGAACACGACATTGCCGACCCAGTCGATCGGCTGCTCGCGCTGGGGCTTCTGGAGCTCCCGAAGATCGTAGTGGGCCCGAATGGTGGCGAACGCACCGATGGGGACGTTCACGAAGAAGATCCACTGCCAGCCGATCGTCGTCGTGATGAGCCCTCCGAGGACCAAGCCCGTGACCGATCCGACGACGATGGAGACCTGGTTGATGCCGAGCGCCCGGCCGCGCTCGTTCGGGGGGAACGCGTCGGTGATGATCGCGGCCGAGTTCGAGAACAAGAAACCCGCTCCGATCGCCTGGACCATCCGGAACGCGACGAGCTCCGGCCCGGTCTGGGAGAAGCCGCACAGAAGCGAACCGATCGTGAAGATGGCAAAACCCAGTACGTAGAGCCGGACCCGCCCGAACATATCGGAGAGCCGGCCGAAGTTCAGCAGGACCACGGCGGTGACGAGCGAGTACCCGAGCAGGATCCACAATAGGCTCGTTGCGCTCGTGTCGGGGAGCTGCCGGCCGATCGTCGGCAACGCGATCAGCACGATGTTCGTGTCGAGCGCCGCCATGAGGGTCGCGACGGTCGTGTTGGAGAGGACGCGCCACTTGTATTCCATCGTCCTCCTCAGGAGTGGCGGGTGCGATCGGCCTCCCTCATCGCGTCCCGCGACGGGGGGTCCGTTGAGAGCGAGGCCACGGCTCGGAGGACCGCCTTCAGTTACCGGTCGGCATCTCGCCGGCCCCGTATCCGGCGATCTCGGCGGAGAGCTGGTCGATGTACTTGCGGAAGCTCGCCATCACGCAGCGCGGTGTGATGATCCCAACGACCCGATCCCCGTGGCAGACGACCATGCGCCGGATCTCTCGTTGCGCCATGCGTGCGACCACCTCGTCGGTGGGCAGATCGACCGGGCACGTCTCCACGGGGAACGACGCGATCTCCTCCACGAGGACGCTCGCCGGATCCCGCCCGGTCGCCACGACCTTTTCCACGATGTCCCACTCGGTCACGATCCCGCGGATCGGCAGCGTGCCCGTACCCAGGATCGCACTGCGCTGGTCGCTCGTCGCCAAGAGCTTCGCGCACGATAGAACGTCGGTCCCGACCTCGACGGTGAGGATATGCGGATCCATGATGTCCTTCGCCTTCAACCCCATGGGAGCCCCACCGCGTCGCGCGATATATCGCCGGCTGGCCCGTCGGGCCCCGCTTCCTCTTCAGTCGCGGGCGGGGCGTCGCCGCTTGCGATAGTCGTCCCGGTCGTCCCCGCGATCCCCGTCCCGCCCGCGGGGGGGTCCTCGGGGGCTGTCGAACCGCCGCGGACCGCCGCGCCCGCCTCCCGGAGAGTAGCGTCCGCCGCCGCGCCCGCCGGAGCGAGGAGCGAAGTTGCGGTTGAACGGTCGGCCGCCGCCGCGCTCGCCTCGCCCTCCCTCGTCGTCGCGCCGCGGAGGTAGCGTGAACTTGTTTCCGCAGGAGCCGCACTCCCCCGCGACGGTTCCGTCCGGGTTCGTAGAGAATCGCAGAGGACCGCCGCACTCTCGGCACGGCCGGGTGCGAGGCGCCTCGAAATCGGAGTCCCGTCCGGGAGACGGACGACCTCGCGGAGGGCGCATCCGGGGAGCGCTCTCCATCTCGGCGCCGGCCGGAGTGTATCCGAACTTCGATTGGCACCCCGGACAGATCCCTTCGACCCCTCCGCTGGGGCTCGCGCGGAAGGACAGGGTCGAGCCGCAATCCTCGCACTTCGGGCGGTCGCCTCCGACCTCAGAGCCTTCCTCGGTGTCCGGGCGGAGCGCCACCCTCGCGCCGCGGGGGGGCAGGTTCGGAGCGTCCGCGCTCGAACCCTGGAGGATCGTGAACGCGTGACCGCAGTCGGTGCAGCTCCCCGTCAGCACTTGGGCCGCTCGCTCGACGTATTCGACGGGGGTCCCGCACTCTGGGCATGTCTGGGTCATGGTACTACCTACCGAGCGTCAGCCGACGCCCCTCATTATCTAGAGCGTCCGTGGCCGGCCCGCCCGGCGGAGCGGTTCCGGGCGCGAGGAAGGCGCATGCTACGGACTGACGTGCTCGGGAGGACCGCTCTGGCGACCTCGGTCGTAGGGAAACGCGGAGGACCTCGCCCGGGATGAACGTCGCCGCCCCGATCCTGCTCGGGATCGCCCTCGGCATCTCGCTCGCGGCTCCCCCCGGGCCGATGACGGCGTTCATCGCGTCGCTCTCGGTCGACTCCTGGAAACGTGGCTTCCTCGCGGGGATGGGCGCACTGAGCGCCGACGGCGTCCTCGCCTCCATCGTCTTCGGGCTCAGTACCGTGGTCGATCTCGGCGCATACGTCCGGTACGTCTACGTCCTCGGCGCCGCCGTGATGATCGGCTTCGGGGTGCTCGTACTGCGCTCTCGCCACGGAGCCGCGCCCGTCGCCCGGCCGGGCTGGCACGTGTACCTGCAAGGGTTCGGACTCGGCCTCAGCAACCCGTTCCAAATCTTGTGGTGGCTCAGTGCGGGGCTCGCGTTCGCCTACGCGGGGGGCGCCCTCCTCTTTGCCGGACTCTTCGGCGCGATCGTGGTCTACGTGCTCGCATTCACGTACCTGCTCCGCACGGGCGTCGGCCGGTACCCGGCGGCTCGGCGCTGGATCGTCCTCGGCTCGGCGATGCTGATCTTCGCCTTCGCCGGGTATTTCGTGTTTCTGGCCGCGGGCGGGATCTGAGCCGCCGCCTACGGGGTACGGAGGGCACGGCGTCCGAGCACGATCGCGAGCGAAATGAACCCGGCCGCCCAGGCGAGGAGCCCGAGCAGGTAGACCTCGGGAATGTAGGGGTAGTACGAGCTCGAGCCGAAGAGATTCTCTCGAAGGACGTTGACGCAGAGGGAGACGGGGTTGTAATCGGCGATCTGTTGGAGCCAGCCCGGGGCGACTCCCGGGGGATAGAGCGCGTTCGACGTGAAGAGGATGGGGAGGTTCAACAGATTCACGATACCGAAGTACGATTGCGGGCTCTCGAGCGCGAACCCGAAGGCGAGGAAGAGCGCATTGAACATCAGCGCGAGGACGAGGACGGCGATCACGATCTCGAACGCTCCGAGGATGCCGACGGAGCCCGTGATGGTCAGGCCCACGAAGCCGGGGATGTGGGCGAGGAGCACCGCGAGGCCGAGGACGAGGAACGCCGGCAGGAGCGCGATCAGGGAACGGAAGATGAGAGGCGAGAGGAAGATCACCGACCGGGGGCCGGGGTCGCGGCCTGGCGCTTGACGATGCCGAGCCCCTTGTCGAAGATGACGTTCGCCCCGGAGAACAGCGACATCGTCAGCGCGACAAATCCGACCATCCCGGCGGCGAAGTACGAAATGTAGTTCGGAGCGCCGAGATACTGGGCAGGTCCTCCGGGGTAGTTGAAGCCCTGCCCGAAGAGGATCAGGTAGAGGATCGGAACGAGCAGACTTGAAATGATCCAGACCGGGGTCCGGATGTAACGGAGCCACTCCCGGCGGAGGAGGGCGCCGAGTTCGCGCAGCATTACGGGCGACTCCCTCGGAGCTGGCCCATCCGCTCCATCGCCCATCCGCCGTGTTCGGTATCCTCCTCGCGGTACTCGCGCCCGGTGAGCTCGAGGAAGACCTCATCGAGGCTGGGCTTGCGGATCTCCACGCTCGCGATCTCCACGCCCGCCCGGTCGCAGGCCGTCACGATCACCGGGACCATCGCTTCTCCGCGGTCGCACTTGACCCGGTACGCTCCCGCGATCACTTGGACCCCGAGGGCCCCGGGGACCGCGGAGAGGATCGGCGCGATGTCCTCGCCCTTGCTCGGCTTGACCACGACCGTGTCGCCTCCGGTGCGTTGCTTGAGCTCGTCCGGCCTCCCGGTCGCGACGATCTTTCCATAGTCGAGGATCGCGAGGCGCTCGCAGAGCTGGTCGGCCTCTTCGAGGTAGTGGGTGGTCAGGAACAGGGTGACCCCCGTGTCTTTCCGGAGGTGGCGGATGTAGTCCCAGAATCCTGCCCGGCCCTGGGGGTCGAGACCGAGGGTCGGCTCGTCTAGGAACAAGATCTTGGGAGAGTGCACGACGCCGACCGCGAGCTCGAGCCGGCGGCGCATCCCGCCCGAGTACCCCTTCACGAGGCGGTCCGCAGCGGTAGTGAGCTGCATCTGGTCGAGCAGCTCCCGGATCCGGCGGCGCGCCTCGGGGGCCGGGATCCCCTGAAGTCCTGCGGCTACTTCGAGGTTCTCGCGACCGGTGAGCTCGCCGTCCGCGGTCGAGACCTGGAAGGCGAGACCGATGCGCCGGCGGACCTCCTCCGGTTGCTCGGTCACGTCGAGCCCGTCGACGATCGCCCGCCCACCGGTCGGGCGCAGGAGCGTCGTGAGGATCGAGACCATCGTCGTCTTGCCGGCGCCGTTGGGACCTAGGAGCCCGAACGCCTCGCCCCCCTGGACACTGAGCGAGACTCCGTCCACCGCCCGGATCGTAGCGCCGTACACCTTGACTAGGTTCTCGCAGACGATCGCGTCGGTCATCGGGGTCGCTGGCGGTTAGCATGCGAGGATAAAAGGTGGAGACGCGCGCGAAGCGCCCAGGAGCGGGGGCCTCGCGGCTCGGACGAGTGAGCGTCCTCCGAACGCACCCGGAGCTCTTTCGGCGCCGATTTCGGGGAGCTTATCTGCCCGCGGGAGACTCCGCGTGCATGGCTCACTATTCGGGGGAAGGCGGGATCCAGATCTCGCGCGCGCGGCTCTGGGAGTTCCTCCAGCTCCACTCCGATCCGGCAGCGATCGGTCAGATCCACCCCGACGTCGTCCACCAGAGCGTGGGCCGCTCTTCCGGGGGCGAGGTCGTCTTGGAGCGGACGCTTCGGGTCCCACGCAATCGAACCTTGAACTCGACCTGGAAGGTGACCTCGGACCCGCCGCAGATGTTCCGGTGGGAGATCGTCGCGGGCGAGGGACCCATGGAGATCGGGTCCTGGGTCGAGAACCATTACACGGATGCGCCCGAAGGGTCCACCTGGGTCAAGACCGAGGCCGAGATCTCGATCCAAAGGATCCCGCGGTTCCTGCAGAAGGCCGCGGTGCGCCGAGTCCTGAGCTCGATCGATGCGCAAGACCTCGCCTACCTCCGGGCCCATCCGTAGCGTGACCCGCATCCCGCACACCCGCGACGCATCCGCACCCGCGACCGAGGGACCGAGGCGGCGATGACGGACGTGATCACGGCCTCGGGGCTCTCCCGGGCCTACGGCCGCGGCCCCCTCGCCGTGGACGGGCTCGACTTCTCGATCCGAGGAGGTGAGATCTTCGCCCTCCTCGGACCGAACGGAGCGGGCAAAACGACCACGATCCGACTGATCGCTGGGCTCATCGATCCGACCGCGGGCGAGGTCCGCGTTAACGGGATCCCGACGACCGACCGGTCCCATCTGCAGGAGATCCACGATGCGGTCGGGGTTCTTCCCGAGGTCCCCGGCCATTACGAGAGCCTGTCGGCGTACCGCAACCTGCGCTTCCACGGCCGGCTGCACGGGCTCTCCGACCAGCAGATCCACGACCGTGCCCACGAGCTCCTCGGCGCGTTCGACCTGTGGGAGCGCCGCGACGATCGCGTCGCTACGTTCTCCAAAGGGATGAAGCAGAAAGTCGCTCTCGTTCGCGCCCTGCTGCACGACCCGAGCTGTCTCGTGCTCGACGAGCCGATCTCGGGCCTCGATCCGCAAGCGGCGAAGACCGTACGCGACTTCCTGATCGACCAGCGCCGTCAGGGCAAGACCATCGTGCTGTCGACCCACAACCTGGACGACGCCGACCGCCTCAGCGATCGGGTCGCGGTGATCCAAACGCGACTCCTCGCGCTCGACACCCCGTCGGCGCTCAAGGGCCGCCTCTTCCAGCGTTCCGTGACCCTTCGGCTCCAGAACGGTACTCCGGCGGCTCTGGAAGTGATCCGCCAGCTACCCTTCGTACTGCATGCGGGCTGGGAGGAGCCCCACCTTCTGATCCGGCTGGACCGGCCCGATGAGGACATGCCGACCGTGATCGAGGCGCTTGTCCGCGCGGGCTACCGGATCCAGTACGTCGAACCGGTCGCTCACACCCTCGAGGACGCCTACCTGCGCTTGATCCAGGAATCCAGGGCTCCGGCGGTGGACGGGGCTCCATGAGATACGATCGCGTCCGCGAGATCGTCCTCAAGGACCTCAGCGAATTGAGCGCCAACCGTTCGACGGTGATCTCCCTCGTCGTCTTCCCGGTGTTCCTTCTGTTCTCCGCGATCGTTCAGGTCCAGTCCGCCGTCTCCGGAGCCACGCTCGGCGGTGCGGACGTGCGCGATGCCATCCTGGGACAGACCGTCCTCGCCACGAGCCTGTTGATGCTCATCGCCCCCCTGATCTCGGTCGTGGTCGGCTCCACGGGGATCATCCTGGAGAAGACGAACCGCAGTCTCGAGCCTCTCCTCGCCGACCCGATCTCTGACTCGGAGCTCTTGTGGGGCAAGGCTCTCGCGCCGCTGATCCCTGCGCTCGCCACGGGCTACGCGGCGTTCCTGGTCCTCTTCGTGGCGGGAGACGCGATCGCGTGGGGAACCCTGGGCGGCCCGTTGTACCCGAGCCCGCTCGCCCTGTATCAGATGCTGGTCCTGATGACGCTCCTCGCGCTCATCGGAACGTTCGCTACGGTGATCATCTCCAGCCGGGCGAAGGATATCCGGGCGGCGCAGCAGTTCAGCATGCTCGTCGTCCTGCCGGTCGTGGCCGTGGCGATCGTCGCGGTCGCGCTCGCCGGGACGAATGCAGGTCTGATCGGGATCCTCACGGTCGCGTTCGCCCTGATCGCGTGGTTCGTCGTGCAAACCGCGATCCGCCGCTTCCACCGCGAGTCGATCCTGCTCACGTGGCAGTAGCGGACGTTCGCGCTAGCACGGGGCGGCGTTCTCCGTGCGCGTCGGGTACGCCGGCGTCCACACGAAGGGCGCGAGGGCCGCGTTCTGCTGACCGAGGAAGTGGACGAGCGACTCCACGCACTGGCCGACATGGCGGGAGGTGGTATCCGCCCTCTCCTCGGCCGGCCACCGCGCCCACCACCGGTCCACCGCCTCCGTCCAGGTGATCCCCTCCGGTACGCGGTAGCGGTGGAACCGCGGGCGTCGCGCCTGCATCCAGCGCTCGATGCGGTGCGTCGCCTCGTCGGAGTAGTCGTCCAGCATGACGTGGAGCTCGCTCCCCCCGGCACCGACCCGTCCACCGCCCGCAGGAAGACGAGCAGGTCCTGCGCCAACCCAGCCCGTCGCGCGCGGGTCGCGCTCTCGTACCGCCATCGATCCAGCGCCCCAAGCAGCCCGTCCCAGCCGGAGTGCGAACCCTCCGCGGAGGGCGCCGGCGATGGGGGTTCGACGATCACCACCTTAGGGACGGTCGGTTCGAAGAACGTCTCGACCCGGAAGATGATCGCTCGACCGCGGGGAGCGAGGTAGATCCCCGCTACGTCGATCTGATGGACCCGTTGGAGCGCGGGGGGGGCCGAGCCGGGGGCTCCGGGGCGTGTCGCTCCGAGGCGATGCGCCTGCCACGCCCGCTGGACCCGCATGTGGCTGACCCCCAGCGTGTGGGCCAGCTGGCGCGTCGTCCACAGCGAGCCGTCCGGACGGACGCCCTGCGGTGGCACCTGCCAGATCCGTTCGATGAGGTCCGCGGGCAGGGCGGGACGCCGGCCGGAGCGCGGCGCGTCCCACTGGATCCCGTCCAACCGGTTCATACTGAACCGGCGCCGCCACAGCCCGACGGTCTCCGGATCGATGGCGAGGTCGGCCGCGATGGAGCGGTTCGTTCGTCCCTCCGCCGCCGCTAGCACGATCCGGGCCCGGCGCGCGAGCCGAGGAGCGGTCTCGGGAACATCCCGCCAGGAGCGCAGCCGCCCGCGCTCTTCCGGTGTTAGGGAGATCGGAACCGCGGGCCGCATCGGCTCCTACTAGGCCGGCACCGCACAAATATGTTGGTGGGAGGAGATCCGCTTAGAACCGTGCGATGCTCCCGGTGGAGAGCGCCCGGTGCTCGAAGACGTCCCACAGGAGGATCGCCGCCGCGTACGCCACGAGCGCGCAGATCGCGACCGCCGCCCAGAGGATCGTAAGGCTGCCGAATGAATCGCCCGAGATCGCCGCGCGAACCGAGGAGAGGCCCCAGGTCAGGGGCAGCGCGTACCCAATCCATTGAAGGGACGGAGGGAGGCTCGACAGGGGGAAGTTGACCCCCGACAGCAAGAGCCCCACGAACAGGAAGATGTTGCCGAGGATGATCGAGGTACGCAAGTACAGCGCGACTCCGCCCAGGAGCAGGCCGAAGCCGACCATCGCGAACGCCGTGAGGATGACCGATACCGCGAGGGTCCACTCCGAGCCGGGAGCGAGCGACACGCCGAACAGGACCACGGCGTAGACGAGGCCCATCGCGACCGTAGCGAGCGAGATCAGGATCGGGACCATGCCCCGGCCGAAGTACAGCGCGAGCCGGTTCGCCGGCGTTACGAGCAAATGCTCCATCGTGCCTTGCTGCTTTTCGGAATCGGTCGTCTGGCAGACGGAAAACACGCTCGAGTAGGTGACGGTCGCCACCGCATTCCCGATCACGACGAACTGGATCTCGCTGGCGGAATCGTTCGCCAGCTGCGCCGTGAGCGCGAAGAACGTGATCTGGGTCAGCGGGATGATGAAGATCATGCCCAGGATGAAGTCGATCCGCATGAACCCGAGTGAGGTGCGGGGCGCGACGACGGCGTTCGCCCAGAACGTCCTCCAGAAGGAGACGCGGTTCTCGTTCGCATGTCCGATCATGTCTCAGTAATCTCCGAGGCTCCCCTTCTCGAGCACCTGGCGTTCGACGCGGCGGAAGACGGACGTGGAGATCCCCAGATACACGGCCGTGGTACCGATCGCCCCGACGAGATCCCAGCCGAACCCCCACGAAAATCCGACATACCCGGGGATCCCGTTGTACCGCAGGGCATCGAGCGCCCAGGTCGGGGGAAAGAGGAGGGCCACCGGGTTGGTCCAGAAGGGGAGGAGGACGACCGGGAACATGCATCCGGTGCCCACGTAGAACGCGAACTCACCGATGTTCTGGATGAACCCCGCGTAGCGAGTGTAGACGTAGACCGCGGCGAGCAGGGTCCCGACGCTGGCGAGCGTGACCATGACGAACACGAAGAGGATGGCGAACTCGACGGGATTGGGAAGGGTCGGGGCCGAGCCATTGACCGTGACCACGACGACGTAGACGATCAATCCACCGATCAATCCCGAGACCACGTTCCAAAGCACGCGTCCCAGAACGACGTACAGGTAGGGGGTCGGGGCCTGCAGCGTAGGCTCGAGTGTACCCCAGACCCGGTCTTGGCCGGTGGCCCAGCCGCTCCCGTAGAGCGTCTGGCCCCACATGCTCATCATGCCGGCGCCGAGGATCGCGTAAACCAGGAAGTCCGGCCCCGAGTTGGCGAACAGTCCGAAGGCGACGAGGCCGAAGATGACGGGCGCGATCATGGACGGTATCAGCCACTGAGGGTCCGCCACGAACTGGAGGATGCATAGGCGGACCGACGCGAGGGTCGACCGTCCACGGGACCACCCGTAGACCTCGGCCGTCGCCATCTAGTTCGCCTCCTCCTCGACGAGATCGAGGTAGACGTCCTCGAGCGAGGTCCGTCGCTCCCGGAGGGCGAGCGTAGCATGTTCGGCGAGCAGCGCCCGGATGTCTTCCAACGTGGGGCGGTTCGCGCGGATGCGGATCGTCGCGCGGATCCGTGCGCCGAACTCCTCGGTCACCACCTTCGACACCCCCGAGAGCGCGCGCAGCGCCGCAAGCTCGTCGTCATCGAACCCGTAATCCTCGATCTCGATCGTCCGGTCCCCGCCGACGAGCTGACGCAGGCCCGCGACGGTGTCGTGGGCCGCGACCCGACCCTTCGTGAGGACCGCGATCCGGTGGCAGAGTTCCTCGGCCTCGAACATGTAGTGCGTGGTGAGAAAGATCGTCACCCCGTCCGAGACGAGCGAGCGGATCAGTTTGCGCGTCTCCCGGGCGGATTTCGGATCGAGGCCGATCGTCGGTTCGTCCAAGAACAATAGCTCCGGGCCGTGGAGAATCCCGCGGGCGATGTGCAGTTTCTGCTTCATCCCGCGCGAGTACTCCTCGACCCGCCGGTCGGCGGAATCGGAGAGTCCCACCCGCTCGAGAACGGCGTTGATGCGGTGTTCGCGCTCGCCGCGGGGGACTCCGTAGAGATCCGCGAAGTAGCGCAGGTTCTCGCGCGCGTTGATGCGGTTGTACAGGCCCCGCTCCCCGCCCAGCACGAGCCCGATGCGAGGACGGAGGTGTTCGACCTGCGTCGTGACGTCGTACCCAAGCACGTGGGCCGTGCCCGACGTCGGCAGCAGAAGCGTCGAGAGGATCTTGGTCAGCGTCGTCTTGCCCGCCCCGTTCGGCCCGAGCAGGCCGAAGATGGCGCCGGGCTCGACCGTCAGGTCGACCCCGCGCAGCGCCTCCGTCCGGGTCTTCTCCGTGAATAAGAATCCCTTGCGGGACTCGAAGACGCGGGTGAGGCGCTGGGTCTCGATCGCGGGGGGGTCTGCCATACGCGCGGACGGGCCTCGGTGCGGAGTCCAGGCGAACGAGGATAAAAGAGAGGGACGCACTCGGAAGCCTCCCTTATAGTAAGTGGGGTAGCCGCAGCGACTCCGACGGGCCCACGGGCCGTCCGGCACTCCCGGGAGGGCGTGCACGGACCCAGTCCGGAGGCACCCGGCCGGCACACCGTCGCAAGCCGTTATATCGCGTGCAGCTTCCAAGATACCGAGGGAATCTCATGGCGAAGGCGGCCGCCCCGAAAACCGGGACCTCAGCATCCACCGATGACTTCCCGGAAGACCGCATCGTAGAGATGTATCGGACCGAGGTCCTCGCTCGGGCGATGGACGAACGATGCCTCACCCTGCAACGGCAAGGACGGATCGGCTTCTATGTCCCCCTGTCGGGCCAGGAGGCGGCCCAGATTGGAAGCGGCTACGCGCTCGATCCGTCTGACTGGATCTTCCCCGCCTACCGCGAGCTTGGCCTCGCCTTGGTCCGCCAGGTCCCGGTGAAGAGCCTGATCGATCAGTTCATGGGCAACTCCGCGGACCTCACTAAGGGCCGTCAGATGCCGAACCACTACGCATTCCGGGAGCAGCGATTCGTGAGCGGCTCCAGCCCCATCGGAACCCAAATCCCGCAGGCCGTCGGCGCCGCGATGGCGGCGAAGAAGAGGGGCGACCCCATCGTCACGATCACGTTCTTCGGGGACGGCGCCACGAGCTCCAACGACTTCCACGCCGGACTCAACTTTGCGGGGGTCTTCTCTGCGCCGACGATCTTCTTCTGTCAGAACAACGGCTGGGCGATCTCGCTGCCTCGGGAAAAGCAGACGCACAGCAAGACGCTCGCGGAAAAGGCCGACGCATACGGGTTGCCCGGCGTCGTCGTCGATGGGAACGACGTGCGCGCCGTCTACCGGGCCGTGCGGGAGGCACGCGCTCGGGCGATCGCGGGCGGCGGTCCGACCCTCATCGAGGCCCAGGTCTACCGCTTCGGCCCGCACTCGACCTCGGACGACCCCAGCCGCTACCGGACCGAGGAAGAGGTGAAGAAGGCGCGCGAGCGGGACCCCGTGCTCCTCCTCCAGTCCGAGCTGATCCGCACCGGAGTCCTTACGAAGGACTCCAACGCGAAGATCTGGGAGGAGGTCAAGGCGGAGATCGCCCGTGCCATCGAGGCCGCGGAAAGCACCTCGGCGATGGATCCGCTCTCCTTCTTCGACGATGTCTTCGCCCGCCCGACACGCGCGCTCGAGGAGCAACGCGCGTCCTTCGCTCAACTGGTCCACGAGGGGGTGCTTCGTTCGTGACGGAAGTCACGCTCGTCCAGGCCGTGAACCGCGGGCTCCGAGAGGCCCTGAAGTCCGATCCGGACGTCCTCCTCCTCGGCGAGGACATCGGGGTGAACGGCGGCGTGTTCCGGGCTACGGAAGGGCTCCAGAAGGAGTTCGGGGCGGACCGGGTCATCGACACCCCGCTCTCGGAAACGGGGATCGTCGGCACGGCGATCGGGATGGCGCTCTACGGCCTGAAACCGGTGGCCGAGATCCAGTTCTTGGACTTCATCTATCCCGCCTTCGACCAGATCGTCAGCGAGCTGGCGAAGATGCGCTACCGATCGGGCGGGCAGTACCCATGCCACGTGGTCGTGCGGACCCCCTATGGCGGCGGCATTCGCGGAGGTCTGTACCACTCTCAATCGACCGAGGCCTACTTCGCGCACACGGCCGGGCTCAAGGTGGTCATTCCGTCGAACCCCTCCGACGCGAAGGGGCTGTTGCTGACGGCCATCCACGACGAGGATCCCGTAATCTTCCTCGAGCCGAAGCGGATCTACCGATCGGTGACGGGCGAGGTCGCCGACGGCGACTACCGGGTGCCGTTTGGAACGGCGAACGTCCTCGTCGAGGGGACCGATGTCTCGCTCTTCGCGTACGGCGCCATGATCCCGCCGACCGTGGAGGCGGCGCAGACCCTCCGGTCGGAGGGCATCTCGGCGGAGGTCGTCGATCTCCGCACGCTCGTGCCGCTCGACGAGAAAGCGATTCTCGCCTCCGTCGAGAAGACCGGGCGAGCCGTGGTGGTCCACGAAGCGGCCCGCTTCTGCGGGTTCGGCGGCGAGCTCAGCGCGATCCTCGCGGAGAAAGCGTTCTACTCGCTCAAGGCTCCCATCGCACGCGTCACGGGGTACGATACTCCGTTCCCCTACGCGCTGGAAAACTCCTATCTACCGAACGCTTCCCGGATCGCCCACGCCGCTCGCGCGGCGGCCCGGAATCAGTAGGAGCACGACGATGGTTGCGTACGAGTTCCGACTTCCCGATATCGGCGAAGGGGTCGCCGAGGGGGAGGTCGTTCAGTGGTTCGTCCAGGAGGGGGACTCGATCCTGGAGGATGCCCCACTGGTCAGTGTCCTGACGGACAAGGCGAACGTCGAGATACCCTCCCCGAAGGCCGGTCGGATCGCAAAACTGCACGCAGCGGTCGGAGCGAAGGTGAAGGTGGGCGGGCTCCTCGTTACGATAGAGACCGTCGGGGGCCCCACCGCCCTCGCGTCATCCCCCGTTGCCCCGCCTGCCACGGCGGGTCCTCCTGCCCCTCGAGTGGCCCCCGCTCCATCGGCCGGGACGTCCGCAACTCTCGCGGGGCGGTCCTTGGCTTCTCCCTACCTTCGCCGGCTGGCCGCGGAGCGCGGCATCGACCTCGCCACCCTGAAGGGTTCCGGTCCCGGCGGTCGGATCACCGAGGCGGATCTGGGGGGTTCGTCCGCGCCGGCGTCCCCGGCGGTCGCAGGTCCGTCTCTCGAAGCCTCCCGGGCCGGCGGCGCACTGCCGCCGCCCTCGGGCGACGACGTGATCGAACGCGTCCCGATCCGGGGCGTCCGTCGCGCCATCAGCGAGCACATGTCCCAATCGGTCCACACGGCGGCACACTTCACCTACGTCGAAGAGATCGATGTCTCGGAACTCGTTCGATTCCGCGACCGGATGGGGCGCCACGTCGAGAAGAACGGCGTCCGGCTCAGCTATCTGCCGTTCATCTTGAAGGCGGCGATCGCGGGCCTCAAAGAACATCCCCGGATGAACGCGACCATGGACGATGCAAAAGAGGAACTGCTCGTTCACGGTTCCTACGACATCGGGATCGCCACCGCGGCTCCGGAAGGCCTCGTGGTCCCCGTGATTCGCGCCGCCGACACGAAGAGCGTGGGTCAGCTGGCCCGCGAGATCCAGTCGCTGGCGGAACGGGCGCGCCAGGGCAAGCTCGCTCGGGAGGAGCTCATCAATTCTTCGTTCACGATCACGAGCCTCGGGGCGTTGGGAGGCGTGATGGCAACGCCGATCCTCAACTATCCCCAGGTCGCGATCCTCGGCGTGCACAAGATCGCCCGCCGGCCGACCTACCAGGCCGATGGGTCCATCGGGCCGGCGGACCTGATGAACCTCTCGGTCTCGCTCGATCACCGGATCCTGGACGGCATCGTCGCCGCCCAGTTCCTCTCCGTCGTCAAGGCCCACCTCGAAGACCCGCACGGGCTGTTCGCGGAACTCGCATGAATGCCGGGGACGGCCTGCTGCCGCTCCCGTACGACCTCGAGAAGGCCCGGTCGGTCCTGGGTCCCGACGCCCCAACGATCGCGCTCTCGGCCTATCGCTGGATGATCCTGGGGCGTACGCTCGATGCGCGCATGCAGGGGCTCCAGCGTCAAGGAAGGGTGGGCTTCTATGGGGCCGCCACAGGACACGAGGTGGTCAACGTGGCGCTCGGTCTCGCCACGGGCCCGCACGACTGGATCGTACCGGGACTGCGCGAGCAGCTCACCGCCCTCGTGCGGGGCCACCCGCTCGCCACCTACGCCCAGCACCTCTTCGCCACCGACCTCGACCCAGCGCGAAGCCGGCAGATGCCCTGCCACCCCAGTGCGCGCGACGTCCACTACGTGTCGATGTCTTCGGTGGTCGGCACCCAGATCACCCACGCCGTCGGCATCGCCGCGGGGCTGCGCGCGCGCAAGGACCCCGGGGTCGCGCTCGGCTTCTTCGGCGACGGAGCGACGAGCGCGAACGACTTCCACGCGGGCCTCAATTTTGCGGCCGTGTACCAGCTCCCGGTCGTCTTCGGCTGCGCGAACAACGGCTGGGCGATCTCGGTTCCCGTCGAGCACCAGACCCGGTCGGCGACCCTCGCCGGTAAGGGGGCGGCGTACGGTGTCCCGGGCGAGCGGATCGACGGAACCGACTTCTTCGAGTCCTACGCCACGCTGCGCGACGCGATCGCGCGGGCCCGCTCGGGCCAGGGTCCGACCTTGATCGAGTTCCTCCTCTACCGGATGACCCCGCATTCCAGTTCGGACGACCCCACGCGCTACCAGCCCCGGGAGTGGGCGGCTCGGGCCGCGGCCCACGACCCCGTCCTCCGACTGGAACAATGGCTGAGGAAGTACGGGTTCCTCGAGCCAGACCTCGAGGGGGAGATCCGAGACGAAGCCGACCGTCAGGTGCGCGACGCCGTCGCCGGGGCCGAAGCCGCCCCTCCTCCGCGGCCCGAGTCGCTCACCGAAGACGTTTTTGTCGATTCTCCTCCCTGCCTTCCCGAACGGGGGGAATGACGCCGATGGCGGGAACCTACGCGCGCGCGACGCAGGTGCTGGTGATCGGGGGCGGCCCGGCAGGGTACATGGCCGCGATCCGGGCGGGTCAGCTCGGGTTGAAGGTCCTCCTGGTCGAGCGGCAGTTCCTGGGCGGGGAATGCCTCAACCGCGGATGCATCCCATCGAAGGCGCTGATCCACGCGTCGGAACTGTACCACCGCCTCACGACCGAGGGACCCGAGATCGGGGTGACGGCGGACTCGGCGCGATTCGATCTCACGACCGCGATGCGCTGGAAGGATTCGGTCGTCGCCAAGGAGCGTCAAGGCGTTGCGACCCTGCTTAAGGCGGCCGGCGTCAGCGTCCTGGTCGGCGAGACCAAGTTCACGGGCCCGAGATCGGCGGAGTTCCGGGCGCCCGATGGGGGCTCGGAACGGATCGACTTCGAGAGCGCCCTCATCGCGACCGGCGCCGTCCCGATCACGATCGCCGGCTTCGAGACCGACGGAGCGCGGGTCGTCAACTCCTGGGAGCTGCTCGGGCTGACCCGGCTGCCGAAGTCCCTCCTCGTCCTCGGCGGCGGCGTGAGCGGCTGCGAGCTGGGCGAGTTCATGGCCCGGGTCGGGGTCTCCGTCACGATCGTGGAACTGATGCCTCAGATCCTCCCCGGTCTCGACGCCGATCTCGCGCGGGAGCTCGCCAAGACCCTCGAAAAATGGGACGTCGGAGTCCGGACCGCCACGAAGGCCGTTCAGCTCGATCGATCCGGTGCGTCCCTTGCGCTGACGGTCGACGGAGCGAACGGCCGCGAGAAGCTGACCGCCGAGATGCTGTTCGTTACGGTCGGCAAGCGGGCCGACAGCGCGCATCTCGGTCTCGAGGACGCGGGGGTACAGTTCGATCCCAAGAGCGGGTTCATCGCCGTGAACGACCGCATGCAGACCAACGTTCCCCACATCTACGCGGCGGGCGACGTCTGTCGGCCTCCGATGCTGGCGCACAAAGCCTACCGGGAAGGGATCGTGGCGGCCGAGGTCATGGCCGGTCGACCGACGCGATTCGACTTCCAGACGATCCCGTCGGTCGTCTTCACGACGCCCGAGCTCGCCTCGGTCGGAATGACCCTCGCGGAGGCCCAGAAGCAGGGACTCTCGGCGCGCGAGGCGCGCTTTCCCTTTGCCGCGCTCGGTCGTGCACACGCGAACCACGCCACCGACGGCTGGCTCAAGGTCGTCGGCGACGACTCGACCGGCGCGTTCCTCGGCGGCCACGCGGCCGGCACCGCGGCCGGGGAGTACGCAGCCGAATTCGCGCTCGCAATCGAGATGGGCGCAACGATGCGCGATCTCGCCCAGACGATCCACCCGCACCCGACGTACGCCGAATCGATCGCGGAAGCGGCGCTCCTGTGGCTCGGCGAACCGATGCACGTCGCCCGGAGGACGAGCGATGCCCGCGCACGTTGACTGGGGACGCCGGGAGTATCCGGCGTCGCTCGAAGCGATGCGGCGAATGCGCGCGGAGCGCCGGCGAGGAACGATCGGGGACACGCTCATCCTGGTGGAGCATCCCCCGGTGGTCACCGTCGGGGTCGAGGGGGACGACGGGGAGGCGGTGACGTCCGGGCTCCCCGTGATCCGGGTGGAGCGCGGAGGCAAGAGCACCTATCACGGTCCCGGCCAGCTCGTGGGCTACCCGATCGTCGATCTCGATCCACGCGGCCGCGACGTGCGACGCTTCGTCCACCAGGTCGAGGAGATGGTCGTGACGAGCGTCGCCGAGTTCGGGATCGACGCCGGTCACGTCTCCGGGCGCAGGGGCGTGTGGGTCGAAGGTGAACGGAAGATCGCCTCCATCGGGATCGCGGTCGAGCAATGGGTCACGTTCCACGGGTTCGCCCTCAACGTTGACCTGGACCTCGCACCGTTCTCGATGTTCCACCCGTGCGGCTTCGACGGCCGCATCATGACCTCGATCGCGCAGGAGACCGGCCGGCCCATCGCTCTGGACGAGGCCAAGGCCGCGGTCCTTCGGGCCTGGGCGGCCTCGTTCGGGAGCGCGGCGGTACCGGCACCTCCCGCTTCGAGCTCCGCGGCGGGCGCCCCCGCGACATGACCGCCCCGGACGGTCGCCCTCTCCTCCTCCTCGTGGGAGGCGGGGGAGGCCTCGTCGGCCGCTCGGTGCTCGCGGAGTTCGCGCAGGACTGGGCGATCCGCTCCGTCCACCGCCATCCGGTTCCGGAGGAGAAGCGAAGAGGCGTGGAATGGATCGGCGAGGATGCCGGCCTCGTCGCCGAGTGGGACCCGCTCCTGGACGGGATCGACGTCGTCCTCACGCTCGCTTGGTACCGCCCGGGCCGAGACCGCCGATTCGCGCCGCTCACCCAAGGACTCCTGCGGCTCCTGGACGCCGCGCGTCGGAAGGGGACCCCGCGATTCGCCCACCTCAGCGTCCCGGACGCCCCGGCGGACCTCGAGGAGAACCTGCCGTACCTCGCATTACGCCGCCGCTTCGATCTCGCGCTCGAGAAGAGCGGGATCTCGCACGTGATGGTCCGGCCGACGATGCTCTTCGGCCCGGGCGACCGCCTCCTGACGGTGATGCTTCGCCAGATGCGGCGCTACCGCATGTTCCCCCTCTTCGGCGACGGAGAGTATCACGTGAGCCCGCTCGCGGTCCGCGACCTCGCGCGCATCCTGCGCGCCGAGATCGGCCGTCCGGGGAGCCGAAACGTCCTCGCCGGCGGACCGCGTCGTTGGCGATACCGCGACCTGACCGACCGCATGTTCGAGGCGCTCGGCCAGAGACCCCGGTACTGGCACCTTTCGCCCCGGAACTCCGTGCGGCTCGCCTCCGCGATCGAACACGTAGGCTCCTCGCTGCTGTACAAGTACGAGGTCGAGTGGCTGCTCTCCGACATGCTGGGACTGCCCCCCTACGCGGGACTCGACCCACCCCTCGCCGATGTCGAGCCGTTCATCGAGGCCGAGGGCGCCCGAATGCGCGGCCAGGGAGCTCCGGCCTCGTCCTGAGGCGGGTCGATACCTTCCTATGCTTTCCCGGGTTCGCTGAGGACATGTCCGCACCTGCGCGCATGAGCGAGAGCGGCCCGATCCTGGACGTCGTGAACGCGTTGGCCGACCGCGAAGGCGAGCTGGAGATCCGGCTCGAGGACTTCTCGATCCATCTCCCCATGGTCCCCGAGGGGATACGGCTCGATGGAACGCTGTTCATCAGCCTGCGCATGCGCGAACTGAGCGAGGAAGAAAAGCGCGCTCACTCCGATCGCGCCGTCCGCCGCACGACGGCGTAGATCGGGTCCCCGAACCTCGGAGCCCCCCGGGGGCTCGCGCGGTCCCTACGCGGCGGTCCCCGGTGCGAGGATGTTCAGGAGGTAGCCCGCGAGGAAGCCCGCCCCGCCCGCGGCGAGTCCAATCAGGATCATCCGGAGGCCGCTCTCCCACATGGAGCCGATCGTGGTGCGGGCCTCGTACCAGCCCACGAGGAACAACACCAGCGCGCTCAGCACGACTGCGATGATCGCGGCGTCCATGATCGACAGGTTCACCCCAAGCAGGAACGGCAGCAGGGGGATGATCGAGCCCACGAGGGTGGCGAGGAAGACCACGGAGGCGCTGCGGCCGGGCTGGCTCGCCTCGACCGGCGCGAGGTGGAGCTCGAAGGCCATCATGAGGTCGAGCATCATCTTCGGCTTCGCGATGATCCGCTGGAGCATCGACTCGAGTTCGTCCCCCTCTATATCCCACTCGTGGAGGATCTCCCGGATCTCCTGCTGTTCCATGATCGGGACGTGTTCCATCTCCCACTCCTCCCGCCGGCGCTCGGAAAGGTAGAGCTGGCGTCGGGCCCGCGTGGAGGTGTAGGCGACCGCCCCCATCGACACGGACTCGGCCGCGAGCGCGGCCATGGCCGCGACGATGATGATGAACCGACCCTGACCGGTGGCGGCGAGGCCGAGGACGATACCGAGGACGTTCACGAGCCCATCCTGACTGCCGAGGATGAAATCGGAGAGGAAGCCCGGCTCGGCGTGGACCTCATGTCCCGGGCCCCCGATCGGGGTCGACGCCATCGGGCGCCGGAGCACCATCGGCGGTTAAGGGATTGGCGCCTCACGCACCGGCGGGAGCGGCGGAGCGGCCCCGATGACGGAGGAGGAACCGAGCGAGCTCCCCCGGCCGCATCACCCCGATCGGGGTGACGAACCCAGTCACGTACTTCGCCGGCGTCACGTCGAACGCCGGGTTGCGGGCGTGGCTCCCCTTCGGGGCGATCCGCTGAGCTCCGAAGTCGAGCACCTCGGATTCGTCCCGCTCCTCGACGGGGATCGTCGTGCCGTCCCGGCGCGCCGCATCGAACGTGCTCCACGGTGCCGCGACGTAGAACGGCACTCCGTTCTCGTGGGCGAGGACGGCCTTCTCGTACGTTCCGATCTTGTTCGCGAAATCGCCGTTGCGCGCGATCCGGTCCGCCCCGACGATGACCGCATCGACGTCCCCGTTGTGCAGGTAGTACCCGGCGGCGTTGTCGGCGATGACCGCGTGGGGGATCTTCTCCTGGTCGAGCTCCCAGGCGGTGAGACGGGAACCCTGCAGGAGCGGTCGGGTCTCATCGACCCACACGAAGAGCCGAACCCCACGGTCGTGGGCGACCCGGATCGGCGCGAGAGCCGTGCCCCATTCGACGGTCGCGAGCGCGCCGGCGTTGCAGTGCGTGAGCACCTTGTTGGCCTGACGGAAGAGCGGCGCCCCGGCCTCCCCGATCCGTCGACATTCGTCGACGACCCGGGCGCAGTGGGCCGTCGCGGCGTCCTCCGCATCCTCGCCGCGGGCCCAGGCACTTCGCACCGCCTCGATCCCGACGAACAGATCGTAGGCGGTCGGACGGGTCGCACGCAGCAACACCGCGGCGCGCGCGGGCGTCATCCCACGCTGGCGGGAGGCGAGCGCCATCCCGTACGCCGCCGCCACGCCGATGGCCGGCGCTCCCCGGACCGTCATCGTGCGGATCGCTTCGGCGGTGCCTTGGACCGTACGCAGCGGGCGAACGATCAGATGCGCGGGGAGGCGGCGTTGATCGATGAGGTGGAGCGTGTGACGGTCGTACCACAGGGCGCGCACGCTCATCGATTCATGCCTCGAACGTGTGCATGAGATCGATCCAATCCGGAGAAACGAGCTTGGAGGTCCCCACCGCTTCCGAGAGCGGGATGCCGGTCACGTGCCCGCCGCGGAGCACGGCCACCTCTCCGAAGCGGCCGGCGAGGGCGAGGTCGACCGCCTCGGCCCCGAGGCGGGTCGCGAGGATCCGGTCGAACAGCGTCGGGGCCCCTCCGCGCTGGATGTGCCCGATCTGAGCGCTGCGCGTCTCGATCCCGGTCCTCTCTTCGATGCGTCGCGCGAGCTCGGCTCCGACCCCCCGCTCGCGCAATAGCTCGTGACCGTACTCGTCCTGGCCGCCGATCAAGCCCGCCTTCGAGCCGAGGTCGATCCCTTCGCTCACGACGACGAGGGCGTACCCGCGCGCGGCGCACGCGGCCCGCACGCGGCCGAGAACGTTCTCTTCTCGATACGGCTCTTCCGGGAGGAGCGTGACATCGGCGCCGCCTGCGAGGCCCGTGGCGAGCGCCACCCATCCCGCGTTCCGTCCCATGACCTCGAGCACGATCGCGCGGTGGTGGCTCCCCGCCGTGTCGCGCAGACGCTCGAGCGCATCGACCGCGACCGAGGAGGCGGAGTCGAACCCGAACGTCCAATCGGTTCCGGCGACGTCGTTGTCCATGGTCTTCGGGACGCCCACCACGCGACCGCCTCGGGAATGGAGGGCGCTCGCGGCGCGGAGCGTGTCGTCTCCGCCGATCACGATGAGGACGTCGATCCCGTTCGCCTTCAGGGTCGCGAGGACGGCGCGCGCGTCCGCCTCCTTCGCGAACGGGTTCGTCCGAGAGCTTCCGAGGATCGTTCCGCCGCGTCCGACGATCAGCGCAACGTCCGCCGGAAGGAGCGGGCGCGCGAGGTTGTCGCGTAGACCCTTCCACCCGTCGAGGAATCCGACCGTGGAGTGACCGTGCCGCGCGGATCGCAGGACGACCGCGCGGATCGCCGCGTTGAGCCCGGGGCAGTCACCGCCCCCCGTCAGGACGCCGAACTTCACGCCGAGACCTCGAGGTATCCTCGTGGAGCGGTGGTAAGGAAGCGGTAGCCGTCCTTCGTGACCAGCACGTCATCTTCGATCCGCACGCCTCCGTGCCCCGGAAGGTAGATCCCGGGTTCGATGGTGATCGCCATGCCCTCCTCGATCGGTTCCTCGACCAGCTGGTTCATGCCCCATCCGTCGTGGACGTTGAGGCCGATGGAGTGGCCGAGCCCGTGCATGAACCTCCCCTTGTACGGCGAGGCGTCGATGACCTTCGCCGCCGCGTTGTGGACGTCCTTGCCCGGGACTCCCGGTCGGAGCACCGCGAGCGCGGCCTGCTGCGCCTCTTCCACGAGCTCGTGGACCCGCTTCATCTCGTCATCGCGCTTGCCGAAGTGGAAGGAGCGCGTGATGTCGCTCGCGTAGCGGCGGTAGAACGCGCCGAAGTCGCAGACCATCGAGTCCCCGCTCTGGAGCTTGCGGCCTCCCGCGAAGTAGTGCGGCTCTGCGCCGTTCGGGCCGAATCCGACGATCGTCGAGAAGGACGGCCCGCTCGCGCCGTGCTTCATCATGCGGTAGTTCATCTCGGTCGCAAGACCGAGCTCGGTCATCCCCTCCTTGAGCATCCCCGGGATCTCTCGGGCGACGGCGGATCCGATGTCGGCGGCCTTCTGCAGGCGCTCGATCTCCGGCGCGTCCTTCGTGACCCGCGATCGCTTGATCGCGTTGCTCGCGTCGACCCATTTCGCCGAAGGGAACAGCTTCTCGAACCTCAGGAACTGCTGGTGGGTCAGCTCTTGGTAGTTCATCCCGATCGATGCGCTCGAGTCGAGCAGTTGGTGGAGCATCGCGTCGCCTTCTTCGCGGGAGGTCGGAACGTGGACCGTCAGGTGCCGGTCGGTCTTCGCCGCGAGGTGGGCGCTCGTGGCCTCGAGCGGGGACGAGAGGACGTGGAGGTTCCCGTCCGGATACGCGACCGCGACCGAACCTTCGAACAGGCCGCTCGGGACGTCGAACAGATAGAAGAAGCTCCCATCGAGATGGGGATCGACCGAGTTCGACAGCAAGAGCGCTTCCGGCTTGGGATCGAGATGTCCGAAGACCTTCTCCACGCGCACTTTCATTGCCGGACCCACGGAACCCGCCCGCTTGAAGCTTTTTGGCCCCGCCCCGCGGGGCGGGCTTACGGAGGGGCCACTGTCGCCGGCGCCGTTACCCGGGGGAGCGGCGGAGGCGGGGTCGCCTCGGCGGCCCGGAGATCCTTCCACGAGAGTCGGAGATCGCGGGCCGCTCGGACCTCGTCCACCCGCCCCACGGAGAGGTTCTTCGGGGCCTCGCGCAGATGCTTCGGCGTATCGCGGATCGCGCGCTGGAACGCATCGACGAACGCGTCGAGCTCGCGGCGGCTCTCCGTTTCCGGGAACTCGATCATCAGCGACTCCTCCACGAGCGACGGGAAGTAGATCGTCGGCGCGTGCACCCCCTCGTCCAGCAGGCGCTTCGCGAGATCGAGCGTCCGGATGCCCTCTTTCTTCAACCGCGCCCCGGAGAGGACGAATTCGTGCTTGACGAGCTTGCCGAACGGACGGGGAAGGAACTTGCTGAGTCGGTCGGCGAGGTAGTTCGAGTTGAGGACCGCGCGCCGCGAAACGTGGGCGAGGCCCTCTTCGCCGTGGGAGAGGATGTAGACGAGCGCGCGCAGGTCGAGGCCGAAGTTGCCGTAGCCGGTCTTGATCTTGCCGATCGATCTCGGCCGGCTGTAATCGAGGTAGTACCGACGCTTGTCCTTGGCGACCCGCGGGACGGGAAGGTACGGAGCGAGCTCCTCCCCGGCTCCGAGGGCGCCGGCCCCGGGACCTCCGCCTCCGTGGGGAGTGGCGAACGTCTTGTGCAGGTTCAGATGGGCCACATCGAACCCCATTCGTCCCGGATTCGAGATGCCCATGATCGCGTTGAGGTTCGCTCCATCGTAGTAGAGCATCGCGCCCGCATCGTGGACCGTGCGCGCGATCGCCATGATGTCGGACTCGAACAGTCCGGCGGTGTTCGGGTTCGTGAGCATGAAGCACGCGGTCCGCGCGGAGACCGCCTCCTTGAGCAGGCCGACGTCGACACAGCCGTTCTTCGAGGGGATCTCGCGGGTCGTGAAGCCAGCCATCGCCGCGGAGGCGGGGTTGGTGCCGTGGGCGGTGTCGGGGAGCAGGACCTCCGTGCGCTGGCCGAGTTCGCCCCGGTCCTGGAAGTAGGCGCGGACCATGAGCATCGCCGCGTACTCCCCGTGGGCGCCGGCCGCCGGTTGCAACGAGACCTCGCGCAGGCCGGTGATCTTCACCAGGAGACTTTCGAGCCGATAGAGAATCTCGAGGGATCCCTGGACGGTGCTCTCGGGCTGGTACGGGTGCACGTCGCACGCCGCGGAGCGGCGAGCGAGCATTTCGGAGACCTTGGGATTGTACTTCATCGTGCACGAGCCGAGAGGATACGCCGAGGTTTCGATCCCGAAGTTCATCTGGGAGAGCCGAGTGTAATGTCGCGCGATCTCGGGCTCGCTGAGCTCGGGCCATCGGAGGGCGGCCTTGCGGAGCCAGCGGTCCGGCACTCCGGGGATGGCGAGGACCGGGCCCTTCGCGGCGGCGGGCTGGGGCGGACCGAGCTCCCAAAGGGGCGGCTCATCCCAGCGCGCTTGGCGGAACGTCATACGCTCCCCGCGGGAACGGGCACGATCGCTTCGCGTGCGGCCTTCACGTACTTGCGGATGTCGGCGGCGAGCGTGGATTGACCGGGCGCCACGAGGACGAGCTCGGGTCCCGACCTTGCGGCGCGGCGAGGATCCGAGAGGGAGTGGCCCGCGAGGACCCCCTTCGCGAGCATACGGTCGAGGAATCCCGATGCGCTTCCTTGCGCGAGCTCCATCGTGAACTCACCCAGGAAGGGGCCGGTGAATCGGGGGACCCGGAGCCCCTCGATGCCCGCGAGCGCCGTGGCGAGGGCATGCGCCTTCTCGGCGAGATCGGCTTGGAGCCGGGCGAGCCGCGTGGGACCGAGGCTCGAAGCGTACAGCAGGAACGCGAGCGCGACGAGCGACTGGTTCGTGCAGATGTTGGAGGTCGCCCGCGAGCGGCGGATATGCTGCTCGCGGGTTTGAAGGGTGAGGGTGTACGCGCGGCGGCCCTCGACGTCTTGCGTCGCGCCGACGAGACGGCCCGGCATCAGGCGCACGTGCTCGCGACGGCAGGCCATCAGGCCGAGGAGCGGTCCGCCGAAGTTGGGAGCCATCCCGAACCCCTGCCCCTCGCCCACGACGACGTTGGCCCCGTACTCGCCCGGGGGTTGGAGCACGGTGAGGGAGAGCGGGTCGGCCGTCACGACGAGCGGGACGGTCCCGATGGTCCCCTTCAGATCGAGCAGGCGCTCATCGACGATTCCGAAGCCGTTGGGAACGTCTGCGAGGACCCCGAAGACGTCTCCCCGACGCACCTCGCGGTCGACCCACTCCAGGTCGAGCCGCCCGGTCGCGGGGTCGAATGGGATCTCCGCGACCTTGAGACCGAGGCCGACCCCGTAGTTCCCGAGCACGCTCTTCTCTTCCCACGGCAGGCTCGCCGGGACGAGGAAGCGGTCCCCGAGATGGATGCGTCGGCACAGCAGCATCGCCTCGCCGGCGGCGGTGGCGCCGTCGTAGAGCGAGGCGTTGGCGACATCGAGGCCGGAGAGCTCGACCCAGAGGCTCTGGAACTCGAAGAGCGCCTGCAGCATTCCCTGGCTCGCTTCGGGCTGGTACGGGGTGTAGGAGGTGAAGAACTCGCTCCGCGAGATCATCGCGTCGACGATGGCCGGCAGGTAGCGCGAGGAGATCCGACCCCCGAGGAAGTTCGAGTATCGGGCGATCGGCTTGTTGCGCGCGAGGATCTTGTCCACGTCGGCGACGACCTGGGCTTCGGTGCGACCCGGCCCGACCCCCATGCGGTTTATGCGTACGCCTTTCGGAACGTCGTCGAACAGGGCGTCGAACGATGGGAGGCCGAGCGAACGGAGCATCTCCGTCTCCTTCGCGGCATCGTCGGGAATCCACCGCGTCATGAGGTTCTCCCGCGGAACTCGCCAGGGGTGGTCGGGTTAAAGCGGTTGGTGTCCGGGATCGCTTCCGCTCCCTCGATAGGACAAGCCTATGCGCCCCGTCCGGTGACGAGCGTAGGGAACCCCATGGCGCAAACGGCACCCGCACGACGACCTTCGCGCTCCGGAGGCGAACGACTCCCGCCGGCGTCGGTCGACATCCTCGACATCGCCTTCCACCGCGCGGACCTCTCCAACCCGAAGGGCCGGACGAAGGCCGAGCGGGACCGTCACCGGGCCGAGCTCAAGATCGTCCGGAGCGCGGCGACGGTGATCCGGCTTCTTCACGCCGAAACGCGTCGGTTCCGACGCCCCCCGCTGACCGACTTCGAACGCGCACTGATCGCGCGGCGCTTCGGAGAAGGGACGCTCGATCGCTCGCTCACTCGCGTCGGGCGCGCGGTGGATCGTATCCGCGGACTTCAGCGGGACTCCGAGCGCGCCGTGCACCAAGCGCCGGGGGCCGACGAGCTCGGCGTCGAGGTGCGCCGGTTCTACGGCCGCATGGCGAGCCACGTGCGCGAGATCGACGCCGACCTCGCGCGGCTCAAGCAGATCGATCGCTTCCGCGACGACCGGCCGCGGCTCGACCCGAACGCCCCCACGCTCGTCGTGGCGGGGTTCCCGAACGTCGGGAAATCCTCGCTGGTCGCGCGCCTGTCCTCGGCGCATCCGAAGGTCGCCGACTACCCGTTCACGACCCTTGCGATCGCCGTGGGACACGCGGATCTTGGCTTCGACCGTTGGCAGGTGCTCGATACCCCGGGCGTGCTCGGCCGCTCGCATCGAGCGAACCCGGCGGAGGCCGAGGCGAAGACCGCCGTCGAGCAGGCCGCAAGCGTCGTGCTCTTCGTGCTCGACCCGACGCCCGGGTCCGATCCGCCGCTTGCGGAACAAGAACAGCTCCTGACGCGTTGGAAGCAGGAACTGCCGGACCGTCCGATCCTCGAGGTCGAGACGAAGGCCGACCTGTTCCGTCGCCCGGAGAGCGAGCGTCTCCAGGTCTCCTCGACCACGGGAGAGGGGCTCGACGAACTCTGGGACCGGATCCGCGCGATCGCGAGCTCGATGCCGCGGCCCGAGCCCGCGCCGATCCCCGAGGAGGGGGAGGCACCGGAGGATGAGGAGCGGCCCCGCGCCGGCGCCTATCGAGGCCGCCATCGGACTCCGTAGCCGCAGGAGCGCCCCGAGTTTGATGCCGTGGGAGGGCAGGGGGATATCGGTGTCGAAGGTTCCGCGGAGGGCGCTCGTCGGCGCCGACGCGGACGAGGGCCCCCTGGTGCGGGCGAACCTCGGGGAGTCGATCGGCGCGATCGAGGGAGAGCGTCCTTACCTCGATGCCTCGCTCGCGGAGGGAACGCTCACGGGCCGGCGGCTCACGTGCGTCCTTCACGGGGCCCCCCTCGACGTGTGCAACGGGGCGATCGTGGTCGGTCCGTGCGGGATCGAACCGCCCCGGGACTAGGTCCGGGCGTCCCGTACCGAACCGTCCGCATCGACCACGTCGAGGTCCGGGCCGATCTTCCCTAGGGGATTCCCTCTTCAGACCGTGAAGGCCTTCCCGTTTTCCGGGAGTACGACCTCGAACTCGGCCGCGAGAGCGTCCCGGAGCGGCTCGCGCTGGTCGCCGTGCATGAGCACGACCTTGCGTGCGTGGGTCCGACGGGCGAGCTCGACCAGCTCCGAATGTCCGGCGTGGGCCGAGAAGTCGAATTTCTGGACCTCGCACGCGGGCCGGATCGTCGTCTCGTCGATCGTGAGCGTGCCTTCGTCCACGAGCTGGCGGCCGTTCGATCCTTCGACCTGGAAGCCGGTGAGCAGGATCGAGGAGTTCGCATCTCGATACAGCTCCTCGACGTAGAACAGGACCGGACCTCCGTCCATCATACCACCGGTCGTGACGATCACATCGGCTTCTCGCACGGCGTGCCGACGTTCGCCCTGGTGCTCGATGACGTGCACCGAGTCCATGGCCCGGCGGAAGCGCTTCGGGTCCGACAGGTACTCCGGAGCGGCGGCATAGATGGCGTTCACCGCGCGGGCCATCCCGTCCAAGTACACGTCGTACCCCGTGCCCGCGAGCGTCATCAGGACCTCCTGAGCGCGTCCCACCGCGAACGCCGGAACGATGACCTTGCCGCCGCGTTCGACGGTCTCCCGGACCTTGTCGCGGAACTGGCGCTCGGTCTCCTTGCGATCCGGATGCTCCATTCCAGAGTACGTCGACTCGAGGACGAGGATGTCGCACTCGAGGGGTTCGGCCCCCTTGACGAGATGGGTGGGGATCGTCTGCACGTCGCCCGAGAACAGCACGTCCTTCTCCCCTCGGTAGCGGAACATCGTGGCCCCGGGGATGTGTCCGGCCGGTGTGAGCTCGACCTCGATCCCGTGGTGGCGGAACGTCTCGTGACAGCCGAGAGCGGTCGCCTGCGCGTGCAACGAGCCGATGTCCTGGGACTGGTACGGAGGCAGGTATCCCTCGAGACGAGCGATCTTGAGGGCGTCGCGCGCGAGGAGGTTGGACACCGCGAGCGTGACGGGCGTGGCGATCAGCCGAACTTTGGGGAGCCGCGACAGGATCGGGGTCATGCCAGAATGGTCGAGATGGGCGTGGGTGAGGAACGCTACATCGATGTTGTTCGGCACGCGCAGCGGATACGACGGGGGGTCGGTCGGGGTCATCCCGTAGTCGAACAGGAGCGTCCGGCCGGCGTCCCGGACCACCAGGCCGAGGGAGCCTATCTCCGACGCTCCCCCCAGAAACTGGAACTCCATCGGCCGCGCGAGCCGGGTCCGTGATTTAACGTGATGCGGAGGCAAGGGGTCTTGAGCGCAGCACCCGTCCCGCTCCCGTGTCCGGCCTGACCTCACCCGACCTGGAGATCATGTTTCGCATCACGGCCGCCGCGCACACGGCGGTGATCCAGGCCTCGAGCTCCCCGCACCGAGCGGACGTCGTCGCGATGGGTGCGGACGGATCGCCGACCGAGGAGCTCGACCGCGTGGCCGAGGCCGAGATCCTCTCGGTGCTCGATCGCGAGGGCGTGGACTGGGACTTTCTCAGCGAGGAGATCGGTCACGTTCGGCGCGGGGGAGTCCGCACGCTCGTCGTCGATCCCATCGACGGGACCACGAACGCGCTGCGCGGGCTCCCCTTCGCATCGATCTCCCTCGCCCTCGGGCGCGACAACCTCGACGGCATCGACGCCGGGGTCGTCTACGACTTCTACCGAGGCACCACGTACTGGGCCATCCGCGGAGGGGGGGCGTACTGCGACGGTCGGCAGATCCACGTGCGGCCGTGGAACTCCAAATCCGAGATCCTGTTCGCGAACCTCGGTCGGTACGCGACCGATCGAACGGTCGAGATGGCCCGGCAGGCGCGTCGGATCCGCGCGCTCGGGTGCGCGTCGCTCGAGATCGTCAAGGTCGCCCAGGGCACGGCCGACGGCTACATCTTCGAGAACGCCCCGGCGAGCCGCAATCTCCGGGCCACCGACATCGCCGGCGGCTACCGCATCCTCGTCGAGGCGGGCGGAGGCATCTCCGACTTCGAAGGTCATCCGATCGGCACCTTTCCGCTCACGGTCCAGGAGCGGACGAGCGTCCTCGCCTGGGGGGATGTCGAGTTCTTGAAAGCGCATGCACCCCGAGGACCCCCGTGAAGATCGCGATCACGGCGAACCCGGAGAAACCGAGCGCCTTCGATCTCGTCCGTCGCACGGTCGAGCTGATCGGCGACCGTGCGGAGATCGTCCTCGCCCAGGAAGCGCGCATCCCCGTCGACCTCTCGTTGCCGCGGGTGCCGCTCGCGGATCTCGCGGCCGACGCGATCGTCGCGATCGGCGGCGACGGGACGTACCTATCGATCCTCCAACGGACGAACGTTCCTCTCCTCGCCGTGAATGCCGGGACGGTGGGCGTGCTGGCCGAGGTCGATGGACGGGACGCGCCCGAGTTCGAGACCGCGATCGGACGGCTCCTGAAAGGCTACTACTTCGTCGAGGAGCGGATGAAGCTCGCCGTCCAGGCCGCCGGCACGGCGATGCCGGATGCGACGAACGAAGTGGTCATCCACTCCGGCCGCCCGGCGAAGATGGGCCGTTTCGATATCATTCTCGATGGCCGCCATACCGGTCGGCTCCAGGCGGACGGCGTCATCATCGCGACCCCGACCGGTTCGACGGGCTACTCGCTGAGCGCCCTCGGCCCGATCGTCGAGACGGGGGTCGAGGGGATCGTCATCGTTGCGATCGCCCCGTTCCGCGCCGTCGCGCGCGCGCTGGTGATCGAGCCGCTCCACACGATCACGATCCGCCCGCAAAGTGGCGAGATCCATTCCCTCGCCGTCGTCGACGGCCAGGTCGACGCCCGGGTCCCGCCCGGCGGCTCGGTCCTCGCGTACCGTTCTCCGCGGAGGGCCCGGTTCATCCGGTTCGGGGCGACCAACCTCTCGCACTTGCGGGGCAAAGGGATCCTCCCGTGGGCCGAGGCTCCCGAGGAGAAGGAGGGACCGGACGGTGCCGATGTTCCGCCCCCAGCGTAAGCCGGCGGCCGGATCGACGGCCCGGCTGGGCGACACGCCGAACGTGATCACCCGCAACGCGCTCGACAGTGCGCTCGCGGCCGCCGGCTCGTCCTACCCGAACGAGTTCGGAGGGATGTTGCGGGCCGAGCCGCCCGGGGTGATCTCCGAGCTCTTGCTGCTTCCGGGGACCACGGCCGGCCACCGGCACGCGAACTTCCAGTTCTGGATGCTCCCGGTCGATCTCGCGATCGTCGGGACCGTCCACTCGCATCCTTCCGGCGCCCTTCACCCGTCGGACGCCGACCTCAACCTGTTCCGGACCTGGGGGCGTCGACACGTCATCCTCGGGTTCCCGTACGACGGCGGGTGCTGGCGAGCGTACGACAGCAACGGGCGCGAGACCCCGCTCACCGTCCAGGGCCACGACACGATCGGCATGCGGCCGCGGCCGGTCAAGCCGGTCCACCGACCTGTCCCCCAGGACGACCCGGATCGTTGGGTACCGCCGTAACCGGTCTACTCGCGGACGGGGATCGTGGGGATCGGGAGCCGGTCCGGGTAGCGGTTCGGATCCTCGATCGAGCGGCCCGGCCGGTTCGCGGGGCTGTAGAGGCCGTGCATCTTCGCGATGAGCTCGAGGAACCCGATGAACCCGCGGAACGCCGACCGGTAGGCCGCGGTGTGGGCTCCTTCCCAATCGAAGAATTCCGTCAGGAGGCCCTTCGACTGGCGGATGCCGTGCGTGAGCGCGCGCTTGAGCAGTTCCTCCTGGACGTCCGAGAGCATGTCGCGCTGGAACCAGTCCCGGGACTTCAGGTGGCCGAGTGGCACGAAGAACATCGGCACCAACAGCGCTTTGAAATCCCAGAGGTCATCGATCAGGTCGATCGTCTTCAGGACGTCGTCCTCGGTCTCCTGGGGGAGCCCGACGATGAAGGTGCACGCCGGGTAGACGTGGTTGTCGTTCAACAGGCCGGCCGCCTGCACGACGAGCTCGGGCCATTGGGAGGCCTTGAACGGAGCGACCTTGCCGGGCATGGCGGCGGTGATCATGTGCGGGGAGCCCGTCTCGACTCCGATCTCGACGCCCCACCACTTCTGCTTGTCGTCGATGAGCACTTCCGCGCATTTCGACAGGAGCTTCGGCTTGGTCATCAGCGAGGCGATGGCGACGTGGCTCCAGCCGACCTGCTCGTAGTAGCGCTTCGCGAGCTGGAGCAGCGGGATCAGCTTCTCCTCGCGCGGCATGACGTTCGGGCTGCCGTAGAAGAAGACATCGTCCGAGTGCAGGATCCCCTTGCGGTGGTTGACCTTGGCGTTGACCGCGAGCTCGGCCTCGATCTTGTCGAGCCCGTACCAGCGGGTGGGGCGGGTGGTCACCGAGCAGAACGAGCACCCGCGGCAGCAGCCTCGACCGATCTCCACGAGTCCGTTGACGGACGCGTACTTGATCGTGGAGATCTGCTCGACCTTCGGCGCCTCCTTCGGCGTCATGATGACGTGGGGGGGAAGGTACTCGTCGGCGAGCGCCTTACGGACGATCTCCTTGACGTAGATGTCCCCCTCGCCCTCCACGACCGAGTCGATTCCGCCGAACGAATCGACGAACTCCTGGATCCACGGGAGCTTCATTCGCGTCGGCGGCGCGATCTGCCAGGCACAGGGACCTCCGGCGATGATCTTCATGCCCTGCTTGCGCGCCTCGATGACCGCGGGCTGGGTCATCATCCGCTTGAAATTCACACAGTTGAGCGGGTCGCGATGCATGATGCCGCCGAAGGTCGACGCCGGCGGATTCAGCCCGAAGTAATCGTGCCCGGAGATGAGGAGCACCTTCGCCTGCCCGGGCATGTATCGGTGGAGGTGGGAGGGGTGGACGATGCGGGCATCGAAACCCCCGTCGATCAGCGCCGCCTCGATCTTCCGCATCCCGTACGGCGCCGCGACGGGGAACCCGTTCTCGTCGACCGGCATGTCGGGGAAGAACAGGCGCTTGTACACGCGCTCGGGCAGGACGTACGCCGGGGTGGTGGTCCCGAAGCCCAGGAACTCCTTCCCGTTGTGATTGCTCATCATCGTCCAGTCGCAGGTGATGACAACTTCGGGCATTCGTACTACTCCCAGCTCGCCGATCCGATGGTAACCACGAAAGGGGAGGTTCTTATGGGTTGCGTCGGGCGAGCGGCGACAATCCGGGGGCGTTTGGCCCGGCCCGGGGTGAATTCCTCAGTCGAAGGTGTTGTCTTCGTCGTCCCGCGGGATCACCCCGTCGAGCGACTCGCCGGCCTCATCGGGGGCTTCGTCGACCTCCCCACCCGTCTCCCGAAAGGCGGGGTCCCCCTGGATCAGGTGGATCCGGACGCAATCGCGGTGGGCGGGGCGGCCGTTCCAGGCGCTGGTCTCGGCCGGCAGGCCCAACGGCTCGCGGCAGAGGCAGCAGATCTCGGGCGGAGCAACGATCCACTCGGTGCGACGAGGCATCGACATCGGTCGTGCGGCCTAACGCATCGCCGGTGGATGTATCTTTCCGCGGTCGAGAGACCTCGGCCCCCCGTGCGGATCGCGGGCTTGCCCGGAATGGGCGCGGGAGAGGGACCGAGGAAAGCCCCATAAGAGCCGAGCCGTCTCCGTTCGCGTGGAGTCCCTCGCCGAGATCCGAAAACGCCGCCGCGCCCTCGGCATGCCGCTGGGGGAGCTGGCACGCGCGGTGGGCCGCAGCGACGCGACGATCTCCCGGATCGAACGGGGCCAGATTCGGCCCTCGTACGAACTCGTCCAGCGCATCGTCAGCTATCTCGAGGCCCAAGAGGGAATCGCGACACCCCGGCTGGCCGCACGAGATGTGATGACCCGCAACCTCGTCGTGATCGATGCTTCGTCCGCCCTCCACGCCGCGGCGCTGTTGATGGAGCAGCGTTCGATCTCCCAGATCCCGGTCGTCGAAGGGGGAAAGGTGACCGGCTCTCTCTCGGAGACGGCGCTCCTGCGCGCCCTGGGCGAGGGAGGGAGCTCGCGCTCCCGCGTGCGCGTTCGGGAGGTGCAGGAGAGCGCGTACCCTCAGGTCGATACCGACTTCCCGGCGGACCTCCTGGCGACGCTCCTGACCCACATCCCGGCGGTGCTTGTGGCCCACCGGGGCACGCTCCAAGGGATCGTGACGAAGACCGATCTGATCCGAGGCCTGCGCGGCACCCCGATGCGCCGCACTCCGGCGACCTAAGCGCTCGGACGCACGGCCCGGACGGCGGCTTCGGCCGCGAGCTCCGCGGCCCGAGTTCCGATCCGGTCGGCGAGTGCACCCGGCCGGCGTTCGGCGGGCAGGACGCGGCGTTGCTCCGTCGAGGCCGCAAAGACGAGATCGCCATCGACCGAAGTATGGAAGGGGACGATCACGCGCGCGAGCCCGGTCGATACGTTGGCCGCGATCCGCTGGAGCCCGGAGCGTCCGATCGCAAGATCGGTGACGACGATGGCGAGGGTCGTGTGGGAGTCGGTCGCGTCCCCTCCACGTCCGGACCGAGGGGGAGAGATCCGGCCGCCGCGGCCGTGGGCGCCCGCCACCCAGGCGCCCGTTCGAGGATCCCGCACGGCGCCGACCGCGTTGACCACGACGAGGACACCTACGGTGCCGCCGCGAGGGACCCTCGCCGCGGCGCTCGCGAGCCCTCCGCGCATCGCCCGCGCTCGGCCCAGGTACTTGCCGACGGTCGCTCCGGCACCGGCGCCTACACGACCGGAAGCGGCGGCCGATCGGTCGGCGACGCGCGTCGCCTCGTACCCCAGTGGAAGGTAGTCCGGTATCGCTTCGCTCGCTACCGGGAGATCGAAGATGGAGGCACCGGCGATCGGGACCACTCGAGTCGGGCTCGCAAAGGCGGTCTCTCCCTCCCCCTCCTCCAGGATCCGAGTTCGCACTCCGCGCGCGGCATCGAGCCCGTAGAGGCTTCCGCCGGAAAGGAAGATCGCCCAGCGCCTGCCGAAGGTGGCATCGAGGGCGAGCGAGGCGATATCGTAGGTCGCCGACGCTCCGCCCCGCACGTCGACGACCACGGGGCGTGCGCGGTCGAACCGCACTACGGTGACGCCGCTCGCGCCGTCCGGCGAGGTCGCGTGGCCGAGTCGAACGCCTGGGACGCGTGCGAAGGTGAGCCTGCGTGCCATCTCTCCTCGTACGGGTCAAGGATCGGAAGGTAAAGGGTGGCGGTCCGCCCGCCGGTGCGGCCGGTCCAGAACCGCGCAGTGGATTTTATCAAGGAACGCGTCTCGGCTCGTTTCGATGCCTCCCTCTGCGAAGTCCCCCTCGTCGGGGGGAGAGCCCCCGAAGGAGTTCGAGATCCGGCGCGATCTCCCCATCGGTCGGCACCCCATCCTCGCCGTTTTCCCGACCCTGGACCGACTGCCGACCGCTCGTCGACTCGAGCCCGATGCGGACCGGCGCGCAGAGCTGTTCCGGTCGACGGAGATCGAGCTCGTCGCCGACGACATGTGGATGTACGTCGCTCCGAAGAGAAAGTTTCCCGGCGCTCCGCGCGGCTGGAAGCCCGTCGTCTCCCCGACGTCCGACTGCATCGTCGTCGGCGCCGCGCACCTACGGGAGAGCCCGGCGACGACGCTGTTCATGGACATCTATCACGAGCTCTGCCACGTGCGCCAGCGACGCGACGGGGCGGATCTGTACGACCGCTCCGTCGGGTACACCCAGCGGTGGACCGAGGTCGAAGCGTATCGGTTCGTGGTGGAGGAGGCCCGCCGGTTCGACGTCTCGGACGAGTACTTGCGCGACTACCTCAAGGTCGAGTGGATCTCCGAGGCGGAGCATCGCTCCCTCCTGCACGAACTCGGTGTTCCCGTCGGGTAGGGACCGGGCCGTCGGCCGGCGCGGCGGGGCTTCCTGAGTAACGGACGCTTTATGCCTCGGCCCCAAAATCCCAGCGCCCGGTCGAAGGGTTCTGGGCGGTCGTCGTGGTCGACATCACCATCCACCAACCGATCCGTCCGTCCACCAGCGATCTGTGGTTCCTCGCCTACCTGCCGCTCGCGATCTCCGATGGGATCGCGACGCCCCTGATCCCGCTGCTGGCGCTGCAGCACTTCGGAGCCTCCGCGTTCGCCGTCACGATCATCATCGCGGCCAGCAGCATGAGCCAGGTCCCGTTCACGATCCTGTGGGGGAACCTCTCCGACCGCGTGGCCCACCGGAAGTACTTCCTCGTTGGATCGTTCTTCGCGACCGGCATCAGCATCATCGCAATCGCCTTCGCGCCCAACATCTCGAGCTACTTCTGGCTCAACGTCGTCGAAGGGCTCGCCTGCGCCGCCAGCGCCCCGATCGGGACGATGCTGCTGCTCGAGACCCGGCACAAACGCTGGTGGCCGGGCGATATTGGGCTCTTCGGTCTCATCTCGGGGATCGGCACGACGGTCGGCCTCGTCATCGGCATCATCTGGCTGTTCGTGATCGGAGTCAACCAGAGCGCCGTCCAGGTGATGACGGCGCTGCTCGTCCTCTCCGGGCTCCTCGCGGTCGTCGGGGCGGTCATCGCTTGGGCGTGGATTGAGGAGCCCGCGAGCCGGATCGAGCGCCGGGCCGTCGCCGAACTCGTCAACCTCCACCGGGGCGTGGTCGAGCGGTACCGGCACTTCCGCTCGCGTGTCCTCAACATCGTCGAGATCGCGCGCGGGCCGGTCGAACGGCTGAAGGGACGCGAGCTCCTCTTCCTCGCCGCCCTCGGGGTCATGAGCGTCGGCTTCGACATGTTCTACGGGCCCTTCCCGGTCTTCCTGTACCAGAACGCACAGCTCTCCGACGCGTCGATCTTCATCGTCTACCTGGGGGCGAGCGCGGCGGCGACTGCATTGTTCTTCCAATCGGGCCGGGCCGTCGAGACCCGTTCGCCGAAGTCGGTGTTCCTGGGCTCGCTGTTCGGTCGGGTCCTGCTGATGCTCCTGTTCCTGTGGGGCCCCATCTACATCCTTCTAGGGTACGGCAGCCCGGCGCTGACGGGCTGGTTCACGCTGCTCAACGCGCTCCTCGGGGTCACCTGGGCGTTCATCAGTACGGCGAGCACGCTGTTCCTGATCCGGCTCGTCGGGCGTTCGGCGCGAGGCCGGGCGCTTGGCCTGTACAATGCCATCGCCGGCCTCGGAGGTCTCTTCGGCACCGTGTTCGGGGGCTACCTCTTCACGACGTACGGGGTCACGCTCACCTACTCGCTCGCGTCGGCGATCGTCGTCTTCGGCATGCTGATGTTGGCGCCGATCCCTTACCATTCCTTCCGGGTACCGTACCGACCCGCCGTCCGGCGTGCGTGGGGTCGGGACGCGCGGGCCACGACCGCGCCGCCGCGCGCGCCGTCCGAGGACGAAGGTGCCCCCCGAACGGAGCGTCCTACCTGACAGGCTATATGCGATGGGCCCTCGAAGGGACCGAGGACGAGCATGACGGTGGATTTTGCCATGAAGCGAGCCCCGAAGTTCCGGGTCGCCAGCGTGCACTACAAGGGCCCGTGGAAGGAGACCATCCTGCGCCGCGAGTTCGCACAGCTCGCTCGCTGGGCCCGGGCCCAGAACCTGCGCCCGGGGAGATGAATCTTCCGAGAACATTCGTACACCCACTGGGAAGCGTGCCTGGAGATCGGAACTCGGACCGCGACCGCCACCGGCGCGATCCGGATCAAGACCCTTCCCGCGGCGACCGTCGCGTCCGTCGTGTTCGACCCGGAAGAGATCGCACCGCGGGTGGTCTACCACGGCCTCGTCGATTGGTTGCGGAGCCGCCGGAAGGAAGGAAAGGTCGGACCCGTTCTCGCGACACGCGAAGTGTATACGGGCGATCCCTGGACCGACGAGAAGGCCTGGGCCCGGACCGAGGTCCAGTTCGTCGTTCGCCTGAAGTAGCGGCCCCCTTCGCGCCGGCCGCTTCGGCCGAGCCGCGAACTCCGACGGGTACGAGCGGCACGGGAGAGCCCGCGGCCCTCCGTCCCTCGCGCGAATACGAGCAGGGTCGCGCCGGTCGGCACATCCTAAAGACCCATCCCCCGGTGACGCGGAGCGTGAGCGCGGAACTCCAGCCGCCCGACACCGACCGGGCGGTGGGGCTCGAGTTCTATGCGACCCGCTCCCCCGGCGTCGCGGGCACCCTGAAGGCGAACGCCGACGCCTTCCGAGTCCGGGAGATCTCCGCGTACCCGGTTCCGGATCCGGACGGGCGATTCGTCGTGGTGCGGATCAAGAGTCGGAACTGGGAGCAGCACGAGCTCGCGAGCGCGCTCGCTCGGCGGCTCGGTCTCGCCCCCAATGCGATCCGATGGGCCGGGACGAAGGATCGGCGCGCCGTTACCGAACGGCTCTTCTCCTACGTCGGTCCGCTGCCTGAGGCCGACATCCATCTCGCCGACGCCACGATCTTGGAAGCGTACCGCGCTCGGGACGGACTGTCCCTCGGGCATCACTACGGGAATGCCTTCGAGATCCGCGTCAACGGGCTCCCCGTGTCTGCGGGGGACGCCGCGGTCGCGTACGGGGCGGTCCGCCGGGAGCTGGAGGAGGCCGGGCGGTTTCCCGACCTCTTCGGCCTGCAGCGGTTCGGAGAGGTGCGGCCGGTGACCCACGACGTCGGTCGCGCGCTCGTTCAGGGCCGGGTCGGCGAAGCCGTAGAGATCTACCTCGCACGGATCCCGCCCGGCGACGATCCGGGACGGTCTCCCGCACGGGCGGCCTACGCAGCGGACCACGACGCCGCCCGGGCCCTCCAGGACTTCCCACGGGAGTACCGATTCGAACGATCGATGCTCGAACACCTGGCGCGCGGGCATCCGCCCGAACGCGCGTTCCGTGCGCTCAATCGTGAACTCCGCTTGCTCTTCGTCCATGCGTACCAGTCCCTGCTGTTCAACCGCTGGGTGAGCCTGCGCCGCTCGCTCGCGATCCCGCTGGAGGTCCCCGAGGAAGGGGACTACGTGCTCCGGGTCGGCCGGGACGGCACGATGCGCGGTCAGGACGCGATCCCGGTCGACCGCGACAACGTCCCCGAGTGCGCCGATCTCGCGCAGCGGGGACGGGCCGTCGTCGCGGGCCCGCTGATCGGTTTCGAAACGCCTCGACGTCCGGGCCGGGTGGGCGAGCTCCTCGATCGGCTGCTGGCCGAGGAGGAGGTCACGACGAAGCAGTTCGAGCTCCCGCACACGCCGGACATCTCGAGCGCCGGCACGTGGCGCCCGGCGACGCTCGCGTTGCCTCCCATCGGGATCTCTCCCGATCCATCGGGCCCGGACGGGGAAGGAGTCTGGTTCCGGTTCGCTCTTCCGAAAGGCGCGTACGCCACCATCCTGCTCCGGGAGTTCCTGAAAGGGGGCGCGAGTTCGTAGAGCCCGCGCGCGTGGAGCCGCACCTACAAATACTGCGCATCGAGGTTGGAAGCACGCGGAGCTTCAGTTCGTGGCGCTCGAGTCCCCTCGGCCGTTCCTCATGGGTCCCGGCGCCGCCCTTCCGACGCCGGCCGAGAACGTTCCGGGACCTGCCCGGACGCCGACCGGGGTCCCCGACTTCGACTACCTGACGGGCGGGGTCCCGTCCGGATCGGTCATCCTGCTCCTGGGAGAACCCGGAGCGGGCCACCCCGAGTTTGCGTTGACGTCGGCCGTCCACCTCATGCAGCACCTCGAGGACCCCTCCCAGCACCGGATCTACCTCGGCACGGCAGCCGGCCCGTTCATCTATCCGGACGGCATCCTCTACGTCAGTCTCACCCGATCCCAGGAGCAGATCCTCGATGAGGCACGCGCCGCCTTCGACTCGAGTTATCCGGAGGCGATCACGCGTCACCTCACTTTCCGAGATCTCTCCTCGGCGTACTTCGCCGACAGCGTCGTTCCCTCGGCGTGGGCGGCGGTGCCGAGCCCGCTCCTCGGAGGAGGCCGGCGGGGAGGGAGCTCCGACGCGGGAGTCCTCGCCGCACTCGCCAACGCGCTCGAACCCGGAGGGCAGTCGAACCTCGTCATCGTCGATTCGCTCACCGATCTTCTCATCCGCCGGGGCGTCGAACCGGGGGACCTCGTGACCCTCATCAAGGGCCTGCGACGGCGGGCGAAGGAGTGGGGCGGGATCGTTTACCTTCTGCTCTCCCAAGGCGTCGCCGCGCCCGCGACCGAAGAGGCGATCATCGACTCGGTCGACGCGGTCTTCGCGTTCCGTTGGACGACGGCACCGAATCGGACCCACCGGCAGCGCGTGCTGCTGATCGAGAAATCGATGCCGGTGCTCGCCCACCTCGCCGAGGAGTACCAGGGCCGGTTCGTCATCCGGGTCCATCACCTGACGGGACTGGTGACCACGCAGCATGAGCGGATCTGAGCCCCCGCCCCCCAAGGTCCCGACGGGGATCGCGGGTCTCGACCAGATGCTCCGGGGAGGTCTTCCGGCCGGGCACGTAGTGCTCGTGACCGGACTGCCCGGGACCGGGAAGACGTGCTTCGGCCTACAGTTCCTCATGACCGGCGTCGCCCGCGGCGAGACCGGGGTCTTTCTCTCTCTCGAGGAGGACGTTCCGCAGCTCCTCGAAAGCGCCCGACAGTTCGGGTGGCCCGTGGACGCGGCGGTGGACCACAAGACGCTCAACGTGATCCGACTCGATCCTCGCGAAACGAAGCAGAGCATCCAGAGGATCCGCGGGGAGTTCGCCGGCGAGCTCGCGAAGATGAAGCCGCGGCGGATCGTGGTCGACTCGGTCTCGCTGCTGCACATGCTCAGCGACGACGAGGCCGGCCGTCGCGAAACCCTCTTCGCGCTCGCGGCGGCCTGCCGCGCGTCCGGCGCAACGACGGTGTTCACCGCAGAGGCCGATCCGCGCCACCCCGGGGTAAGCCGGGACGGACTCTCCGAATACGTCGCGGACGGGGTCATCCTGCTCGGCTACTCGACGCCGGCGGAGGGCCGGAGGATCGATCTGTCGCTTCGGATCCTGAAGATGCGGCGCACCGATCATGCCCGCTCGATCCAGCCGTACTGGATCCGGGCCGACGGGCTCGAGGTCGACGCCCAGGCGATCGACTTCAGCCGAGGCGGTTAGTTCGCCCCCTCGTACGATCACGCGTCGGTCGGCGGGAGCGACCAGCCCACGTCCTGCGACCAGGAATGGGCTTGGACGAGCAAGCTCCAGAGCGCCGGCTCCTTCGCCGCCACGTAGCCGACGCGATCGTCTCGGAACCGCTCTGCGAGCGTTCGCTTCTCCGCGGCGTACACCTCGGCCGCGGCCGGTTCGGCCCGCAGGAAGTCACGGAACAGCAGGTTCAGCCTGTCGTCGAAGCGGCCGTGCGCGTGGACGTGGGTTCGCCGACGCCCCGCGGGCTCGCGAAACATCCGCTTCGTCCGGTCCGGATTCGTCGCCTGGAACCGATAGCCAATCGTCTCGAGCGGGGTCCGGAATCCGATCTCGGCCGACAGGTCCACGACCGAGATCTGAACGTCGATCACGTCCTTGGCGGCGAGGCCCGGCACGGCGGTCGATCCTACGTGATCGATACGCACCGCGATGTCCCCAAACGCGCGCCGGAGGGACGCCGCGAGTTGGAGGAACTGCTCCGACCACTTCGGATCGTACGACACGATGACGATGGGATCCTCGCTCCCGGACAGGAGGAGGGGACCGACGCAATGGGCCTCAACGGTCACCGGTTCTTGAAGACGGGGGGTTCGGCACGGATCCCTCTTCTCCCGGGCGGACGGCCGGCACGGAGATTCCGATGGGTTCATCGTGCCCTCCTTCCCTCGCCTTTCCTCGGAGCGTGCGCACATGAGGTGGGTCGTCTATGCGGACATGGACGCGTTCTACGTTTCGTGCGAGTTGCGGACACGCCCGGAGGACCGGGGTCGGCCGGTCATCGTGGGCCCCTCCCCGAAGATCGAGCGGACCCGCGGCGTCGTCCTGTCCGCCAGCTACGAGGCGCGTCAGTTCGGTGTGCACAGCGCGCAGCCGGTCGGCGAGGCCGATCGCCTCTGTCCGGAGGCGGTCTGGATCCCTCCGGACCACGCCAAGTACGAACGCGCATCGGCGGAGGTGCGCGCGTGGCTCGCCGCACGCTTCGGTGAAGTGCGGCCCCAGAGCATCGACGAGTTTGCGATCGCCGTCGAAGCGGAGAGCGTCGACGCTGTCCGCCCGGTCGCCGAACAGGTGCAACAGGGCCTCCGCGAGGACGTGGGACTCCCGTGCTCGATCGGGGTGGCCGCGCGCCGTGTGCTCGCCAAGATCGCAAGCGACCGGGCGAAGCCCGGGGGCATCGTGGTCGTGCCGGCGGATCCGGCGTCGGTCCGGGACTTCCTCGCGCCCCTTCCGGTTCGCGCGATCCCCGGGGTCGGCCCGAAGACGGAGGAGCTCCTCCGAGCCTCGGGGGTATCCACGATTGGAGAGCTCGCTTCGCATCGCCCCTCCGAGTTGGCCGGCCGGCTCGGTCCCTTCGCGCACGAGCTGATCGCGATCGCTCGCGGTGAGGGCACCGATCCGGTCGACGAGGAGACCGGGCCGAGATCGCGCTCGACCGATCGGACGTTCCCACAGGACGTCGATCGGTGGGAGGACGTGGAGCCGGCCGTACGTGAACTCGCGAGGGATCTCGCCGGCACGTTGGAGAAGGAGGGGCTCCGCTACGCGACGGTGGGGGTCGCGTTCCGTTGGAGCGACTTTGCTCGGTCCCAGAGAAGTCGATCGCTCGGGGCGGCCCACGAGGGACCCGATTCCATCGAGGCCGCGGCGACCCGACTCGCCCGGGAACTCTGGGAAGCAGAACGTACCGGGCGCGGCCGGTCCATCCGCACGGTCTCGGTGAGAACCGAGCGACTTTCGGAACGGCGACAGAAGCAGGTTTCGCTGGACGAGTTCGGTCGATCACCGCCTTCGACCGGGTCGTTGCGGGAGAACCCCAGGACTCCTCAATAAGGCGCGACGGCTGGCGGAGGATCGCCGATGTCCGAGTTCCGTCGGGACCCGATCACCGAACGTTGGCGCATCTTTGCCGGAGGCCGCTTGGCCCGGCCGAACGAGTCCCGCGGACCCTCGCAACCTCAGTCGGAGGTCCTGGAGGATTGCCCGTTCTGCGAAGGGCACGAGGGCCGGACCCCCCTGGAAGTCGCGGCCGTTCGCCCGCGCGGGAGCGCGGCGAACGCGCCGGGCTGGACCGTGCGATCGATCCCAAACCGCTTCCCGACCGTCGACGGGGTTCCGGCCGCGCGCTCGGGCGGCACCGGTCGCACGTTCCAACGTGCCCCGGGGGCCGGCATCCACGAGGTCATCATCACGAGTCCCACCCACACTCCCGGCCTCGCCTACCTCTCCCCATCGCACCTCCAGGTGCTCTTCCGATTCTTTCGCGAACGGGTGCGCGTCCTTGCAGCCCGACCGTCGATCGGCTCGGTGCTGCTCTTCGAGAATCGTGGCCCCGAGTCCGGAGGAACCCTGGCGCACCCCCACGTACAGCTCGTCGCGACCGAGACCGTCCCGTTCCGCTTGACTGAGGAGTTCGAGGGATTCCGTCGCGCGGCCGGCTCCGGGCCGGGCGGCTGCGTGCTCGAATCCGTCGTAGCGGCGGAGACGCAAGCGGCGGAGCGGATCGTGGCGAATGACGACGCATGCGTCGTGTTCGCTCCATTCGCGTCGGAGCATCCGTACGAGGCCTGGATCGTGCCCCATCGACACACCTCATCTTTCGGGCAGGCGCCCGACGCGGAGGTCGACCGGCTGGCCGAATTGCTCCCCACGGTCCTGCGCGCGCTCGACGCAGTTCGGCCCGACGCCTCGTACAACTGGTTCATTCACGGATGGGAACAGCCTCCGGGGAAGGAGCGCAACTTCCACTGGCACGTCGAGGTCGTCCCCCGCCTAGTGCGGGCCGATGGTTACGAGCTCGGGGCCGGTACTGCGGTGAACCCGATTCTACCGGAGAGCGCCGCTGCCGAACTCCGGGCCTGCCTCGGGAAGGAGCCGCGCTCGGGGCCCCAGCAACGCTAATGGTTCGAGCTCGGTCGCGAGAACGTGGCCGAACTCCGAGAACCAATCGTCTCCGTGCTCGGCCATGTCGATCACGGCAAGACCACCCTGCTTGATCGCATCTCGGGCTCCGTCCGCGCCTCGCAGGAGGCCGGGGGCATCACCCAGCACATCGGCGCGATCGAGGTCCCCGGCGAGGTCGTTCGGCGGCTGTGCGAGGGCGTGCTGCGTTCCGAACAGATGCACGTTCCGGGCCTACTATTCATCGATACCCCGGGTCACCGTTCCTTCGAGACGATGCGTCGGCGCGGAGGCGCGCTCGCCGACCTCGCGATCCTGGTGGTCGACGTGCGCGAGGGGCTCATGCCGCAGACCAAGGAGTCAATCCAGATCCTCCGCCACGAGAAGACGCCGTTCGTCATCGCCCTCACCAAGATCGACCTCCTCGGGGGTTGGCGCAAGCCGTCCGGTCGCGTCCCGCTTCTCGAGCAGATCGCGAAGAGCGGGCCGGAGTTCGGTCGAAGCCTCGACCAGCACCTGTATGAGGTCGCTCAGCAGCTCGACCAGATGGGGTTCTCCACCGAGCGGTACGACCGCGTCAGCGACTTCACCCGGAACGTCGGAATCGTGCCGATCTCGGCGAAATCCGGCGCGGGGATCCCGGAGCTTCTCGCGCTCCTCGTGGGTCTCTCCCAACGCTTCCTCGGAGAGGAGCTCGTCCTGGTCGAAGAGGGAGGAGAGGGCACCGTCCTCGAGCGGAGCGACCAGAAGGGGGTCGGACCGGTCGGGGACGTCATCGTCTACCGCGGACGGATCGCGGTCGGCGACGAGATCGTGGTGACCGGCAGAGACGACCCGTTCACGACCCGTATCCGCGGAATCTATCGCCCCGCGCTGTCGCGCACGGGCAAAGCCCCCAAGGTACCCAAGCTCGACTCGCTTTCGTTCGTCACGGCGGCGGCAGGAGTGTACGTCGCCGCCACCGGCATCGAAGGCGCTATGCCCGGCGGACTGCTCAAGGTCGTTCGCACGCCGGAGGAGGCCGCGCAGGTCCGGTCCGATCTCGCCCGGGAGAGCCATCCCGTGGCGGAGAACGCCGAGAGCGGCGTGGCGATCGCCGCCGATACTCTCGGAGGGCTCGAGGCCTTGGCATTCGAGTGTCGGGAGGCGAAGATCCCTATCCATGAAGCATCGATCGGTCCGATCGGTCGACCGACCGTGATCCGCGTCGCCACCGTGAAGGACCCGACCCATCGGGCCGTTCTGGCGTTCAACGTCCCCATCCTTCCGGATGCCCAACCCGAGGGCGAGGTCGGGCCGGTCCGGATCTTCCGCAGCGAGGTGATGTATCGGGTGATCGAAGAGTACGGAAAGTGGCGCGAGGAGCGTGCGCGCGCGCTCCAGGTCCAGCGCCGCCTGGAGCTCGTCCATCCGGCCAAGATCCAACTGCTTCCGGGGAACGTGTTCCGAGCGTCGAAGCCCGCGATCGTCGGGGTCAAGGTGATCGGCGGGACGCTGCGCCCGGGCGTTCACCTCATGCGCCTGGACGGCACCGAGGTCGGCGTTCTCCGTAGCCTGCAGCGGGAAGGGACCTCGGTCGCCCAGGGGGAAGAGGGCTCGGAACTCGCCGCGGCGATCGAAGGCGCGATCGTCGGCCGCAACGTCCAGGAAGGAGACCTATTGTTGGTCGCGGTGCCCGAGTCCGCGGCGCGGATCCTCCGGAAGCAGCCCCTCACGCCGTCCGAGACGGCGATCCTGGACGAGGTCGTTCGGATTCACCGACCCGAAAGCCCGTTCTGGGGGCAGTGAGCGGTTAGCGATCGGGCGTGTCCTCGGAAGGCGCGTCGCCCGGCGCGCTCGGTTCGTCGTCCAGTTCTTGCAAGTAGCGATCGTCTTCCGCGATGGAATCCGGTATCTTCGGTGGGGGCCGACCATAGATCCCGGCGCGCAGGAAGAGCCCGAGGAATATCGCCACCGCGCCGATCCCGAGGAGGACGAGCGCCCCCGTGACGAGCGCCACCAGCGACCAGGTCGGAAGGTACGGGGTCGAGGGAACGTAGGTCGCGACGACGGTACCGCTGACCGTTGCCGGAGTACTGCCGTTGTTCGTCAGCACCACGTAGACGGGAAGATCGACCCCGCCGGAACTGCTCCATTTACCGGAGGCGTTCTCCACCCAGGAGACGAGCGGAGTCGTGGGCGTACAACTCCGATTCCCCGGTGCGCAGGGGAACTGATCGTATAGCGAGACCGCGATCGGATAATCCGAGACCCAGGAGAAGTACACGTTCGCCGACGGGGCGCTGGCCGGGCTCATCGTCTCGGTCATCGTCGAGTTGTCCCGAACGTAGGGAACATCGAGCAGCGATGCTGAGATCTGGCTCGGAGGCGGCGGCAGGCTGACGATCGTGGCGATGAAGGTCGCCCCCACGATGGCGACTCCGATACCCACGATGAGGAGTCCCTTGCGCACGATTCACTCCATCGACGCCGAGGAGATACCCTTTGGCGGCGGGGGACGACCGAGGGTCAGCGCCCCGGCGAGCGCCGGGAGCGGGCGAGCGCCTGATGGAGCTCGCGCGTCAGGCGCGTCCAGGTCGCGGAATCTTCGCGCCCGAGTCGGCGGGCGTACCGGGCCAGTCGAGCGCCTTGGAGGGCCCGGGCCCCCTTCCTCCATCTGGAGGCCGGTGAACGTGAACCGAGAGCGGTGGCGGCCTCGCGGCTCGATCTGATAGACGAACTGCGATCGGTTCGAGGGCCCTCCGATGTACGTGCTGATCCTGGCGTGACCCTTCGGGTACAGATGGACGAGCTTCGCCTTGAGGACCTTGCGGCCGTTGCGGCGGATGTGATCGACCAGGAGGTAGACGTCCGGGGTCAGTCGATGCACGTCGCGCGTGCCGGTCCCTCCCATCAGTTTCAGATCGTCGGCGCCGAAGTCCGTCAACCATGAATACGCCTCGTCGGCCGAGACCCGGAAGTTCTTTCGGAAGCGATAACGCGCGGTCGACCGGGGCACCATGTTCGTCCACCCTCTCGGTCCTAGCCTGCACTATGGACTAAATACACCTACGTACACCTAGAGTCTTCGTGACCGGCGAAGGCGGTTCCCGCTCGGCTCCGTCGGGCGCCACGCCCGTGGCCTGCCCCATGTGCGGGAGCACCCACCGGATCGTGGACCCGGTACGTTCGGAGGTTCACTGCTCGGAATGCGGGCTCGTCTTCGAGACCGGCGAGCTCATCACCAACGTCCCCGCCGCGTCCTCCGGCACCGCCTCCTCGGGGAGCGGTCGGGGGATCGGTCCGTTCGCTCCCAGTGGGAGCGCCCGACGCACCCTCGGTTCGACACTGTCGCTTGGCCGCGACGGTCAGGGACGCCGCCTCGACTGGCACCGACGCTACGAGTTCCAACACCTCAAGCGCGTGATGCAGCGTCAGACCTCCCGAGTGACGGGAGGTTCGTCCGATCGCTCCTCCGCGCACGGGGAGATGGCGCTCGTGGGGGATCAGCTCGCGCTCCCTCCGGTCGTGATGACCGAGGCGGAGCGGATCTTCCAGGTGGCCAAATCGAAAGGGCTCTCGCGCGGGCGCAGCCTCGGCGCGAGCGTGGGCGCGGCGATCTACGCCGCGTGCCGTCGCTTCGCCATCCCCCGGACGCTGAGCGAGATCTCCGAGGCCGCGGGCGCGTCACGCCCGGACGTCGGCCGGGCGTTCAAGATGATCCAGCGGGAAGCCGAACTCTCGATCCCGTCGGTCGGGATGAAGTCCTTCCTCGTGCGCTACGCCGAGGAGCTCGCCCTCTCTTCCCACGTGCGTTCCACCGTAGAGGCGATGATGGAGGAAGCGCAGAAGGAACCCGAGCTCTCCGGGCTCAGCCCGCACGGTCTGGTGGCGGCGATGATCTACCTCGCCGCGGAGCGCGAGGGCGAACGCAGGTCCCGGGCCCAGGTGGCCCGGGTCAGCGCCGTGACTGAGGTCACGCTGCGATCCACCAGTCGAGTGCTCGAGCGCGTGATGGGACGCGCGCGGGGGCACCGCTCGACGGAGCCGCCGGACCGAGCTACGTGAGCACGAGATAGTAGCCCGCGGACTTCTCGCGGACCTTGCGGCGGACGAGCCCCTTCGTCTGGAGCTCCTGCAGCGCGTTCAGGGCCATGTTCTTCGGGAGCTTCGAGGTCTGGGTGATCCGCTCGGCGGTCCCCATCTTCTCCTCGCTCGCGTAGTTCAGGTCCTTCATGGCCCGATAGACCTTGATCGCGTTGGGCGAGAGCGTGTCCTCGATCGACATGGTGCGTTCCGCAGGCGCCTCGATCCCGCCGGCGAGATAACGGTGTCCATCGGCGCCCCCGCGCTCGACTGTATTAAGCCGTCCTCGTCCGTGGGCGCGCCGGATGGCCACGTTCTCGCACATCAGCCCCGCGCGCATCGAGGCGCTCAGCGACATGATCTTCGGTCTCGCGCTGTCGATCACCGCGATCCAGCTCGCGTTCGCTCCTCCGAACAATCCGGTCGAGGTCGTCGGCTACATCGCCGAGTTCGTCGTCAGCTTCGGCCTGCTCGTCTGGATCTGGATGGCCTACACCCGCATCACCGAGCGGATCACGGTCGAGCGGGAGAAACTCCTCCTGCTGAACGCGTCGCTCCTGCTGCTCGTTTCGCTGGAGCCCTATCTCCTGTTTATCGTGTGGTCGGGGGTCTTCCTTGGACGGGACGAGACGATCCTCAATCTGTCGTCGATCGCCTGGTCGGTGGACGTCGCGCTGATGTTCCTGGTGCTCGGTCTCATGACGCGTCAGGGCATCCTGCACCCCGAACATGAGATCCCGCCGGCGATCTCGCGCGAGGTCCAGCGCCTGGTCAACTGGCGGTACGTGAGCGCGGGTGTGATCGCGCTCGCGATCCTGCCCGGGTTTTGGACCTGGGCGTTCACGACCTCCGAGATCAACGATGCATCGCCGCCGACCTTCATCATCCTGCACGCGCGCTACGTTTACTGGGTGGTCGCGCTCGCGGCAGCCGCCCTCGCTGCGGCGTGGATCGCCCGGCGAGGACAACGCGCAATGGAACAGTCCGGTGACTCCGGCCCCAACGCCGCCGACGAGGCCTGAACACGATCCATCCGAGGGAAGGGATGACGGCGCGTCGACTCACCGTGATCTGGGACGAGCGATTCCGCAGGTACGACTTCGGGGCCGGCCACCCGTTTCAGATGTCGAGCCGAGCGCTCGCCGCCGGCCTGCTCGAAGCGACGCTCGCGGCGGAATCGGGCGTGGAATGGATCCGAGAGATCGATCCCGCACCGCGAGAGGAGCTGTCCACGTTTCACACGGAGGAGTACCTCGGACTGGTCGAGCGGTCCAGTTCGGACTCCCGCCCGCTCTTCCTCGATACGGGAGATACGCCGGCCTTCCCCGGCTGCTGGGAGGCGGCGAGCCGGGTCGCCTCTGCCACCGTGCGCGCGGTCGATCTTGCGCGCGCGCGCGATGCGCCGGTGTTCCAGCCTTCCGGCGGCCTGCACCACGCCCATCCGGACCGCGCGAGCGGCTTCTGCATCTTCAACGACGTTGCGCTCGGCGTTCGCCACGGCTTGGATGCGGGCGACCGGGTAGCGTACCTCAATATCGACGCACACCACGGGGACGGGGTGATGTACGGATTCTTCGACTCGGGGCGGGTCCTCGACATCGATTTCCATCAGGACGGGAGGACCCTCTTCCCCGGGACCGGCTTTCCGAGCGAGACGGGACAGGGCGACGGAGAAGGGTTCAAGGTCAACCTGCCGCTCCCCCCGGCTCCGGGGACGAGGCCCTCGTTCCCCTCTTCCGGCGCGTGGTTCCACCGTTGATACGCGAGTTCCGCCCGGACCTCATCGTCCTGCAGCACGGGATGGATGGTCACGTAGGTGATCGACTTGCGGGCCTTCAATACACCCCGGAGGGGTACACGACGCTCCTGGACGAGCTTCTCGACCTCTCCCGCGAGCTCTGCCGCTCGCGCGTCGTCGTTACCGGCGGCGGAGGGTACACCCCGGAGAACGTGGCCCGGGGGCTCGCGCGAGCCGGCCACCGTCTCGCGGGATCCGCTTCGGGGCCCGGACGGGACGACCCGCTCCCCGCCGCATGGCGCGGGGAGTTCCAACGCGAAACAGGACAAGCGCCCCCCGTCGATTGGTCGATCCCACCCGAACGACTTCCCTCCCCATGGAGCGCGTCGGCCGAGGAGCAGCTGGTCGGTGACCTCGAGTCCGCCCTCGGGCGACGACTCCCTCGCCCCCGTGCTCAGAGCTGAACGGTCCAGCCGGCCCGATCGAGCAGGTCCGCGTCCGAAGCGCGGATGCCCCGGTCGATATCGGCCTCCGTGAGCGAAGGGGCGATCGCTCCACGGGCGCTCGCCCGGACACGAGCTCGGGCGACGACCGTCGCCCCGATCGAGCGCAGTTCTCGTGCGACGCGGGCGACGACATCCTCGTCGGAGGGTTCCTCGAGCATCGCAAGGTGGACGAACCCGAACAGAGCATCTCGCTCCAGCCAGTACTCGAGATAGCCGCGGAGCGCTCGCTCGGCCGCCGGTTCGAGGGACGGCATCCGCGACGGTGGGGGCCACACGCCCAACCACGCATGGACACCCCCCTGCTCTCGGAGCTCGACGAGCTGCCAGCCGCCGGCGTGCCCGGCGATCGCGACCGGACCCGTGCGATCATCGAAAAAGAGCGGTAGCAGCTCCTCCCCCTCCTCGAGTTCCGGGGGATCTTCCACGGGGAAGTTCGATGAATCGGGCATCGGGATGCGCCCCCGCAACGACTCGCGGACCTGGGGCGTGGGCACCCAGAGCCCTTCCCGAGCGAGCATCCGCTCCACTCGGAGCCCGTCCCGTCGCGCGGCGGCGAGCGCTCGCTGACCCTCCGGCGAGCGGCATCGCACTCCGGCGCGGGCGAGCTCCGAGTCGAGACCTCTGGGCGACGGGATTGCCGGGGAACTTGTCGAGCCGACGCGCCCGAAGGCAGCGATTCCCGGACAGGAGTGCACGACCGATGCTTGGAAACGAGTTCCTGCGTGGACGATGATGGGGAACACGGCGCAAGGAAACGGTCGTGCGGAGTGCACCCGGCAGCGGTTCCCGGAGAGGAACTGGCACGCGCCGCCCTCGGGCCGGGCGGCGATAAAGGTCGTGTCCCGTTCGCCCGAGAGGAACTCGCTCTCCGGAGCGATCTGGAGGAGGGCCGTCCTCTCGGCCGGATCGACCGCAGGAGTCGCGTAACAGCACAGGCCACAGTCCGGACGGCACGCGAACTCGACCCCTCTCAGGAGCACGGTATCGATCGGATCGTCCGACGTCGTCCCGCCGTTCACGAAAGCTCCGAGTCCTCCGTGGGCTTTGGACCTTGCTCCCCACGCCTACCGACCCACCTGGATAAGTACCGGTCGACTCCGGAGGCCGGCGCCCGAGGATGATGAAGCGTCGCAGCAGAAAGGAATATCCCGCAGCGGTTCTCCCGGTCACCGATGACCGGGGGATGGCCGGAACCGATGCGCCACGGGCAGGTCAACGTCCTCGGGTTCAACATGTTCTACCGAGTATGCGGCCCGCAGAATGCCGTCGAAACCGTCCTCTGCATCCACGGCGGTCCCGGCGCGACCCACGACTATCTCCAACCGTTCGCCGACCTCAGCCGGAGCGGAGACCGCGTCGTCTTCATGGATCAGCTCGGCTGTGGCCTCTCCGAACGCACCACCGATACGTCGCTCTTCACGGTCGAGCATAACTTGGAAGAAGTGGAGGGAGTCCGGCAGGCCCTCGACCTCGGCCGCGTCCACATCATCGGATCGAGCTACGGTGGGGCCCTCGTGCTGGCGTACGCGCTCCGCTACCCACATCACCTGAAGAGCGTCACGACCGTCGGCGGGCTCGCCAGCATCCCGCTTGCGGTCCGCGAGATGTGGAAGCTCGTGGATGGGATGGCGCAGGCCGACCGCGAGACCATCTACAAGTACGACCAGTTGCACGAGTACGAGCACCCCGAGTACCTCCGATCGGTCGAGCATTTCTATCGGCAGTTCGTCTGCCGCCTGCCCGACTGGCCCCCCCTCTTGACCTACAGTTTCGCGCAGATCTCCAAGCCGGTCTACAACTACATGAACGGTCCCAACGAGTTCACGATCACCGGGACGATCCGCGACTGGGACATCTCCCGCCGGCTCGGCGAGATCCAACTCCCGACGCTCGTCACGGGTGGGAGGTACGATGAGGTCGCGCCCGCCTGCGCGCGTCAGATCGCCGACGGGATCCCCGGCGCCGTCCGCATCGAGTTCGAGAACAGTTCGCATACTCCCTTCTGGGAGGAGCGAACAACGTACATCGGCGCGGTCCGGGGCTTCCTCGATTCGATACGGTGAGTTCGGCCCACGACTCCGAGTCGGGCGGGCGTTCTAAACGGACCGATTTCCCCAGGGTCTTCTGGGCAATGAGGTGGTATGTGGCTGCGCTGTTCAGGTGACCAGTTACCTAGGTTCGACCTGTTTAAATAAGGACATTGCAGTGCGGAAACCGTGACGGGCGGGGGCGGGGCGTCGCTACCAGCCGGGGCGGCGAAACGGGGGATCAGCCGCGGCGTTTTCGTTGCGTCGGTGGTTATCGTCGCTCTTATCATGGTGACCGCGGGACTCTACGTCGGTAAGACTGTGTTCAGCTCGAGCAACGGCTCGTCGTCCTCCCCATACTTGGTGGTGGGGACGAACATTCCGTATCCCCCTTTTGAGGACTACAACTACTCCGCGGGGGCGTATTTCGGGTTCGACATCAACTTCTCGGTACTGATTGCCAACGCTTTGCACCGCACGCTCGTGATCCAGAACTACGCTGACTTCTCCGTCCTTCTGGCGGACGTCGGCGCAGGGGTCGTGGACATGGCCGCGTCGTCCATCACCGAATCGGGATCGGTGGGCGCGGCCCGGAATGCTACGATGTCCTTTTCGATTCCTTACTACGACGACAACCAAGGCATCCTGGTTGGTACGTCGAGTTCACTGAATTGCCCGGTGACCAACGGGAGCAAGATATGCACGGCTACGACCCTGGCGCCGCTCGAGATCGGGGTTCAGAGCGGGACCACGAGCCAAGCCTGGCTCCAACAGTATCTCCCGCCGTCGAACGAGACCGGCAGTGGCTCGGTGACCGCCTTCGGGACGGTCGACCTCGAGCTTGAGGCGCTCGAGGCAGGCTCGATAAACGCTGTGATGATTGACAGCAGCGTAGCCAGCGCGATCGCCGCGGGCCAGTCTGGAACCTTCCGAGTCGCCGGTCTCATCATCACCGATGAGCTCTACGGCTTTGCGGTTGCTCACGGAGACCCGGAACACATCCTGCCTGTGATCGACAGCGTGATCAACCAAGCGATGGCGGACGGGACCTACGCGATGCTGATCCACGAATGGTTCGGTTAGACGCAGGGGCGATTCCTTCGGACGCGAGGTCGAAGGGTCGAAATCCGTTGCTCAACGGGAGCGGTCCCCGGATGCCTCCCGTTGGATTTGGACTTCCAATCGACAAAGTGAGTGCGCCGTGGCGGGGGGGCTGAGCTCCATCGTAACCCCCTCTTCCAACCCACCTTCCCCGAGCCCCGTCACCGGGTTCCATCGAGTGCTGACGTGGAAGGCTTGGGCACCGGTCGTCTACGGAGTCGCAGCGACAGTCGGGGCCATCCTGTTTCTCCTCGAGCTCGGGTACCTCGGGGTGTACCCGCTTTCCTTTGCGCTGAGCGAAATCAACCCACTGCTTAGTGGGTTCTATCTCACCTGCGAGGTCGTCGGGGTCATCCTTTCGCTGGGGTTCGGGATCGGGTTCATGGTCGGTTGGGCTCGTACGTCCAAGTCCTTGATTCTCCGGGGGTTCGGGTCCGTCTATGTCGATTTCTTCCGGAGCTTGCCGCCGATTGGTCTCATCGTCTTCGCCTCGTTGATCGGGGCGATCGCGCTCAAGGGTTCGAACTTGAACCCGTACGAGGTCCGTAACATCACGCTATGGCTCGGGGTCATCGCGCTTGCGTTCCACACCGCCGCCTACCAGGCGGAGATCGTGCGTGCGGGCATCCTGTCGGTGCCGGCCGGCCAAGTAGAGGCCGCTGACGCCGTGGGGATCTCTCGTACCCGTTCGATGTTTCTCGTCGTCCTCCCTCAGGCGTTTCGGATCTCCCTGCCGGCACTCGGGAACGAGTTCTCATCCTCGATCAAGGACACCTCGCTCCTGTTCGTGATCGGTTGGCTCGAGCTGAGCGGTGTGGCGTTTATTTTGGTCTCGACGACCTACGAAACCTATCTGTACGGGTCCCTCGTGATTTGGGTCGAGGTGGCGCTCCTCTATTTCCTACTCACGTACGTGGTCACCCGGGTCGTCCGGGGCGTCGAGGACCTCTACAAGATCCCTGGACTGGAGGCGGCCCGACTGTGAGCGCCATCCGGGTCCGGGGTCTACGGAAGTCGTTCGGCCGCCTCGAGGTGCTTCGCGGCGTGGACATCGACGTCAAGTCGGGTGAGGTTCTTTGCATCGTTGGACCTTCCGGCTCGGGCAAGTCGACCCTTCTGCGCTGTATCAACCTCCTCGTGGAGCCGGACGCGGGCGAAATCTACCTCGATTCGCTCGCGCTGACGGACCCGCGGATCCGGCCCGAGTGGGTCCGCCAACAGATTGGGATGGTCTTCCAGTCGTTCAACCTCTTCGCACACCTCACGTCCAAGCGGAACGTGACGCTGGCCTTGCGTCACGCCAAGAAGATGGACCGCGCCACCGCGGAGAAGACTGCGATCTACGAACTCACCCGCGTCGGTCTCGCGGACAAGATGGACGCCTACCCGGCACAGCTTTCCGGCGGCCAGCAGCAACGCGTGGCCATCGCCCGGGCGCTTGCGATGGAGCCGAAAGCGATTCTCTTCGACGAACCGACGTCGGCCCTCGACCCCGAATCGATCCACGAGGTCCTGGCCGTGATGAGCCTGGTCGGCAAGGCGGGAATGACGATGGCGGTCGTCACTCACGAGATGGGCTTTGCCAGGGAGGTCGCGGATCGGGTCGTCTTCTTCGACGGGGGACTGGTGGTCGAGGAGGGCTCCCCCTCGGAGATCCTCGATGCGCCCGGTCACGAGCGAACCCAGGCGTTCATGAGGAAGATCCTGAGGTAACGGACGATGGAAGGGGATACGGAATCCGGGCAGGAGGTGGGCCTGTCCTCAGGAGATTCTGCCGTCTTTCCCCTTGCGGCGGACCCGGCACCACCACCTCCGAACCGCCCACCCGAAGGTTCCGGACCGGTAGAGTGCGGCCGAGATTGGCGGCATTCGTCTGCGATCTACATCGCCATCGGAGTGGCCGGTGCGGTCGGGGTCTTTTTCGCTCTCGGGGCTGCAGGCGCCTACAGCATCCCCTTCATCATCCAAAACCTGCCTTCCGGCTTTGGCCCTCTCGAAATCTCCCTCGAGTTCACGACCTACACCTACATCATCGGATTCGGCATCGCCCTCGGGCTCGGCCTCGTCCGGGCCTACCCCCCACGTCGCGACCCCACGGTCAGTCGGAAGCGACTCAGAACGAGGCTCTCCTGGCTATGGCGGTGGCCGCTCTACGCCTTCACCTCGGGCTACGTCGCGGCCATCCGCGGAACACCGTTCCTCGTGCAGCTGTTCATCGTCTGGAACGTGATGATTTTCACGGTGCCCCACCTCCTTTTCCTCGGGTGGGACGTGAACTACTGGGCCGGCTTCATCGCCCTTCTCATCAATACGGCCGGCTACCAGGTCGAGGTGTTCCGCGGCGGATTCCAGTCGGTCGGAGCGGGGCAGATCGAGGGAGCAAAGGCGGTCGGATTAAGCCGCGTCCAGACCTTCTTCCGGGTCACCCTGCCGCAGACAATACGGCTCATGAGCCTGCCGCTGACCAACGAGTGGATCAGCAATTTCAAAACCGCCACGATCCTCAGCTTCATCGGCGTCTTCGAGGTCTACGACTGGGCCCACACGAACATCGCGCTGTACGACGCGCAACCGATCGCCGCGTTCGTCATGCTCTGCATATTCTACGTCGGCGTGAACGTGACCCTGAGCCGAGTGGTGACCTACATCGAGCGGGTTCGCCGGATCCCTGGCCTCGGCAGCCCGGACCTAAACGTCGATATGTCGAAGCGACTCATCGGGGTCGATGTTCGCGGGAGCCGCCCGGGGTCGAAACCGCGAGGGTCGCCGGGTTCTGCAGCCCCACAACTGGCGAGCCGAGCTCACCCCGCTGCGCTTGAACGTTCCTCGCGGTGACCCTCCCGAGCCCCCCAGCCCAGCCAGCACACCCGGGCGATTACCGCGGTGTCAGTGGCGCCGCGGAACTGGCCAGAATCGGCGCCGGGAAAATGGACAGCCTCACCCGACCGCTGGAAGAGAGGGAGCGGGGGAGAAACCACCGAGACTGTGCGGAAAGTCGCTCGAGCGCTCAATCTCTGACGCAGACTACCCGCACTTGGAGTAGGCTCGCGCCGGGATTACGTACGGTTTGCACGATCGGGCACATCGTCTTGACTTTTCACACAGTCTCCACCCCTTTCGAGCAGGAGCGAAATGCTTCGCCGCAGCGTGCAATGTGCTCCGGGTCAGCTGCGCCCCAGGCCCGGGCGAACCGCCCCTACAGCTCCCCGAAGAGCTGTCCTTCAGCTGACTCCGCGCGAGGTCGCTCGAAGAGATTCGGCCAGGCGTTGGCAGGTGGGCTCGTAATTCCCTCGACTTACGACACTCGCGCTTAACTTCCGCTTGACCGCGGACCCTGAGGTCCATCAGCTCGAATGGCGTAGAAGTCTTCGATGAAGCAGTCCACGTGCCGAGTCGAAGCTCGGGCAACCTGCCCGCTCATCAACCGAGCGAAAAGCCTCGCGACGCCCCGCGGTTCGAATTGGAACTCGATCGTCAATTTCGAGCCTTCCGGAGCCGGGGATATCTTCAGGCTGACATGCCCGTTCATATTGTCCCCCACGCCCTCCGCTTCGACCCTGTGAGGTGGGTGCTTGTCGGCGCGGTATTTCAGCGCGGTTCGGCTGTAGAAGTCGGTGAACACCGCAAGCCGTGAATCCTGTTCTGTAACCGATCGACGCATTCCTTCTCTCGACGACCAGTTGGGTCCGGTGTACTCGCGATCCGAGTAGTCGCTGAACCAGGCGTAAACTTCACCGGGAGCTCCGCGTACAACGCGTTCTACGGTGAATCGGATCATCTCGATCTCCGTCCCACATATAGAGCCCCGGATCGGCCCCTGGGACGTGGTGAGCGCGCGTAGTCGTACAACTGGCCCAACATGTACTCTCCGCCCTCCGGGAAGAGAGTCCCGAAGTCCCGGGCCCGGCGGTCAACGAAGACGTCTTTCGCCCGATGCTTGGCTCCGTACTGGATGAACGCGGCGAGGATAGGGACGACGTCCCGCCCCTTTTCCGTGATGTCGTACCAGATTTCGCGGTGGTCGTCAGGGCTGGCGGCACGTTCAATCAGACCCTCCCGCTGCAGTTCCTTCAGCCGAATCGACAGGAGGCGTGGGCTCAATCCCGAGTTGGTACGCAGCATGTCGCTGAACCGGACCTTCCGGAAGAACGCGACATCCCGGAGAATCAGGAGAGACCACCGTCGACCGAGCACGCCCAAGCTCGACCGGATCGGGCAGGTCTTCCACATGACAGTGGGCACGGTATGAGGCTCCACGCGCCCCTCACCGTCCGGCTGAATGAATAGATTCGCTTACTTTTCTTACCCTAATCGGTATTTGACCTCCCCCCGCATGATGTCACGTGAGCCGGAGAGGCTCAACGAGGGAAGTACGATGCCGAAGAGCCAGCCCGCAGGAGCCGTCAGCCACGTGGAACTGATCTCGAAGGACCCGGCGAAGAGCATCCGGTTCTACGAGAAGGTGTTCGGATGGAAGTTCGACGATACAGGGGGGGGATACTGGTTCACTTCTCCCCCGGCCCTCCCCACCGGCGCGCTTCGAGGGCCTCAGGAGGGCGAGATGCCCGGCTCCCTGTCGTACATCGAAGTCAAGGACATCGCCAAGACCCTCAAGGACGCTGAGGCCGCCGGGGCGCAGGTCATCGTCCCGAAGTCGGAGATTCCGAACATGGGTCACTATGCAGTGTTCGTCGCTCCGGGAGAAGTCCCACAAGGGATCTTCCAAAGCGGCTAGGTGCGAGAACGTGATCTTTTCGTACGTAGCCCGGGCTCGTCCCAAGCGCGGGATGGAACAGATGGTCCAGGCGGGAATGCAGGCGTTCGCCGAATTCATGGCAACTCAACCCGGGCTGCTCTCGCTCCACTTTCTGAAGGATTCGGAGAATCGGGAGCTCGTGGGGATTTCGTTCTGGGAACGGAAGGAGGATTGGCAGACGGCGATGGGCTTGTCGATGCAGGCTCGGCAAGCTGAGTCGCATAACGAAATCGTGGCGGATCCTCTCGCTGCTGCCCTCGAGCGGCCGCTAGAAGCCCACGAGTACGAAGTGATTTGGGAACGACGAAAGTAGGTCGTCGCAGAAGGAAGAAGGGGATAGGAAACTCGGGCAGTTGGCGGGGACGGAGAGGTCTCCTACGTCGCGATCGAGGCTTTCTCCACTGCGGGCAGCCCTCCCGAGGCGCACCCTGGGGTTGCGTATGGGACCCGTAAATGCAAGGCATGCTATTACGGTGAGCGGACTCCGAAAGCGCGATTCGGTCGAGATACCGTCGGGCCGATTGCCTTAACCTCCCGTCGACTCCATGTCACGGGCCGGGAAACGGAAGCATGCCGATCTACTCGCTCCAGTACGGCTTCCGTCAGCCCTTGCGCGGTCCGGCGAGGGCGGCGTATGCTTGGTGCACCGATTTCGAGCCGGACGACGGGAAGTTGTTTCCAGCGAAATGGGTGCGGTCGGTCCGTTGGTTGAGTAAGGATGCCCTCGTGCTGACCGATACCACATACCCGGCGGGACGCCCTCGACGAATCCATCGGCTGGTTCGGCTTAACCCTTCGGAGATGGCCTGGACGAATACTCACCTTGATGGTCCCTTTCGGCACTCGCAGTATTGGTACCGCATCGCATCCAACGGCTCCCGAGGCTGCCACCTCGAGTTCCGCGGTCTCCGCCTGGTAACCAGCCGTCGACCACTTTCTGCGTCGGAGATAGCCCGGTTGGCCGACCGTGAACTACGCTCCGATTCCGAGCTGTGGCGACTACGAATGGCTCCGGCCCTAAGACGGGACCTGACACCAGGCGTGGGTGCTTCCAGAGGCTCGCGATCGAGATAGGTGGCCTCACGGCCGATGGATGCTTCGCGTGGACTGCGAGAGACCCCCTCGGGTGGGTAATCGTACCCCTTTGCGAAGGTGGAGACGAAGAGGGGCTCCGATGAAATCTTCGAATCCGTTAGCAGACCGTCGCCCTGAAACCGCGATTCCTACCTGTCTCGGTGTAAGGCGCGATTGCACTCACTCCGGAGTTGGGCTGGGGTCGCTAGCCCTTGGCGGGCATCCCCTTCCGGTAATCCTCTTCCAGGGCAGCCACCAGATTATCCCAGTACTTGCTCGCGCTGCGGACCCACTGACTCCGAGTGGGATGCTTTCGTGTCATCCACCGTTCCGTGAGAGATACGGTCACTCGCGTTCGTCCAGAACCGAGGCGTGCAAGCTTGTAATCCACCGCGTCAAGGTCCGTCTCCCCTATCTGATCCTTGTGCCAGGCGTCAGGTGGAATCAATCGGACGAGTTCCACGGCTACCGCGGGGCTCTCGATAGGAGTGACTCTCACACGGATTCGGACCACGCGATCCGACCCCACGTGAATCACCTTGAAACGCGGCTTCGAGCTCGAGAATTTCCCGTCGTCACTCCGAAAGTCGGTGCACCATTCGTACACGTATTTGATCGGCGCCTTGATGGTCTTCGTGACCCGGGCATGATGTGAAGCAAAAACGCGCCGGCTGGATTCCGGCATGTGACCCATTAGAGTGACGGATTCCTCGCTATCAAGGTTTTCCTCGTCCCTCTGGGCGTGGGTGTGAGTGCTATTCCACCCAGCGTGCGGTAAGGCCCCGCTATCCTCGAGGGCGCTCTGCCGCAGGCAAGGTGTGCCAATGTTCTGTGGTATGGCTACCAGCGTGGCGAAGCGGGGAAAAGAGGAGGCGTTGGCCATCGCCGCCTTGGATCACGCCACGGCCCTCCGGAAGCAACCGGGCTGTCTGGGCGCGTACGTCCTCAATGAGCGGGGCACGGGAATCCAGATGTCGCTGGCGATCTTTGAGAGCGAGGATACCTTCAATCGGGGCACGGAGGCGACGATGCCTGTGATCGCTAAACATCACCTCGAAGAGCTCAGAAAGGGTGGCTCAACTTTCCGGCTGATTCGATGTCCGTTGATTCCGATTAGATCAAGTTCCTTCTCCGAGAACTGCTGAGTGACCCTTCGTGCTCGAGGGGTAACAGCCCACATCGCACCCTTTCAAGTCGTCAGGTCGACTTTTCACACACTCTCTACCCTTTTCAATCCGCTCAACTAGGTTAGAGCTCACCCGGAGCCTTTGCGCGCTGGCTGGGCCTCTGACGCAGAATGCCCCGCAGAGGTCCGAGCCGGGGTCGCAGACCAGAATGCTGGCACGAAGGACTCGAGCTTCCTCTTCCTCGGTCGGGTCTCGGAGAACTCGTCGCAGAAGAATCACAACATCTTTACGAAGGGTTCAGCGATCCGCCCAGCCCCGCGGGTCCCTCGCGTCAAAGGGCAACTCCCCTGCGAGGATGTGGGAGGAGGGAGTAGCATCAGTGGCCTCCCGTCCGTTCGTCGTGAATAGCGAGCGGCAGGACGAAACACATTGAAGCCATGCAGAGAACATGGCCAAGAAGAGCCGAGGCGGGAGAATGACAGCGGCGAAGCGACGTGCGGCGAAGGGTAAGGGCGGAAAGGGCATGGTCAAGAACCGACCCGCGGGCCGGCGCATCATGAGGACCTGAGAAGACACAGTAGGTCTTCGAACGCTGGGCCGCATCCTCCCCTGCTTCGCGCGCGGGTACGAAGCTGAGGATCGTGGCAGGCGGAGAGTCTTGGGAGATTGCACCTCCCGGAGCCGCGTCTCTCTTGAGGGTTGTCGCCTGATCGCAGACCCAAGGGGGGACAGCCCCTAGTGGGGGACCCCCCTCGGCGTTCTCGTGAGTGGGCTCCCGAGCCGGCCCCCGTCATTCCCTCAGGCCCATGGGGGACGAAAGTCGGGAGGCAGTCCGGAGAATGGCTTAGGCTATCTCGTGGCGTCCGCCGGGGCGGGTCCGGCGCGACAGATCCGGCAAGCGTGGATGACTATCGGGGCGGTTCGGCGATGCTGGCACGCAGCATCCACGCCATCTTCTCGTGTTGTTCCATGAGGTCGATCAGGAAGTCGTTGGTGCCCATGTCTTCGTGTCCGACGCACGTTTCCGAACCCTGGCGGAGCTCGCGGATCAACTGCTCGTGATCCGCCAGGAGATTCCGGAGCATCTGTTCGGCGCGAGGGACCCGGTAGAGTCGTTCGACGATCCGCGACGCTCTCGTGAACTCCGCGAGGGACGCGTTGTCCCTCAGAAAGAGCCCGTCGGTTCGTACGCCGGGTCTATCTACTGTCGATCCAAGGTGTCCCCGAGGTCGGTCCGGAAATGCCCGAGCTGCATGCAGTCGCTTCCCACCATGACTCGCGACCAGAGGGCGCGCCCGCGTACGCTGAGACGCCCTTCCTGATCACGTGGGAGCTCACTCGCGCGTGCGGCCTCGCCTGCCGCCACTGCCGTGCCGATGCGATCCGCGCTCGGAACCCCGCGGAACTGACGACCTCCGAAGTGGCGCGGGTCTTGCGGGAATTGGCCGCCTTGGAGCCACGTCCCCCGACGGTCATCTTCACCGGGGGCGACCCGACCGAGCGCCCCGACCTCAGCGAGATATCGGAGCAGGCGGTCGGACTCGGCCTGTCCATCGCCATCGCGCCTAGTGTCACGCCGCGCCTGACCGATGCGGTCATCGCCAACTGGGCGCGGATGGGCGTTCGCACCGTTTCGATTAGTTTGGACGGGCCGACGGCGCAGAGCCATGACGAGTTCCGCGGGGTGCCGGGAACCTTCGCAGCTTCCCTCATCGCCGCGCGCTCCGTCGTGGCGCACGGCATCCCGCTGCAGATCAACACATCGGTTTGCCGAGAGACGCTTGCCGGGTTGGCCGACATGGCCCAGCTCGCGTGCGACCTCGGGGCGAAACGGTGGGAGGTCTTCTTCGTCGTTCCCACCGGACGAGCGCGGGGATTCGCTCCGCTCTCGGCTTCGGAGACGGAGTCGACCCTCGGCTGGCTCTCGAACATGGCGTCGAGCGCGCCGTACCGCATCACTTCGGTCGCGGCTCCTCAGTACCGCCGGGTACGGGAACAGCGGACGACCTCGGCGAGAGGCCCGAGCGGACCGGTGATCAAGGAAGGGCGCGGATTCGCCTTCATCGACCACTTCGGCAACGTCACCCCCAGCGGCTACCTGCCGCTCGCCGCGGGGAACGTCCGGAGCGAGCCGTTCGCTACCGTGTACCGGGAGTCACCGCTGTTTCGGGCCCTGCGAGACTCGCGGCAGTTGCGCGGGCGCTGCGGCCGATGTCCGTACCGGGAGGTCTGCGGTGGATCGAGAGCACGGGCGTATGCGACCGCCGGGGACTTCCTTTCCGAAGACCCGGCATGCCCCTACGAGCCCACGGCGACGTGAACATGTCGCCTCCTCGGGAAGTCCTCTTGATGGCGCATGGCGCTGTCGAGTCGCTGGACGATCTGCCGGCCTACTACGCCCACGTCCGCGGAACGCCTCCGCCGCCGGCGCTCCTCCGGGAGTTGACCGAGCGCTATCGAGCGATCGGTGGTCGTTCCCCGCTCAATGCGATTACGCGCTCGCTCTCGGCGCGTGTCCAGTCGGAGCTCGATCGTCGGCATGGCTCGGACCGCTACCGGGTGCGGGTGGGATTCAAGCATACGGCTCCCTTCGTCCATGATGTGGTAGAAGGGATGGTCGGGGACGGAACTTCGGAGCTGCTCGGGGTCGCGCTCGCCCCTCACTATTCCAAATTCGCTATCGAAGGGTACCAAAAGGCCGTCGGGTCCGCGCTTCCTCCCCTACCGGGGGCTCTGCGGTTCCGGATGGTGCCGGACTGGTACACGGAACCGACGTTCGTCGCGTTCTGGTCCGATCGGGTGCGGAACGCCCTCACGCGTCTCCCCGACTCATCTCGCGCGGGCGCACGGGTCTGCTTCACGGCCCACAGCCTACCGGAGTCGGCGGTTTCCGATGGGGATCCGTATCCGGTGCAGCTTCAAGAGGGCGCGAACGCGATCGCCGCACGGGCGGGCCTGGGCCCCGCAGCGTTCGTTCAGGCCTGGCAAAGTGCGGGTCGAACGGGGGACCGCTGGCTCGGGCCGGACCTCCGGGACCAGATCCGCTGGGAGGCTCAGCATGGCGCCCGGGCGATGGTCGTGGCCCCCCACGGCTTCGTTTGCGACCACCTGGAGATCCTGTACGACATCGACCGAGAGGCCCGGCAGGTCGCCGAATCGGTCGGGCTCCGGCTCGAGCGCACGGAAATGCCGAACGACGATCCCCGGTTCGCGATGGTGGTCGCGGACGTCGTCACCCGATGGATGCCGCCCGGCTCGTAGGTCTACGCTCGGCGGGAGTGTTCGTGTCGGCTCCCCAAGTGGCGATCGTCGGCGGTGGAATGGCCGGGCTCGCGGCCGCGTGGGAACTCGAACCGTGGAGTCGGGCCGGCGCGCTCACCGTCCATCTGTACGAGGCGTCGGACCGCTTTGGGGGGCCCCTGCAGACCGACCTATCGTCCGGCTTATTGATCGAGGGAGGCCCCGATTCGTTTCTCACCACCAAGCCGGAGGGGATCGCTCTGTGTTCCGAACTCGGTCTGTCGGACGCGCTGATCGGCACCTCCCCTTCCGCGCGCGGAGCGTACATCTATCGCAAGAACCGGCTTCACCGGATTCCGCCCGTGTTCGGATCGCCGACGGGCGTGGCGGCGCGATCCTTGGCCTCGAGCAAGCTCCTGAGCGGGCCGGGACGGCTTCGAGCCGCCGCCGGTCTCGCGCTCACCCGGCTCGTCCCGATCCCGATCGGCGACGATGTCGCGCTCGGCCCGAACCTGCGGTCCCGGTTCGGTTCCGAAGCGGTCGATTGGCTTTTCGAACCGTTCGTCGCGGGACTGCATCCCGCTCCTCTGGATGTGCTCAGCACGGCGGCGATCGACCGGATGCTTCCGGTCCGGTGGACGGCCGCGACCCACCCCGTCCCGTCCCACGCGTCCGGTGGGGGCCCGACCCCGGCTCCCGGAGCGGGTGGCCGAGCGTCACGGTCCGAAACGCCCTTCGTGGCACTTCGGGACGGGATGGCGCAGCTTCCGCGGACCCTTCTCGCGAGCTTCCGCGGCACCCAGGTCCACCCGGGACAGGGCGTGTCCGAACTCGCCCCGGAGAACGGTCGGTACTCCCTCAGGTTTCCGGACGGATCCAACGCGGTTGCGGACACCATCCTGCTTGCGATCTCGGCCGGGTCGGCCGCACATATTCTCCGCGCCGGTTTCCCGGACGCAGCTCGAGAGCTCGCGAGGATCCGACTCGCCGACTTGGTGGTCGTCGGTTTCGTCTTCCACCGGTCGGATGTTCCGGTTCCTCTCGATGGGACGGGGGTACTGGTCCCACGCCGGAGCGGTCTCCCGATCTCCGCGGTCACCTGGCTCTCATCAAAGTGGGAACGTCCCGATCCCACCGGGGAATCCGTCGCCCTTCGGGTGTTCGTTCGCGTGGAGGGCTTTCCCTCGATCGAGGCGCCGGATGCGGAGTGGTCGAGCCGAGCCCGGGAGGGACTCCGGGTCACCATGGGCATCCAGGCGGCACCCGCCTACACGATGGTCTTCCGCCATCCTCGCTGCCTCGCGTGGTATTCCGTGGGCCACGCACAACGGGTGGGCAGGGTCCGCCAGATCCTTCGCAAGTGGCCGCGCATAGAACTGATCGGAAGCTCCTACGATGGAGTCGGAATTCCGGACGCCATCCGTTCCGGTCGTCAAGCCGCCCGTCGTATCGCGACCACCCTCGGACGAACGCCGCCCTCCCGCCCGGCCCAGGTCCCCGAGGGAAACCCGGGCTGATCGATCCCAACGCAGGCCGCCGAGCGGACCCGCGAACGTAGCAAGCATCATAACGCGTAGGTCCGTGCCGCATCCGCTCCCTCGGAACTTGCACGGCTTCGAGGAGGAAACATGAGAGAGATAGCGCAGTCCGGATCGCAGCGATTGGGCCGAACGCTGCCGGCGCGGGCGATCCTGATCGCGGCCCTCATGATATCGGGCACCCTCCTGATCGCCCTCCTTCCGGCTGGCTTTGTCACTCCCTCGCCCAACGCCTCCCCATTGTCGGTCGGAGGGGTCGCCACGACGCCGTCGCCTTCCGGCTCCGCTTCGTCCGGCACCTCGGCCGCGACCGTTCCCCCGACCTCTGCCGAATGCTCCTCCCTCGAGACCGCCGCCAACGACCCCGCCTGGGCTGCCACGATCCAGTCGACCAAGACGATCGGAGCGGGTGCCGTCGCCGCCGGGCTTCCCGCGAGCGATCTCCACCTGCCGTATCTGGGTGCGATCCCCGATCAAGTGGTCAGCGGGGTCCTCACGCCCGGCGATCTATTGACCGCAGAGTGCGACCAGACCAATTCGACCACGCCCCTTCCTTCCGGCGTCGCCTACGACGGCCAGAGCAACACGACCGGCTCGATCCAGAACGCCACGCTCGATTCGAACAGCCTCGATGGCATCTTGACCGTCAACTCTTCCAGCAATTTCTATCCGAACAGTGCGACGCCGACGCTGTGGGGCGCCCAGCTGAACGCCGTCCTTGCCAATGTGACGATCCTAGGCCAGCGCGGGTACTTCTTCTGGACCCAGAACGTCGTCTCCTACGACACCTTCAACGATACGATCCAGTTCGTGGACGACACCTGGAACTTCACGGGCCCGCCCTACGACATGTATTCGTCGTCGCTCGTGGGCTGGTCTCCGGACGGAGGGAATTACACGGGAACCTGGGTGGCGTTCTCGCCGTACATCTACTGCCCGCCTCCATTCACGGTGAACGTATACGTCAACTCCTCCGTGAACTCCGCCGGAGACCAGGTCCTCTGGTACAACTACAGTCTGCTCACGCGGGGCCACTTCTACGCGGACGGGACCTACGATTACCTCGTATTCAACTCCCAGGCACCGGGAAGCGCCCAGATCTTGGCCCCGGCCCCGTTCGAGGCGAGCGGGACCCAGACGGAGCTGGTGACCGAGGGGTACGAGTTCGATGCCTTCATCGGGGCCGACGACGGCGCGAACAACCTGATCCTCGGGGCCAACGCGACGGAGCAGCTGAAGTACTGCTCGCTCCCCCCGACGAACGACTGCACGCCGACGAACTTCCAGTATTCGAGCGTCCCCGCGGCGGTGAACTACGGCAGCCAGACGGGAGAGGAGACCGTCGGGGTCTCCGTGAACTACGAGGAAACGACCGCCTATCTGTCGGGCGGCCCGCTCATCGCGAACGGCCTGTGGGGCTACACCGCCCAGGTCGGTAGCGCGGCCGGCAACATCCGGGTGACCAACGACATCTCCGTGACCGGCTCTCCGATCCCGGCGGCGACCCAGCCATACGTCTTCGTCTTCTTGCAGAACGCTGCCCTCACCAGCCAAGGGTTCGGGTGGGCCCCCGACGTCCGGGACTGGTACCTCAGCCCGGGGACGTGGAACTACGAGATCATGCTCGCCGACTATGCCGAACAGACCGGTTCGATCACGGTCGGAGCCGCTCCGGTCACCCTGACCGCTACGCTTCCGTACTCCTCGAGTAGCGGCGTCTACACGCCGCTCTGGGCCTTCAACGACGCTGAGGTCGCCGGAATCTCGTCCAGCGGAAACGGCACGATCTCGAGCCAGTACGTCCTCTTCAACAATCCGACCTTCTCGTGCATGGCCTGCGACTTTGCCTCCGACGGGAACCTGAGCTCGGCGTTCTTCAGTGCGAACGACTACGCCTTCCAGGCGTTCCCGGGGCTGTTCCTGAACGGCACCAACGTCTACGTCGACGTCAACGCTCCCCCGACGTTCGGTGTTCCGGCGAGCGGGTACTACTACGCGCCGGGGTACGCCTACGATCTCAACCTCCAGTTCTTCGAGACCTCCCACGTCACCCTATCGAACGCGGCGGGGATCGGAGGCTGGTCCGCGCAGCAGGAGATCTCCTTCTACACCACGGTGCCCGCCTCGCAGAACCCGGCACCGCAGGCGGACGTCTACGTGTGGAACTCGACGGACGACCTCATCATGGCCGACACCTTCGTCGCGGTCTATCCGCAGAGCGGGTTCGTCTCTCCGGACCAGCTCGTCCTCTACGGGGGCACGGACAACGTCGTCTGGGGCAACACCTTCCGCGATCCGCTCAACGTCACCACGATGGGCAACTCCTATGCCGGGATCGGGGAGGCCGAGGGCGGGGACCTGATCTACAACAACAACTTCAGCATCGATAACCCCGTGGTCTACCTCCCGTACGACTACCCCAACGTCGCGGATTGCCTTCCGCAATCCCTCGGCGGCTGCGCGAACAATGCGACCGGGAACGGCTGGTACTACAATCTCTACTCCGACACCTGGAACGTCACGCCCCAGCCGGCGTCGAACGTGGCAGAGACGGTCAACGGATTCGCTCTCAGCGGCAACGTCCTCGGCGCGTTCTATCCGACGCAGGGGGGGAACTACTACTGGAACTACGGTGAAAGCCCCAACAACTACAGCCGCCCGTACGTGGACCGGTTCCTGTACACGAACTGGTCGCTCATCTATCCCCTCGGCTGCGGGAGCATCCAGGCGCCCGGTACGCCGTGCGGGACCGAACCGACCGTCGTCGCCTCCTACGAGGACGGAATGAACGGCGGGGAGGACTCCACGCCGTTGCTGCTCGCCCTCAGCTTCCGAGAGGTGGGCTTGCCCGCGGGAACGACCTGGAGCCTCACGCTCAACGGGATCACGCTCAGTACGTCCAACTCGACGATCACCGCGTCTTCGCTCGATACCGGAACGTACTCCTACACGATCGGGAGCGTGCCGGGATATGCGATCTCTCCGCGCTCGGGGACCATCCCCCTTGTCGGACCCATCTCCATCCCGACGGCGATCACGTTCACGTTGACGAGCTATGGCATAACGTTCGTGGCCGCCGGACTTCCGGCGGGGACGACCTGGTCGGTCACGATCGACGGCCTCACGATCCACTCGACGAGCACGACCCTCGTCTTCCAAGAGCCGAACGGGACGTACACGTACAACGCCAACGCCGTCGGCGCGTACTATCCGCAAATCGGAGAGAGAGCGATGTTCACGATCCAGGGTGCGTCACAAGCCTTTTCGATCGTGTACGCCTACAGCTACTCGTTGACCTTCACGGAAACGGGACTTCCGACCGGTCTCATCTGGTCGGTCAACGTGACGTCCGAGGGCCCAGGGTCCTGGTTCGGGAACGCCCTCGCTGGCACGCCGATCACCTTCGAAGTCGCCAACGGGACGTACACCTATCAAATCTCCGTTCCCGATGGCTACTCGGCCACCAATTCCTCGGGCGCCACGACCGTCGATGGGGCCGGGGTAGCGGCCCCCGCCGTCTCCGTCACCGCCGCGTCGAGCTCCTCCTCCACGCCTTTCCCGTGGACGTGGGTGATCGTGGGGATCGTGGTCGCGGTGGTGATCGTTGGTCTCGCGATCGCACTGACCCGCCCCCGTCCTCCCCGGGAGACCGCGGCGTCGCGTCCTCCACCGGCACCTCCCTCCCCACCCTGAGATCGCTGCGAGTACCCGTCTCCTCCCCCGTTCCGAGATGCCTCGACCATCGGGCGATACTAGCCCCGGGCGGATCCGCCTGCTATTACAGTACCGAATGGGATACAGCTACGGGGTAGACTCGGAGGCCGGAATTCCGGAGTTTAGTGAGCCTGCGACCTCCACTCCGAAGAGGGTCCTCGTAATCCGGCCGGGGAGGTCGAGCAGCTCGTCGCCCTCGCGCTGTATCTCTGCGAACGTCCGTTGCGGCCTAGCGCGTCTCGTACGGCGAATCGCCGCACGCGCCTCGTCCCTGAGCTGGGTCAGCCAGGCGATCTCGAAGGATCTTGCCATTCGGCCTGCCTCATTAACCATCGCTTGGTAGCCGGGGTGCCACTCGTAGGAAACGTTCACGGGCATTGGCAAACCGACGAATCGGAACCGGGGCTGCATGCCGTGACCCTTCGCCCTCGGACTCGAAGTCCCACCACTCGGAAGAAGCACCCCAAGCGAAATCAATCGATCACGGATTCGCCGCTGATGGCTCCTTGAGCGAGCTCCGGCGAGTATCCCGACGTCTGATCGGGTGTACCCTCCCGGCCTCGACCAATCGACCTCGGGCGATGTCCGTGACACATCGGCGGTTCCTATGAAACATCCGTCGAGAACAGCCATCGCGAACCATGCTTGACGAACACGAGGAGGTTGATTCGCCCACACTTGCCATGTGACGCCCCGGAGCGCTTCGAGCCTCGAGAATATCCCCCGACCGTCGGCAAGCTTGGCAATCTCGAATGGCTGGGCGGGCTGAACCTGCTCGTCCAAGCCGCCTCGACGGACTAGGTCGGCGACCAGCTTCGGCTCACTCCGTCGTAATTCACTCAGATACCTCTCCGCCAGATCTCCTCCTGACTTCTCAGAGAGCACCTGGACCAACGGCCCGGTCGGCCGATTTCGAATATGTTCATCATCCCATTCCACGAGATCGGGACGAGAGAGGGCTGGCATGTCGCCAACATGACCGAGATGGCGGCCCGACCGAACCCGGTCGGCTTCGAAGCGCGAGCGCACTAGGACGATGGCATGTCCTATAGGTGACGGAAGCGCAGGAAGTGGCCCATCTTTCATGCCGTTCTGAGTTACATGTAGGCCAGTTATATTACCATGGTCTGACGGGGCGAGGTCCCTTTGTGACTCGAGCCACGGCAACTGTTGGAGAAGCCCGCCCTTCGTTCACGGCGAAACGTACGTTGTTGAAGTCGGGAGGGTCGACCGTCCTCGCCCTCCCTCCGCCTTGGCTTGAGGTCACGGGTCTCCCCCGCAGTGACCAGGTACCCGTGACCCTGCGTTCCGATGAGCTGGTTATCCGGCCAGCCCGAGGAACGTGTTCGAGCGAACACGCCCCCGCCGAGGGAGGTGATTTGGGTTGAGCGCCGACGCCCGCCGTGAGCTGCGCGACTACCTCCGCTCGCTCGGCGACCCGGTGGCTCAGGTCGCGGAAGTCGTGACCGACACCGACCCCGCTGCCTTCGACTCCTTCGTGCCAGTCTTGGTCTACCTCGTCAAGCGGACGATCTACGGGCAGAAGCCCGGGGAGGACGGGTCGGTAGGGCTCGGGTCGCCATCAAAGTCTGATTCTCGCGGTTCGGGCCGGGAGTTCCATCCCCCGGCCCCGCAGCGAACAGGGCACAGCCCGAGGAGATCGTCAGCACGGATGACGACCACAGTTCGAACTAAGCGACAGGACATCGGCGCCGGGTCCGATATACTGGCCGGGTCCCGGCCCGAGTTCGGATTCCGACGTGGCAACCCGTGCGGCTTCTGCGGAATGAGCGGGCTTCGTAACGCCCGCACCCGCCGACCGCACGAGGAGCTGACCCATCCGGGGAGTCGCGCATGACGCATTCGACACCGGCCTGCGGCCGGATCACCGGCACGACCATCATCGCCATCGCGGTCGCCGTGGTCTTCGCGGTCATCGGCATGTCGTGCGCCGGCCCGCACGCGAACGTGTTCGACGCGCTCGTGGCCAACGCCCCAGACGCTCGAGACGAACCCCGCGGCGGACAACAAGATGGCCGCATCAGTCCCGCCGAGACTGTAGACGATGCTCCTCTTGGCGAGGCTCGCGCCGGCTATCCCAACGACCCCGGGCGCGATGAGGGTGACGGCCGGCGCGATCACGGCCGTGACGAGGTTGATCATCCGCCTCCGCTCGGCCGACGAGTCGCGGTAGCCTTCAAACTTGTCGCCATCGAACCGAGCACAAACCCGGATTCGCTTGAATGTCTGGTCGACGGCTCGCCTACCAAGGGCGCGACGGGAGCAGTCAGCTCGACGGGACCCGATTCGAGCCAGGCCGGTCTGGCTCATTCGGGCAGTCCGGAGGCCCGCACGGCGATCTACCTTCGCGTATCGACCGAGGAACAGGATCTTGCGGGTCAGGAACGTGAACTGGTCGATGAGGCCGCTCGACGCGGATGGGTCGTATCGGCCCGTTACGCCGAAAGGGTGTCGGGCACGGGGAAGGTCGAGCGGCGTGAGTACCGACCGCCTTCTGCTCGAGGCATCACGGCCGGGGAGACCGTGGTCCCATCTGCTCGTCTGGAGCCTTGATCGCTTCTCCCGTGAGGCGACCTTCACGAAGGCGACGCAGGCGGTACTCGACCTCGAGAAGCTCGAGGTTTCCTTCCATTCGCTGAAGGAGCCGACGTTGGACACGCCGGAGGACGGTCGTCCCAACCTCGGCCGTGACGTCCTCCTGGCTTTGCTCCCAGTCATTGCGGCTTTCGAGTCGAAGCGACGGTCGGAGCGAGTACGGGTGGCGATGCGCGAGATCAAGGCGGGGCGGCGGCGAACCCGAAGCGGCCGGCCTCCGGGGAGACCACGACGGGTTACGCCCGAGCTGGCCGCGCGGATCCGCGACCTTCGTGCTCGAGGCCTGCCGTGGAAGCTGATCGCTCAGCACGTTGGGCTTCCGGCGGGCACCTGCCGGAAGGTCAGGTTGGTTGCTGTGGTGGAGAACCCCCATGTGGAATAAGGTCAGTAACGGCATGGACCGGGGTCTGCTATCGGCGTGGCGTTCCGGGTACATGAGTTGCTGCGGCGCAGCCCCGCGAGCGACGACCAGCATAACGTTCACCATGATGACCTTGGTGGTGAGGGAGTCGACCGGCGTCTCGACGAGCACGACGATGTCCGCCGACGTGTTGATGGAGCCGACGACGATGGCGTGCATCGTTACCACCGTCGCCGCGAAGTTCCCGATCGACCGAACGAACTGGAAGGCGTTCGGGTCGACTCCTCCCGAATCTCAGAACGCGTTCGCGTCGACGACGAAGGGATGGAACCTAAGCCGAAGCGTGAGGGAGGGAGACGGGATGCGACGGCGTGGAGGGCCGGGAGGCCGGCTGGACGCGTCGAATCCAGACGCTGCGGGTACCGCGGTAACAACGAGCTATAGTCGAGCAACGATCCTGTCTGGGGCGCTCGCACACCGAATGAAGACGGCTTCGCCGTCAGAAAATGGCTGGGTTAACCCCAGGGTGAACCCAGGGGGTGAACCCTAGGGCTAGCCCGCCCGCCTTTCGCGAGGGGTTTACATGAATTCTGATCAGCCAGCCCCCTGGAAAGGGACTCCCGGTACACGCCGCTCGCGGAAGCGGAAGAAGCCGCCATCCCCGTACAAGCTCGCGCACCCTCCTATGGGGTTCCGGATTGACCTGGCGCGAAGGGCGGAGATACTGAGAATCCGGGCGACCACCGGGCTACGCCTCCGCGAGCTCGTCTACGACGGCGTGACCAGGTCAGAGCGCGTCTACAAGACCGGCTATGAGGCCGGCTTCAACAACGGGGCCTCCACCGAAGCGGCGAAACCGATCTGGATCTACGTCCCCTGTCGAGTGTGCGGGCAACAGATTCTGTGCAACCTCAAGGACCCCTGGTTCCAGCAGTGGCTCGCCGGGGGTTGCAATGGCGGGCACCCCGGTTGCGCTCCTTCCCGGGCCTGACGGGTCAGACCCTTGGATAGCGTTCTTTGCCCCCTGAACCAAAAGGCGGTTTGTGGCAAAGGGTCGAATTGGGCACCTGAGACGGAAGTACGCGGTCGACTCCCCCCTCGACTTTAAGTCGCCCGAATGGACGCACTCGGCTGTCAGAGCACAAGGCCCCGCGCCAGTAACATCCGGCTAGCCGAATTGTTACGGCCCGTCAGCGGGAGGCCCCACCAGCCGACCTGTTACAGAGACCTCGCACGCTTTATGGAGCAAGGAGTTGAGCGAAAGACCCTGTGGTTCCCATGCCGAAATTCATCCTCCTCCCTGGAGCGTGGCTGGGCTCGTGGGCCTGGCTGCCGACGGCGGCCCTGATGTGGCGAGAGGGCCATCCCGCCTATGGGGTCACCCTGACCGGGATGGGGGAGCGAGTCCATCTGCTCGGCCCTGACGTCAGCATGGAGACGGCCATCCGGGACGTACTCAACTTCGCTAAATACAACGAGATTGACGAGTACGTCTTGGTCGGCCACAGCTTTGCGGGGAAGGTGGCGGCCGCGGTAGCCGACCGTGCACCCGACCAGGTCCGGAAGGTCATCTATCTGGATGCATTCCGACCCGAGCGTACCGCTGAACCCCAGGGGGGGTTTGACCCCACCCAAGAGTTCGGGCCCCCGCCGGCGGGCTCTTGGGATCTCTCTCACCGAGGAGATCGTCGATCGTATTGGGAAGGATGTCCGAGGGGAGGCCCGCAGCCGACTGATGACCCTGGCCACCCCCTGGCCTATCCGGCTGGCCAAGGATTCCATCCAGCTGTCGAGGAACTATGACGGGGTGAAGGAGGCGTACATCTTCTGCAGCCGGAGCGGCGACTCGGTGGACGAGATCGTGGCGGGAAGTGGGGGAAGTTGGAGGGGCCCCACCGGGTCCTCGACACGGGCCATCGGCCAATGCTGACGGATCCAGAGGGGTTGGCCAGGGCTCTCATCGCCCTGGCGAAGGAGTAGAGTGTCCGACCCATCCGCCTTCGGGGTCATCGACGCTCGAGCGGCGATTACTGAGATCCAGGTGAGCGACATCGCGAGATCCCGCGAATGGTACTCGTTGCTCTTCGGGAAGGGAGTCGACCTTGAACCCTTCGAGGGGAATCTTGAATGGAAGATCGGTGGCTCCTGGATCCAAATCTCGAAGGGAGAGCCGAAGCCCTCCACATGGGGGCTTCGCATTGAGGTCCAGGACATCCACCGGGAGCGCGAGCGACTCCGGAAGGCTGGAATCGCGGCGAAGGAGATCAAGATAATCCCCGACACGATTGCGTTCTTCGGGATTCGCGACCCTGACGACCAAGACCTACTCTTCTTTCAGGTCCTCACGAAGGACCCGAAGGTCACAGGTGGCCGAAAGGAGTGACCAACCCCTTCGGCCCGGTTCGTCTAGGGACTGACTAGTGGGGTATCCCTGAGGCGAAAACCAAGCGAAACCATAGACCCCCTTGGCGAAGAAGCTACCCGATTCCGAACCAACGGGCTTGAAGCGGAAGGATCTAGCGCGGGAGCCGTTGGAACAGGTACCTCTGGTGGATGAACCAGCCCAGGGCGACGAGGAAAAATCCTACCCCCAAGAGCGCATATGTCGCTTCATCGATCGCTAGGAACGCGGAAGCATTCATCGAGACAAGCTCAGCGAGGATAAGCATGAATCCAATGAAGATGAGTATTCCACCTACCAAGACGAGGATAGACCCTGCAGTGACCCAAGAGGGAATTGGTTGAGGTGGGGGTGGTGCAGGAGCCCAAGCAGGTCCCGTGTAGGGTTGCGGAGCTGGCCCGGGCCAGCCTTGGGGACTCTGCGGCGGAGCCTGCGATGGAAAGGGCGGGTACGGGGGAGCGCCACCTGCTTGGCCAGACACGGCCGTCTCACTTCGATCCGTGTACTTAACCCGAACCTGCCCCTAAGTCATGCTGGCGGAGCAACCCTTCGGACCCCAGCGGTTGTCTGAAAGGGACCCGAAAGAGGCTGCCGCCGTTCCGACCTGGAAACCCTCTTTACCGAGCCCGAAGATGGGCCAACTCGTGCCAGCCGTGGGTGTGGCCCTCCCGCTCCTGCCCGGTCGGGAAGGACGATTCAAAGAGTTCTGCGCCGCACTAGGCAGGGCCGCGCTCGGCCGGTTTTTAGGGACTCCCAAAAGCGTCTCGGCCTCGTGAGGGAGCACTGGTTCCTCCAAAGCGGGCCCGCCGGGCCGCTGAGTAATCATGGTCGTCGACTGACCGGAGCCTGCCGGTCCTTACGATGATGGGTAGCTCGTCGGATCCATTCGATGTTTGGGTCCGCGAAGAAGTCAGGGAATTGTTCGGGTTCGATATGACCCTGGCCACCTGCAAGTCTTCCCGAGCTTGTTGTCAACTACGAAAGCTATGGTCCTCGTGGGTACCTCGGCCACCGCGTTTGCCTGGATCCTGAGCGGGTGACGTGGAACAACCACGCGAATTGGGCCGGGCGAAGGCGCCGGTTTGGACCGCTCCGAAACGGTTCCCGCTTCCAACCCCATGATCAGTAACGGATGCCCCTGGGGACCCTTGCACCGAGCGAGTGGATCTCGTCGCACACGTCTTCAGACGCTGCGGGCGGTCCGGCGCTCGTCCCCGGCGCGCAACAGCGCGCTCTGCTCCGAGGCCCCTCGCGCGGCAGCTTCGGACAGCGCCGGGGGACCCGCATGCACGAGACCCCCCGCGCAACTCCCCGTAGAGCTGCCTCCGCCGATCCACGCGCCGTTAGTCGCGTTGACCGTCGCATTGAAGAATAGCCGTCCCCGAGGTAGCGTGAGCCGAGCAGGTCGAGTAGGCGATGTACCAGCTGCCGTGATACGGGATGGAGGCGTTCCTTCCGATTAGTAGGAATTCCTCGGGAGGGATTCGGCCATTCCGTAAGCCACGCCGATGTCCCATGGCTGTTCGCGACGCTCACAGCCTGGGAAGAGTGTCGATTAGCCCGACCGTTGAGAACACGAAGAACTCGCAACTTCCTCCCGTCCCGCTGTACACGAGCGTAGCCGTCCCGCTCGATACGGTAGCTACCAAGACCTCGGCGGGCTGCGGGTGGGCGAATATGATTATCCAGAACGCGGACCCTCCGGCTTGGGCCGAGCCCGATGTCGCCGAATATGGACACGCCAATCCAACTGATCGTGCACCCGCTCGTCGAGTTCTCGAAGTCCCTGGCGGTGTCCGAGCTGGCCGAGGGTAGGGCAAGTGCGACCGAGGCCGATGGTGACCATCCTCCACCCGAGTCACCAGGCTGCGAGGGTCGCGGCGGCAGCCTCTGCCTGGGAGTAGGTCGGAGCGCTGCCGCCACCTCCCGAACTTGTGAAGGTGATAGCTTCCGTCGCGTACCCGCCGGCGACTGTGACGCTCCCACTCCCCGGGTCCGCGGTGTAACCCGAAGCGGTCACCGAGAAGCTGTAGCTTCCGTTCCCCATTCCGCCGAACTGGATAGATGAACCGCTCGAAGACTCGGTCACTGACCGAGCGTCACCGACCAGCTCGCGCCCGATCGAGGCCCGTCTCCATGAACCCCACCCCGTAGGTTTGCTGCCCGGGAGTCGTGCAAAAGATCGAAACCGTGGAGGCCCCGGTAAGCGCACCGCTGGTCGCGTTGACCGTCGCAAGGAACTCAGGCCGGACCCTGATGACTGGGAAAGCGCGCAAGTCAATTCCTCAACCATCCAGACGCCAAAGGAGGAAGGCGGGATGAACGCTTGGCCACGAATTGCTCTAACCCGACAGCGTCCAACGAAAGGAACGTCGTTCCTCCGTTGGCGTTCGCTACCGCCACAGCTTGGGGAGAGTCAATGAACCCGGTCGTGGATGGAGTCACGGCGGAGCCACCGCAATCAAGCGTGGTGAAGATTAGTGTGGCGGTCCCGCTGGTGACGGCGACCAGAGAACATCGCCGGTAGATGGCTGGTCGAAAAAGACGAGCCATCCTGCGGCACCCGGCCGAGGCGGACGCCGAGGTCGCAGGGACGGTGAACGAGGACGGCTTGGTCCCAATCCAGTTGATCGAGCAACCCTGTGACCGGACCCTCCAGAGCAACCGAAGGAACCGTCGCGGCCGAAGTGAGGTCAACGCCAACGGCAATCTCTAGCGACCATCCACCGCCCGAGTACCCAGAAGCGACGCTTGTGGCGGTCGCTGTCGCCTGGGAACAGCTCTCTCCGCTCCCGCCACCCGAACTTGTGAAGGTGACCGTTTCGGTCACACTCGCGCTAGTGACTGCGACCGTCCCGCTCGCGGGGCTCGAGGTGTAGCCTGATGCGATCACGGCGAAGCTGTAGCTCCCACTCGGAACCCCGGTGAATGCGATGGACGCACCTGTCGAGGACTGGGGTACCGAGTTGAGCGTCACCGACCAGTTCGTGCCCGATCCAAGGCCAGTCTCCGTGAACGTAACCGTGTACGTGGTGGCACTCGTAAAGGCGACCGCTATACTGAGGTCGATGCCGTTGACCGTGACGGTCCCCGAAGCCGGGGCGGCCGAATAGTCGGTCGCAGTCACTGAGAATACATAGCTTCCGTTTGGCTGGGCGAACGTGATCGCGCTCGTGGCAGAGCTCTGGGGGACGCCAGCCAGCGTAACGGTCCAACTGGTTCCGCTCGGTAGCCCCGTCTCGGAGAATGCAATCGAATAGGTCGCTATCTTCGTAAAGGCGATATGCTGGGAGATCGCCAACCCGTTCACCACGATCGTTCCCGACGACGGAACCGCGGTGTACCCCGTGGCGCTAACGGTGTACGTGTAGGTTCCGTTGGCCACGTCGAATGTTATGGAAGTGGAGCCGGAGCTTTGAGCACTTCCTCCCAGCGTGACGGACCACGACGCACCCGCCAAAAGTCCCGTTTCGGTGAACGTGATGGCAAAGTTAGCGCTCGTTCCTCCGTTGCTCGACTTGGGGTTGAAGACACCCGCGGCGAACAGACCCCCCGCCACGACGACCACGGCGACCACGACGACGATTACGCCCAGGATGAGAGGCGCGATCCCTCGTCGATTTCGGCCCAGGGACCCTCGCCGCGAGCTGGGGGTCATCTTCGGAACTCCTACCTCATCAATGGCGAGCAACGAGCACGTCAACCCCACCGATCGGTTTAGGCAGGTTTCGCCTGGAAACCACCTTACCACGTTGACTGAGCGTAGGCTATTTGGACCTTCTCCCGCACCGGTACGGGATGGATCGTCAGAGATTCCAACCCGACTTCGCTCAGTGCAGGGTCGTCTCGTAGGGAGGCCCGGAGGATAGGGCTTCACACAACGGGCAGGTTGACCCGCACAGGGTTAAGGGCCGACCGAAACCCCTACTCCGGACCTTTTCGGGCCGGTCAAAATCGTGTCCATTTCGGACGGGGGATTGGGTTCCAGCTGTCCGAGAGCTCTGTGGGGGGCTCCCGCAGGGCTCGCCCGCAAGGTCTGCTGTATCGGTACCTCAGGCGCGGGGTGCGCCTTGGGGATCACGACCTCCAGGATGCCGTCCTCGTAGTGGGCCTGGCTCTTGTCGCTGAGTAGACTCTCGGGGAGCCGAAGGGATCGCGCGAAGCGGGCGCGCGGCCGCTCCGACACCGTAGCCGCTCGTTCCTCGGTGCGCTCTCGGCTGAGACTCCTCGCTGCGAAGCTCGACCGAGTGTTCCCCGATCCGGAGCCTGAGCAACTCCTTGGAGACGCCGGGGACTTCGAACCGAACGCGATAGTCCGTCCCCCGGTCCTCAACCTCGGCGGTTGCCGGGCGAACTCCCTCGAAGCCGGCGAAGGAAGGACCGAACAGCGCCGTCGCTGAGCGGCCAAAGTTCGATACCGGACTCCGCTCCTCGATCCCGAAGCGGGGAACGGAATAGTCGAGTCCCTCCACGAACGAGATTACCTCCTGCGACCGAGGCGCTTCGGGAGTCCATGAAGGAGCGAAGACGGGGCCCGCGGGGTAGGCGAACCCGCTTCCCGGCTCGTTCCCCGTAATCGAACCGAGATACGCCGGGTGGATCACCTGTGAACGAATCGTCGCGTACGCGCGATCCACCTCTCGAAGGAGGAAGGCTTCCCGAGGTGTAAGCGGCGCGCCCCTCGGATACGGGGCGAAACCTCTATCCTCCGAGAGATAGGGACTCCAGTTTTCGGGCGGCATGTTCGGGCCAGGCGTCGCGCGGTGAACTCGGTTGGGTGGCATAGTTACCTCAAAAGGCCGATAGCTCACCTACATATATAGATTATCTAATAAGACAATATTTTCTGGAATAGCTATATTCGACTGATTGGGCAGGCTCGTACGAGGCAGGGGAATGCTTCGCGCGCGCGACCCCATCACCGGGAGTCGCATTTACGCACCCATTTGGCACGCTCGCTAGGCGGGCGGACGGAGCGTGGGAACCTTGAACGATTCGCTCAATCCTCACTAAGAACGACATGGGCAGCCGCGGTACGGGCTCTGTGCCCTAAGCCCACGGGCCCCGGACCTCGACTCTGGACCCTTGTACAATGCCGGGTTCGGACGCTCGCTTACCGCGCTATTCGAAACCCGTTGGTTAGCCCGCCCCGACCTTGACCCCGACGAGCAGTCCGCGACTGGGCATCAACCCTGGGGACAGGAAGTGCGGTCGAAGCCCGGCGGACCGCATGAGCTGGAGTAGCTCGTTCCGCGTGAGAAGCAATCCGACATCGGCCTCGCGGTAGTAACGGATTCCTTGACCGGGCCTTCCGACGAGGAAGTGCCACTGGATGATCGAGTGTTTCCCCCGTCGGATCGAATACGCCATCCGGACCGCAGTGAAGTCGGGCGTCTCGTTCTTCCGGAGATGGACCATGCCATGGTGGAACGCCGAGGGGCCGAACCATGGTTCCACGATCGCGATTCCGCCGGGGTTCAAGTGACGGGCGAAATTGGCGAAGGTTCTCCGCACGTCCTCCTTCGTGCCGAGGTGACCGATCGCGCTGAAGAGACAGCTCACGACGTCGAATCGACGAGCCAGGCGAAAGGAGCGCATATCGCCTAGGACGAGCCGAACACGGGCAAACGGCGTCGGGCCAGTCGGAGCATCTCCCGGCTCCCGTCCACACCAACGATCGCGTGTCTCGGCCGCAGGAACTCGAGATGCCGACCGGTCCCGCACGCGACATCCAGCCAGGCTGCCCTTCGTCTCGGCCCAAAGCGGCGAGCAAGTGCCTCGAGCCGTCGGGATTCCCCCCGGTAATCCTTCCAGTCGTTGAGCGCGTCGTAGTATCTCGCCAGCTCATGGAACTGGGACAGCGAGGCGGGCGTCCCGCTGCCACCTCCTCCCATGTTCGCACCGATGAGCGCACGGTATTTCAAGGGCCGCGGCGTGGCGCCCGGCAATGCCCCTTTGGTTCGCGGTGTCCCGCGGGGCCACGAGGACGCGCCGAAGAGGCACTCTCAAGGCGCACCTTGATTCCAGAGGGCTCGACGCGGCTCGAAATCCGCGCACCGGACCCTTTCGGTCCGGCTCAAATCGTGTAGAGACTGTGTGAAAACTCAACACGATGTGCCCGATCGTGCGAACCGTACGTAGTTCCGGCGTGAACCCGTTCCGAGTGCTGGCAGTTTGAGTGGGAACTCGAGCGCTCGCACGCCTTTTCGCACAGTCTCTGTAGGTTGCGAGCGATCCCTCTGGGAAGCGGACCGGAGGGCACCGAGCGTCGATTCGACAGCGCTTCGAATTCGCCGGAGGGTATCCAATTGGCTCTTGGACAAAGATACGAGACTCTCCCACGCAAAAATCGACCCTGTGAATGCGCGTGGGCTCTGGCAACCTACCCCGTGATCGGCATCCCGGAGGAACGGGGTGCCTCGCGAAAGCCTCTAAGGACCAGGACTCTATCGCGCTGCGGAGGCGTCGATGAGCTACCCCGTTCTGACCTCGCTGGGCGCCACCCCCGTGGAACCTCCAGAGGCACAATCAGTGCACTCGATGCTTCACATCGTCCGGATCCTATCAGCCATCTTAGGGATTCTTCTCCTCCTAGTCGGCATCGCCTACGCTGCCGCTGAAGTTGCCGCCTACAACTCGTGTACCTCGGTCCTTGGTAGCTTCTGCCCTGGGCTCGGTGTCCTCCTGATCTTCCCGATTATCTTCGTGTTCTGGGGCGTCATCGATTTCGTGATTTTCCTCGAAGCGGGCGCGATCGAGCGGCTCGTCAACGCGGGGGAGTACGAGGAGGCCAAGTCGAAGGCGCTAGTCTGGACGGTCCTCGGATTCATCCTCGGTGGCATCATCGTGGGCATTCTCATGCTCGTCGCCTACCTCAAGATGGACCCTCTGATCACTTGGCAGCGCAACCGCTCAGCGGCGACCGCTTCCGGCTACTATGCGGCCTCTACGCCACCTCCTCAGGCGCCTATGCCTCCCGTAGGGAGGCCGGCGACCGCAACAGAAGGGAGATACTGCCCGTACTGTGGCAGCGGCAATGCGAGGTCCTCCGCCTTTTGCGAGCGTTGTGGGAAACCGCTTACCCCGCCGTCCTAAAGGGTCGGTTTCCGGTGATCCTGCCTCACACGGGTCCCGTGCTAGAAGGATCGATTCGGGGCTGCTAGTGTGATGCGTCATGGTTGGCTACGTTTATAACCGGGAGCGCCCTTGGCGCCTGTGTGCGGGTCGCTCCAAGGATCTCTCTCACTGACGAGGAACGCACCCAACTCGCCTCCTGGGCTCGCGGTCGCTCCACTCCCCACCGAGTTGTGCTCCGGGCTCAGATCGTCCTTCGAGCAGCGGAGGGAGCGGCCAACAACGCCATCGCCGAGGAACTGAATACCGAGCCAAACACCTGCGCCCTGTGGAGACGACGTTTCCTCGCTGCCCGACTGCCCGGACTCATGAGCGACGCTCCGCGCGCGGGAGGACCCTTGATCGTGTCCGACTCGACCATTCGCGCCATTGTCCACGATACGCTCCACACTCGGCCGCCCAATGCCACCCACTGGTCGACTCGGTCGATGGCCGAGGCTCACGGAGTCAGCCCCTCGACCGTCCGTCGCATCTGGCGGGCCCGCCGACTCCAGCCTCACCGTTTGGAGCACTACAAGCTCAGCCGCGACAAGCACTTCGAGGAGAAACTCCGCGATGTGGTCGGCCTCTACCTCAACCCTCCCGAACACGCACTGGTTCTCAGCGTGGACGAGAAGACCCAGATCCAGGCGTTGGACCGCACCCAATCGATCCTACCGCTACGCCCGGGAGTTCCCGAGCGGCAAACCCATGACTACCGGAGAAATGGGACCACCGACCTGTTCGCGGCCCTCAATGTGGCCGAGGGAACGGTCATCGGGGAGTGCCACAAGCGCCACCGTGCCAAGGAGTTCCTCACCTTTCTGAGAACCCTGGACCGAACGACACCGGAGGGATTGGACCTCCACTTGATTCTCGACAATCTGGCCACCCACAAGACCGCGAGGGTTCGGCGATGGGTGCTCCGTCACCCGCGGTTCCACTTCCACTTCATCCCGACGAGTTCCTCCTGGTTGAATCAGGTCGAGCGGTGGTTCAACGACCTCACTCACAAGCGGATCCGTCGGGGAACGTTCCATAGTGAGCGGGAACTGATGGAGGCGCTCCGAGTGTACGTCGAGACGTCCAATGAACACCCGCGGCCGTTCCAGTGGCGAGCTACGGCCGATCAGATCCTCGAGAAGGTCCGCTGGAACCAGTTAAACGTAGGTCTGACTGGCGCACCACACTAGAAATCCGCCGGAACCTTGTCAGCGGGGGTTCGCGGCCAGAAAGGCTCTGTGTGACCTCTCCCCGTCGGAACGCCGCTCTGCGAACACTCGCAGGGGACTCAGGTCAATCACGGACAGAGGAACTGGGAGAGGAACGGTTACGGCCTTGCTTCGGGCCGGCCTCGGTTTGATCGCTTCAACGCCTCCGCCGCCGCCGGGTCAGTATGGCGTACACGATAGTCAGGAGACCAATGAGGACCAACACGCTCCCCAGTACCGATGAAGACACCAGGGGGGGAAGCCCACTGACACCCTGCACCAGCAAGACCCGGAGGAGGACTACCGCACCCCGAGGCAGCGACCTCGGCAACAGCGTAAGTGATCGATGCGACACCGATCGCTAGTAGAACCAGCCCGATTCGAGGGCTAGACGAACAATGTCGAGCTCTGCATTCGACGATGCGGCTGCTTGCACGGGGTGAGAATCCTTCAGATGGCCGGGCTGATGTTGGGCACTACTTGCGATTCGCCTTGCCCTTCCGGCTCTTCATGTGAATCCGGAGACCACGATGCACCAAATCGCACGACGGTTCACGGCAGCCTCGGGTCTCGAAGAGTGGACTCCGGCTCGGATAGCCGCGGAAGCGGCCAGATAACGGAGAAGAAGACAACCAGGAAGATCAGGTCCTGAACCTGTCAGCAGGAGAGAGAAAGGAAGGTAAGGCGAGATTTGTGTGAACGTCTGACACTCGAGGCCCGGGGTCGCGCACCCAGCAGAATACTGTGCGGGTGGTGTCAGGATCTCGGAGGTTCCAATCACCGAGAGACCAATCCCTGCAAGCAAGCCCACGGCCTTTAGCAACAAACTCGCGAAGGTTAGCGAGCCGTGAGCCTTAGGACGTGAGAGGGATACTTCTCCCATCATTCTCCAATAGAGGTCTCCGCTAGTTAAGGGCGTATCGCAGAAGGAGCCTGCGGCAGAGATGCCGCCGAGATTCGCTCCCTGGGGGAGAGAGGGTCGGCTGGATCGGAAGTGGTCGCTCGATCCACTGGACTGGCGGGTCGACCGGCAGTTATGGGGTAAGGTCCGACTACAACTCCACGACCGCACTAATCCGTATGCAACGGCCGCGCAGATCTCATGAAGGGCGAACGCGAAATCCACCGGCAGGCAAACTGCCAAGGCCGTGGCTGAGGGCCCGTTTATCGCCGAAGGCAGCGAGAGATAGACTACATACGGTCTGAGACGCTGTAGAAGCATTGCTGGAGGGAGATGGGCTCTATGGCGCAGGGCTCGGTGGCTGCCCAGCCGCGCGCGACTAGCGGGGGAGCGGGCCCACGGACGATTGTAAGCATAGCAATCGCCTCGGGGGTGATCCTCGCTCTGGTACTTGGTGCCTGGGCGTGGACGCAGTCGGGCCCGGCAACAGGTGGAGTGCTCGGACCGTACACATTGGACAATGCGACGCAGGATGTGGGGCTCTCCTTCCCGGATTGCTCGCTCGTCACCGTTGGCTGGCACGTAGTCGCGGGAGGAAAGGCGAACTTCACCGTCTCGACTGGGGAGAACCAGATCGCTTCGAGCTGTAGGGGTCCGCCGCCAACGAATGAATCGTGTCTTCCCACGGGGTGTGCAGCCAATGGTCCCCCGCCTGTATGCTATGAGTCGGGCGCAGCTGGGTCCTGTTCGTTCACGTCGACCCAACCAGTCTATGACTTCGGACTCTTCACACCGTTGTCCGGTCAGGGAATAGGCAACCTGGCCGTTTCGTTCACAGCCAGTTATGCACCGAACCCCCGGGTGATGAGAAGGGCTGTTCGAATCAATCCACCGAATTGTGACGGCCGAATCCCTGGGAGTTTCACCCGCCGATGGCGTGACAGAACCAACCTCGCTCCCGATCTATCAACTGCTTACCCCTAAGCGAGAACCCTGAACCGTTCTGGGCCCGCTACGGGGGTGGGATCGTGCGTACCATGATTGTTACACTGAATGCGATGTTCCAACTCGAGCGAAGGACGCCAGTCGGGAGAAGTCCAGCTAGGCTCACCCCCTGGTGCGGGCAATCCTGATAGGTTGAACCAGAACGGATGACCGTTCGGCTCCGTACCGTTCCCGGTCAAGCCCCCGCCCGCCGGTGAATACCATCCCACGAGACCGAGACTCCACGTCGAGTTGTCAAACGAATAGTTGCTGACGGGTCCATTTGCACCAACACACTCGCACGACGGGGGCGCTACAGCGACCGTCTCCGATGCGTAAGACGTGTGGTTGGGTGGCGTAAGGTACGGAGGCAAGAAGACGAGGAGCATGATAGCTACCACGATCACGGCGGCAACGGCCATCCAACGGACCGGCAGTCCTGAGCCGCCCTTCTGAGTCGAATTGCCCGCCGAGATGGTCATGCTCCCACCCCCAAGGGCAAAGGGGGCCTCCACTATTTGTGCGGGCCGAGTCGCGGGCTCTACCGGCCGAAATGTAACGACGGAGATGGAGAATGCGTGACCGGACGATAACGTACCAGAACCGTCAAAACTAAGAGATGTTCTAATCGGACAGGATGTGCACCGGCCCAAAGGGTCCGACGAACTGGTTCTGGACCGCGCCTCGCCCAGGTGGCATTAAAGTCCCCCTTGCCAGCAGTTATCGGGGGCGGGCTTTCGCTGCTTCGCGGAGGCGCCGAGCCTTCGTTCGGCTCGCAACCTACGGGCTGCGAGGGCCGTGACCCGGAGGCGGCGTAGCGGCCACCGCCGGTGGTCAGCGGAAGCGAATCAGAGTGATTACCACACCTACGACTAACACCGCGATCACGGCGCCGATGGCTAGGTAGACCCCGATGGATAACCAGGAACTCGCTGCCGGAGCGGGAGTTACTGCGAAGCTCACTAACATCGGGGAGGGACTCGCCCCCCTCACCGTCGCAGAACCCGACGGTGGACTCGCTGTGTATCCCGTCACCGATCCGACAGTGAACGCATACGTTCCATTCGGGTCGGTGAAGGTGATCACCCGTCGTCGAACTGATTGACGGGCCGCCTGTGACGTTCACAAACCATTCCGTCCCCAACGGAAGACCCGTCTCGGTGAACGTCACACTGTACACCGCCTCGAAGACCACCGATACCGTCACTCCGGAACCGCTCACTGTCACCGGCGAGCTCGGACTCGAAGACACCAACTGGTCGCCGGTCCCCGCGCTGATCGTGTAGCTGTAGCTCCCGTTCACCAGGTCGCTGAACGTCAGAGTACCTTCCGGCACTAAACGGCGCTAGCCCAGCTCCGTTGAAGGCTACCCCGCCGCCCGCCGCCGGCGGCATCCCGCTCTCCGTGAACGCAACCGTACTCACCTTCGAGGTGTACCCGACGGTGTACCATGTGTTGTCGCCACCCCCTCCGATCATGGGGTTCGCGTTCAGTGTTGCACCGTTGATCCACGGAGCGAAGGACTCGGGGATCGTCACCTGGAAGTTCCAGATGTAGAGCGACAGTAGGAAGTCCAGTTGGTTCGCCATCTGGTAATCGAGGGTCCGCTGGGGCCCGATAGCAAGCTTGGCGGCGAGTTGGTACCAGTACAGTCGAGATGTTGTAGGCGATTCCCTGGCATGCATTGGGGAGTTCTTGTAGCCCATGATAGTAGACGAGCGCGGACCACGCGTAGGCCGGGTTGCTATAGCTGGAGGCGTACACGCAGGAGGGCGAGTTGAACTGGGGGAGAGCGAGTTCCTGGGCCACCGAGTCCGTGTACGTGTAGTACGAGTCGGGGAGATACATCGGCGTCACGTAATCGGTCGGGTCGGGGTAGTCCGGAGCCCACCCGAGGTTCCAAAGCGTGTACCCATTTGGACAACCGAGATAGCCGCAGTTTCCGAATCCAACATCGAAGAGGTACGGTTGAAGTTGGTCGCTAGTGAGCGACTCGATCTCGCCGATGAGAAGGTGAATCGCCGCGTCGTAGAACGTCGACCCCAGCTCGCTGAAGATCGGGAAGACGCACGGGCTCGAGGTTGTGCACGCTGCGAGCTCACTGTCATAGTACGGGGAGCTCGCATTGTTCGCCTGGGCCCACCACCACGCCGCCCCACCCGTCGCGTTCGGGCTCGTGCTGGGGTCGCTCTGGGGCCAGGTGATGTTGTAGGCGTAATAGTTTCCGAGGTACTTCGGAATCGCGCCACCGTACCCGAAGCCCGTGGAGATTCCGCCCGCCTGGAGCAAGCTCGAGCTGACGGTCGCGTACGGGTAGGCGTTCGTGAGGAACTGGCGCAGCCCGATTTGGCTAAAGAAGTCGCTTGGGACGTTCGTCGCATTTGGGTTGTTAGCAAGTAGGTCCGTCAAGCTGACGTTGAAGTTCAGGTTGTACGGCATGAAGAAGATCGAGATCGTTGGGATAGCGGTCAGGTCGATCGTCCCATTTGCCACGAGTCCCTGCAACGTCGAGACGTGGGCCGGGAGCTGGATCCCCGCAAGGTCGGTCTGGCCGGCACGGTAGTTCGCGATCCCCTGCTGGTCCGTCTCCTCCCAGAAGACATTGACTGTTCCCTGATAGTCACCGGGGAGGGGCTCGCAGCCAGGCTGGCTCGCGCATCCAGTCGGCGCCTCGTAGGCCGGGTTGGCCTTCAGCACGTACCCGATGGCGTTGTCTATCGTCTCGAGGTAGTACGGGCCCGATCCGACCATGCTCTCCTTGACCGCTGGCTGCGGGTTCAGGGGGCTGGACGCCGCAAGAAGCTGGAGCGCGTCCCATGAGGTCGGGTACACGCTCGCAAGATATCCCTGGAACGCGGAGGAGCTCGTGCTCGTTGCGCCACCGGGGAGCAGGCAGGGCCCGTCTCCGTTCGCAGCAGTGGTTCCCGAGAAGCCGGGCACGCCAGCGCCTACGTAGGTGAACCATCCGCACGGCTCGATGCCGGCTCCGAGCGGATCCGCGACCAGTTGGAGGAAGAACGGCCAGTCTGTCCCGCTCCCGGCCGCGTCAAAGGTGATGCAGCCGTTCTGGGCCATCGCTGCGGCGGGGCAGTACGTCGAATCGTTGACCAGCATCGAGGCGAGGACATTGCCCGGAGTGTTGTTGTACGGATTGTGGATCCCGCCATCGTACGAGGCCTGGCCGAACGGGAGGAGGGCCTGGGTCTGGATCCATCCGTTCTGAACACCCACGCCAGGGAGATTGGCAAAGCTCATCGTTCGAGAAAGAGTAAACATCACGTCAGAGGGGAAGACTGGCCAGCCTACACCGGTGCTCGGGTCATAGAATCGGGCCGCGGAGTCCAACACGAAGGTGAAGTACTCGGGGTAACCCATCGTGGCATTGTTCTGGACCAGCGAGGATCCGTAGAGCGTCGTGCACTGGGTCGAGCCCGGCACGCACGTCGCGAGTTCCGGCACGAAGTTGGCCGTGCTCGACCCGTTGTAGGCCACTAGGGTCTGATAGACATTCAGGATGGGCTCGTAGCTTAGAGTATCATACGCAACCGAAGGATCTTCCGTCTTGCCACCGCCCGGTGCGACTTCGTAGACATCCAGAGTACCCGGGTGCGGTCCAGCACCTCCCGGTGGTGAAGTTGACGATGCGGTTGCGATCGGTGGGACGCTCGCAGTGGGGGCCTGGAGAGCCGGGGCGGAATGGCCGGTCGAGGAGGTCAAAGGTGCCATGAAGCTAGCGAGGAGTATCATGGCCGCCAATCCGGCCACTGCCTGCAACGGAATCGCCCGCAGCACTGCGTCGCTTCGTAGGCCGCTCACCGTCAGCGATGTCTAGGCCGGAACTCGGAATAACCCTTGATGGCGTCGAGGCTAGCCTCGGGTGGTAGATTCGACGGAAAAGATGCGGAGCGTAACCACCACACGACCCAGGCGCGGTGGGGGGGTGGAGGCCCTCCGGGTTCGCGCTACCCCGACCAAGTAGTGTTGTCCGAGGATAGGATAAGAGTCAAAACTAAGAGATGTTCTAATCGGACCGAGACTGTGTGGAAAGTCGTACGTAGGTTTATCCGGTAGGTACTGCTCTATTAGAGCCGTATGGCTCGAAGAGTCCGCCTTGAAGCGACGAACAAGTTGACCGTGGAGAACATCGTGGGGTTCATCCGTCGTCCCGTGGTTCCTCACGGTACGGGAGCGAAGGTCACCTGTCCGAAGGAGTTCCTGGGGAAGACCGTCTATCTCGTCATCACGGACGAGGACTGGCCGGAGGATTGGCCCCGCCATCGGAGGCGGGCATGAGCGGCTACATTCCCGCAATCCATCGTCGTCAGCGGATCCTCCTGCCGGAGACCCTGGACGACTATGTGACCGAGGAGAATCCCGTACGGTTCCTCGATGCCTTTGTCGATGGGTTGGATCTACGCGAGCTGGAAATCACCCACGCCGAGTTGAACACGACGGGGCGCCCCCCTTACGACCCCGCGGCCCTGTTGAAGCTCTACCTCTATGGCTACCTCTACGGGGTCCGTTCCAGTAGGAAACTGGAACGAGAGTGCCGCCGCAACCTCGAGGTGATGTGGCTGCTGCGCAAGCTCACCCCGGACTTCAAGACGATCGCCGACTTCCGTCGAGACAATGTCGATCACGTCCGACCGCTCTTCCAGCGGCTCGTGGCGCTGTGCCGGGAGCTTCGCCTCTTGGAAGGGGATCTGGTGGCGATCGACGGGAGTAAGTTCCGCGCCGTGAACTCGAAGGACCGCAACTTCAATCGTGCGAAGCTCGCCGACCGAATGAAGTCGGTCGAGAAGAGCATTGACCGGTATCTGCGGGAGTTGGACGAGAACGATGCAAAGGAGGCGGAGAACCCCGGCCTGCCCGCGAGCGTTCCGAACCTCAAGGAGAAGATCGAACGGATGAAGGAACGGCAGCGGCGGTATCGGGAACTCCTCGATCAATTGGAGACGACGGGCGCGACGGAGATCTCCCTGACGGACCCGGACAGTCGCATGATGAAAGGGAACAACGATCGGATGGAGGTCAGCTACAACGGGCAGATCGCTGTCGAGGCCGACAGCAAGCTCATTGTCGCCTACGATGTCGACAACAAGGCGTCCGACCATCACCAGCTCGCCTCGATGGCGGAGCAGGCTCGAGCGGCTCTACGACGGTCGTCTCTACGGGCTGTCGCGGACCGCGGATACTACGATGGCGAGCAGGTCCGTCGATGCATCGAGCGGGACATCATGCCGTACGTTCCGGAGCCCGAGAAGGGGCGAGGGGCAGCCGAACGGACCGACATGGCTCCGGAATTCCAGCGAGACCGGTTCGTCTATGATCCCGCGACCGACACGGTTCAGTGCCCCGTCGGAGCTCGGTTGACCCTCCGTGGGGAGCATCGGATCCGTTGGCACCAGCGCCCGGAGGGAATCCTCGTGCGCGAATATCGGACGGATCAGTGTCCTTCCTGTCCGCACTTCATGACGCGGTGCACCCACAATCCGATCGGACGCCGATTCTATCGGCGAGAGAACGATGAGCCCCTTGAGGCGATGCGGAGGCGAATGCGAACCGAGGAGGGGGACCGAATCCTCGCCGAGCGCAAATCCGTCGTGGAACACCCGTTCGGCACGATCAAGCGAGCGTTCAATCAAGGCTACCTGCTGCTGAAGGGGCTTCGGAAGGTGATCGGGGAGATGGGGCTCACGATGATGGCGTATGACCTACGGCGTTTGCTGAGCCTGGTCGGAACCCGAGCTCTGGTAGCCCACCTGTCGAGCGAACGAAAGGCTCGAGTGGCCGCGGCCTGAACTTCCCTCTCGCCCCGAATTCGAGCGGGCAAAGGAAGTCGAGGGATCTCGCGGACCAGCCGACGTTTTTACACAGTCTCGACCCCTTGCGACCCGAGTGTTTGGTGGACAATCGTCGGTGTCGGCAGGCTCAGGGATTAGAGGGCGGCGTCTGCGGAGGACGTGAAGTAGCGGTAGCGGGCGGCCGACGGCGTCGCATCAAGACGACCATCACGCCGATTGCTCCCGCCGCGCCGAGCCCTCCGAGAAAGTAGTATACCGTCGGGGGTGCAACGTATTCGACCTCCGCCGGACAATTGATCGCAGCCAGGGGGACGAGAATTGACGTCGAATTGTTCGCTTCTGAGCTGTCGGTCACCGAGAGCGTTACTACCCAGTAGGACGTGGAAGGGGAAGAGCTGTAAATGTGACCTGGGTCCTGCAATGTTGAATTCGGACTGCCGTCTCCAAAATTCCAAAGGAACGTGTAAGGTGGAGTCCCGCCGCTTGCGTTACCTAGGAAGTGAGCGGTGAAGTCCGAGCCTGTCCCCTGACACGGGTTGCCGCTCCAAGTCCATTCTTCGAAGGTGGCGTCGGCAGCCAAGGCGGAGTCCGCACCGTTCGATAGGGAGCGTAGAGCCGGTAGGGTGATCGCGGGTGTCGCCGCAACGTCTGCGAGAAGGAGCACGGCGAAGACCACCGCCGGCGCTATGGTAGCCAGGGCTCTCACGCATGGAGTAAGCGGCTCGCTGGCGTTATACCTCACGAGCCACGATTTTGCGGCTCCGGAGGGCTCACTGCCTAAACCGGGTGTATCTAACACCGCGGGCATGGTCGTATCAGCCGTCTAGGGCCGGGGGGTGCCAGATGGCTGTGAACGCGGCGGACTCAGCTAGTTCCCCACCGCTTGAGCGGGTACGGTCCCGCCGGCTTGCGGTAGCAGGTATCGTTGTTGCCGGGATTGCGGCGGCGATCACGGTCTGGGCTCTTGGCGGGTGGGGAGCGCTTCCGTCGGGGCGAGGCACCATCACTCTCTCCGGTTACAGCACCACGTCAGGGAATTGCAGTGACTTTGCCTGCCCGGCCGTTGTCTTTGGGGAGAACTCCCTTCCTTCAGGCGCGAACATTTCGATCCACTGGATCGACGTGACCAACGGACAGGCAGAACTGGAGGTCCGGGGTCCCAATAGCGCCGACCAACCTTTCCCATGTGGAACCGTTGGTACGGCAGGTGAGTGCAGCTTCATCGCAACAGGTGGGAGCTACAACTTCCACGCACAGTCTTCCTCCATTCAGTACGGGCAGCAGGTGAACTACACCCTCGCTTACCTGGGTTGATCCCGCTCGAAACCCGTGGATTTTCAACTTCCAGGTCAGGCAGGGGCCTAGAAACAGTCAACCGACCGGTTCCCGGAGGTCACTAGGCGACTTGCCCATCGGAGCGCAAGAGACCGGGTTGGCGAACGTCAGACTGGCCGCGCCGTTGGGTCCCGGTTGGGAGCCCCCGATTCTACTGCCCGAGAGCGCATCGGTGCAGGTAATCTCGGAATCTAGGATCCGCCCTTAGAGTCACAAAGAGAGGACAGGTTACAAAATCGAAAGGGCCCGTGGATCTCTCATCAGCGCTCCGGAAGATCCACTCGAAAAATCGGTCCACGTCCCCGAGCACCCCATAGACCCAGGCGATCTCGCCCGCGGACACATACCGTTCCTTCAGGCCTGCCACCAGCCTCTCGACCCCCCGGAGCGCCTCCTCTCGCCGGCCGAGAAGCGCGCGAGCGATGAGGGGTGCTCCACTCCCCAGCCAGCCCTGGCCATCGGTCCTCAGCAACGGCAACAGTGCTTCAGCTTCCGCACGCTTCGACTGCTGCGAATAGATCATGAGCTTGAACAAGTTCGCCATGTTCGGGTCGCCCCCTAGCTCCGCCAGACCATTCAGGCTGGCGATCGCGATGTCGTCCTGACCAGACATCCAGGCGCGATACCCGCGGTGGAAGCGAATCGCCGGCGAGAGAGGATCTCCGTCCTGGGCCAAGGTGAGCTCCCGAGCCGCCTCATCTTCGCGGCCACGACAGACCAAATTCATGTAGTACCACTGGTGCGCGGACGCGTATGAGGGGTTGAGCTCGAGGGCGCGCTGGTATTCCGTCTCGGCCTCCGGCCAGCGGTACTCGCGGACGAGGGAAAGTCCGAGGGAGGCATGGGCCTCGGCAATCCTATCGTCGATCTGGAGGGCTCTTTGCGCGGCGGCAAGGGCCTTCGGACCCCCCTCGCTCACCCGGAGAGCCCCGCGATCAACGAGGATCGAATAACAGTCGGCGATTCCCGAGTAGGCTTCGGCGTAATCCGGATCGCTGGCCAAGGCCTCCTCGAACCGGAGCAGAGCTGTCTGGACGTGCTCTGTGGACCGTCGGTTCCACAACGAACGCCCCTGAAGATACGCCTTGAAGGCGGCGAGCGAAGGCTCGGGTCGGCGGGCCGTCCCGGGACTCGGAGGCAGGGCCACTCCCAGCGCTCTCCCCACTTCCTTCGCGATGTCATTCTGGATCGCGAAGATGTCGACCAGTTCCCGATCGTAGGTCTCGGACCAAATGTGCTCCTCGCTTGCGGTATCGACCAGTTGAGCGGTGACTCGGACCCGGCTTCCCGCCCGTCGAACGCTCCCTTCGAGGATCGATCCCACGCGCAGTTCACTGCCGATCTCTGAGATCCCTTTAGTGGTCCCGCGATATCGCATGAGGGAAGTGCGGGCGATTACCTTCACGGAGGGGAGCTTCGAGAGCACTGAGCCAATCTCCTCTGTGAGCCCGTCCGCGAAGAAGGCGTCTTGGGGGTCGGGGCTCATATTCGCGAGCGGGAGGACCGCCAACCGTCGGGCGACTTCCGGGGCGGACCGGCGGTCCCCCGTCCTCGGGGTCTCCCATGGAAGGTCGATCTTGTAGACCTCCACTGGGAAGCGGACGTTCTTCAGCTCGGGAGTCGGGAGTTTCGACAAGGTGTTCGGGATTTTATTCTGAATCTGGCCGAAGACAGGCTCGGTGACGCAGATCCCACCCGGCTCTGCCAGGGGCTCGATCCGGGAAGCGACGTTCACCGAGTCTCCGAAGATATCGGTCCCCCTCACCTCGATGTCCCCCAGGTGAATCCCGATTCGGAGGTGGATGGGAGTGAGACCGGTCTGCACGTTACGTTCTCGAAGCCGTTGCTGGATACCGATCGCGCACTGGACGGCGCGCAGCGCGCTGTCGAACTCGACGAGGAATCCGTCGCCCATCGACTTGATCTCGCGTCCCTGGTGGGTCGCGAAGAGCGGCCGGAGGAGCGACTCTTGTTCGTCTCTCAGCTTGAGAGCTTCTTCCTCGTCGATCTGGGCCAGCGCCGTAGAACCGACCATGTCCGTAAACATGATGGCGGCGAGGCGACGGTTGGTAGCCACGATTGAGGGACGGCTATCCTTGGATTAAAGCCCAAGGAATCAGGTTCCCTGGAAGACCAGCTCGAATAGGGCCGGTTTCGCGCGACGAAGGGACCCTACGAGCGCGCCCGACTGTGCTCCAAACCCCGGGAGGGGGTTTCCAACACGAGGGTTGTCGCTCCGGGGGCCGGACCCACCTTCCGGCACGTGCCATAGACAGATGTTTCGGGGAGCTACCCCGGGCGTCGGGAGCCCAGCGTGTCCGTTGCCGTTCGGCGTGAGCACGATCGCCTGGTCGGGGCCGAGCGGCGCGACGTATTCGTAACCCTGCTCGAGGAGACCTTTGACATCGCCGACCGCGACTGCCTGCTGTCGTCGCTCGTTAGATCCGATCCGACCGAGGACTTCCCTCTCGAGGTCGCCGACCGGGAGGACGTCGGCTTTAAGGTTGTGCAGTTCCTCGTCTGTCATCCCCTTTGAACGAAGCATCAGAATCAGCGCGCGGCGGTAGGACTCGTCCTTGTCGGTCTCCGTCATGGTTCGCCCCGTCCCGAGCTCACCCTCGCAGCGGCGGTAGGCCCCGCGCATCTCTTCGATCAGCGATTCGGGGAGCTTCCCTCGGTTGACACTGTAGCGGGCCGTCATATCGCCGGTGTGGCCCATCCAGTAAACAGCGAAGGAGTGTGGCACTCGCCCCTGGTTCTCGCACGTCATCAAGCGTGTCGCGAAGGTCGTCCGAAGCGCGTAGGGACGGTCCTGTCGAAACCCGGTCCGACGAAGGACTCCGCGCACCATGTCGCCGATGTTGGTCGTCCGAATGAATGGCTTCTTCGCGCGCTCTGGAGTGATGACCGGGCTCGCAGGACTGAGGCGTTCATGCGATCGAAGGCGCGCCTCGAGGTAGTTCGTAAGATAAGCGACTCCCTCAGCGCTGAGGAATGTGCGGTAGACGTGCCCCGCCTTCGATAGCTCGCGGCGCACTACGATGACGGTCGGGATGTGGGCGAGTGACACTTTCCATCCGTTGATCTGAAGCTCAGGAAGATCAGCTACCTTCAGCCCGTCTGTGCCGAGGAAGTTCCCAAGGACTTCGGGACGGACCCCGCTCATCGCCATCAGGGTGATCGCGACCTTCTCCCGAGCGGTGGAGGTGTCGAGGACGGCGGCGAGCTGGAGTTGCGAGAGTGCGGTCTCTTCCACCACCCTATCGGAATCGCGTACCTTCAGGCGGGACGGAGCCTCATGGTCGTTGAACCGCAGCCAGCTCCGAACAACCTTGAGCGAGTAGGCGATGTAGGACCCCGCGGACCCTCGCCGCTGCTCGCGCCCGATGTAGTCGATGAAGAGGTCCCGAAGCTCCTTCCCGTCCTGCTGGAGCAGGCCCTTCGGGGTAGTCTTGGTCTCTTGGCAGAATCCGCGAAGTCGTCGGGACCAAGAGTCCGCCGTCGAGGAGGACCCGTTCCCTAGCTGCTCCCACCACCGACGGAAATCCTCGTCCTTTAGGAAGTCAGTGACCTTCGCCCCACGCTTGTACGATCGCTTCGCGGGCATCAAACGCACCCCCGGAGATTCGAACCCTTTTCCGACATGGCACCAGTTCGCCGGTCCCGGTACACTACCGGACGGTATAAATGTATCCCTACTCACATGTAATAGGCGATAGCCCCGGGCGGATTCGAACCGCCGTCGCCGGCTCCAAAGGCCAGCATGCTTGGCCACTACACCACGGGGCTGTGACGGGGCCCACCGATGGCGTGCGATAATAAGCTGATGCGGGGCGGGCGATCTCGCGGACCGCTCGCTCCGCCGGCGGATGGGGACCTTTGTACTCTTCCGGCCTGGCCTCCTCCGTGCGGCGCACCAAGATCCTCGTTACGATAGGACCGGCGAGCTGTTCGGAGGAACGGCTAACCGGTCTGGTTCGGGCCGGCGCCGATTCCTTCCGGCTGAACTTCTCCCACGGGAGCGACTCCGACCACCGCGCGTGGCTCGCCCGGATGCGCTCCGTCCGGGCGCGCCTCGGTCGTGAGCTTCCGATAGTCGGGGACGTTCAAGGGCCCAAGATCCGAATCGGCGCGCTCGTCCCGGACCCGCTCCGACTGGTCGAAGGCGCGACCTGGACCCTGGACGCATCCGCGCGCCCGGGCAACGCGCGTCGGGTCGGCGCACGGGCACCGGGCCTGATCCAGACGGCTCGGCCCGGCGACCCGATCCTGTTGGGAGACGGGGGAGTGGAACTGAGCGTCACGCGGGTCGATCGCGGCGGCATCCATGCACGCGTGGTCCATGGAGGGCCGGTGCGCAGCCATGCCGGACTCTTCCTTCCCCGGGCGCGCTTGCGGACGCGCATCCTGGGACCGAAAGACCTGCACGACCTCGCGGTGGGCGTCGCGGGCGGCATCGACTTTCTCGCGGTCTCCTTCGTTCGGGATGGGAACGATATGCGACACGCCCGTTCGGCGTTGGACCGCCGCCCCGGGGGCGACCGGGTGGGCCTCATTGCCAAGATCGAACGGGCGGAGGCCCTCGAGGCGATCGACGGGATCCTTGCCGAGAGCGACGCCATCATGGTCGCGAGGGGAGATCTTGGGATCGAGCTGCCCTTGGAGCGCCTCGCGCTCGCGCAGAAGGCGCTCGTGCGCGCGGCGAACATCGCAGCCCGCCCCGTCATCGTTGCGACGCAGATGCTCCTGAGCATGGTCCACGCTCCTCGGCCGACTCGGGCGGAAGCCACCGACGTCGCCAACGCGGTCCTGGACGGAGCGGACGCGGTGATGCTGTCGGAGGAGAGCGCGATTGGGGAGTACCCCGACGCTTCGGTCCGCTGGCTCGCACGGATCGCATCGGCCACGGAAGGTGACATACCCACGGGCCCCCGCCTCGGCGCCTCCCGAGCAGGGCTCGCGGCGTCGACCCCCGAAAGGGAGCTCGCGACAGCCGCCGTCCAGCTCGCCCACGCGCTCGACGCTCGGGCGATCATCACGCCGACCCACTCCGGTCGGACCGCCACGCTCGTCGCTTCGCTCCGGCCTCGGGTGCCGATCATCGCCCTCTGCGCGCTCCCCCAGACACGTCGGCACCTCGGCCTGGTCTGGGGCGTGGAGAGCCGCGCGGTTCCCCGGCATCAGCGGCTCACGGCGCTGCGGGAGCGCGCGCTCGCGATCGCGGGAGAGTTCGGGCCGGAACCGTCCCGCGTGATCCTCACGGCGGGCTATCCGGTCGAGGGCCGACCGACGAACCTCCTGACGATCGTGGGTCCCGGAGCGAGCGCCCGCGCGCGCGCCGCTACGCCCGCTGTACCTTCGCGTCGAGATGGTCCTGGTGCGCCGTCCCGAGGTACGCGTAGAGGAGGAGCGGGAGGAACCCGACGGTGATCGCCCCGGCGAAGATCCAGGCCCAGGTGTAGCCCTCGTACTCCGCGAGATAGCCGAACGCGATCGCCAGCCCGCTCCCGACGAACACCTGGATCGTGTTGAGCGAGGCGATCCCGAGCACGAGATGCTCGCCGCTGGTATCGGGCATGTACGTCGGGATGAAGTAGAGCACGGCGACCGCCACGCCGTCCGCGAACCCCGCGTACACGAACAGCACGGCCACCGCGTAGAGCGGGAGGAACGGGACCGTCGCGATGACGAGCCCGGTCGTCCCCGTGCACACTGCGAGAAGCAGCCGATGCCGCCGGCTCCCCTTCGCGAGCCATCCGCCCGCGACCCCTCCGGGGAATGCGGCCACGACGACGAGCGATGCGACCGCCGCCGTGATCCCGACCCCCCAATCGGAGTGGACCTCGGCGCCGTACTGCACGAAGTACTGCGCGATAATGTACATCGAAGCCCACAGGCCGGCGAGCGCGAGCGAGACCGCCCAGAGCGAACGCGAGCGCAGCACCCTCGAGGCCGCGTCTCGGAGCTCGGAGAACGTGCTCACGATGTAGCGAACGGGTTCGAGAGGTAGGATCCAAGCGGCGAAGCCGGCGATGCCGAGGAGGACGAGCCCCCCCATCCCGAGCGTCCACTGCCACCCGATGACGCTCCCGAGCAGGGCCCCTCCGAACAGCCCGATCGCGCCCCCGAGGCTGAACCCGCCATTGTACAGGCCGATGATCGGAGCGCTTTGCTCGCGCGGGTAGTACGACGCGACGAGACTGAGTCCCGGAGCGAAGAAGAAGGCCGCGCCGGCGCCGGTCGCGAAACGGGCCGCCGCGAGGATCTGCCAGTCCGGAGAGAGCGCGCTGAGGGCCCCGAAGACCCCCATCACGACGAGGCCGGCGATCGCGACCGGCCGCGCGCCCCAGCGGAGCGCCGCGATCCCGCCCGGTATCTGGAAGAGCCCCACCCCGAGCAGGTAAATGCCGAGAACGAGCCCGAGCTGCGAGGTGCTGGCGTCGAGGCCGACGCCGATAAGCGGAAGGACGGCGCCGATGTTGTACCAGTTGAACGCGTAGACCACTCGAGCGATGAACAGGGCCGATGCGGCGTTTCTTCGATGGAGCGGGGAGAGCTCGGCGGTCAGGCGCTCCGCCTCCCGATCTCTCCGTGCATTTCGAAGTACCGCAGGAGGCCGAGCGCGGCGAGCGAGTAACCCGAGACGAGGTCGGAGTGCCCGTTCGCCGCTGCGGCGCTCCCCGATGAAGCGAGTCGAGCCTCCTCATAGACCTGAAGCCGCGCGGCAACGAACTCCGCGTCGGGGCTCTCGCGCGCGGCTTCGAGGGCCACCGCTCTCCACTCCTCGACGATGCCCCGGTATTCGGCGAGGTCCTGGGGACCTCCCGGAGCGGGGCCGAAGTGGCTGTAGAGCACGAGCTGGGGATCGAGCCGGCGCATTTCCTCCACGCTCGAGTAGAGTTGGTCGAGGTCGAGATCGGGAGGAGGTATGGCGGGGCGCGCACGCCAGCTCCCTTCGAGCCGGACCCCCGCACCGTCACCCGCAAAGACCGCTCGGGTCGCCGAATCGAAGAACGCGAGATGATGGCGGGCGTGACCCGGAGTGGCGATGATCCGGAACTCTCCCCCGGTCACGGGGAACGACTCTCCTCCCCGGAGCGCTACGATCCGGGCCGGCGCCACCGGGACGATGGCCCCCCACAACGGATCCGCCGCTGCGCCCCAGGCTCTCCGAGCGCTCGCGATCAGTCGGGTCGGATCGATGAGATGCGGAACGCCGAGTTCGTGGGCGTAGAAGGTGGCGTTGGGGAGATCGTCCGTGAGCGCTCCCACTCCTCCGGCGTGATCGAGATGGATGTGGGTGACGAAGACACGCCGCACCTCTGCCGGCTCGACCCCCGCGGCCGCGAGACCCTTCAAGAGGAACTCGCGGCAGGTGGTGGGTCCGGTCTCGATTAGCGTCCAGCCGCCTTCCTGAGGCAGCAGGTAGGCGGCCACGAGCCCCTCGGTGTCCCGGAAGTCGAGGTCAATCATCCGGCGGCTCTTCCCGAGCTCGAGGACCGTCGGGGCGCTCACGGCTCCCTCATCCGGGCACCGGGATCTGCCCGTAGAGGGCGAGAGCGCCGACGCCCGTCATGACTCCGCAGATCACGATGGCGCCGATCCAGGTCATCGGGCTCCACCGCATCACTTTCGCCCCGTCGAGCGGACCGAACGGAATCAGATTGAACGTGGCGAACCACCCGTTGAAGAACGTCAACCATAGGAACGCTCCGATGACGACGGTCGAGAGATGAGCCGCCGAGGTCGCGACCGCCCCGACGAAGAAGACCGCGGAGAACGCGAGGTTGGTCATCGGTCCGGCGAGGCTTGTCCGTCCCCACTCCCGAAGGTTGTTCATGCCACCGACCACCGTCGCGCCGGGGGCCGCGAAGAGGAAGCCGAAGGTGGCCGTCAGGACACTGAACGCGAGCCCGGTGGGCGACATGCGGAACTCGGCCCATGCGTGGTGGCGCTGGGCGACGAACTTGTGGGCGAGCTCGTGGGCGAGGAACCCGGTGATCGCGGCCGTCGCGGCGATGGCGAACGTCGACGAGAGAGGAACCCGCTGAGGTTCGAGACCCCGGCGAACAGGCTCAGGCTCCCGATGATCAGCATCAGATCGAACGTCAGCACGGCGAACGCGATCAGGAGGTCGCGGACCTCGATCCGAGAGGTCGTGTAGCGCACTTGCGGCATGGGATAGGCCGTCGTCGTGTAGGAGTAGTTCGTGCTCGGGCCGCTCATCTGTTCTTCCTCGCGGAGGACTCCCACCGCCGCACGGGCATGGGACGCGCTCCCCCACCTCCGGTCAGGAGCCCTCGCACGAGATCGATCCCGTCCGCGAGGCGGGGGCCCGGACGGCTGAAGTAGGCCTCGTCGGCGATATAGGTCCCGAGTCGAGGAGTGAGGCGGGCGACGGCGGCGCCGAGCGCGGGGCGTTCCAGCTCCGTCTCGGTTCGCTTCACGGAAAAGCTGCACGGGCTCAGCACGACGAGATCTGGAGCAGACCGATCGATCTCCTCCCAGGTCGTCCGGATCCCCGGTTCACCGGAGCACGGGCCGATCGCGTCCCCGCCGGCCGCGCGCACGATATCCGGGGTCCATAGCCCGGCGAGGATCGGGGATCTAGCCATTCCACGATGGCCACGAGCGGGACCCGGCCTGAGGTCGGCGCCGTGGTCGAGCGGGCGCGCAGGTCCGCTTCGATCCGGTCGCCCGCGGCCCCATCTCCGATGGCACGCGCCACCGCCCCGACCGTATCCCACACTTCGGACAGGTTCCGGGGGGCGAGCGAGACGATCGCCGGAGCGACGCCCGCCTCGAGGCACGCCGAGACGACCTCCTCTTCCGTTACGGAGCAGACCCCGCAGAGGTCCTGGGTGATGAGCAGATCCGGCGCGAGCTTCGTGAGCAGCGGGATGTCCAGCGCGTAGAGGCTCTCCCCGCGGCCTCGAACCTCGCGTACGCGCGCGTCGATCTCGTCGGACGGTCGATCGGCGTCCGCCTGCTTCGCTCGCATGACCGCCGGCCGAGCTCGCACCTCGGGCGGGTAGTCGCACTCCTCGCTTCGGCCGACGAGATCTGCTTCGTGGCCGAGCGCGCAGACGATCTCGGTGGCACTCGGCAGAACGGAGACGATGCGCATGCAGCCCTTCCGACCGCTCGACTACGTCGGGGAGGATAACTTACGTTTTCGCCCGGACCGGGGCCGGCGCGAGGAGGGGGCGGAACTCGGGCGGGGTGCCTTCGCGATCCTCGGGGTGGGGGGAGCTCGACGGGACGCCCTCTGCCGCCGGGACCGGATCGACTGCTCTACGCGCAGGCGGGCTGCCGCCTCGGCTTCCGGGGTCAGGCCGAGGGCTCGCGCCGTGCTCAGCTCGAGCCGCGCCCCTTCGGCGTCACCGATTCGCTCGGAGATCACCGCGGAAAGGAGGCGCAGATGGGCGTCCGAGGGCGAGGCCCGGAGCATCGTTTCGGCCTCGGTTCGCGCATCCGGCCACTGCTCGGACTCGATGAGCGCTGCGAGCAGGCCGGCGTGGGCCGCCGTGAGACCGGGGACGTCACGCACGAGCCCGCGGTACGCCCGGATCTCCCGGTCCGTCCGTCCGAGCGCGCCGAGCATGATCGCACGTCCGAGCCGCGCGTCCGTATCGTCCGGGTGGAGCGCCAGGACCTCCTTCCATGCCGCATCCGATTCCTTCCACAGGTCGAGGTTCGCGAGGGAGCGCGCCACGCCGATCAGCGCCGGAAGGTATTCCGGCTTGAGCGCGGCCGCCTGCCGGTAGAACCGAAGCGAGAGCGCGGGGACGCCCGACTCCTCCCAGCTCTGCGCTCGACCCAGGATCGCCTCCAGCCGCTCGAGCGTCGGCAAGTAGTGTCCGCGCGACGTGTCGGCCACCCGGCGAGAGGGAGGAACGAGCGGCGAATCGATCCCGAGCTGCCGAACGAGGTTCGCGAACGCGGGGCCGCAGACCACGGTTCCACCTCCCCGGCTCACTTCCTCGCGGACGGAGTCGGAGACGGGCTCCGGTGAGAACAGCACCAGCCGCTCCGCAGGAACCTCGTTCGGGGCGAGCCAATGGCGGACGGATGGCGGGCTGATGCGATCGGCCCGGGGAGCGAACACGAACAGGAACCCGTCGGTGGTGAGCACGACGAAGCCGTCCCGGACCGGCCGCGCGGCCGAGAGGCGCTGATCCATCGCTTCGAGCATCTCGCCGACGAGACGGACAAACGCTCCGGCCTCCATCGCTCCCGGCAGGGTCGAGCGCTTAAATACGAATGCCAATCCCCCGGCCGGGCGAACCGTGGACTTCACCGAGCTCGCGAAGTACCGGCGATCGATCGAGAAGGAGATCGAACGACAGTACGCGGCGCAGCGACGCCGGGCGACCCCCAGCGTGCGTCCCTACCTCGATATCCTCGAGGAGTTCACGCTGCGCGGGGGCAAGCGGTTCCGTGCGATCTGCCTGCTCGCGGGCTACCACATCGCGACGGGCCGCGATCCGAAGGCCGTGGTCGCCGCCGCCGCTGCGATGGAGCACTTCCAGAGTTGGATGCTCATCCACGACGATATCATCGACCACGGGGAGGAACGCCGAGGCGGCCCCACCGTCCATCGTCGCCTCGCCCTCGAACATGCCCAGGCGATGGCCGAGGGCTCGGCCGAAGACTACGGGACCGGGATCGGAATCACGGTCGGCGACCTCGAAGAGCCGTTCACCGTTGACGCACTCCTTTCGACCCCGGCTCCCGCGGCCTGCCGCCTCGCCGCCCTCGCCGAGTACGTCGAGATGACCCGGCTCACGGCATACGGCCAGCTCCTGGACGTCCGCAACGGTACGCGCGATCCGAGTCTGGTCACCGAGAAGGACGTGCTGCTCGTCCACGAGCTAAAGTCGGCCATCTATACCGTCGTCTCCCCGCTGCGTATCGGAGCGCGGCTCGGCGGAGTTCCCGCCCGTTGCCTGGAGGACCTCTCGGCGATCGGGACCGACCTCGGGATCGCCTTTCAGCTGCGCGACGACGTCCTCGGTGCCGGCTTCGACGCCGAAGCGAGCGGCAAGAGCTCCAACGACATCGTCGAGGGGAAGAGGACGCTGCTCATCGTCCGGGCGTGGAACGCCACCGATGACGCGGGCCGGGACCGCCTGCGCCGGGTCCTGGGCAACCCGCACGCGGCCACGGAGGACGTCGAGCGCGCGCGCGAGCTCATCCGGACCACGGGGAGCCTCGAGTACTCGGAAGCGCAGATCGCACGGCTCGCCCGGAGGGCGTACGCGCGGCTCGCCCGGAGCCGGACGATCCGCCCGGCGGGAAAGCCACTCCTGAAGGAGATCGGCGAACGACTGGTCCAGCGGTCGACGTAAAGCGTCAGGACGGCTCAGCTCTGCGAGCCGCCGGACAGGGGGACCCCGGCGGCCTGGAGCGCCTCGGAGATCTCCTTCTGCATCGTCGTGTAGCGCTCTTTGAGATGGTTCTCCTGCCGCTCGAGCGCTTTGTGCCGGATCTCGAGGGTCTCCTTCTCTTCCGTCAGTAGGTCCTCGACCTCCTTGCGGCTCTTCGCCTTGACGATCAGGCTACCGATGGGCCGGTAGATCGTCGCGTCCTCCGGGACGGACTTGAGCTCCTCGAGCGTGTGCGTCACTTCGCGCAGCTTCAGGTCCATCTGCAGGCGCTGTTGGGAGGTCGATTGGAGCTCCTGCTGGAGCCGCTGGAACTGTCGGAGATCGTTCTGGATCTTCGCGGGGATCGCCACGAGTGCCCCGGACCGGGCGCGTCAGATAAGCGCTTCGGGCGGGCTCGCCCGACCTCGACCCGGAGCCGGATCTGCAGGGATCGCCTCGAGGCGCGGAGCTAGGTTCGGGAAGTGGGAGAGACATCACCGGGGTGGCGAGCGCGCGCCGCCCGAACCGTCTCCAGCGTCAGATGGACCCAGCCGAGGTACGTGTTCAGGGCAGCGCGTGCGGCGCCGGAGTCCCGCGCCTCCAGCGAGATCCGAACGATCTTCGGGACGGAGTGGTCGATCGACGCCGTGGCCCGAGGCACTTCGCGCGCGGCCTCCGGCGCGAGCGCGCGAGCGAGCCAGTCCGCGACCTCGGGCTCCTCCAGGCGGATCGAGATTGTCGCCGTCCAGGGCGGATCGGCGCTCATCGATGCAGTTCCGACTCGACCCGATCGACGACTCGGTCGGTCTTCGCAGTCGCGGCGCGGACGTAGGCGTCCGGGTCCAACAGTTCCCGGATCTCGGCCGGTGTCAAAAGTCCGGTAATGGCCCTATCCGCCGCGGCCCGGTCGGCGAGGCCGGCGCCGTGGGCCGCGTCGCGCGTGAGCGTCCGCAGCCGCTCGTGCGCGTCGGCGCGGGCCATGCCGCGGGCGGTCAGAGCGAGCATGAGGTTCTCGGCCATCGCGTTGCCCTGCGAGCGCTTCAGGTGCTCCGCCATCCGATCGGGGTCCACCCGAAGGGTCCGGAACACCTCGGTCATCTTGCGCAGGATGTCGTCGGTCAGGACGATGGAGTGCGGAAGCGCGATCCGCTCGTTCGCCGAGTTGGCGAGGTCCCGTTCGTGCCACTGGATCATGTTCTCGAGGGCGGGCAGCTGGAACGCGCGGATGAGGCGGGCGAGGCTCGCGACGTTCTCGGAGACCATCGGGTTGCGCTTCTGCGCCATCGTCGAGCTTCCGACCTGCTTCGCTTCGTCGAACGCTTCCATCACCTCCCCGATCTCGGTCCGCTGCAGGTTGCGGACCTCGGTGGCGAGGCGCTCCGTGCTCGCGGCCACGAGCGCGAGGAAGTTCGCGAATTCCGCGATCCCATCGCGATTGACGATCTGGGTCGGGGCCTCCGCCGCTCCGATACCAAGCCGGCGCATCACTCCGGCTTCGAGCTCGGGCGCGTGCGCGCCGAAGCCGGCACCGGTGCCTACCGCTCCGGCCATCTTCCCGACGAGGAGCCGCGGCGAGAGCTCCTCCAAACGTCGGTGATGGCGGGCGATCTCGGCGGCCGCGGCGGCCATCTTGTACCCGAAGCTGATCGGGACCGCGTGTTGGCCGTGGGTCCGGCCGATCTCGGGTGTGGCGCGATGGGTGCGTGCGAGGGCCACGAGCGCGAGCGCGAGCTCGCGCAGATCCTCCCGCAGGATCGCGACACTCTCCTTGAGCTCAAGGGCGAGCGCGGTGTCGGTGATATCGGCGGAGGTCGCACCGTAGTGCACCCACCGGCCGGCACCGGCCGCTTCCGCGAGCGCGCGTACCATCGCCATGACGTCGTGGCGGAGCTCGAGCTCGAGCGCATCGGCCCGCGCGAGGGTCACGCGGTGCTCTCGCACCGCCCGGTCGATCGCGTCGGCGTCTTCCTTCGGCACCATGCCGAGCTCGGCTTCGGCGAGAGCGAGGGCGGCCTCGACGCGAAGGGTGCGATCGAGGCGCGCGCCTCGGGAGAAGATCTGCCGAACTTCCGCTCGACCGTACCGGAACTCTAGCGGACAGAACAGGCTCTCGGCATCCTCCGACACGCTCCGGAGACCCGGCTCGTCGTATAAGAGACGTGCGCCCGCCAGGGCTCTCGGGGAGACCGCGATGAGGACGGCCCGAACCCGGTTCGCGACCGGTCCTACGCCGCCGGCGGCGATCCGCCGGGGGAGGCGGCCCTCATCTTCGCTCGCGCGACGTAGCCGTCGGAGTCGAGGAAGTACATGTACCCCGCTTCACGGGTGAACTTCTCGGTCCCGGCCTTTGCTTTCTGGCCGGTGGTGTTGCGCTTGGTCGGCGTCCTCCACAGGTAGCCGTCGGCTCCCAGATAGTATAGGTAGCCATTCTCCCTGGTCACGCGCTCGGTACCCACTCGCTCGGACATCTTCCCGTCCTCTCGGGAGCTTCTACGAAAATACCCGTTCATTAGGGCTTGCTTCGGCCGGAAACCCCTTCCTACGGCTCTCCCGAGCCCCTTACGGCCGAGCGCCACCGGGTCCGGAGGGGGTTGGGTACTGCCAAGCTCGACGCTCCCCCGGGCGAGAGAAGTCCTCGATCGTGGTGACAACATCTCCGACCATGGAGATCAGAATGACGACGATGAGCCCGAGCAGGATGGCGAGGGTGCCGACCGAGAGCGCGATCGACTGGAACTCGACCGCATACGGAGCGGTCCCCACGAGGACCACGAGGTAGAAAGTCTCGAGCGCCGCGGCCCCGATCTCGATCGGACCATACCACCGGGTGGGGTGGGCCGCGTACGCGGCCCCGGCGAGGAGTGCGAACACGGCGCCGACCAACGCCAACGACGATGGGAAGTTCGCGAGCGGCACTCCGTTCGACTGCGCCGTGGAAACGAAGTAGAGCGGGAGCCAGACCGCAGCGAAGTACGTCCCAAGACCCAGTGCCACCCCTCCCACGGCCCGCCACGCCCACCAGGGCACGCTGAACGGTCCGGAGCGGGCCAGCGCGAACCGCACTCCCAGGAGCGCCGCCAGAACGAGCCAGAACTCGTAGAGCGGCGCGGGCCAGTTCGATGGAGGGGAGCTGGAGGGCAGGAGTCGGTCGAGGTAGTACCAAACCTGGGTGTCGATCACGAGGTAGAGCACGACGGCGAGAGCTACGCCTCCGACGGCCCGCCACGCCCATCCCGCCGAGCGGCTCGGCTCCAACGGAGCGAGGGTGTAGCCGGCCCCCGCGAACACCGCCACGACGATCCAGATCGCGTACGAGGTCGAGTTCCAGCCCGTGATCGGCGAATCGGACGGAAGGAGACCGATCGCCCGCAGCAAAAACCAGAAGAGCCCGTCCATGACGATGAAAATGGCGACGGCGATGCCGAGGCCGATGGCGACTCGCTTCCCCCACTCGGGAGTGGGAGGCTGCGCAGCGGGGGCCGGCTTCGCTGCGTCCCCAGGCGAGGTCGGGCCGGGGTCGGGCTCGGTCATCGCTACGCCCCCACCGGGATTGGGGGGAGCTGCACGCTGTACGGCGAGCCCACCCCGCCGCTCAACGTGGCCACGAAGGAATCGCCGGTCAGGCCGGCGCAGGAGGTCGGGACCTGAGCCGTCTGATCGAAGGACTGGCCGCTCGGAGTAGAGACCCCGAAGGACCCGCTTCCGCAGGAGGCGCCGCCGGTTGCGAGCAGCTGGAAGGCGAGGAGCCCGGCGAGCGAGAACGAGGCGTTGTTCTCGAACGCGAACGTCACGCTCGCCTCGCCCTCGGCGACGCTCGCGGTCACGGCCGCGTCCATGAAGGGGGCGCCCCAGCTCTGGTTCTGGACGAGGTGGACCGACACCGGCACGAGCAGGACGAGGCCGAGCGTCGCGTTGACCCAGATCCCGAACTCGAGGGTCTCAGAGTTCGTCAGGAGCGCCTGACCCGGCGATCCCGGAGAGACCGACACCGAAGCCACGAGCGCGAGCTGGCCCGATCCGCCCGAGGAGATCCCCAGGGACGGCGCCGAGCCTTGGCCCAGTACGATCCCCGAGGTGGTGTAGATGAGCACCCCCGCGCCCAGGTTCAGCGGGTAAAGTCCTCGGTTGGACACGTTGAGCAGCTGGGTCGAAGTGATCGTCGAGGTGCCGGTGAATTCCGCCGTGCCCTGGTTGGAGCCGCCGTTCGTGTGCAGGCCCTGAGCGACGCTCCCGAAGGAGTAGGCGACCGTCGCGAGGTAGAGAATGAACAGGACGAAGACGACCAGGGAGGCCCGCTTCACAATCTTGGTGACCCGGACGAGACGCGGCGGACGAGACCGCGTCGGCCCGGTCCGCGCCATCGGCGGACTAGGCGTGCTCCTCCTTGTAAATTATGGGCTCGACTCCGGCCGGCGCCCTCGTCCAGCACGGAGCCGGTACGCGATCGCACTCCCTTACGAATCCGAGCCGCCCGATGAGGGCCGACGGGGAGGTCGAACGAGCGGGAGCTCTACGGGAGCCGGCTCGGCCTCCCCGGAGGCCTCGTCGCCCATGAGCAACGGAGTGGCGACGCGTTCGTGGAAACGGTCGGCGACGTGTCCGATCCGGTCCACGACCCGGTCGGAGAGCTTCCCGCGGGCCTTTCCGAGCGCCGCCTCGAGGCCGAAGCGGGCCTGCTCCCACCGGTAGAGGTGCTCCGAGTAGGTGGCTTCGTACAGTAGCGTGCGGCCGGCGGACCTTCCGGCTCGTCGTCGACCGCCCGTTCAATCGGTCCTTCACGATCTCGTGGAAACGCGTCCCTGGGACCGGCACCGCGATCGACACCGAGTACTCCTCGGGGCTGAACCGGCGGAACAGCTGGAGCGTCGCTTCGATGTCGGCGAGCGATTCGCCAGGGTACCCGAGCATCAGGAACCAGAACTGTCGGATCCCTTCCGCGCGCAGCGCCTCGGCCGCGCGCTCGACCTGGGCGAGGCGCGTACCGCGGTTCATCAGGTCGAGCATCTTCTGGCTCCCGGACTCGACCCCGACATAGACCCGTTCGAGTCCGGCCGCGCGCATGCGCTGGAGAAGGTCCGGCTTGAGGAGGTCGACGCGCGCGAGGCACTCGAACTTGAGGTGGAGCTCCGCGGCTTCCATCCGGTCCAACAGCTCGTCGAGCCAGGCCCGAGAGATCCCAAAGACATCGTCGCAGAACCGGACGTAGTCGACCCCGTAGCGCTCGTGCAGCGCCTGGAGCTCGCGGACCACGCGCTCCGGGGATTGCTGACGGAAGGTCCGGCCGAACGTCGGTTTCGAGCACCAAGAGCAGTCGAATGGGCATCCCCGCGAGGTGAGCACGGCGGATCGCCGCTCGCCGGTCCGGCGCTGCCACCGTCCGAGATAGCCGGCCATGTCGACCAGGTCCCAGGCGGGCAGCGGAAGATCGTCCAACTCCCGTATCACCGGCCGGGGGGCCCGCGAACCGTACGGCCCGCATGGCGGAGCACGACGCCGGGCATTCCCGCGATCTCGGACTCCGAGGCGAGCGCTTGCGCGAGGGCGACCAGGGTCGCTTCGCCCTCCCCAGTCACGACGAATTCAAAGCCTGCGTCGAGGTAGAACTCGGGCCGGCTCGCCGAGTCCGGACCTCCGGCGACGGAGCGCACGCCGGCGGCACGCGCCATCCGAGCGATCTCGGCGGCCCGGCCGTGCGTCAAGGTCTTGGTGTGGACCCCGACGATGTCGGGGCCCAGCTGGTGGATCGCCGTCTCGACCGGTCGGGTATCGCGCGCGAAAGTGAGGTCGACGACGGAGACGTCACACCCGTGCGAGCGGAGGTACGCTCCGAGGGTGAGAAGTCCGAGCGATGGATACAGTTCCACGAACCTGCGCTCCATCGGATCCTCGCGGGCGAGGTACGGGTCGACGAGGAGCACCCGCGGTCGGCGCGTCGTCGCGGAGCCGGTGCCGGAGGTTTTCGCGCTAGGCACGCGTGCGCCTCCCGCGAGGTACCGGGCGACCGCCCGAGATCGCTCCCACCGGACAATAAGCGACGCACCATCCGCACTCGGTACAGTTGGAGAGGACCTCGAGGCGGGTCGGGGTGAGCTCCATGGCGTTCGGAGGGCAGACCCCCGTGCACAGACCGCATAGCACGCAGGTGTCTGGATCGATCGTCACCATGGTTCGGGACGACCCGGCGGTGGACGCCGCCTACGCTCCTTGGGCGGCCGGGCGGATCGCAGGAGGTCCGGAGGCGTGCAGCGCTTTACCGAGAGCAGCGAATCCTGTCAGAGCGCACTTCACGCGGACGGGGGAAAGCGGAATCCCCAGCTGCTTCAGAACGTCGTCCCGGGTGATGCGCCCGACCTCCTCGACGGTCTTCCCAGCGACCTGGAGCGTGAGGAGGGAGGTGCTCGCCACGCTGATTGCGCACCCATCGCCCGTGAAGCGGATCTCCTCGATCTTGCGCTGATCGGGGTCGAGCTTGAGTCGCACCTCGATATGGTCCCCGCACGTGGGATTGGAGTCAGCTCCCTCCCGGTCCGCAGAAGGGAGGGGGCCGAAGTTCTTCGGGGCCCGGTAATGCTGGAGGATGATCTCCTGATAGAGGTCGTACGCCATCGGAATCCCTACCTCTCAGAGCCCCCTCGAGGTATAAAGCGGCGTCTTCGGGCGGAGCGGCGGGTTAAAAGACCCTTTTATCGTCAAGAAAGGGGGGTTGAGAACGCCCGAAATTCGGCCCGGACGGGGGCTCCACCCCGGGAGTTTATAAACACGCCCGCGTGTCTAAATCTAATGGCGACGGCGACGACCCAGCGACCGTGGCTTCGGGAGGAGGAGGTTCGGGGTCTCTCCGAATCGCTCGACGACCCGGAGATGGTGGCTCAGCATCGGGCCGAAGCCTACCGGCTGTTCCTCGAACTCCCCATGGAGCCAAACCCGCTCTACCGCCACTACGGGTACTTCTCGGGCGTGGACCTCAGCGGCATCGATCCGCTCGTTCACGGAGCTCACGTGCCGCTTCCGCCCGCGCTGCCTTCCGCGATCCGCATCGTCCACGACGTGATGGGTACTCGGATCGAGATCCCGCCGGCGCTGCAAGAGCTTGGGATCCGAGCGGATCCGTTGACCGACTCCTGGAAGTCCGGCGCCACGCCGCTCCCGACGTTCCTCCGTGGCTCGGAGACTCCAACGGATCGCCTCTCCGCGCTGAGCATCGCGCTGCTGAATCGTGGGTACCGACTCGAGATCCCAGACCGGTGCCCGGGTCGATCCGGGTCCAGGACATCACCGTCTTCTCGCAGCCGCACGAGGCTCAGTCGATCCGACGATCGATCCGCGTCGGGGAGCGCGTTCAAGTCCTGATCACGGAGGAACTGTACTGCCAGGGCGCGGTCCCGACCGATCAACGCTTCTACGGGTCCTCGGTCGACTACGATCTCGCGAGCGAGGCCAAGGTCGTCCACCTTTCGGTGCACGCGCCCGACGGTCGGGCCGTCTCATTCTACCGTCGCTCGGCGACGACCGAGCGTCGGAGCCGTATCGCTTGGATCTGGGCGGGTCTCGGAGGGTTCTCCACGCGAGCGCGCAATCAGACGACCCTGACCGGGCACGGATCGAGCGTCGACGACCTGCAGACATTCTATGGGCGCGATCACCAGTCCTACGATAGCGACGTCCACATCACCCACCAAGGCGAGGACACCCACGGCCAATCGATCACCCGCGGTGTCTTCCGGGACGAAGCGCGAGGCATGAGCCGCGGCCTCGTGCGGATCGAGCAGCCGGCGCGCAAGACCCTCAGCTACATCTCCGAGCATGCGATGCTCCTGTCCCGGGGGGCCCGCTCGGATACGATCCCGATCCTCGAGATCCTCTGTCCGGACGTCAAGGCGACGCACTCCACCAGTGTGGCGCCGGTGGACCCAGAGAAGGTCTTCTATCTGGAGTCCCGCGGGATCAGCCCATCGGAATCGGTGCGGGCGATCGGGGAGGGCTTCCTCTCCTACGTGCTCGATCGCGCTCCGATCGCGGGCCTCCGTGAGACTCTCTACCCGCTGCTCGCCGCGAGGTGGGAGGGCATCGAGATCGGCTGGCGCGATCCGGCCTACCCCCCGCTCCCCGATCTCGAGGTGGCGGGCACGGCCGCGGCACCGGACTGGCGCTTCGATGCGAAGCTCCGGTAATGATCCGACCGCTGGAGCACGACGAACGGACCGCCGCACGGTCGACGCGCGCCGCGACCGGCTCGAAGTCGATTGGACCTAGCCGACCGCGCCGATCATCTCGAGCTGGATGAGACGGTTGAGCTCGAGCGCGTAATCGACCGGGAGTTCCTTGGAGAACTCGGCGAGGAATCCCATCAGGATCAGGTGGATCGCGTCGGACTCCGTCAGCCCGCGGCTCATGAGGTAGAAGATCTGCTCCTCGCCGATCTTGCCGACTACGGCCTCGTGCGTGATCGTCGCGTCCTCTTCGTGGATCTCGTTGTACGGGTAGGTGTCCGACCGGCTCATGTCGTCCGGCAAGAGCGCGTCGCAGCGAACGGCCGCCTTGACCCCGGTGGCTCCCTTCGCGACGTGCAGGAGGCCGCGGTAGCTCGTCTGGCCCCCGCGGATTGCGATGGATTTCGAGATGATCTTGCTCGACGTGTCCGGGGCCGAGTGGACCGCCTTCGCCCCGCTATCGATGATCTGGCCCGCGCTCGCGAAGGCCACCGACAGGATATCGGCGCGTGCGCCGCGACCCTTGAGGTAAACGGACGGGTACTTCATCGTGATCTTCGAGCCCATGTTGCCGTCGACCCACTCGACGAGCGAGTTCTCGTAGGCCACCGCACGCTTCGTCACCAGGTTGTACACGTTCTTCGACCAGTTCTGGACGGTGGTGTAGCGCACCTTGGCGTACGGCTCGGCGACGACCTCCACGACCGCCGCGTGCAGCGAGTCGGTGGAGTAGATCGGGGCCGTGCAGCCCTCGATGTAGTGGATCTTGGCGCCCTTGTCGGCGATGATCAGCGTGCGCTCGAACTGGCCGACGTTCTTCGCGTTGATGCGGAAGTAGGCCTGCAACGGGATCCCACAATCGACCCCGGGCGGGATGTAGACGAAGCTGCCTCCCGACCAGACGGCGCTGTTGAGCGCGGAGAACTTGTTGTCGTTGTACGGAACGATCTTGCCGAAGTACTTCCGGACGATGTCCGGATGCTCGCGCACCGCGGTGTCCGTGTCGCAGAAGATGATCCCCTTCTTTTCGAGGTCCTCGCGCAGCTTGTGGTAGACCGTGCCGCTGTCGTACTGGGCCCCGACACCCCCGAAGAAGTCGCGCTCGGCCTTCGGGATCCCGAGCTTCTCGAAGGTGTTCTTGATGTCCGCGGGCAGGTCCTCCCACTTGCGCTTGGGTTCGTCCTCGCCCATCGGGGCGGCATAGAAGGTGTACGAATCGAAATCGAGCTCATCGAGCTTGGGGCCCCAGTCGGGCATCGGGCGCTTGACGAAGTGCTCGTAGGCCCGCAGCCGGTACTCGCGGAGCCATTCCGGCTCCTTCTTCCAGTCGGAGATCTGGTGGATCGTCTCGACCGAGAGACCCTTCCCGGAGCGGAGCTTGTACGTCTCGGGGTCCTTGAAATCGTAGCGAGTGTAGTCGAGCGGAATGAACTCCTGAGCTCCCTGCGCCATGGTCGTCCTATCAATTCAAGCACCAGATGGTATTTAAATGAAATGTCGCCCGAGTCGCTTGTGTGGCCCCCTATCGAGGAAGGCCCTCAATCGGACTCGCTGTAGCGTTGAATGCTACACTATCGCATGGCCGTCAGGCGAACACCTTGACGACCTTGTCGAGCGCGTCGTAGAGTCGGTCGATCTCCTCGAGCGTGTTGTACAGGTATGGGCTCGCCCGGGCCATAGCACCGACCCCGTAGCGATCCATGAGCGGCTGGGAGCACTGGCGACCCGCGCGGATCGCGATCCCTTCCGCGTCGAGGATCGAGGCGATGTCATGGGGGTGGATCCCTTCGAGCGTGAAGGAGAAGACGGCCTCGCGCTCCCGCACGTCGCGGGAGCCGAAAATGCGCATCTTCTTCCCGAGCCGCTCCTCCGCGTTCTGGAACAAGCGGGTCTGCATCGAGCGTTCGTGGCGAGCGAGCTCCTCCCATCCGATCCCTTCGAGATAGTCGAGCGCGACGGAGAGCCCGATCGCGCCTGCGATGTTCGGCGTGCCGGCCTCGAACTTCGTGGGAGGCTCGCGGTACGAGATTCGGTCGGCGTGGACCTCCTCGATCATGGAGCCCCCGCCCATCCACGGGGGCATCTCCTCGAGGAGTTGCTTGCGAGCCCACAGCACCCCGATGCCGGTCGGCCCGAGGGTCTTGTGCCCCGAGAACGCGATCGCGTCGGCTCCGAGCGCGACGACGTCGAGGGGAATGTGCGGGGCCGACTGCGCCGCGTCGACGACCAGGACCGCCCCGGCCGCGTGGGCTCGGTCCGCGATCTCCCGGACCGGATTGACGGTGCCGAGGACGTTGGAGACGTGGGGAAGCGTAACGACCTTCGTCTTTCCATCGAACCAGCGGTCGTACTCGTCGAGGCACAGGTGCCCGGTATCGTCGACGTTGACGAACTCGAGGGTCGTGCCGCGCTCCTCGCGCAGCATGTGCCAGGGGACCACGTTGGCGTGATGATCGCTGACCGTGGCGACGACCCGATCCCCCTTGCTCAGTCGGCTGCGGCCGAGACCATGGGCGAGCAGATTGAGCGCCTCGGTCGCCCCCCGTACGAATACGATCTCCGATGGATCCGGCGCTCGGAGAAATCGGCTCACGCGCGCCCGCGCGCTCTCGTAGGCATCGGTGGCCTCCTCGCTGAGGAGGTAGATCCCTCGGTGGACGTTGGAGTTCGTGTTGCTGTAGAATTGGGACTCTGCCTCGATGACGACGCGCGGCTTCTGCGAGGTCGCGGCGGAGTCGAGGTAGACGAGCGGATGGCCGTGTACCGGTACGCGAGAGGATGGGGAACTGCTCGCGGATCTTCTGGACGTCCATGGTTGCCGAGGGGTGGTCCGAGGCCGGTCCGGACTCCCCGCTAGTTCTGCGCCGCGGCGCCGACCTTGACCCAGTCGTAGCCCTTCGCTTCGAGTTCGTCGACCAGTTCCCGTCCGCCCGACAGGGCGATGACACCATCGACCATGACGTACACGCGGTCCGGGTTGACGTACTTCAGGATCCGCTGGTAGTGCGTGATGAGGAGGATTCCTTCCGCCGGCCCGTGGAGCTTCGCGACCGTCTCTCCGACGGCGCGTACGGCGTCGATGTCGAGTCCGGAATCGGGTTCGTCCAGGATCGAGAAGAGCGGGTGGAGCATCGCCATCTGAAGGACCTCGTTCCGCTTCTTCTCCCCGCCGGAGAATCCCTCGTTGAGGGATCGCTTCAGCATCGATTCCTCCATTTCGAGGAATGCGAGGTTGGTCTTCAGGTCCTTGTCGAACGCCACGGTATCGGCGGTCTCTGCAGTGTGGCGCTGCATGTAGGCGGTCCATAGGAACTTCGACACCGAGAGCCCCGAGACCTCCTGCGGGTACTGGAATCCGAGGAAGAGGCCCGCACGGGAGCGCTGGTCGACCGGCAGCTTGAGAATGTTCACTCCGTCGAGCAGCGCCTCACCGGCGATGACCTTGTACTTCGGATGGCCCATCAAGGCGTAGGCGAGCGTGCTCTTGCCGGAACCGTTCGGGCCCATCAGAGCGACGAGCTCGCCGGTGCGCAGGGAAAGGTCGACCCCCTTGAGGATCTCCTTGCCCGCGACCTCGACCCGGAGGCCCTTGATGACCAGCGTGTGGAGAGGTGTTTCCGCCATCGACTGTCCTCGTTCGATACGAGCCGGATGCGTTATTTAAGCATAGCGTGGTGCCTAAATCCATTTATGCTAGGCCGCCGTCTACTACGCTCGCAGGACAAGATGAGCGCAGCAGATCTGGCCCCTCGCGAGGGAACTCGGGGGCGCATTCTCGATCAGCTCGCTCAGGCCCCGTGCACCGCCCGCAACATCGCGAACACTCTTGGCATCCAAGAGAGCGCGGCTCGGGGACATCTCGAACGCCTCCGAGAGCGCGGATACGTGACCCCGACGTTCCGTCGCGAGGGGGTCGGCCGTCCACGCAAGCGCTACTCACTCACCTCCGAGGGCCAGGAGTTGTTCCCGAAGAGGTACGATCTCCTGCTGGATGCGCTGATGGATGAGATCCTCGCCCGACAGGGAGAGGAGTTCGCCAACGACCTCTTCGCGAGCGCTGCGGCGCGCGTGGCCCACGGGATCGCTCGTGGGATCCCGAAGAACGGTTCGCTCGAGGAGCGTACCCACCACCTCGTCGATTCGCTCAACGCCTTCGGATTCAACTGTACCATGGAGAAGATGCCGGACGGAGGGTTCCGGATCGTTCGCGCGAACTGCGTCTTCCGGCGCAACGCGCTCTCGCACACGCGCCTGATGTGCAACGTGTTCGACCAGCGCTTGACGGAGACGCTCATCGGTCAAGTGGACGTCGATCTGCAGGACTCGATCGGCCGCGGAGGGATGCGATGTTCGCATCTGATCCATCTGCGGTAGACACGAACCGCACGATCGAGCGGATCCGCGGCTCGGAACACACCACCCTCCGGGATCCGCTCCTCCAGGCGATCGGGAACACGCCCCTCCTCCCTCTCGATCGGATCGTCGCTCGGCACGGGGGCGGGTTCCGCCTCGCTGGAAAGGCCGAGTTCCTCAATCCGACGGGCTCAGTAAAAGATCGCGCGGCCCTGTTCATCGTGGAAGAGGCCCTCGAGGCCGGGGAGCTCCAGAACGGGCGGACGTTGGTCGATGCGTCCAGTGGCAACACTGCCGTCGCCTACGCGATGCTCGGAGCGCGCTTGGGATTCCCGGTGACGCTCTGCGTCCCGCGAAACGCTCACCCGGAGCGCGTGCGGCGGATGCGCGCGTACGGCGCCGAGATCCTCCTCACCGACCCGATGGAAGGGAGCGATGGCGCCCAGCGGGTAGCCCAGCGCGTCTCCCAGGCCCAGCCGGAGAAGTACTACTATCCGGACCAGTACAACAACCCGGCGAACCCCGAGGCTCACTACGCCGGCACCGGCCCGGAGATCTGGCGCCAGACGCATGGAAGGCTCACCCACTTCGTCGCCGGCGTGGGCACGGGGGGAACGATTTCCGGAACTGCCCGCTACCTGAAGGAGCAGCGGCCGGCGGTCCGGGTCGTCGGCGTCGAGCCGACCAGCCCGTTGCACGGGATCGAGGGCCTCAAGCACCTCCCGTCGGCGCTGCGCCCATCGACCTACCAGGAGCGGTGGGTCGACGCGACGATGCGGATAGAGACCGATGCGGCGATCGAGATCCAGCGCGAGCTCGGCCGGAGGGAGGGCTTATGCGTCGGCCGTTCGGCGGGAGCCGCCGTCGCGACGTCCCTCGCGCTCGGACGAGCGAACCCCGGGGCATTCATCGTAACGATCCTGCCGGACGGGGCCGATCCCACGCCCAGGGAGACCGAACGATGACGGTCGCGAACCTCGCGCCCGGGCTCCTCGATGAGATCGCCCGCCACGGGGAGGAGACCTACCCCGACGAGTGTTGCGGGTTCCTGGTCGGCACGGCGACCGATGAGGACAGGCAGATCACGCGGGTCGAGCGCGCGGCCAACGAATTCGAGGGAGAGCGCCGACGCCGGTTCGTGATCCGCCCGGAGGAACTGCAGGGGATCGAGGACCGCCTCGAAGGCACGTCCCTCTTCGTTCTTGGCTTCTACCACTCCCACCCGGACCATCCGGCACGCCCTTCCGCGTTCGACCAGGACCACGCCTGGCCCTGGTACGTCTATCTCGTCCAGAACATCGAGCGGGGTCGCGCAGGCGAGATCGGCGCATTCGAGCTCGACGGGGAGGCCCGGGAGTTCCGCGCGATCCCGCTTCGACCGCCTTCACCCCTTCGCGCCACCGTCTGAACCGAACGATACCGAGAGCTCAAGAACGGACGAACCCAGGTACCAACGATGGCGCACGTTTCGGTCAAGATCCCCACGCCCCTTCGATCGTTCGCCGGCGGCGCCGCCACGATTGCCGTGGACGGCGCCACGGTCGGAGAGGTGCTCCGGGGGATTGCCGCCGCCCACTCCGGGCTCGGGCGCCACCTGTTCACCCCGGAGGGAAAGCTCCGCAACTTCGTCACGGTCTATCGTAATGACGAGGACATTCGCTATCTGGAACGCGACTCCACGTCCGTGAAGGACGGGGACGTGGTGTCGATCGTTCCAGCGATCGCCGGAGGGGGCGGAACCGAACCGAAGGCCTCAACGCCCCTCGTCCTCTCCGAGCATAGCCGTCCGGCCGGAGCCCACGCGCGGGGCCTCTCCAACGAGGAGATGCTTCGATACAGCCGCCACCTCCTCCTCAGCGAGGTCGGGGTCGAAGGTCAGAAGAAACTGCGGGACGCGAAGGTCCTGATCGCGGGTGCGGGCGGGCTCGGCTCGCCTGCCGCTCTCTATCTCGCGGCCGTCGGCGTCGGCGAGATTGGCCTCGTGGATTTCGATCAGGTCGAGCTCTCGAACCTGCAACGCCAGATCCTCTACACAACGGCGGATGTCGGCCATGCGAAGGTGGACGCGGCTCGAGATCGGCTCCAGGCGATGAATCCGCGAGTCCGTGTGACCGGCCACCCCGAACCGCTCACCTCGGCGAACGCGATGGACATGATCCGTGGCTACGACGTGGTCGTCGACGGCACGGACAATTTCGCCACGCGCTACCTCGTCAACGACGCCTGCGTTCTCCTCGGCAAGCCGAACGTCTACGGATCGATCTACCGGTTCGAAGGTCAGGCGAGCGTCTTCGACGCCCGGGTCGGTCCGTGCTATCGGTGCCTGTATCCCGAGCCTCCGCCTCCGGGCCTCGTCCCGTCCTGCGCCGAGGCCGGAGTGCTCGGAGTACTTCCGGGAATCGTCGGCGTCATCCAAGCGACCGAAGCGATCAAGATCATCCTCGGCGCCGGCGAACCCCTCGTCGGGCGGCTGCTCCTCTTCGATGCGCTCGCGATGTCGTTCCGGGAGCTCGCCCTGCGCAAGAACTCGGAGTGCGATCTCTGCGGACCGCGCGCCACGCAGAAGGGGCTCATCGACTACCAGGAGTTCTGCGGCGTCCCCGCCCTGGGCTCGACCCCGACCCCTTCGGGCGTGCCCGAAGTGAGTGCGACTACGCTAGCGGAGGAACTGAGCTCCTCCGACCCGCCGTTCCTGCTCGATGTCCGCGAGCCGCAGGAGTGGGAGATCACCCACCTGCCCGGCGCCCACCTCATCCCCCGCCTCCAGCTGCCCGACCGTCTCAACGAAGTCACCGGAGCGCGACGGGTCGTGGTGTACTGCAAGAGCGGCGCGCGTTCCAGCGCGGCCACGAAGCTCCTTCTTGGGCTCGGCTTTGCCGAGGTGCGGAACCTGCGCGGAGGCATCGATGCGTGGGCCAAGCAGGTCGACCCTTCGATGCCGCGGTACTGAGCGAGCAGCTAGATCGAGTCCGGAGCGCTCACCTGGGGGGTGCCCCATCATCGACCGCGAGAGGCGCACGGTAGGAGCGCACGCGTCGGGAGAGCTCCCGCGCGAAGGCCGGTGGGTCCCGTGGGGAGATGAACAGGGGCACCGAGTCGGCCGTGATGAGGATGCCCTTGGTCCCGGTATAGATCGCGTCGATGTGTCCGAGCGACGGGGTCCACATGCGGCCGCGCCACCCCCACGACCCGAAGAATCCGCCTGGGGACAGATCGCTCAAGCTGACGAACTCGATCTTCCGCACTTCGTGCAGGCTCATGTGGCGGGAGCCGAGAATCCTTGACGCGTGCAGTCGGTCGGCGTCCATCGAGTAATGCGTGGAGAGGTAGCGGATCAGGAAGAACAGGATGAGCGCGTAGAGGACGTACGGTACCCACCAGCCGTCAGAGATGAAGCTCCCGGGTACGGTAAGGAAGGCGAGCAGCAACAGAACGATGTAGGTCCCGATGACGGCGTAGGAGTACGACGCCCAGGATCCGTAGTGTTTCGCGGCGCCGGATTCCAGTTCGACGTCGAGGGGTCCCGTCGTCACGCTCATCGATTGGTCCTTGCAGAGGGCTATCTCGAAGTGGGGTTAAGCATTCCATGAAGCGCACTCGAGGTCGAAGGCGATGTGCCCACAGGAGCTCCTCCCGAAATCGACTGCGGAGCGGGACCCGCTTCGATAACCTTGCGCTTCTATGTATCTCCTACCGGCCCAGGCTCGCCCCGCTCGACCCAGCGTCGCGCGCCGTCAGGATTCAGGTAGAGTCACCGGCCGTAACGAACGCGCGATCCCGAGAGTACCGGAACCCGCCTCCGATCCCCGATCCCTCCTTTGCCCGGAACACCGAGCGCGGGCTCCCTTTGACTTATTGAGGAGTATGGCCCTTCCCCATCGACGTGCCGGATCCCGCGTCAGCTTCCCGACCCTCCGCAACCGTCGCGGGTCCGGATTCGCCGCGGACCGCGGCGAACCGATCCGGGGCTCGGGGTCTCGCCTCGCATGCCGACACTCGACCGGCCAACCCAGGGTCACCGCCAGATAGGGCGCAACTCGCTCCAGCCCCCCGGTCCCGGTTGCTCCAGTTCGTCGCGATGCGTCTCGCGCTCCTTCCCGTCCAGCTCGTCTTCGTCCTGCTCCTCCTGTACCTGGCGATCGATCTGCCGGTCGCCCTCTCGAGCACGCCGAGCCTGACGCTGGTGGCGGGAATCCAGGGGTTCGGGCAGATGGTCATCAACATCTTCACCGGCAACTGGGGCATGGGCCCTCCTCCGTACGACGTATCGTGGTCCCAGCTCTACGCAGACTTCCTCCCGAACTCGATCGAGCTCGCGCTCTTCGCCTTGCCGATCGCAGCCCTGATCGCGTATCCCGTCAGCCTTGTCATCGGCTGGACTCGGCGACCGGCAGTGGACGTGCCGGCACGCCTGACGACCCTGATCGGGGCGCTCCTCCCGGTGTTCGTCGTAGGTACCCTTCTTCTCTATGCCCTCTTCTACCCGATATTCGACACCTTCCACGATGTCGACAGCGGCGGGCTGATCCCATCGCCGCTGTGGTTCCTCGACAACTACGGGTACATTCCCTCGTGGGTCGTCTTCGGGCAGATCACGCGCCCCACCGGGTTTCCGCTCGTTGACGGAGCGATCCACCACGCCTGGAGCTTCGAGGCGTTCACGCTCGCCAAGACTCTCGAGCAGGCTTCGATCATCGCGATCGTGTACGTGGCGATCTTCCTGCGCCATGCGCGGTCGCTTGTCGCATCCGCGAGCCAGGAGCTCCACGTAACGGCGGCTCGATCCCGAGGGGTTTCCGAGCGGACGCTGCTCTGGCGACATACGGCGCGCCGCGTTACTCCCACCCTCCTTCTCGTCTTCGCGCTCACCATCCCCGGCTATCTCGTCACGCAGTTCGTCGTGGAGGGCGTGTTCGGCGATCCGGGAGTCGGCTTCCTGACCCTGACGAACTTGACCTACGGGCCTCTCCAGCCTCTGGAAGGACTCATCTTCCTTCTCGCGGCGTTCATTCTCGGAGCGGTCCTCATCGTCGACCTTATCGCGAATCGTCTCGACCCTCGTGGAGCGTCGACCCGATGAGTGCGAATCCTCCCACTCCGGACACCGGCGGACGAGCGCCGGCTCGGCTCCGCCGACGTCGGTTCAGCTCCCGGCCCTTGGGGCTGGAGGTGTGGGTGGGTGGCGGGCTTCTCGCGTGCTATCTCGCGGTGGGCCTGAGCGCCCTCTTTGTGTTCTGGGGGTCACTAGGGACGGTCCCAACGAATGCGGCGTGGGTTCCGCCTTACAACCCCATCGGCCCGTCTTGGAACCACCCGTTCGGGATCCTCAGCGGCCTGGGAACCCCTCTCTTTACTGCGATCTGGAAGGCGACGCCCTGGGATCTCGCGATCGTGTTCAGCATCCTCGCGATCGATGCGTCGCTCGGGCTGGTTCTCGGCGCGCTCGCGGGCATGCGTCCCGGGGGCTCGGTCGACATTGTCGTGACGTTCCTCTCGGATTCCATGGGGGCGATCCCGGCGGTCTTCCTCGTCATCGTGCTGTTCGCGGGTGTCGCGACCGTCGCTCCCAGGGATGCGAACCTCGGGCTGTTCGTCCTGTTGTTTGGCGTCGTGCTATGGCCGACCATCGCCCGGACGGTGCGTGAAAAGGTTCGCACGATCTCCCACGAACCGTACGTGGAAGCGGCCCGCGCATCAGGCGCGAGCGACTCCCGGGTGCTCGTCCGGCATGTCCTGCCGCAATCGCTCAGTCCGGTGCTGGCCCAGATTCCTCTGGACGTCGGAGCGATCTTCCTCGTGCTCTCGGTCTTTACGTGGTTTGCCAACTGCGCGAACCCGGCGGCGGCGAATCCGCTCATCGCCCCCAGTCCCTGGCCGGTTCCCGTCCTCCCTACGTTCTCGCCGCTGCCCTACACCAACTTTCCCGAGTGGGGCAATCTCCTCGGCACCGGCGCGTGCTGGGGGTTCACGATCGCCATCGGCCCCATCTACTGGTGGATGTTCGTGTTTCCCTTGATCGCGATCGTCGGGCTCGGGCTGGCCATCGGGCTCTTCTGCGACGGGATCGATCGATGGCTACGCATGCAGGGGTAACGGGCGGGAATGACGGCCGAGGGTCTCTCCTTCAAGCCGGACCGGCTGCGCCCAACCCGGATATGGGGCGCGCTCGTGTCCCGATAGCTCGTCGATCGTACGTCCCGCCAGCAGCCTGCCATGCGATGAGCGGCATCTGTTCTCCGGAAGTTCGGCGGCACACTACTTCTCGCCTCTCGGGCCCTCCATCTCGTGCGCGCCCCCATCGGATGAACCGGGGACGCCGCGGAGCCGGTCCTTCGGGCGAATAAGCGGGGATGCCGGCGTTCCCATCGAGGAGATTCAGGCCTTCTATGGCCACTCGTCTCCGGCCACGACCGCCTATCATAGTGGGGTCGAGGAGACGCGGATGGCCGCTGCCTTGGACCGGCTCGCCACCGTTTGGACCAGTTCTGGGCAGGAATGATGACCAGCGTCGAAAAGGGCATCCCGCACGTCAGGCGGCGGGCTCGTAGTAGTACTCGCCCGCGGAGCGCTGCTCTCGGTCCAGGGCCGAGCCTTCCTGGTTGATCCGGGGTCGGAGGGTCTCCGCGTCGCGCCGGAAGGTGATGCCGATGTTGCGCAGCAGACGGTTCATGCCTTCCCGCATCGGGAACGGTCCCTCGCCCAGCCCAGCGGCGTCCGCATCGCGGGAGGAGAAGACCATCAACGCGTCACACGCAATATCGAGGAAGTAGACGTCGTGGTCGACGACGAGCGCCGACATGGCCTGGCGCTCCACCTGGCGCCGGATCAGGCGCGCCATGGACATCCGCTCGTCGGCGTCCAGATACGCGGAGGGTTCGTCCAGAAGATAGAGTTGCGCGGGGCGCGCGAGCGCGAGCGCCACGGCAGCCCGCTGAAGCTCTCCGCCCGAAAGATCGGGGAGCGCGACGTCGAGCACCTCATCTAGGTGAAGGCCGGGAACCAGGTCGCGCTCGAAGAGGGCCGCGTCGAACGTCGGATCGGCCGCGAGGGCGACCATCCGCTCACGCAGGCTCGCCTTATGCGTCGCGCGCAGGTACTGCGGCTTGTAGCTGACGGTCACCGAGGCCGGGGGTACACCGTGGGTAGGGGGCTCGACCCCGGCGAGCATACGGACGAAGGTGGTCTTTCCCGTGGCGTTCGGTCCCACGATCCCCACGGTCTCCCCCTTCGCGAGGCTCCCGGCGCCGACCGAGAGATGGAACTTCGCGAACTCCTTCTCGAGCGCAGGGAACGAGACGACGGTGTCGAGGCGGCTCGTCGGCTTCGGCGGATGCGCTACGAAGCGGATCGGGTCCGTGCGGAAGCGGACGTTCTCCTCTCGCAGGTAGCCCTGAAGGTAGGTGTTGATCGCGGTGCGCATCGGCATCGCGCGCGTGATGACCCCGAAGGCCGACGACTCCCCGTACAGAAGGTGCGCCTGGTCGGCGAGGTAGTCGAGCAGCGCGAGATCGTGCTCGATCACGAGCACGCTCTTGTGCTGGCCGAGGCGGCGCAACGTCCGCGCGATATGGAGACGATGAACGATGTCCAGGTACCCCGACGGCTCGTCGAACAGGTAGAGATCGGCCTCGGTAGCGAGCGTCCGGGCGATCGCGGTGAGCTGGAGCTCTCCGCCCGAGAGCTCGGAAACCGGACGACGAGCCTTGTCGCTCAATCCGACCGAATCGAGGGCCGGGCCGGACTCGCCGCCGCCGGCCGCCACGTACGCTTCGATGGTCATCGGTTCATCGGCGATCCGATCCACGTACTGCGGCTTGACCGCGGTGCGCATCTCGCCTCGGGCGATCTTCTGAAAGTGCGCGTGGAGCATCGTTCCACGGTAATGTTCGACCACCGCCTCCCACTCCGGAGGTTTCGTGTAGTCCCCGAGGTTGGGGATCTCGACGCCGCCGAGGATCCGCAGGGCCGTGGACTTTCCGGTTCCGTTGGGGCCGAGGAGTCCCGTGATCCCCTGGCCGGGAGGTGCGGGGAGCCGGTACAAACGGAAGCCATTGTAGCCGTACCGGTGCACGATCTCCGACTCGTCGGCCTCGGGGGTGTTGAGGATCTTGATCGCGTCGAACGGGCACTTGTGAATGCAGATCCCGCACCCGATGCACAGGGTCTCGGAAATGATCGGCTTGCCGGTCGGCCCCTCGACGATGCAGGCCTGCCCCATCCGATTCACCGGACAGTACTCCGAGCACTCCCACTGGCACTCCTTGGGGTGACAGCGGTCGTTCAGTAGGATGGCGATACGGCTCATCGCTCACACCTCCCGACGGTCGTCGACGATGCGTCCATCCCGCATCGTGAGGTGCCGACGGGAACGGGCCGCTACGTCCGGATTGTGGGTCACGGTCACGACGGTCGCGCCGGACGCGGTGCCGACCGATTCGATCAGCGCGAGCACGCTCTCCGCCGCCGCACTATCGAGCTCGCCGGTGGGTTCGTCCGCGAGCAAGAGGCCCGGATGGTTCGCGAGCGCCCTCGCGATCGCGACGCGCTGCTCCTCCCCGCCGGAGAGCTGGTGAGGAAACGATCCCGCGCGCGCCGTGAGACCCACCTCTTCGAGGAGCTCGTCCGCCCGGTGGACGCGCTCGGCCCGTCCCACGCCGGCGGCGCGCATGGGCAGTTCGATGTTCTCGCGGGTGGTCATCGTAGGAAGCAGGTAGAAGCGCTGAAAGATGAATCCAATCCCCGTCAATCGCAGGTGAGACCGTTCCCGTTCCGATCGTCCACCGACAGGTCGTCCGTTCCACCGGACCTCTCCCGCCGTTGGAGTATCGAGAAGACCAAGCATGTTCATCAAGGTCGTCTTCCCGCACCCGCTCGGGCCCGCGACGCTAACACGCTCCCCCGGTTCGAATGTCAGCGAGATGTCCCGGAGGGCATCGACCGGCGTCGTCGAGCGAAGGTAGCGCTTCCAGACCCCTGCGAGCTCGATCGTCGGCGCCGGGCTCGGGGAGCTCATCGAAGCGCCTCCACGATGTCCAGCCGCATCGCCGAGCGGACCGCGAGTCCGCTCGCGAGGCACGCGAGCACCAGGATCCCGGCGGCGATCGAACCGAGCAGGATCGGGTTGTACGTCGCTAGCGAGGCCGCTTGCTTCACGGCGCCGGTCCCGTACGCCGCGAGGATCGAGATCACGATGACTCCGAGCGCGGTGCCGCCGAGGATCCCGGCCGCCGCGAGAGCTCCGCCGCGAGCGAGGATGTCGGCGGAGATCCAGCGAGGCGGCAGACCGAGGGCCCGTCGGATCCCGATCGAGCGGCGGTCCGACTCCACGCGTCGGATCAGGACGATGGCGAGAAAGATCAACCCCACCGCGAGACCCACCGAGGAGAGAGCGAGATAGAATCCGGTTAGGATTGCGTCGGCGTTCTCGAGTTGCTGGGCCTGCTGCAGCTGGGTGCTGACTCCGTAGTAGGGAACGAGCGACTGGATCTGGGCGGCCACCGCATTGATCTGAGACGGATCGTTCTCGGCGGCTCCGATCAAGGCGACCTGGACCGTGTCCGAGGCGTCCAGGAGCGACGAGGGACTCGCGCTGGTCCGCGCCCAACCCGTCAGGATTTGGAGGTCGGACAGGGGAACGATCACCGCGAAGGCCCCGGTCGGGCCCAGGAGGGAGGGCGGTACTCCGAACACGCCGGTGACGCGGTAGCGGGTGCCCAGGCTTTGGTTCGCGGAGGGGGAGAGCACGATCGTCTGGCCGACACGGACACCCGACGCGGCTTCGAATGGGGTGGAGATCAGAACATCGTAGGTCGCCGCGCCGTCGTACGTCCCGTTCGCGTAACGGACCATGTCGGTCGGATCGCCGAGCGGCAGCGGAGACGGGAAGAGGCCGACCTCCGACGGACCGAGGGTCGGCGTGAACTGGTCAGGAATGACTCCCTCGGCGAGCACCGCGGTCGGGACCGGGCCTGCGGCGTAGACATCGATCGGAACGCTGAGCACGGGAGAGGAGGCGGCGACGTTCGGGATCGCATTGAACTCGCCAACGAGTTCGTGCGACAGCGAGACTCCGTGCACCCCAGCGGACGACACCGAAATCACGTAACCGGTTTGCTCGAGCTGAGCGATCTCGTGCGCCGAGACCCCTCCGCCCACCGAAACCAGGATCACGGGGAGGGCCACCGCGACCGCGATCGCGATGGCCGCGAGGACGATCTGGAGACGGGAGTGACGCAGCGGGCTGCGCCACGCGATCGACCTCATGGGGCCCGCAACTCCTCGGCGATCGGCAACTGCATGGCGCGGGCCGCCGGCGCGATCCCTGCGACCAGACCGATCGCCACGACGATGGCGACGCCCGTTCCGATCACCCCGAGATCAAAGGAGACGAAGGAGAACCCGCTCGGCAGACCGCTGACCTGCTGGAGCAGAATGATGTTGAGCGCGTCGGTAGCCAAGAACGCGAGCGGTAAGCCGATCGCGAGACCAAGGAGGGAGAGGAGCACCGATTCCTCCACGACCATCCGGCCGACGGAAGCCCGCGTGTGGCCGATCGCACGTCGCAGCGCGATCTCTCGGGAGCGATCGTCGACGCTCATCAGGACGACGGTGGTCGTGAACAGGGCCGCGACCACGAGTCCGATCCCGCCGACAATCTCCCCGAACGTTCGGTAGAGCGTGACGGCGTCCTGGATGGCCCCGAGGATGCTCTGGAGCGTGAAGACGCTCAGTTGCGGGAACGCATCCGCGATCCGGGTCGCGTCCGCGCTCGGGTTCGATGCGTCGTAGAGATGGATGAGGATCAGGGACGCGTAGTCCGTCGACGCGGCCGCGCTGCCGAGCATGCTCTGGAGCTCGGAGAGGTAGAAGAAACCGAGGAACGCGGACGGCAAGAGCCAGAAGGGGCCCGAGATGCCGACGACCCGGAATCCGGTCGCTTGCGCGTACCATCCCCGGACCTGCGCCGGGCCCGACGCAGAGCACCGGGCTCGCCCACACCAGATCGCCCACTTCCACGTGCATCACCGACGCGAGGCCTTGATCGAGCACCACCTCTCCCGTGACGGGACCGCGGTACGTCCCGTTCGCGTAGTGGGGATCTCCGGGGTAGCTGAACCCGGTTCCGGAGTAGAGCGTTGGGACCTCGATACCGGAATTATCGGAAGGGATCCAGCCCACGGACCCCGATCCGGTCAGCGCCCAGGCGCCCGGGATCGCGCTTCCGTTCGGCGAGTCGTTCGCGGCCGCCCATAACGAGGCGTTCCCGAACACGAGGTCGCTCAAGAGCCAGGGGCTCGCGACCTCGACGTTGGAGTCGTTGGCTGGAATCTCGCCCGCGAGCGGGTGGGCCTGAGGGATGGGGGGGAACGTCGTCGCGGAGAGGCTCGTGTTCGCGCTGGTCGAGAGCAGATCGATTCCGCTCGATGCGGCGAGCTGGGTCGAGCTCGTCTGGATCCCCGAGGAGAGCGCCAGGAGAAGGACGACCAGCGCCGCCGCGAGACCGATCCCGAGCGAAGCCAGGGCCGAGCGACCGGGTCGTCGCCGGATCGCATCGAAGGCCGGGTACACGGCTACCTCGGGGCTCGACCTACGGCTCCGAAGGTCGGCGCAGCTCACCGAACGTCGTCTGGTGCGAGGACTCGACGTTGTACTTGTGGATCGATTCCTCACTAATGGTCCCTACGCGCACCACGACCGGGTCCGGTATCTTGGGAAACCGAGCGGGGAGATCGGCGAGCAGATCGCGCATCACGTCCTCGACGAACTTCGGATTTCGATGGGCGTTCAGGACGAGCTGGGCCTCATCGCCGCGCTTGAGAATCGCGTACGTCGGTGAGGATTGGGCGTGCTCGATCGCCTCCAAGAGGTGCGTCGCATCGACCTCGACCCCCGGCGGGAGCTCGAACAGTAGACGGGTGCGGTTGCGTTGGTTGTGGGTGATCATCGGCAAACCCCGCAGCGACGGGTCCGCCAGCAACGGGTACTCGGCCGTCAGACGCTCGCGGCACGTCTCCATCGCGCAGGGGCACGCCGTCATCCCGACGGCCTCGGCGCCGATTCCACGGACCAGGGTGACCGTACCGTCAGATCCCCGGTGGGCGCGCGTCTCGGCGAGGATCGTGAAATCTTCGAAGCTCTCGCGGCCGGGCGCGATCCCCTTCCGGAGGAAGAACTCGGCCTCCGCCGAGACGGTCGCATCGTTCGCGTATTGATGCCGGACGAGGAGCTCTTCCGCGATCTTGGCGCACGCCGCCTCGAAGCTCGCGACGGGCTTCTGGGCGGTCCAGTCGACGATCTCCGCGAGGAGCTCAGCGTTCCGAGAGAGATCGGACCCCTTGCGGTGGGCCGGAAGGTCGACCGCGACGCTGAAGCTTGCGCTGAGCACGTGATCGAGGCCGTCGCGGATGACGTGGATTGGCTTGCGGATCCCGGTGATCCCGACCTGGCGGAGCTCGTACCGTCCGCGGGTCGGCGCCATCGCGTGGACGTCCTTCATCTGCCGCTCCACGAGGAGCGGGCCTTTAACGGGTTCCCTCGGACGCACGCGCCCGGGCGCCCCGCGGGGGTATCTCTTATACGAGCCGGGCCGGTGTACACCTTCGTATGCCCGAAGATGCGCCGACCGCTCCCACCGGACCCGCCACCCCACCCGCTCCCGCGCCCGCAGTTCCCGCGGGGGTCACGGGCCAGGGTGGCGTCTACTCGGAACGAGAAGCGAAGCTCCTCGCCGAGCTCAAGAAGATCTACGATCCCGAGATCCCGATGAACATCGTCGATCTCGGTCTCATCTATGGATTCGACTGGACGGGGGACGACGTCGTCCTCCGGATGACCCTGACCGCACCGGGCTGTCCGGTCGCCGGGATCCTCGCTGACGAGATCAAGTCCGCCATGGAGAAGGTGCCCGACGTGCACTCGGCCAAGGTCGACATGATCTGGGATCCCCCTGGACACCGGACCGAATGAGCGACTTCGCGAAGCGCCAGTTCGGCTACGCCTGAGCCTCCGGCGAACCGTTAAGCCCTTCGACCGGTCGGACAGACGCGCATGCCCGGAGCCGAGAGCGAGTGGCGCAAGGCCATCGAGGAGGAACGCGCGCTCAAGGACGAGTTCATGGCCCGGCATACGGAGTCGCCCTTCGTGGCCGAACGGATCCCCTTCCATCCTCTGAACTACTTCCCGGTCGACGCCGATTACCGCGTGCCGGCTCGTCTCGAGCGCCGCGCGACCCCCGAGGAAGCGTTCCTCCGAACCAATCGTGACGGTTCGGCGGTGATGCGCTACCTGGGGGACCTGGTCTTCACCTTGGAAGGACACCGACACCGTCTCCGGGTCTACCACGCGGGCGAGGGCGTGGGAACGAGCGTCTTCGTACCCTTCCGCGACCTCACGAGCGGATCGGAGTCCTACGGACCGGGTCGCTACCTCATCTTCACGCTGACCGAGGACGACCGCTACGACCTCGATTTCAACGCTGCGTTCAACCCGTACTGTGCGTACACCGATGCCTACGAATGCGGCTTCCCGCCCTCCGAGAACGACCTCTCCGTCGCCATCCGGGCTGGCGAGAAAGCCTGGCTGGAGAGCTCGAACCCGAGCTCGCCTTCCGGTGCGATCCTGGAGATGACCCGTAAGCAACTCGCCGCGCGAGCGCGCAAGCCGACCCCCCCGCGCTCGGCCCCGAAGGCGCCCCCAAAAGCCCGTGCCCGACGCGCTACGACGGCAGGCCGGCGCCGTACCCGCTCCTGAGTGGGAAAGACTCAAAGCACGTCCTCGTGTTATCACCGGAGACGGCTGTGGAGTCAGCCGCCGTGCCCTCTCTTAAGCATTGCCCGGGGCCGTGCCGGGGCAGGGCATGGGCCTAGCGGATGCCGACCAGGACCCGGTTGTCTAGGTCCTGCCACAGAACACCGACCTCGTGGAAGCCCGCCGCGAGGAGCGCGCCGCGATGGAGGGAGAGGCCCGAGGCGGGGTCGTTCCCGTGGGCGTGCGGGTATCGACGCTCGTGCTCGGCCCACTCCCGTGAGAGTCCCGGCTCCTTCGAGACCTCCCTCCACCACTCCGACCACGGGCGGGCGTCGGCGGGGGCGCGGTCCCGAGCGCGCCGCTGACGGATCTTCCGTGCGAGGCGAACGATCTGGCTCGTGCTCCCCGGGTGCGCGGGTAGACTGTCTCCGTTGAGGAAGATGGCACCCGGCCGAAGACGCCGCGCGAGACCCTTGTAGAACCGGCGGAGCTCCGGCGGCTTCAGCCAGTGCAGCGCCGTCGTCGACACGGCCGCGTCGAAGCGTCCTACGGGCAGCGACCGGTCCCAATCTGGGGCCCGTAGGTCCGCATCGACCCACGTCAATCGTCCGTGGACGGTCCCGAGCCCGTGCCGGCCGATGGCGAGCAGGACGGGATCGTGGTCGACCGCGACGACCCGGGCGCCGGGGCAGGAGCGGAGGACGCGTTCGGAGAGCGAGCCGGTGCCGCACCCGATGTCGAGTGCGCGGAAACGGGCTGGGAAGGCGACCGAGACGATCTCGGTCATCGCCGCGAACCGGGCCTCGCGTTCCGGGATGTGCAGTACCTGCATCTCGTCCCAGCTTCGCCGTAGGCCCTTCCAATCCGGCGACGGAGTCCGATCCTGCGCTCGTGCCATGGCGCAGGATGGACCGGCGAGGAGATACCCTTGACTCGATGCGCGTTGGGGCCGCGACGGGCGAGCGTGCAGGTCTATAGGCCGGGCAGGGTGACGACCGCTCCGAACGGTACCCGCACGGTCTGGGGCATGACCCAGAACACGGGGATCGGCGGCTCCCGCTCAGGGAACGTCCTCCGCCCGTCCGTGAGATACACCAACCCCGTCGGGCGGATCGTGCCCAAGCTCGAGGCCCATTCGAACGCGGGCGAAAATTCGTGTCTCCCCTCCCAGGGAACTCGAGCGGGAAACACACCCCGGCCCGAATCTCTCGAACGGATCGAACCCCATCGCCCGCCTCCATGACGGCCCAGCGGCCGGATCCGCCGACCGGGTCGGCGATGCCTTAGTCTTCCGATGGGAATCCCCGCGCGCTCGCAGGATCGATCGAACCGGAGGTGTCGACCGCGATCGCGCCGAGGCGCGGACGGCGGCCCGGGCGGCTCGCACTCATGATCCGGCGGCTTCCGAGTCCTCTGCCATCATGCGCTTCCTTGCGAAGGCGCCGCCGCAGGCGCCGGAGTCCGGCGTGGACGGACCGGTCGCTCCCGGTGGGTGAGCGAACCGCTGCGCAAGGTAACGATGATGATCGAGTAGTACGCGTACTGGGCCCACGCCGGATCGGTACTGGGCGATGCTCGCGGCCACCGAGAAGATGCCGGCGATGAGGAAGGACGTCTGGGCGCTCCTCTCGAGCGAGAGTCGGTCGGCCGCCGGATGGGCCAGCTCCGGCTTACGGCTGACGTGCAATGCGATGAGGCCCATCGTCATCCCCGCTGCGCACTGGACGGCGGAGTAGACCGCGACCGAGACGCCCGTCGATCCGTAGAGTCCGTTGAGGCCGGTCACGAACGGCGTCACCGCGATGAAGAGGAGGAACGTAATGTTCGTCCAGTTGAGGAGTGCGTCCACCCCACGAATGTACCGGAAGACCCGGCGGTGGATCGTCCACCATATCGCAATGACGAGGAAGGCGACGACGTAGCTGATGAACAGATTCGCCTCCGAACCAAGGTACCGGGAGATCGCCACGCCCGTGGGCAGGCCCGCGTAGGGCGGAGAATTCAGGGCCACCGCCGACGGGACCGTCAGATTCAGGACGAGGAGCGTCATCGCGAACGCGAACACGCCGTCGCTCAGGGCGAGGAGCCGGCCGGTGTCCTCGGTGATCGCGACCGAGTCGGAGGTGTCGATGAGGGTCGAAATGATCTCATCGCTCTCGTGCGCCACGATGGTCGGGGAGCGCCTGCCGGTACTTCAACCGCATGGCCGGAAGTGGACGGACGGCGCGGTCCAGGTCCCGGGAGAGCCATTAAATCGGTCGCGGGGCTCGGTTCCACGATGACGGCGAAGCGCACCGCCCAAGCGGTATGGGAAGGGGATCTGCTGAAGGGACACGGGCACGTCGCAGGAACGAGCGGAGGGCTCCCCGATGTGGCGGTGACGTGGGGTTCCCGCACCGAGGCGTCCGGCGGGAAGACCAGCCCCGAAGAGCTCCTCGCGGCGGCGCATGCCGCGTGCTTCTCGATGGCGCTCTCGGCGGGACTGGGCCGGTTGCAGAAGCCAGCGAAGCAACTCCAGGTGAGCGCGACGGTCACCTTCGACAAGGTCGGAGACGCGTGGAAGGTGACGACGAGCGACATCACGGTCGTCGGCACCGTACCCGGCATCTCCGCCGAAGAGTTCGAGAGGGCGGCCCAGGGCGCGGGGCAGAACTGCCCGATCTCCGGAGCGCTGAAGGGCAACGTCGCCGTCATCGTCCACGCGAAGCTCGCCTAGGCCGGGGTTACACCGGCTCGAGGTCGGCGAACACGTACCCGTCCCGCTCGACGACCGCTCCGGCGCGGACGGCGATGGGGTGGCGGAACATCGGACCGTCGGTGACGAACGTGTGGAACTCGCCGTTCTCCCCGCACGGGTCGATCCCGGCCGGGAGTTCGCGCAACAGGTCCTCGTCGAACGATCGGCCGGCGAACCCCCCGGACAGCTTTCGAGGATCGACTGCGACGATCGTCGCACGCATCCCGCTCGCGATCATCTCGTGCGCGAGGTCGCGGGTGGCCCGCCCCCACAGGGGGAAGACCGGTCGGATCCCCGACCCGCGGAGCCTGTCCTCCCGATAGCTGCGGATCTCCTCGAGATACAGATCGCCGAAGACGATCCGGCTCACGCCGTCGGCCCGAAGTCGCGCGATCATCTGCCGCATCCGCTCCTCGTAGATCGCATTGGGGCACGGGAACGGGATCGAAACAGGGTACAGGGGAAGGCCGGCAGCCTCGGTCTGACGCGCTAGCAGTTCCTGCCGGACCCCGTGCATCGATACCCGCGCGAAGGTTTCCGTGATCGTCGTGAGCAATCCGACGATCTCGAGCTCGGCCGCGCGACGGGCCCGATGGAGCGAGTACGCGGAGTCCTTTCCGCTGCTCCAGGAGACCACGGCCCGGGGGCGCTCCTCGGACGAACGCTCGGTGCCGACCGGGTCCCCCGCACGCATCGTCGAGCTTCCTGCCTTCAGAAGTCCCCGAGGCTCCGCTGCGAATCCCGGCGGGCCGGGGGGCGGGGCTCGTCGTCGCGGGCCGGGCCGGCCCGGACTTCGCTCGCGGTTCGTCCTCGTCCGGCTTCAGGAGTTCCTCGACGGCACGACTCTCGGGCTCGACGCGGCGAAGGAAGGCGATCTCCTCCGGGGTGAGCTCGAGGTCACGGACCACGGACCGCTGGGTGTTGCGTTGGGACGCGCCCGCCGGCCCGGTCGGCGCCGGCCGGAAGAAATCCTCCAAGAACGGAAGACCGACCTCGCGCACCTTCTCCCGCGAGAGATGGAACGCACCGCCGTACTTGGCCGCAATCGATTCTCGCAAGGCCCGGGCTCCTCTCGAACGGCCCATCTCTCCGAGGAACTCGGGAAAGTGAGCCGGACCGGCCGAAGTGCCAGGGCGATCGCGGACGCGCACACCGACTCCGCCGGTCATGAGCTCGGAGGCGTAGCTCCACAGTCCGTAGTTCCTCCAGCGACGCGCCCGGTTCAGATACAGATCCGCGTGGGCCAGGGGAACGTAGGCGGCGGCGCGGTGGGCCGCATCGACCGAGAACCGGGGCAGATTCTCCTCGATCCACGGAAAGAGGTCCTCCGGTGTGGCATCCGCCCGGTCCCGGACCTCGGTGCTCCGGTAGAATCGTGCCTGGGTCAGCGCCTCCTCGGTGACGAAGGCGAGATCGGCGCCGACATCGCGGTTGCCCAACACGTTCATCTGCGCCGGCCCCGGTGGCAACGGGGAGACCGCGTCGACATCGTTGAGCGCGGCACGCAGATCTCCGTGCGCTCGATGGACGATGCTTTCGATCGCGCGTCCGTCGATCGCGAGCCCTTCGCGACGGGCGATGCGCGAGATGCAGGTGCGCACGTCGACGTCCGGGATTGGGTAGAACCGGATGCGCGCGACTCCCGTGCGGAGGGCCGCGGAGTGGCGCGTCAGCTCGCGCTCGTCGTTGACGATCAGCAGGAGCGGTTGCCGGGTCGTTCGCACGAGCTCGGCGATGACACCGATCCCGCCTCGATCGGAAAGATCGACCTTGCGGGAGCTTCCTCGCCAGTCCGCGAGGTCCCGCTGGGCCGGCGCGAGGGCCGTCCAGCGGTGATTGCCGGGGACGCGCGGGACCGCTTCCCAACCTTCAAACGGCGCAGGGGCGCCCGCCCGTCCAAGCCCCCACGTAACGTTGAGAGCGTCGACGGTCCCGTACCGACCGAGGAGGTACTCCCGCCAGCCGATCGGGGACGGAGCCTTGCGCGCCTGTTCTCCAAGTCGGCCGGTGAGGCAATCGGCCTCGTCGAGCACGATCAAGGTCCGCTGGTGCACCGGGTCGAACGGTCCCTCCGAAAGGGTGCGGAGCCCGGCGGCCCGGCCCGCCACCTTCTGGATGGCATCGGCGTTCCGAGCGTCGGAGGCGTTCATCTCCACGACGCCCCATCGCAGATCCGCAGCGAGCGCGAGAGCCGCGGAGGTCTTTCCTACCCCGGGGGGCCCGGACAGAATCGCGGCCCGGCGCGCGGGGGGCGGCCCGGCCCGGGTCCATCCCTCGGCCCAGCTCCGCAGTTCGGCGCGAGCCCGGGGGTTGCCCGCCAGGTCGTCGAGGTGGACCGGTCGCATCCGCTCCGAGAGCGGGAGACCCGCGGATCGCCCCGATTCGCCCATCGGCTGGGTAGTTCTCGTGGCGCTTAATAGGGCCCGGCTGGATTCGAGCTCGGGGCGTTTCCGCATGGAGCTTCGTCGGATTCTGCAGGGCGAGATGGAGGCCTCGGTCCTCGGCCTGTCGCTCGACTCGGTCCGGGCGGCATCCCACCCGGCCGAGCCCACCGTCCGCCGGCTCGTGTCCATCGCACAGGAACGGGGGGTTCGACTCTTCGATACGGCCGACTCGGTCCATCCCGTGCGAACGGAGGTGATGCTCCATCGGATGGACCGGTTCGAGCCGGGCACCCTGTGGATGCTCGAACGAACCCCTTCGGCGCTCGGAATCGGCCCCACGTCTCGGCGGATGGACTGGGGTGACCCTTCGATCGGAACCCGCCTCCGAAGCTCCATCCGCGACACCCCGACCCGGCCCGACCTGGAGCGCTGGGTCCAATGGCGCGGGACCGCTTCCCACCCGGAGTGGGACGAAGAGGCGACCGCGACCCTCCGAGAGCTCCTCGGAGAGGGGGAGATCGCGGGGTGGAGCCTCCACCGGACCGAGGCGAGGGAGCCGGCGCCGCGTCCGGCACCAGCGGCTCTGAGCGGGGAGGTTTCGCTGTTGGACCGCCAGTGGGCCGCCTTCCTACGGAGGACCGAACGAACCGCGTGGTTCTTTGCACGGGATCCGATGGCCGGAGGTCGCCTTGACGGGACGCGATGGGATCACTCCCTCAGCGCGACGAGGGGCCGGGGCGTACCGATCCCGCTGAGGCACTTGCAGGAGGAGGTGGCGCCGGTCCTCGAGCTCGGATTCCTCACCGATGGGCGTCGCCGGACCCTCGCGCAGGCCGCGCTCCAATACGTCGCGGGACTTCCGGGTGTCGCATCGGTCCTCGTTCCCGTCCCGCCGGCGGACCGTCTCTCCGAACTCCTCGAGTTCGCGAACGCTCCCGCCCTCTCCTCCGCGGAGATCGATCGCATCTCCCGCTCGACGGATCGGGGGTCGGAGGGGCCCGAAGCGCTTCGTCACGAGCCTGCCGGACCTCGGAAGGACCGATGATCCCGATCGGCGCGAAGGCCCCGGAGTTCAGCGCGCCGGATCAGGATGGGCGTCTGCTCCGCCTATCCGAGTGCCGCGGCCGCCCGGTGGTCGTGTACTTCTTTCCGAGGGCCGGGACCCCCGGATGCACCCGCGAAACCGAGGGATTCGTCGAGCGGTACCGCGAGCTCGAGGCGAGGGGGATCGCGGTGGTCGGGATCAGCACCGATTCGGTCCAACGGCAGGGGCGGTTCGCCGCCGACTGCAAGGTACCGTTCCCCCTCCTTTCCGATTCCGATCACTCCATCGCTCGATCGTACGGAGTACTCGGGCTCCTCGGCCTATCGAAGCGGGTGACCTTCGTCGTGGACCCGGATGGGGTGGTCGTCGACGTGATCACCGGCCTGATGCCGGGACCCCACGTCCGCGGCGTGGTGGAACGGTTCCTGACGGCCCCGCCGTAGTTCGATCGGAGGCAGCGCCGAAGCTCCTCAGGGGTTATCGTAGTCGAAGTAGATCCGCACCGTGGCGTGGAACTCCACGACCTTCTGTCCCTCGATCCGGCCCTCGAACTCCGTCGCGCGGAACCACTTCAGGTTACGAACGCTCTTCGCGGTCGTTCCGACCGCGTTCTCGACCGCATTCGCGAACGATTCCTTCGACACACCGACGACCTCCGTCACTTTCTGTACCCTGGGATTCCCTCGCTTCCGGGTAGGACGCCCCGGCGCATAATCCTCGTGACGCTCCGGGTCCGTGTCCTCCAGGGCGGGACGAAATCGCCGAGATAGTCACAGTGTGAATTCGCCCACTTGCCTCGTCACGGGAACCATTATCTGGTCGGCTTCCCCGGCGACCTTCGAACACTCCCCATGTCGGACTTCCTGACGTTCTTCGTTCTCGCCTCGATCATGGGACTCTCGATCTTCATCTCGCTCCCGCTGATCCTGAGCCGACGAGTTCCGATCGCGTGGATCGTCCTGTTGAACGCGCTCGCCATCGGCATCCTCGTCTTCCTGATCGCCGACATCTTCTCGGACGTCGCGGTGGTGAACGTCGGGAGCGCCGAGTACCTCACCAATCCCAGCCTCGACCTGCTGTTCGTCGGCGGGGTCACCCTGGCGTACGTGATCCTGTACCTCATCGATAATCGCGCGCCCGCGCTCGCCACCGCGGAAGGCCAGGAGACCTCCGCGAGCGACTTCAATCCGAGCCGAGTGGCGATGATCATCGCCATCGGCATGGGCTTCCAGAACCTCACCGAGGGCCTGGTCTTCGGATTCAATTGGGTGGCTGGAAACCTTGCCCTTCTCGCGGTCATCTTCGTCGGCTTCTTCGTCCAGAACATCACGGAAGGCTTCCCGATCGGCGCCCCGTTCATGGGTCAGAAGGAACGCCCGGTCGGCCGGATCGTCGTGTACTTCCTCATCGGAGGCTTGCCCACCATCCTGGGAGGCGTGGTCGGCTACCTGCTCGGCACGAACCCGGGAGCCTACTACAATCAGATCCTCGTCTTCTTCGATGCGATCGCGATCGGCGCGCTCGTCTACGTTATCCTGCCGATGATCCGAGTCGCCTTCCGCAAGGAGGGAACTGCCATGGCGAACTTCTCAAAGCAACGCCTGGTCTACTTCGGGGTCCTCGCCGGATTCCTCCTCGGCTTCGTGGTGAACGCGTTCTAGACGAAGCACGGACGGGCCCCGGATGGGACCCGCGGATCGTCGCTATGGGGGGTCCACGAGATCGCCCGATGCGTCGGCCGGAAGACCCAGGGTCGTGAGGATGTCTTCGTGGGAACGGCCGAACTCCGAAGGCGAGGCCTCCGCCAGATCGACCAAGCGCAGTCTCTTCCACGGATGCAGCGACGGCAATCGAGAGGAGGCGAGCCGGCCCCGGTAGATGAACTGGAGATCCCAATGCTTCGAATGCTGGGAGCGGGGCATGTAGAACTGGGAGTCGAGGATCGGCGAATCCCACGTGGCCGAGAGGTTTCCGAGCTGCTCGTGCAGGATCCGGGTCGCAGCGTGATTGGGACCTTCGCCGAACAGCAGATGGGAAGCCGGCAGGACCCAACGATCCGCGTTGATCTCGACCTCCTCTCGGGCCAGGCCGGCGAAGTGGTCCCACGGAGCGTCCGGGTTCATCTGGCCCACGAGCACCTGCTTTGGATCCCCGGGGGGGCTGAAGATCAGGAACGCCGACAGGCAGATGTCCTCGGAGGGGAGCTCGTGGATGCTGAACGGGGTGTCGCTGCGCGTGAACCGGCAGAAGATCCGGTCGGTCACCATCGCTAGGGCGAGCTTCGCGCGGTTGTAACGGTTCGGGGGACTCTCGCTCCGGCCACGGCAGCGTCCGGGCCGTTGGGTAGATCGGAGGAGTGCGGGCGCTCCGCGTGGGATCGAGGCTCCCATCGAGCTTGCCGTGACCTTCGTAGGGATCGCTGCCGGGCTCGCCCGCGCGCGGGCGACCTGTCGTCGGGGGACGGGCCGGCTTGGGGCCCGCCGCGAACCGGTGCGCGGCCGCCCTGCCACGCACGAGCCGCCGGAGAGGATTGAACTCCCGACCTGCTGATTACAAATCAGCTGCTCTACCAACTGAGCTACGGCGGCACCGGGCCGGGGATGCTGTCTCGGGGACTTAAATCAGGTCGCGCTCCCTCCGTCGCCGCTTTATGGTGCCTCCGATGGTAGCCGGCATGGCTGCGAACGACCCGGCGCATCACGACATCCACGCCCCCCGGGGTCCGAAGCTCTCGTGCAAGGGCTGGAGCCAAGAGGCCGCGCTCCGCCTCCTGATGAACAACCTCGATCCCGAGGTCGCACGGGACCCGGATCATCTCATCGTGTACGGCGGACGCGGCAAGGCGGCCCGGAATTGGGAATCGTACGATCGAATCGTCGCGGCGCTCCGCACGCTCGGGAACGACGAGACGCTTCTCGTGCAATCCGGCAAGCCCGTTGGGATCTTTCCGACCCACCCGGCCGCGCCGCGCGTGCTGATCTCCAATGCGATGATCGTCCCTCGGTGGGCGACCGACGAGGTGTTCTGGGACCTCGAGGCGAGGGGCTTGACCATGTACGGACAGATGACAGCCGGCAGCTGGGTGTACATCGGTACCCAGGGGATCCTCCAAGGTACCTACGAGACGCTCGCGTCGCTGAGCCGGCTCGAGTTCCAAGCTCCGGACCTCACCGGACACTGGATGCTCTCGAGCGGGCTCGGAGAGATGGGAGGAGCGCAGCCGCTCGCTGTGACGATGCTGGGCGGCGCCGCCCTCATCGTGGACGTCGATCCCCGCGCGATCGAACGCCGGCTCCGGCTGATGTACCTCGATGTGCAGGCTCCCTCGCTCGACGAAGCGCTGGCGCTGGTCCACGATGCCGTCGAGGGTCGCCGCCCGCTCTCCGTCGGTCTTCAAGCAAATGCAGCGGACGTGTACCCGGAGATCGTTCGGAGAGGGATCGTGCCGCACGTGGTCACCGATCAGACGGCCGCCCACGATCTGCGAGTCGGCTACATCCCGCAGGGGCTGACGGTGGAGGAGGCCGCCCGCGCTCGGCTCGACGATCCCGCGGGGTACCTCGCACGGGTACGCACCTCGCTCGCGGCCGAGGCTCGAGCCATCCTCGCGATGCAACGGCGGGGGGCGAAGACGTTCGACTACGGCAACAACTTCCGGACCCAAGCGAAGGAGTCCGGGGTCGGCGATGCCTTCGAAATCCCCGGGTACGTGCCGAAGTACATCCGGCCGCTTTTCGTAGTCGGGAGCGGACCGTTCCGCTGGATCGCGCTCAGCGGAGAGGCGGAAGACATCCGACGGATCGATCGGATGATCCTGGAGGAGTTCCGGGAGAACGAGCCGCTCTGCCGGTGGATCCGTCTGGCCGGCGAGAAGGTACGCTTCCAGGGGCTCCCCGCCCGGATCTGTTACATGGGTTACGGAGAGCGGGAGCGCTTCGGACATCTCGTCAACGCCCTCGTCCGGGACCACGATCTCGTCGCCCCTATCGCCATCGGACGCGACCACCACGATACGGGGAGCGTCGCGAGCCCGTTCCGAGAGACCGAAGCGATGCGGGACGGCTCGGACGCGATCGCCGATTGGCCGATCCTCAACGCCCTCTTGAACGTCGCGAGCGGGGCGAGCTGGGTCTCGGTCCACCACGGTGGAGGTGTGGGGATCGGGAACTCCATCCATGCCGGCCTCGTGATCGTCGCGGACGGTACGGCCGACGCCGACGAGCGCATCCGGCGCGCGCTGCACAACGATCCGGGGATCGGGGTCGCCCGCCATGCCGATGCGGGGTACCCCGAATCGCGTGCGCTCTTGGCGACGGCACGGTTCCGCGTTCCAGGCGAGGGGACGCTGCCTTCGTAGGCGCGCGCGCCGCGCTTTAGTACGCGCCCGTCTTCGAAGGTACATGTCGCCGAGTTCTGCACCGCCCGACCTCCTCGCCCGAAAGGTACTGACCCAGCGGATCCAGCTCCGCCCCAGAGAGACGGTCACCATCGAGGCGTGGCCGACCGCCCTGCCGTGGGCGAATGCGTTCGTGCGGCAGGCACGTCGGATCGGGGCGAAACCGATCCTGCTCTACGACGATGAAGCGTCCTACTGGGAGGAGGTGCTCTCCGGCGGGGCTCCCGGCCTCGGTCGCCCGGGCGCGCACGAATGGGCCGCACTCGAGCATTCGAACGTCTACATCTACTTCTGGGGACCGGAGGACCGAAGCCGGATGCGCGCGCTTCCAGAGAAGACCCAGGAGGCGCTGACGGCGTTCAATGCGCACTGGTACGAGGTCGCGGCCAAGACCGGCTTGCGCGGGCTTCGTATGGAGATCGCCCGCGCCACCGAGGCCAATGCACGATACTACGGCGTCCGCCTGGGCACCTGGAAGCGAGAGCTCGTCACGGCCAGTATGCGCGACCCCGCGGTGTTCGAACGGCCCAGCGCCCGCCTCCGGCGCGCCCTGGAGGGAGGCAAGACCGTACGGATCCGCCATCCCAACGGAACCGACCTGACCCTCGCGCTCGCCGACCGAGAGGCGAGAAGCTTCCTCGGTCGGGTGACCCGGGAGACCCTGAAGCGCCGCTTCGGCATGCTCGCGAGCGTACCGACCGCGGCCGTGGCGGTCTCCGTGGACGAATCGACGGCCGAGGGAACGATTGTCTCGAACCGGAAGAACTACCTCCCCGCCGGACCGGTGGCCGAGGGCGCCTGGAAGTTCTCCGACGGTCGCCTCCGGTCCGCTCGTTACGCCTCCGGCGGGGCGCGGTTCCGCGGCCCTTACGCCGCGGGCGGCGAGGGACGGGACCGCCCGGCCTTTCTCGAGATCGGGCTCGAGCCGGCGATTCATGTCGCGCCCGAGCTCGAGGACAGCGAGCTCGGAGCCGTCACCATCGGCATCGGCGCCAACGCCGGCTACGGTGGCAAGAGTAAGTCGAGCTTCAGTAGCTGGCTGACCACGGGAGGCGCGGAGCTTTCGGTCGACGGGAAGGTCGTCCTCAAGGGCGGGCGGGTCCGCTAGGCCGGCCCAGGGACGAGGATCGAACCCCGCGCACCCGATCGCGGGCCCGCGCGACGATCGTCCGGTCGGTCTCGTAGGTGACGGTGCTCACCGCCTCCTCGGGTGGGAGCCAGGCATGCCGGTCGAACAGCGGCTCGAGCCGGATCGATCGTGTGGGGGTGTAGGCGAGGAAGTAGATTGACGTCTTGAGCACGTTCGATCCCTCGCGGGGCCGATAGAACCGGTACGCGATCTCGCCGATCTCCTCTCGAAGGTCCACCGAGTCAAGCCCGGTCTCTTCGGCGATCTCCCGGCGCGCGGCCTGCGGGAGGCTCTCTCCGGGATCGACGTGGCCCTTCGGGAGGCACCAGCGATCCTCGTCCGCGAGATGGATCAGCAGGAACTCGCCGCTCGGTTCGTGTACGACGACCGCGCCCGCGGAGAGCTCCGGCACGACCGGCGCGTTGGGCCGGAAGGGGAGCGTTCCCGGTTTCACGGGGGCCCGATAGACCCTCGCCTCTTAGCCCCTCCACCGGGGGGCCCGAACGCGCCGATGAACGCTTATGGGGCCCCACGCCTCCGCCTCGCCGGATGCTCGGCCCCGAGGAGGAATATCACGACCTCGCGACGCTCGTGGTCGCGAAGGCCGCAAAGAACGGGGAGAAGGTGGCGGTGCGCTTCGGGGAGGAAGCCCTCAGCTATCGCGATCTGGAGCGCGAGAGCCGGCGCGTTGCCTCGGGGCTACAGGCGGCCGGGATCGGACACGGAGATCGCGTGGCCGCGTTCCTGTTCAACAGCCCGGAGTTCCTCTCGCTTTGGTTCGGTCTCTCCCGGCTGGGTGCGGTTCTCGTTCCGCTGAACACGGCGCTCAAGGGAGAGATCCTTCGGTACGAGCTCGACGACGCTGCACCGGAGGCGATCGTCGTCGATGCCCGTCTCTGGCCGGCGTACGCCGCGGTCCGGGGCCCGACTCCGATCACGATGGAGTGGATCCGACCGTCGGGAGCTTCGGCCGACGCGGTCCGTCCGGACGTTCGGAGCTTCGCATCGCTGCCGAGCGACAAACCGCTCGGTCCGGTGGATCCGCCGCAGCCGTGGGAGGCCGCGGCAATCATGTACACGAGCGGCACGACGGGCCCTCCCAAGGGAGTCCTCGTGCCGCACGAAGGGTACCTCGCGACCTCGGCCGAGGTGGGCCGAAGGAGCCGGCTGCACGACGGAGCGGTGCTGTTCACGGGGCTTCCGCTGTTCCATTGCAACGCCCAGGAGATGACGACCCTCGCCGCGATGCTCAACGACCTCACGGCCGCCTTCGAGGAGCGGTTCCATGCGAGCACGTACTGGGAGACGGCCGCCGCGATGGGAGCGACCCACGTCTCGCTGTTGATCTCGATGATCAATGTGCTGTACAAGCAACCCGAGAAGCCGACCGATCGTCAGCACACCGTGCGCGTCGCACTGACCGCGGGGACGACGAAGCAGATCTGGCCGGAGTTCGAGAAGCGGTTCGGGCTGACCGTGATCGAGCTCTACGGCATGACCGAGTGCGGGTGTACGACGCTCATGAATCCCCCCCACGCGATCCGGGTCGGCTCGATCGGCACCCCCCTCGAGTTCGTCGAGGCCGATGTGGTCGACGACCGCGATCGCCCGGTGCCGAACGGCGAACGGGGCGAATTGGTCGTCCGTCCGCGACGACCGTTCACCATGTTCTTGGGCTATCTCAACAAACCCGAACAGACCGTCGACGCCTGGCGGAATCTGTGGTTCCACACCGGGGATTACGTCACGCGCGACACGGACGGGTACTACTACTTCGTCGACCGCAAGAAGGACGTCATCCGGCGCCGCGGGGAGAACATCGCGCCGTACGACGTCGAGTCGGCGCTCAACCACCATCCCGCCGTCTTCGAATCCGTCGTCGTGGCGGTCCCTTCCCCGCTCGGAGAGGACGATGTCAAGGCGTTCGTGCAGCTCAAGCCCGGTGCGACCGTCGAGCCCAAGGCGCTGTTCGAGTTCGCGATCGAGCGCCTTCCGTTCTTCATGGTGCCCAAGTACATCGAGTTCCTTGACGAGATCCCCAAGACCGCCAATCAGAAGGCCCAGCGCTACGTCCTGCGGGGGCGTCGCGGAGGTCAGGAGTACGACCGAGACACCCTCGGCGTCGTCGTCCGCAAGCCGTAGCGTCGATCGGCGAGCCCCGATCGTCCTCCTCGACGCCAACGCCCTGATTCTGTGCGCTCGAGCGACCTTTCCGCTCGAAGCGGAGGTCGAGCGCCTGGTGGGACCGGCCCGGATCGCCGTGCCCTCTTCCGTCCTCCGGGAGATCGACGTTCTCCTCCGGCGCCGGATCCCGGAGGCGGCGCTCGCACGCGCCCTCGCCCGTCGGTACGCTTCGATCGATAGCCTCGGGAGCGGCGACGACGCGATCCTCCAGCTCGCGGTCGAGCGCCGCGCGTACGTGGTGACCGCGGATCGAGGGCTCTCCGATCGGCTGGTGAACGCCGGCTGCGACGTCCTCATGCCGAGGGATCGGGACCGGCTCGTCCGCCGTGCCGGTCGCCCGCGGTCCGCCGGTAACGGTTAAGACTCGTACCCCGCTCGCGGGGGCGACGGGGGCAGGTCGGTTCGGGCGATGCGAGACGACGACAAGATGTTGGACCTCCCGGACGCGCAGTTCGGTAGTGGCGTCATCGGCGTCTGCGACATCTGCGGCATCCGCCAGGCCGTTGTCGTTCTGCAGAAGGAGCGCTTCAAGCTCTGCGTCATCGATTTTCTCAACAAGACCTGGCTGAAGAGCACGAACGTCCCCGGCGCCCCGCTCCCACCGTACCGCAGCGAGCGGATCTGGTTCCCGAGCAAAGCCGCGGTGGACGGGAAGGCCCCGGCCATCGTACTGACGCCGACCAAGCAGGTGCGCCACCCCGCGGTACTGATCACTCCCGATGTCTACGGTCTCACGACGACGGTCCTCGATGCAGCGATCCGCTTCGCTCGGGAAGGTTTCGAGGTCCTGCTGCCGGACCTGACGAAGACCACAGGGTTCGGGACGTCCCTCCACCTCGCGCTCCGCAGCGATGTACGATTCCGGGGAGGCGTCGCCATCCGATCCAAGCGGGTCGCGACGGTCCTCGAGCTGTACACCGATGCGCTCGGCACGCTTCGAGCCCGCGACATGGTGGACTCGGCCCGGACCGCGCTCTTCGGGATCAGCTACGGAGGGAGCCTCGCGCTCGCTCTCGCCGCCCAAGACCCCAAGCTCGCCGCGGTGGCACTCGCCTACCCGGTAGGAACGAACCCCCCGGATCTCGCCAAGCTCGTCACCGTGCCGATCCTGTGCATATCGGGGGAGCAGGATCGCCTCGCCCAGAAGGCCCGGGCCCAGCTCGACCACGCCCGGATGGAGACCCGCAGCGTGTTCGAGTTCGTAGATCTGTCCGGCGCGCGCCACGACTTCCTCTCTCGGGATTCTTCCCGATACGACGTCGCGACCGCCGAAGAGGGCTGGAGGCGGATCATCGAGTTCCTCCGCCGCCAGCTGCTGCCTCCGCCCCCGAAACCGCCGGCGCTGCCGACCAAGACGGCCCCGCCCGCTCCGGCCTCCGCCGCTCCGCGCGCCGCCGTACCGTCGACCCCGCCCGCCTCGCCGGTCGCGGCCGCCCCGGCGCCGCCGGCCCCGAGTTGAGTCGACCCTACTCGACGGGGATCGAGCCTACGTCGTGGACCAGCTGTCGCGCCGCTCGGGTGAACCGCAGAAGTTTCGCCATGTTCCCCCGCACCTTGAGGGTGCCTCCCATGATCGCTTGCACCGGGTCGATCTGGCGAGCGAGCACACGCTGCCAGCTCTCCGCCGACCCTTCGAACACGAACTCGCTCTCCGTACTCCGAGAGTCCGCGAGGAACCTCGCGCCCCGGCACCGTCCGTTCGTCAGATCGAGGTGAACCCCGGGCGTGGGTGCCTCGGCGGTCCCGCCGGTCACGCGCAGGAGGATGTCGCCCTCCCAACCGCGTGCCGCATCGGCGTACTCCGTGTCCGCGTTCACGACCGAGCGAAGCGCGTCGGCCCACGCCTGCGATGGAAACTTCATGGCCCACCGATGCGCTTCGTTCGCTTAAGCGGTTCAGGAGTACTCGTAGAATCCGCGGCCCGTCTTTCGGCCGAGGTGTCCGGCGTCGACCAGTCGCCGCAACATCGGCGAGGGTCGGTACTTCGGGTCACCGAATTCGCGCTGGAGCGTCTCCGACACTTCGAGCGCGACGTCGAGCCCGATCAGGTCCGCGAGTTCGAACGGACCCATCGGGAACCCGGCCCCGGATTTCATGGCGAGGTCGACATCCCGGGAGGAGGCGAGCCCTTCTTCGAGCACGAAACACGCCTCGTTGAGCACCGGGAGGAGGATCCGGTTGACGACGAATGCCGGGGACTCCTTCACCCGGATCGGGACCATCGGGAAGCGGTGGTTGCGCAGCCCTTGGAGGAACTCAATCGTGTCGGTGACGACGTCCTCGCGGGTATCGACGCCGCCCGCAACCTCGATGAGCGGGAGCGTGTAGGGTGGGTTGAAGAAGTGGGTGACCAGCGTCTGGGAGACGTGTCTCAAGCCGCGGGAGAGCCGGGTGATCGAGAGCGAGGACGTATTCGACCCGATCACCGCGTGCTCGGGCAGGACCGCATCGAGCGCCTCGAGGACCGGCCGCTTGATCTCGGTGCGCTCGAAGACGGCCTCGACGACGAAGTCGACGTCCTGGAACCCGTCGTACGTGCTGGTCCCGCGGACGCGGGCCACCAGCTCCGCTCCCCGGGCCGGCGTGAACTTCGGTGCGAGCCGCGCGCGGAGCGCCGTGGTCTGAGCCGCGGTGAGCTCGACGCCGAGCCCCGCGATCCGCTCGATCTCCTTGTCCGCGCGGCCGGCGTTGAAGGCGACCAACTCGTCGACGTAGCCCCGCACCCGGCGAAGTCCCTGGGCCACGAGCTCTTCGCTGACATCCTTGAGAACGACGGGAATCCCGTTGAACGCCAGGACCTCGGCGATCGCCGATCCCATGGCTCCGGCCCCTACAACGCCCGCATGCGTGACGCGCATTGACGACCCTCCGCCGAACGAGCGCGGAGGCATGAATAGGCTATCGGCCGTCGCGCACCGGCGAAGGCACAGAGTTTAAGGGTGGACGCTCCTCGGTCCTAGCGCGCGGGGATGGCCCAGCCCGGTAAGGCGCAGGATTGCTAATCCTGTGGTGATTTCACCTCGGGGGTTCAAAGGGAGGCCGGGGGAGCCCCGGCCTCCGGAAAGTCCCCCTCCCCGCGTCCGCGGAATCCTATCCGGCCGGGAAGGAACTGAACCGGTACACGGCACCTTCCTTTCGTACACCGACGGTGTCGCCGATGACCGGCGCCGGGCCTTCGACGATCCCGAGGAGGCGGACGGACTCGGTGAGCTCGACCAGCGCGATACCGTGAGGCGCGTGCCAGCCCCCGGCCGGGCTCGCGAGCTCCGTGACGGCGAGCACCGTCCCCAGCGGCGGGATCTCCACGGTGAGCGCATCGCGCAGGCCGCATCGAGGGCATGGGCCGTCGCCGGGCACGTAGAGCCCTTGGCAGGAAACGCACCGCTGGAGCTGAAGCGAAAGTGCCATCGTCAGGGCGCCTCGCGGCCGAGGATCGTCACGAAGTTGTGCGAGGCCATCCCGCCGATGGACTGGGCGAGCCCGATCCGAGGAAGTCGCGGGAGCGCCCGCGTCCCCGCCTCGCCCCGAAGCTGGCCGGCCACCTCCGCGATCTCGGCGAGCCCCGAGGCGCCGATCGGGTGTCCTCGGCCGAGGACCCCCCCCGAAGGGTTCACCGGAAGTCGACCGTCCGGGGCCACCCAGCCCTCGGTGAACCACTTCCCTGCCTCCCCCGGACCGCAGATCCCAAGATCCTCGAGGTCGATTAGGGCGAACGGTGCGAACGCGTCGTGGAGCTCGACCATCTCGAGCTCCTTGCGCGTGATGCGAGCCATCTCGTAGGCGCGCTGGGCCGCGACTCGCGTCGCCGCGAAGGACGTAAGATTGACCCGGTCGATCAGCCGCAGGGCGTCCAAGCCCTGCCCGAAGCCGAGGACCGACGCGGGTCCGGCACCCTTCTCCACGACGACCGCGACAGCGCCGTCGGAGACCGCCGGGCAATGTAGCAGACGCAGCGGGAGCGCCACGGGCCGGCTCTCGGAGACCTCGGCTGCACTGACGGGCGTCCGGAACTGCGCGTTCGGATTCAGCGCGGCGCGCGCCCGCATGTGGACGCTGACGGCGTCGAACACCGACGACGGCACGCCGTACCGGGTGGAGTAGCGCTGCGCAATGAGCGAGGCGAGCCCGGGCATGGTCGCGCCGGCGGCCACCTCGCTCGGGTGGAGCGAGTTCGCGAGCGCTCGGGTCACTTCGGGCGTCGTGCAGCCGGTCATCTTCTCCGCGGCCACGACGAGCGCCCGCTCGTGCCGACCGGACTCGATCGCAAGGACGGCTGCCTGGAACGCGGCCGCACCCGTGGCGGACGCGGCCTCGACCCGGAAGCCCGAGGTCGACTCCATTCCGACCCGGCTCGCGAGGCGGGGCACCGTGCTCTCGAGACCGTTGAGGGCTCCCGTCAGCATGCTACCGACCACGAGCAGGTCGACCGGCTTGCGCCCGAGCCCCTCGAGAGCGAGGGTCGCGGCCTCCGCCGCCAGATCGAGCCACCCTTCGGTGCGCTTGCCGAACCGGCCCAGCCCGAGTGCGCTGACGTGGACGTTCACGCCGCCGTCTCCACTGTCGGCGTCTCCGTGAGGAAGCGTACCGTCGCGAGGAAGCGGGAGAGCGGCATTCCCTGCTCCCAGTGGAGGATCGCATTGCCCTCCCGAGTGGTATCGAGCGTGGGGAGTCGACGGCAGACGAGGTTGAGGATCCCTCGGATCGGCGCCTTCGTTCCGATGTACATCCGCCAGGGATCGGGTTCGCGGTAGCCGACCCTACGGTACGCGTACAGCACGGTGAGCCCTACCCGCGCGACCGCACGGCGATGGCCCTCGAGCTGAACGAGGCCCCGGCCCCGGCCGCGGTGAAGTAGATCGTGTCCTCCGCGGAGGACTTGACCTCGAGCGGGAACGCGAACTCCCGGCGCAACGCGATCAGGTCGAGACCGAGGGAACCGGCGGCGCGGATCACGAGGAACGGTTCGTCGATGATCCGCTCGAACTCGGAGCGATCGCTCGGTTCGAGCCCCTTCGCATAGGCGCGTACCGCGCGGGGATCCCCCTGGAGGAGGTCTTTGAGCTCGCGCTCGTAGGCCGATGCGTATCGACGCACGAACTCCTCAGCTCGAACGGTAGCTAATAAGGTGGTCTTGCACTCGTACCGCCTCGTGGCCTCCGTTCCCCGCGTCGAGATCGCCGACGCCGACCTACCGATCGCCCGCGTGCTCGCCGCGGTCGTGCAGGACGCGGACCGCCGGCGACGGATCCGGGGGATCGCGACCCAGGGCGCGATGTTCCGCCTCTCCGAGCTGCGCACGCGCCTATTGCGCGAGCGCGTCTTCCAGGACCCGAGCCGCCTGATCCTACGGCTGCGGCGTCGCGGCCTCCTCATCGAACTGCCGGAGGGCAAGGCGGACCGCAGCTACCACGTCGCCTACCCCGAGGAGCTCCGCACGCTCCTGCTCGAGGAGGTCGCGCGGTCCGAGACGTTCGAGCCCACGGCGCTCCAGCCGGTCCCGGACGAACTCGCGGAGATCCGTTCGATGGACTCGGAATTCCTTCAGCGTCTGCGGGAGATCCTCGCGCACCGGCTCGACGCGACGATCGCGTTCGGGGCGACGTTCGACATCCACCAGTTGGCCGACTACCTTCGGGGGCTGTTCGGTGAGGCGCTCTACTTCGATTCGCTGATCGCGATCCTCCAACAGTACGCGCTCTCCGATGTGCCGCTCCTCGCACCGACCGGCCGCTCCACCGGATCGACCGGGTTCCACCTCGCCCTCTTCGGCCCGCCGGGGACGGGAAAGACGTTCTCGATCGACGATATGATCCGGGGGAATCCGAAGAGCGGAGTTCCGCCCCACGGGCTCCCGGGCCGCAACCGCTACTGCGGCGGGATCACCCCCGTGCAGTTCCTGCGCGTCGGCGCGGCCTACAGCGGACGAACGTTCAACTTCATCGTGCCCGAGTTCAACGACTGGTTCAAGTACCGCGGCATGGTCGAGCCGCTGAAGCTCGTGATGGAGCAGCGCGAGGTGAAGTGGGAGACGACCTTTGGGACGGTCGGCCCGTACACCTTCCACTCCTTCTTCAGCGTCAACTACAACGTGCGCACGGCCGGCGCCCAGGACTACTGGACGACGATCGCGGACCCTAACTTCGCCGCGCTCGAGGACCGGATGCTCCTGCGCTTCCACCCCATGACGCGGGAGCGGTTCCGCGCCGTGGAAGCGAGCGCCGAGCGGCTCGAGCTCGGAGAGCTCGACTTCGCTCTCGCGGAACGCATCCACGATCATCTGACGCTTGTCCATGCGATCGAGTCGGGACACCCGCTGCTCGCCCGCAAGTTCCCCCCACGTTCGATCCGTCTCGACCGCGGGCTCTACGGAAGCTTGCGCACCGTCTCCGAAGAGGCTCTACGATCCACGGAGCACCCGAAGTTCTCCCCGCGGCTCAAGTCGCGCGCGGTGAAGCTCGCGGCGGCGGCTTCTCTGTTGACCTACTTCCACGCTCCCGGCAGCGAACCTATCGGGATCGGCCCGGCCGAGGCCGAGTTCGCGCGTCGGTTCTACGAGGACGAGATCCGCTCGCGCCAGGGCCGTCAGGGATCGATCGATTGACCCGGCGCCCTCGAGGGATCCGTGCGGCCCGTCGCGGGCCGGGCCTCACGCGGGCGCGTTCATCACGCGGGCGGAGTGGGCATCGACCAGAAAGACCGTCGTCCCACCTTTGTGCTCGATCGTGACCTGCCAGATCGGTGCGTGGAGTAGCTCTCCTTCCGTCACCTGAACGTCCGACTGGAAGTGGCTCACCATGCGGTGACGCTTGTGGGCCTGCTCCGATTGGAGCTGGGTCACGTAGGCCTTCGCCGCGTTCTTCGCGGCCTCCTCCGTGAGGTCCCCGTTCAGGATCGGCGCTCCGCTCGGGACGCTCTTGCGATCGAAGAACGTGCGCTCCGTCAGCGCGAAGGAGTAGTCCTTCGGTTGATAGTTCGCGAGCGCCCGGACGGCGAGCACGGGGTACTGGTACTCCCCCGTGATGGTGTCCTGGCGCGTCGGGTTCACCGTGGGCCCCGCCACGATCGGGACGAACAAGCCGCCGCCTCCCATCTGCCGGCTGATCGCGCCCCCGATCGCCGCGCTCAGCGCCATCGTCGCGACGGTCGATCCGACGCCGACGGCGACGTCCGTGTACTGGTAGTTGGTGCTTGCCGAAACGGGGAGGATCCAGTACGGGATCATCGACAGTTTCCGATCGACGATCTTCGACTCTTCGAACTTCTTCCGATTGAAAAAGCCGGTGTCCATGAAGGCGCGGACGACACCGAGCATCGCGTCTGGATCGATCAGCTTCGGGACGAGCATCGTGTGCTTGGAGATCTCGTTCCAGCCGCTCCCGCTCAACGAGACGGAGCTGCCGCAGTAATCGCAGGTGATCACGGTCTCCCCGAAGACCGGTTTGAGCGGGGCGCCGCACGACGGGCACTTGAACTCCTGCACTCCACCGGCGCCGGTCGGAGCGGCCGTCGGGCCGGTCTTCGCGGTCGGAGCCGCCGCGCCCGTCGTAGCCGGTCCGCCCGGCGTCGGGGTCCCGCACTTGAAGCAGAACTTCGCGTCGTCGGGGAGCTGCTGACCGCACTTGACGCAGAACATTCGATCCCTTCCGTTCGAACCTCGGTCCGCAGACCGTCGACTAGGGGCCCAGCGCAGCCCCGCAGTTCGGACAGAACTTCCCGCTACCGGTCACCACGGTCGAGCACTTGGGGCAGGTCCGCGGCGCCGGTGAGGCCAGGGATGCGCCGCACGCGGGACAGAACTTCTGGCCCACCGAGGTCGCCGCGCCGCACTTCGGGCACGGAGGACCCCCGGCGGGCGCCGGAGCGGCCCCGATCGGGGTCCCGCACGCGGGGCAGAACCGATTCCCGGCCGGCACGAGCGCGCCGCACTTGGGACACGGCGAGGAGGGACCCCCGGCGCCGTACATCCCGCCGACCATCTGCCCGGTCATCCCGTAGCCGATCCCCAGCCCGGCGCCGAGACCGACCCCCGCTCCCGCGAGGGAGCCGGCGGTTCCCGACGTGTTCGACGCCGCCTCCGTCATCGCTTGCCCGGCCTGGTACTGCATGTAGTTGACCCCGAGGACGCCCATCTTCGACCGCGTATCGACCGCCGTCTGCACGTCCTCGGGCAGGTTGATGGAGAGGCCCTGGAGCTGGTTCATCTCGACCCCGAGCGGGCCGAAGTGATCCGGCGCGGCTCCGAGCACGGCCTGCTCGATCGTCGTCAGCTGGACGGCGAGGTCGGTGACCCGAATGCCCTGCTCCTTGAGCTTCCCGAGCGTGTTGTAGACGAGGATGACCATCTGGTCCCGCAGCCGGGTCTCGACATCGTCGCTCGTCGAGGCGCCAAACGTTCCCACGAACTGGTTGATGAACACGTCCGCCGCGTTCACGCGCCAGCGGAAGCTGCCGAACACGCGAAGGCTGACAAGGCCGAAGTCGGGGTCACGGAAGATGTATGGCTCGGAGCTCCCGAACTTGCCGTCGAAGATGCGCTTCTGGAGGTAGTAGACCTCGGCCTCCTGCTGGACGCCCGAGAGAGCCTTGACGAGACCACCGACCACGGGGGCGTTCAGGCTCGTCAGGGCGTACCGGTCGGGGCGGTCGATGTAGGAGAGGACCTTTCCGTCGCGGTAGAACACCGCCATCTCATCCTCTCGGATGACGATGTTGTCGTTGAGACGGATGTTGCGCGGAACGCGCCACATCACGTTGGGGCCCTTGTTGGCGTCGTCCCAGTTAATCGTCGTCGATCCGAACAGGCTCCCGCCCTTCTGCGGGATCGGTTGATTGGTCACCATCGTCTCGTTTCCTCCTTACTGCACCAGGATTCCTTGGATCGCCTTCAGGCGGACCTGGAATGCCTGCTGAAGCTGGCTGACCTGACCCCGAGCGGTCGCTACCAGGCGCTGCAGGTCCGCCGCGTTCGCTCCCGCCGCAAGGGTGGGGAGCGGCGCGAGCGTCTGGTCGAGCTGGTCCCCCGCCAGCACGAAGCCGTAGTCGTACTCGTAGAGCCGGTCGAGATCGGCATTGCCGACCCGGGTCGCCGGCGAGATCCCCGAGTACCCTTGTTCCGCACTCCGGATCTTGGGCTCGAGGGTGAGGAGATCGGAGATGAGCGGTGCGAGGCCCATCAGGACCGAGAACTGCCCGGACTGCGTGAGAACGGCGCGCGCGTTCTCCGCGCTCGTGCGCGCGTTCTTGATCTTGTCCGCCACCTGGCGGCGCAGGATGCTGTCGGCCGCGCGAATGTCCTCGCCCTGACGGTAGGCGCGGAACCCCGGGACGAGCAGCTGCAGTCGCTTGAGCGTCCCCCGATCCTGATCGACCTTCTCCCGCAGGTCGACCGGGGCAGAACTCGGGGACCCCGCAGCGGACGGAGCCGGAAGGGGGCCCCCGCACGATGGGCAGAAGCGGTCGGACGCGCCCACGGGTGCATGGCACGACGGGCAGACGAGCGGTACCGGTCCGGCCGGGCCGGGTGGAGGCATCACGTTACGGACCTCGCGAGGTCGGAGGGGAGGGAGGAGGAGCGGTCGCCGGAGCGTCCGGCGCGTGAGCCGTCGCATACTCGAGCGCCGAGACGGGCGGCCGAGCGCGCCATTCGGCCCGGGCCGCCTCGCGCGGGGGCTCGGCCGCTAGCGTTCGGCTGCGCCAGGCGATCCCCGCGATCGATCCGGCGAGTGCCACGAGTGTCAGTACGAGGCCCGTGATCTGCCAGGTGAGGGCCAGGGCGTACGCCGGGGCCGGAAGCGCGAACGTGACGATGAGGAGAGCGAACCCGAAGGCGTAGAACGCCCAGGCGAGGGTGCGCTGCGGAGCCGGGTTGGCCGCCGAGAGGGACTGCGCGAGGTAGGAAACCGCGGCGAAGACCAGCGATAGGATCCCGATCGTGACCAGGCCGAGGTAGTGGCCGTTCTGGGGGAGCAGGAAGTAGATTCCCACCATGAGCACGACGGCCGCGACGAACAGGATCGCGGCAACGATCGGTGCGGCGATGCGGGACACCGGCGTGGAAACGGAGGTCATCAGCAAACTCCGAGTGTAATGGGGGAGGGCGATATATCAGGATGACCCCCCTGATCCACGCGTCGGGGAAGCCGGCCATGCCCGTGAGCGCGAGCGGGCTCGGCCGGGAACGGGTCAGAGCCTCGGTTCCTCGTCGGTTCGCATGCGCCGCGGCGGGCGAAGAGCGGCGGGCACCGCTTCCGCGGCGGGAGCGATCGACGGAGGGGCCACGACGGGCCGAGCCGGGGGTGCCGCCTCGCGGGGAGCTCGAGGTTCTCGGGCTGGACGCAAGGGAGCGGCGTCCTCATCGCCGTCTCGGTCGGGTTCTCCGCGCGACGCCTTCGGAGGGGCCCGTTCGCGCCGTGGCGGAGCAGCCCGCAAAGCCACGGGCTCGGGCTCTTCCGCCGGCAGCGGAGGCGCTGGTCGTGCGTGCGCAGGAGCGGCGCGGGTGGGCACCGACCCGCCGATCGGAGCGTTCGATTGGTCGACCGGGTACCGGCATTTGGGGCACTGTCGGAAGGTGCCGAGACAGTGTTCGCAGATCGGAGCGCCGCAGACGTGGGTGATCGCGGCGATCCCGCCGCACCCGATGCAGCGAATCGGCTCGGCTCCCCGCCGACGTGCGATGGGGGTGAGCCCAGCTGAGGTTCCCGCGCGGGCCGTCCCGAATCCGCCCGCGACTGCCGGACCGCCGACGAGCCCGGCGGTCTCCTCGTGGGGAAAGAAATGCGGCTCGGCGACCAGAACCGGGGCCGGGACGTTCGCGAACCCGGCGGCCGTTGGAGAAGCCGCGCCGCCCAGCGTGAGCGTGGGCAGCGGCGCGTGAGCGGCCCCGCCGGCGCGCTCCACCGTCTGGATGAGACGGGCTTTGAAGATTCCGATCCGAAGGTCCCGCACGAGCTCGAAGGCCGTTCGATCGTCCCCTCCGGCGCTCATCGCCTGGCGCGCCAGTTCCTCGACGTCCGGGGCGAGCTCGAGATTCTCCGGCCGAATGTCCAGGTGGAGCACGGCCTCGAGGTAGCCGAACAATCTCTGGACCTGGTCGAGGGAGCTCTCCGGCGGGCTGAGCACGGCGATGTCCGCGAGGCTCAGCGCGCCGGGTTCGATCCCGCCCGGCCATCGCCCGGCGGCCGAGGTGATCAGACGGACCGAAGCGGCCTCGAGCTCGGCGAGCTCCGTCGTAGGCAGGCGGTAGACATCGATCTTCGGGGTCCGGCCCATGGCCGCCATCACCGGATCGAGCATTTCGAAGGGCACTCGAAGAGAGACGAAGAGATCGTTCTTCGTGACGGGGCGTCGCAGCTCGGCTTCGAGTCGAAGGGCGGCGAGGCCCTGCCGGTCGATGGCGAGCTCGCGTCGCTTCTGGCCGGCGGCCTTCTTCCCCTCCTTGGCCGCGTCGGACTCCGGGTCGATCTGCAGCGCGCGGTCGAAGCTGGCCAGCGCCGGCTCCGGTTGTCGATCGGCCAGGAGGGCGAGGCCGCGCCGGGTCCACGCGTTGCCGTCGTGGGGTGCGATCTGTACGGCCCGGTCGTAGGACGCGAGCGCCTCGGTGGAACGGCCTCGCCGCTCGGCGACGAACCCGCTGCGCAGCAGGATCGACGCATTCCCCGGGTCGAGCCCGATCGCGTGGGTGAATGCCGCGGCGGCTCCGTCCCAATCCTCCCGGGCGATGTCGAGCTCTCCGAGACGGATCCACAGCGAACTCGAGCTCGGGAGGAGCTCGAGCCCGTGCTGTACTTCGCGGGCCGCTTCGCCCCGGTTCCCGAGACCGCTTTCCGCTTCCGCGAGCAGGAGCACGAGGCGCTCGTCCCGGGGGATGCGGTCGAGCGAGCTGCGCAACAGGTCGCGCGCTTCGGAATGTTTGCCCTCTTCCATGAGGGAGTGCGCGGTGCCGGCCACCGCGACGGCCGAACTTGCGTCCTTGCGGAGGATCTCCTCGTAGATGGCGCGTGCTTCCGCGGGCCGCTCGGCCCTCGAGAGGATCTCCGCGCGCAGCAGGAGGATTGCATCGTCCGCCGGGCCTGCGCTCGTACCGGGAGCGCCCCCGGCATCCAGCCTCTCGAGCGCGAGGTCCGGCCGACCGGATTCCATCAGAAGACGGACGCGTCGTAGCGTGACATCGTGCGTACGCCCGGGATCGATCTCCACCACTTGGCCGTACGCCGCCTCGGCCTCGGCGACCATCGAAAGCCGGGCCGCGAGATCGCCGAGCCGCAGGTACAGCGTGGGATCGCGCGCGTCGGGACCGTCGATCCGCAGGACCGCGTCGAGCGCATCGTGCGCCGCCCGGATCTCTCCCGCGATCTCCAGGACTTCCGACCTCTCGATCTGCACGGCCCGATCGGACGGGTCGAGCCGGGCGATCGCGGTCAGGGAGTACAGAAGCTCTTGCGGATTGCGCAGGGCTCGATAGGCCTCGGCGCGTTCGCGCCATGCATCGACATCTTCCGGGCTCTGCGCGAGGAGCGAGTCGCACACGCGCACGCCAGCCGCCGGGTCGCCGGCTCGCTGGAAGGTGCGCGCGATGCCCAGGAGCCCCCCACGGTCGTTCGGAGCGAGACGCAGCCCCTCTTGGTACTCCGCAATCGCCTCCGGGAATGCTCCACGCTCGGCGAGTGAGCGTGCGTGTTGGAAGGCGACGTGCGCGGCTCCTTGTTCGCCCGGGCCGGGCGGCTCACCACCAACAGCTCCCCCGGGCATCGAAGGTAAAAACGGCGGTCCATGCGATAAATAGCTTCTCTACCACAGGAAGCGCGAGCCCCGGGCCCGAGTGCGTCGGCCGCCCCGGCCGATGTCCGACGCTCCCGCCACCCCGCGGCCGCCGTGCCGAGGCGTTTATGCCTCGGGCGGCCTCGGGCGGTCGTGCCGCCGCGCGTTACGCCCCCACAAAAATCGATCTTCGACCCGGTCCACGGTCAGATCGAGCTCGAGGGGGTCGCTCTCGCGCTCGTTGCTTCGAGGGAGTTCCAACGCCTCTGGGGGATCCACCAGACCGGGTTCGCTCACCTCGTTTTCCCGGGAGCGAATCATACGCGCCTCGAGCACTCGCTCGGCACGTACTGGGTCGCGCGGGAGATGGGTCGCCACCTCGATCTGGACGCGGCTTCGGCCGAGCTCGCCATGGTGGGGGGCCTACTTCACGATCTGGGCCACCCACCGTTCTCCCACACTCTAGAACCCTCCATGCGCGAGGTGCTGGGGCACGGGCACGAGGCGGCCTCACGCACCCGCATCGTCGGTGCGGAGGTCCCCGGGGTGGAGGAGGACCCGGAAGCGTTCACGGTTCCGCGTATCCTCGAGAAGCACGGACTCCGACCGAAGGATATCGCCGACCTCGTGGACCCGCCGCGGCACCGAGAGCGCCACGGCCTCCTCCGCTCGATGCTGCACAGCGCGGTGGACGCGGATCGCATCGATTACCTTCAGCGCGATGCCCACTACACGGGCGTCGCTCACGGCGCGATCGATGCGGTCCGCTTGCTCGACACCATCCGGGCCCACCGTGATCGGATCGCGTTTGCCGAGAAGGGCCGGATGGCCGTCGAGGGATTCTTAGTCGGTCGGGCCCTGATGTACGCCGCAGTGTACTACCACAAGACCGTTCGCGCCGCGGAGCTCATGGCGCAGGCGGCCATCGAGCGCTCGGTAGGGTATCCGGAATCCGCACGATCTCTGTTCTCATGGACCGACGGCGAGCTCCTCACCCGCCTCCCCGATCGAGGAGATCTCACGGCGCGGCTGGTACAGGGTCTCCTCGAGCGACGCCTGTACAAGCGCGCCTATCGTTGGACGGAACTCGATGCGGCGATGACCCGCAGTTGGGCTCGGATCCTGCATTCACCGACCGAGCGCCGACAACTCGAGGACGCGTTCGCCGAACGGCTCCGAGCCCCGCCGGGAAGTGTCCTGTTCGATCTCGCGGGCCTCGAACCCCGAGGCCGCCCGCTCGACGACTGGGCGGAGATCGCCGTCCTAGGGCGACGTGGCGCGACGTACCCGTTCCGGGCCGCTAGCCCCTGGCGTGCCCTGGTCGAACGCCCCGCTGCCGAAGCACCGGTCGTGGTCTACACCGCGCGGCGGTATCGCGCGGCGGCCTCCCGACTGCTGGCGCGCTCGCCCTCGCTCCTTCCCTAGGGAACCCCCTCGAAATCGTCACTCGAGAGCGAGCAAGCGATCCCACTGGGCCGCCGTCAGCGGGAGAACGGAGAGCCGCCCGATCCGCACGAGGGGAGAATCGGAGAAGATCGCCTCGTGCTTCAGCCGTTCGAGCGGTACCGGATGATCGAGGGCGCGGACGGGGCGGACCTCGACCGTCCAGGAGCCTCGCTCATCGTGGGGGTCGGGATGAGGCTCGGAGGAGATCTGCAGGATCCCGACCGCCGCGTGCTCCGAGCCCGAATGGTACATGATCGCCTCGTCGCCGGAGCGCATTGCGCGTAAGTGGCGGAGCGCGAGGGCATTATGGACGCCGGTCCACTCCGTCCTGCGATCGCGCACGAGATCGGAGTACCGATAGCTCTCCGGATCCTCTTTCAGAAGCCATCGCGCCATCGTTTCCCGAGCACATCGGGAGCGTTAGGGCGCCGCTCCGCCACGCCCTTTATACCGGGTGGTCCCTCGGTGCGACGTGCACGTCGTCCTGATCGGCACTGGGGTCTACCCCATCCCGCCGCCCGGCTACGGCGCGATCGAGCGGCTCATCGCTCAGTACGCCGAAGCACTCCAGGCGAGCGGTCACACGGCCACGGTGGTTCAGGAGGTCCGGCGCCAGCAACCCGTCGACGAGTACTGGTTCGCGGGCAGGTTGAAGAACCTCCTCCACTCCCAGACCGCCGACATCGTTCACGCGCAGACCCCGGTGATCGGGAACCGGCTCGCCTCGCTCGGCATCCCGTACGTGTACACGACCCACTCGCGCAACTGGTTCTCGGTCCAGGGGCTCACCCAGCGCTGGGGATTCCGGCTGGAACGCCGCGCGATCTCGCGCTCGGCGGCCACGATCTGCCCGACGGATCGCCTCATCGCCGAGGTCCGCCGGCGCTTGGGAACGGATCGCCCCGCGGAACTCCGGACGATCCCCATCGGACTCGACGTGAGCTTGTGGCGACCGGCTGAGCGCGCACCCGCGACTGTCTCCGCGCTCGCCGTGGGCGCGCTGATCCCGGTCAAGCGATGGGAGGAAGCGGTCGTCGCCCTCGCAGGAACGGGAATCCGGTTGCGTCTCGCCGGGCCGCTGCCGGATCGCGCGTACGCCGAGCGCGTTCGATCGGCCGGTCCGGTCGAGATCCTAGGCGAGATCTCCGACGCCCAGCTGCAGGATGAGTACCATGCCGCGTCCTTCCTGATCCATCCGAGCGCGAGCGAGATCCTTCCCGTCGCGGTGCTCCAGGCCTTCGCGTGCGGGATCCCCGTGATCGGATCGGAGGCGACTCGACCGGCGGTCGAGGATGGATCCACGGGCTTCATCGCGGTCGCGGATGTTCGCGGGAGCGTGGCGAGCAGCGTTCGCAGCCTGGCCGTACAGCTCCGTGATGACCCCGCTCTGCGCGAACGCTTGGGAGCCGCGGCCCGGCACTGCGCGGAGGAGCGCTACAGCTGGCCGAAGGTCGTCGCGGCGCACCTCGAACTATACGAAGCGGTACGCAACCGCTTCGGTCCGGCGCTGCCCGGCTGAGGAGTGAACGGGTCTTCGCGCCCCCTCGCCGACCGCCTCGCCTCCGCCGCGCCTACAATTTAGAAGGCGCCCAAAGATACCCTCTTATGGGGTACCCCCTATCGCGCCTCGGGTGCTGAGGTAGCCTAGCTCGGCCAAGGCGCCAGATTCGAGATCTGGTGGTGCGTATGCATCGCGGGAGTTCAAAGGGGACCCGGCCGCGCGTCCGGCTCCCGGAAGCTCTCCCCCTCAGCGCCTCCCGCCCCGGGCGGCGAATCGCCGTCACCCTCGAGGTTACGCGGGCGGGGTCGGTGGATCGGCGTCGGGTTCTGCTCGCACCCGGGTCGACGATCCGACAGGCGCTCGCCGCTGTGGGAGCTCCCCCCGAAGGGAGCGCGGTCCTGTGCGATGGAGTCCCCCAGCCTCTCGATGCCCCGATCGACCGCTCGGTCCGCCTCACGGTCGTTCCCACGTTTTCGGGTGGATAGTTCGGGCCGACGGGCCTTCCGCGCCTTAACTCCGGATTTGCAGGGCACGCAGGTATCGTTCCCGAGCCGACCGAAAAGTACGACTACCTCCAGAGGCTGGAGCCGGTGATGACGACCATCCGCGAGCTGGACGCCGCGATCCGTACCCGGCACTTGCTGAAGCACCCGTTCTACACAGCGTGGTCGCGCGGCGAGCTTTCGCTCGACACGCTTCGGCAGTACGCCGGCCAGTACTACCACTTCGAGTCCAACTTTCCCCGGTACCTCGGCGGGGCCTACGCACGGCTCCAGCACGCGCAGGATCGTCGCGTCCTGCTCCAGAACCTCCAAGACGAGGAGGGATCCTCGCCGACCCACCCAGAGCTGTGGATCGATTTCGCTCACGGGATTGGGGCTCGTTGGTCCGCCCGCCGCCCCCCAGCGCCGACGCGCGCCACTCGGAGCCTCTGCTCGACCTACGAGGCCCTCACGATCGGGGCCGGTGAGGCCGCCCCAGCGCTGGGAGCGCTGTACGCCTACGAGGCGCAGTTCGCCGAGGTCGCGGCGGAGAAGTCGCGAGGCCTGCGAGCGTTCTACGGCGTCCGAGCCAAATCCGCTCACGAGTTCTTCCGGGTACACACCGTAGCGGACGTCGAGCATTCGGCGGCAGAACGCGGGGTCCTGGCCCGGGAACTGCGTGCGTCGCCCTCCGCGGGCCCCGCGACGAGCCGCGCCGTCGACCGCACGCTGGGCGCCTGGTGGGGCTTCCTCGATTCGTTCGCCGGTTGAACGAACGGAAGCCTCCGGGGAGAACTCCCCTCGAGTGCCAACCGTAACGCTCATATATGTATCGCAAGTGGTTTATACCACTTGTCGCGCGTCGACGGGCGATCGGCATCGCGAGAGGTCGGTATGGTTTTGGCCGTGACCCCGACGGGGACACTGACCGTGCGCTCGGCCGGAGCGGATGTCGCTCCCGAAGGAACCATCGTCACCGATCATAAGGGCGGATTCCGCGGGCGCGTGCTCCGCGTGTTCGGGCCCGTTTCTCGACCCTACCTCATCGTACGACCCCGACGGGCGGTCTCGCCCGCCGAAGGAGCGGCCCTCATCGGCGCGAATCTTCTACGGGACTCGAGAGAGGAGGGTCCACGATGAGGGCCCCCCGGGAGAGCGCCAAGGACCCGAAGGCCGCGAACCTCACGGTGGTCCCTACCGCTCCGAAGGATCCGAAGGCCGCCGCGAAAGCCGCGGACCTCGTCGTTCCCACACGCTGCACGAACTGCGGATCGACGCACCTGACCCGAGACTACGAACGCGGAGAACTGGTATGCGACGAGTGCGGTCTCGTCCTCGAGGAGGCGATGATCGACCAAGGGCCCGAGTGGCGCGCGTTCGACGCCGAGCAGGGGGCGAAGCGCGCCCGCACGGGAGCCCCGAGCACCCTGACGATCCACGACAAAGGGCTCTCGACCGAGATCGGATGGCGCAACCGCGATACCTTCGGTAAATCGATCCCGACGCGCAACCGGGCGCAGCTCTACCGGCTCCGGAAGTGGCAGCGAAGGATCCGCGTATCGAACGCGACCGAGCGCAATCTTTCTTTCGCCCTCGCCGAGCTCGAACGCATCGCTTCGAGCATGGGGCTGCCGCGCAACGTCCGGGAGACCGCGGCGATGATCTACCGGAAAGCGGTCAATCGCAACCTGATCCGAGGGCGCTCGATCGAAGGCGTCGTCGCGGCGTCCCTCTACGCGAGCTGCCGCCAGTGCAACGTGCCGCGCACCCTGGATGAAATCGCGTCGAAATCGCGCATCGGACGCAAGGAGATCGGACGCACGTACCGCTTCATGACGCGCGAGCTGCAGCTCAAGCTGCTCCCGACGAAGCCGGCGGACTACATCCAGCGGTTCTGCTCGGAGCTCAAGCTCAAGGGGGAGATCCAGACGCGCGCGAACGAGATCCTGAAGCTGGCGACCGAGCGGGAGCTGACGAGCGGGCGCGGCCCGACCGGCGTCGCCGCCGCCTCGATCTACATCGCGAGCGTCCAAGCCGGAGAGCGGCGCACCCAGCGCGAGGTCGCCGAGGTCGCCGGCGTGACCGAAGTGACGATCCGCAACCGCTACAAAGAGCTCACCGAGAAGCTCAACCTGCGTGTGATGCTGTAGACGCGACGACCCGGTCTACCTCGGGGCCGCGATGACGGGCTCGGTGTCCTCCAGGCTTCGCCATAGATAGTACGTCGCGTGGGATCTCCACGGCGCCCACGGCCGTCCGATCCGTTCCACCGTGCGTTCCGCGGGCAGGATGCGGTACCCGTAGGATGCCTGGACGGCCTTGCGCACCCCGAGGTCACCGGTGGGAAGGACGTCGGGGCGGCCGAGGGAGAACAATAGGTACATCTGCGCGGTCCAACGGCCGATCCCGTGGACGGCGCTCACGTGCTCGGTGATCTCCTCGTCCGTCATGCCGGGGAACCGATGGAAGTCGATGCGCCGATCGACGACGTGCGCCGCGAGGTCTCGTAGGTATCGGACCTTCTGGGGCGACACCCCGGCGCTGCGCAGCATCGCGTCCGACGATTCGAGGAACCAACGCGGGGGCGGCATCCTCCGGGTGCCGGCCGTCCGCTGGATCTTCCGGAGGATCGACGCGCCGGCCGCACCGCTGATCTGTTGGTAGATGATCGCGCGGGCGAGCGCAGGGAACCCGGAGGGGCGAACGGGGGGTTCGTGGAGGCCGACCCGTCGGATGATCCCGGCCATGACCGGGTCGGACGATGCGAGATACCGTGCGATCGACCGGGACGAGGGAGCCATTCGCTCCCGGGAGCCTCTGCCGCAATAACCGTTGACGCTCCGCTCCCCAGCACCGTATTCTAATGGCATGGGGTGAACGGGCCGTGGTGCAGCCGCTCGCTGTCGGGGTCCTCGCGTCGGGCGAGGGGACCACCATGGAGGGGATCGTGCGGGGCATCGCCGAGTACGGGATCCCGGCGCGCATCGTGCTCGTCGTGTCCGACCGCGAAGGCGCCCACGTGATCGACCGCGCCCGGCGCGCGGGGCTGCCGGTCACGGTGCTCCCGGTTCGTCGGACCGAGCGCGAGGCGTGGGCGAGCGAACTGACCCGGCTCTTGCGCGTCTACGGCGTCGAACTCGTGGTCCTCGCCGGATTTCTCGCCATCCTTCCCGAGGGGTGGGTAGAAGAGTGGCGCGGCCGGGCCATCAACCTTCACCCGTCGCTTCTCCCCCGGTACGGGGGTCGAGGCATGCACGGGCTGCGGGTGCACGCCGCCGTCCTCGCGGCCGGGGATCGCGAGACCGGCGCGGCGGTGCACATCGTCACCAACGAGGTCGACGGAGGCCCGGTCCTCGGCCAGGATCGGATCGACGTGCGACCGACCGATACGCCGGAGTCCCTGCGCGATCGCCTGCGCCCGATTGAGATCCGTCTGATGACCGAGACGATCCGGCGGTTCGCGGTGGGTGAGCTTGCGCTGCCCTATCCGGTGGCCCCGTCGGCCGGCGCCGCGGCGAGCGCTTCCGAGAGCCGAACGGGGTGAGCGGGCAGCTTCACGTGGACGACGTGGCGGGTCGTCTTCGGGGGGAACAGTTCGCCGGCCCGCGCCCGACGAACGACCTCGGCTCGCGAGATGGGGGGCCCCGGACGCCACCGTCTAATCGAGATCACCGAGTCGTCCTCGTAGTCGAACGCCCAGACGGGGATCCGGGTCGCGCCGAGCCGTAGGAGCGCGGCGTAGCGGTGGTGGCCGTCGAGGAGCACGCCGGTCGCGCGGTCGATGTAGATGGGTGTATCGCAGACGCCCGTGCGCTGCATCTGACGCGCGAGCTTCTGGACCCGTACGGGTCGATCTGTTCGTGGATGAGGATCCGGTCGGCGGGCCACCACTCGAACGTCGGGCCCGGGCTCATGCGGCCCTCGCGGAATCCCTCACCTTCGTGAGCGCACGGCGTACGAACACTCCGACCATGCGCTTGCGGTATTCGGGGGCGAGGAAGGTGTTGTGCACGGGGCGCGAACGTCGCACGACCTCCTCCGCGATCGCGCGTATCCGCTCGTCGCTCAGATGCGAACCGACAACGGCGTCCGTCAGCTCATCGAAGCGGCGGGGGCGGGTCTCGACTCCGCCGAGGCCGACGCGCAGCCCCAGTACGCGGTCTCCGTCGAAGCGTCCCGCGGCCGCGACGCCGAGCTCGGGGAAGTCGAACGACGGCCGTACCCGCAACTTCAGGTACGTCGCCGTGCGCTCTCGGGCCTCCTTCGGCAGATGGACCGCGACCAGGAGCTCTCCCGGTGCGAGGTGGTGCCGGCGGATCCCGTCTCCCTCCGCATCGTACAGGCGTTCGAGGGGGACCCGGCGTCGCCCGTCGGCGCTCGCGATCTCCACTTCGGCGTCCAGCACCTCGAGCGTGGGAGCGAGATCGCCGCTGAACGTGGCGTAGCACTTCTCCTTCTGCGGTACGACGTGGCACCGATCCCCATCGGCCTTGAGGCAGTAGCCGAGGCTCGCGCGCCAGAACTCGCTCTGATTGAAAAAGAAGCACCGCGTCTCGAGCAGTAGATTACCGCCGAGGGTGCCCGAGGCGCGGACGAGGGGCGTCGCGATCTCGCGGATTGCCTCCGAGATCCCGGGGTAGGCGCGCGCGAACGAGCGGTCCCGCTCGAGATCGGCGAGCCGGGCCATCGCACCGATCCGATCGAGCGAGATCCCGTCGAGCTCGGCGACTCCCCCGAGCGCGATCAGGTGGGGCCGCACGTTCAGATGCATCTTGTAGTTGGGGAGGAGGTCCGTCCCACCGGCGAGGTAATCGGAGGCGTCGGCGTGTTCCGCGCGCAGACGCACGGCGTCCTCGATCGTCGTCGGCTGATGGAGCTCGAACGGGTCGAGATGCATGATGGTCAGGCGCCCTTCCAGGCGCGGCCCTCCTTGCGGCGGTCCTCGATCCCGCGGACGATCCGATCCGGGGTGATCGGCAGTTCGTAACACCGGATTCCCACCGCGTCGTAGATGGCGTTGCCCATCGCGGGGAGCGCCGCGATGAGCGGCCCCTCGCCCGCTTCCTTCGCACCGAACGGTCCCTCGGGATCGTCGTCCCCCACCAGGAGGACCTCGATCTCGGGCATCTGTGCCGGGGTGGGGATCTTGTACTCGAGGAGCGCCGGATTCAACAGCCGCGCACCCCGGTAGTTCATCGACTCGCCCATGACCTGGCCCAGGCCCATGTGGATCGAGCCTTCCACCTGTCCCTCGACCGCGAGCCGGTTGAGCGGGCGACCGCAGTCGAACGCCGCCCACATCTTCTCGGCCCGGTAGATGCCGGTCTCGGGATCGACCGCGACCTCGGCGACGTACGCGCCGAAGGAGTAGGCGGGGGCGGTGCCGGCCCGGGCGCCTTTGAACGAGCCGCCCATCGGGGGAGAGGAGTACGCCCCGGTCGCGGTGAGCGCTCCGGAGCGTTCCATCGCCGCATGGAGCGCCTCCATGAACGTCACGCCCACGTCGGGTCGGTGGCGTACCTGGATCCGCTCGTACGCGATCTCGAGCTGCTCGACGGGATGGCCGGTCCGATGGCTCGCCGCCCGCAGGAGCTGGCCCTTCAGGTCCTCTGCCGCTCGCCGCGCCGCGTTGCCCATCATGAACGTCACGCGGCTAGAGTAGCTCCCGATATCGATGGGACCAACATCGGAGTCGACCCGCTGGACGTGCACGCGGTCGAGATCGACCCCCAGGACCTCGGCCACGATCGCCGCGAGCAGGGTGTTCGATCCCTGGCCGATATCGGCCTGCATCGAATGCACCGCGATCCCCCCGTCCATGTCGACCTTGAGATGGACGGTCGATTGCGGCATCACGGGCGTGAAGTGGATCGGGCTGTTCGAGCCCGAGATGTAGAACCCGCAGCCGAGCCCGACACCTCGTCCGAACGGCAGCGCGCGGAACTTCGAGTCCCACCCGCTCCGCTCGCGCGCGACGGCCAGGCACTTCAGGAAAGAGGTCGATGTGATCCGGAAGTCGTTGATCGTCGTCGAGTTCGGCGGCAGCGCGTTGCGCGTGCGTAGCTCGAACGGATCGAGCCCGGTCGCCTCCGCGATCTCGTCCAGCCCGACCTCGATCGAGTAGCGCAGGTTGGTGCCGCCGTGGGCCCGCATCGCTCCGGAGGGAGGCTTGTTCGTGTACACGCGGCGGCCGCGGTAGCGGAAATTCGGGATCCGGTACGGGCCCATCGCGAGCACCCCGTTGTAGTAGGTCGTGACCGTGCCGAACGAGCTCCACGCTCCCCCGTCGATCAGCGCGTCGATGTCGTAGGCCAGGATGCGCCCGTCGGCATCGGTCGCGATGCGGACGGTGTTGTCGGTGGGGTGCCGGCCGTGATTGGTGTAGAACACGTCCTCGCGATCGAGTAGCACCTTCACGGGTCGGCCGGTCTCGATCGAGAGGGCGGCGCAGATGATCTCGTGCGGCAGGGGGTCCGACTTGCCGCCGAACCCGCCTCCCACCTCGGGCTTGATCACCCGGATTCGGTGCATCGGGATCCCGAGCACCTCGCTCAGGGCGCGGTGCAGGTAGTGGGGGACTTGGGTCGCGCTCCAGACGGTGAGGCGGCCGTCGGCCGTCGCCTCGGCGATCGTGACGAGAGGTTCGGTGAACGCATGCGTAACTCCGGCGAAGCGTCCGTGGACCCGCACCTGGTGGGCGGCCTGGGCGAAGGCCGCGTCGACGTTCCCGAAATGCTGGACGACCTCCTTCTGGATGTTCGTTCCGAGGAGCCCGCGCGCATGGATCGGCTCGGCGACCTTCTCGACGCCCATCCGGGGATCGGTATACTCGGGGAGGGGTTCCACCTCCACCCGGACGAGCTCGAGCGCTCGCTCGGCCGTCCGCTCGTCCACGGCCGCGACCGCGGCGACGATATCTCCAATGTACCGAGTCTTCCCGACCGCGATCGCGGTCTCGTCATGGGTGATGGGGAGCACGCCGAACGGAGTGGGGTACTTCTCGCCGGTGAGGACGGCGGCGACGCCCGGGAGCGCTCGCGCGGCGCTCGTGTCCACGGAGATGATCCGCGCGTGCGCCCACGGACTCCGGAGGAGCCGCCCGACGAGCATGCCCGGCCGCCGGATGTCATCCGTGTACTCCGCCCGGCCCGTCACCTTGAGCGGGCCGTCAATGTAGGGGATCCGGCCCCCGAGGAGGCGCATCCCGCGTGTACCGCCGGTCGCCATCAGCGTCCCTCCCGGGCGGCGGCCTCGATCGCCTCGATGATCTTCGTGTAGCCGGTGCACCGGCACAGGTTCCCTGAGATCGCGTCGATGATCTCCGTCCGCGTGGGGTTCGGCCGCTCCTCGAGCAGGGCCGTCGCGGTGACGAGGAACCCCGGGGTGCAGAACCCGCACTGAGTGGCGCCGTGTTCGACGAACGCGCGCTGGAGGGCGGAGAGGCCATGCACCGGGGTCACCCCTTCGATCGTGGTGATCGCCTTGCGATCGACGAGTCGCGCGAGGGTGAGACAGCTCAGGGTGGGGCGTCCGTCTACGAGGACGGTGCAGCATCCGCAGGTGCCGAGATCGCACCCGCGCTTGGTGCCCGTAAGCTCGAGATCCTCTCGAAGAAGATCGAGCAGGATCCGCTCGGGCGGGCACGGGATCTCCAGCGGGAGACCGTTGACCGTGAGCTTGAATGCGCTCGACGGTGCGGAGCCCGCGCCCTTCGCCGGCGCTTCCTTTGCGGCCGAGGGCATCCTAGGAGCCTCCCGAGGAGGTCGCGGGGGCCGTGCGCGTCGCGATCGCCGTGCGCCGGGAGCGCGAGCCGCGCGTCGGATGCCTCTCCCGCACGAGCTCGGCGACGACGCTCAGCGCGATCTCGCTGGGGCTCTCCGCGCCGATATCGATGCCGATGGGGGAGCGGATGCGCGCGATCGTCGTCCGGGAGACCCCCCGTTCGCGAAGCGCGTGGAACATGTGCTCGCGCTTGGAGGCGCTCGCCATCAGGCCGATATGGCCGGGGAATCGTTCGATCGAATCGGCGAGTAGTTCGAGGTCCTTCATCGCGTCGTAGCCCAAGAGGTAGAGGTGGGTGAACGATGCGGGGTCGAGCAGATCCCAGACCTCGCGTGGGGAAACGACCTCCCGTCGGGCCGCCATCGGAAATCGATCGGCGCCGACCCAGTCCGGGCGATCGTCGGCGACGCTGAAGTCGTATTCGAGGCCCGGAAGGAGAGCCGCGACCGCGAGGGAGACGTGGCCGCCGCCCCACAGCAGCACGTTGGGTCGATCGGGAACGTACTCGACCGCGACGTCGACCGTCCCTCCGCACAGGCTCCGAAGACCGCCCGGCTTCCAGGCCTGAAGGTCGAAATGGAGGAGATCTCCACGTCGTAGCTCGAGGGCTCGCCGGCAGGCCTCTTTGACGCGTTCTTCGAGCTCCGCTCCCCCGACCGTGCCGAGAAAGGTGCCATCCGCGCGGACGATCATGGAGGCCCCGAGCTTCCCCGGGACCGACCCGGCGGTGCGGGCGATGGTCGCACGAGCGAACGGCTGGTGCGCCTCCATGAGGCGCAACGCCTCCCGGGTCACCCTTCGATCCATCGACGCTCCGAACGCTCCCGCCACTCCTGATGCGCCGCGACATATCGCTCCAGCGTGTCCACGTTGGCGAAGACCCCGGGGTCGTCGACGGGGACCCGGACCACCTGAGGTCCGAGTTCGGGGAGAAGATTCCGTAGAGGCGCGTCAGGGGCGAGCGACCGGATGGCAGGGAACACCGAGCGTCGTATCAGAACCGGATGACCTCCGTGCCCGCCCCACGTCGGGAGGAACCACGACCCCAGGGCGTCGTTCGCCCGTGCGCGCAACAGCTCCAGCACCGTCGCGGGCTCGACGAAGGGGTGATCGACCGGCCAGAGGAGCACGTCGTGCTCCGGTGGGATGACGGCGAGGCCGGCCTGGATCGACGCCGTCCGGCCCTCCCTCCATCGCTCGGCGCCGACGACCGATACGGGAAGACCCCGGACCGCCTGGAGGACCGCTTCGGCGTGCGCTCCCGCGACGGCGATCACCGGGAACAGCTCCTCATCCAGCGCGATCTCCGCCATTCGCCGGATCGCCGGGCGGGAGCCGACCGGGAGGAGCGCCTTCGGGCGGCCGTCGAAGCGGCTGGACGCACCGCCGCTGAGCAGGAGCGCGGCGACTCCCTCCACTTCGTTCATGTTCGACCGTCGAGCGGGAAGCGCTGCGGACCCGCCAGGGGCCGGCCCGGAACGTATCTCGCTCTCGAGAGAATCCACGTACAATTAAATACCCTCACCGGGTGGCTCGCCGCCTCATGACTCACCCAAGGGACGTTCCGCCTTCCGCTTTGCTGCCCCGGTTGGCGACCGAGCTCAAGAGCCGAGCGGCCGTCACCCCCCCGCCGTGGGCGGCATTCGTGAAGACCGGGGTCCATAAGGAACGCGCCCCGACCCAGGACGACTGGTGGTACATGCGCAGCGCCTCCGTCCTGCGGAAGATCTACATCTACGGAAACATCGGGATCTCCCGACTGAGCGCGGACTACGGCGGGAAGCGCGACCGCGGCAGCGCTCCGTACCATGCCCGGAAGGGCTCGCGGGCGGTGCTCCGCGAGATCGTCCAGCAGCTCGAGCACGCGGGTTTGGTGCAGGCGTACAAGAACAAGGGCCGCCGCGTCAGCGGCGCGGGTCAGAAGCTCCTCGCCACGCTCTCGCGCGACACGTTGAAGACCCTCGCCGAGGGGCGTCCCGAACTCGCCAAGTACCTCTAACGCCGTGATGGGACGGGAGACTGGGAGTCCGATGGCAGCGAACGACGACGTAGAGCTCGCCGAGCTGCGGCGCCGCCGGCTGCAAGAGATCCAGCAGATGCAGCAGGGGGCCACGCAGAACGCCTACTCCGCTCAGCAGGCCGAGATGGAGCGGCGCGACGCGGAACGTGCGGAGATCCTCCGCCGCGTCATGACCCCCGAGGCCCGCGAGCGTCTCGGGCGGATCCGTCTCGCGAAGCCGGATGTGGCGGCCGCGGTCGAGCAGCAGGTCATCGGCCTCGCGGCGACCGGGCGACTCCAGCGGCCGATCGACGATGCGACGCTGCGCGCGCTTCTCGAGCGCATCTCCCCGGAACGGCGCGAGATCAAGATCACCCGTCGGTAGGGACGAAAAGGATACTTCAATGGCGAATCGTAGGAAGAGTTCCGCACGCAAGACCCGACTGAACCGCGTCGTCAAGGGGAACCGTCGAGTTCCGGCCTGGGTCATGCAGCGCACGAGCCGACGCGTGGTCCGCCACCCGAAGCGACACACGTGGAAGCGCGGACATCTGCACAAGTAAGGGAGGAGTAGACGAGCATGGCACGCAATCCGAACGCCCCTGCGCCGACCGAGGAACTGGAACGCGAGTACGTCATCCCGCTGCGGGCGAGCATGCACCAGCCATCGCGCCGTCGCCGCTCGGGCCACGCGCTCGAGACCGTCCGCCGCTTCATCAGCCGCCACATGAAGGGCAAACCCGAGGACGTCTGGATCGATCCGCGCATCAACCTGTACATCTGGGAGCGCGGCATCCAGCACATCCCGCGACAGGTCCACGTGAAAGCGATCCGCTTCGAGGACGGCCTCATCGAGGTCGACCTCCTGGACGAGGCGTAAGACCTCGGCCGGGGGAACCACGAGGCGTGCCGGTCGGTCGTGCACTGTTCGGCGGCAGCCCCTACCTCGGTGTCCATCTGCGCGTCACCGACTCCGCGGCGATCCTCCCCCGGGTACCCCCCCCGCGCTCGAGCATGAAATCGAGCGGCTGCTCGGCGTGAAGGCGCACCGCACGACCATCTGCGACAGCGATCTCGTCGGCCCGCTGCTCGCGATCAACTCGATGGGAGCGGTCGTGGGCGACACGATCGACGTGTCGGAACGCGCCGTGCTCGAACGGATCGTGCCGGTCGTCGTGATCCGCGCGCGGCAGAACGCGCTCGGCAACAACCTGCTGGTGAACGATCACGGAGCCCTGGCGCACCCGGAACTATCGGACGTGGCGATCGGCAAGATCGCCGCGATCCTCGGAGTGCCCGTCCAGCGGGGGACCCTCGGGGGCCTCGGAACCGTCGGCATGGCGGGCCTCGCAACGAACCGGGGAGCGGTGGTGCACCCGAAGGCGACGGAACACGAGGTCGCGTTCGCGGGCGAGGTCCTGGGCGTGCCGGTCCATCGGTCCACGGCGAACTTCGGAGTTCCGGTGGTCGGGGCGTGTGCGATCGCGAACTCGAGGGGCTTCATGACGGGCCGGCCCACGACCCCCGTCGAGATCTCCCACCTGCAAGAGGGACTCTCGATCTTCGACTAGGCGGGCGCGCGCAGCGCACCGGGAGCCGGCTCACCCGTTCAGGTAATCCTGAGCACCCTGGATCAGGAAGCGCACGTCCGACGCCAGGGAGATGAATCGGAAGCCCTGCTCGACCGCCGCCCTTTTTTCTTCCACGTCGATAACGAGCGTACCGGCGATCTTGCCGTGCCGTTCGCAGGCGTCGACCACTCGGCGCATGGCCTCCCGAACCCTCGCATTCTTGCGATCGTCCAGGAGACCCAAGCTGAGGGTGAGGTCCTGCGGTCCTACGAACAGGATGTCCACACCGGGGACTCCCGCGATCGCCTCGAGATTATCGAGTGCCTCCTTGGTTTCGATCTGAACACCGACCGTTGTCTCCGCGTTGGCGACGCGGAGGTACGACGCGAGGTCCCGTCCGTATCGCGAGGACGCCGCGGCGGCGGCTCCCCGCACTCCGTCCGGCGGATATTTCACGTAGGCGACCGCGGTTCTCGCCTGGGCCTCGGTGCTCACCAACGGAACCAGGATCCCATGGGCGCCCGAATCGAGTCCCTGCTTGACCAGGTACGGGTCGAGGTTGCCCACCCGGACCAAGGGGGTGGCCCCGCTCCCATCGAGGTCGGCCATCATCGCCGCCAGGGTCTCCGGGTTCACCTGGGAATGTTCGGTATCGATCATGAACCACTCGAAGCCCACGTCCTTGAGCGCGTCCAAGCAGACGAAGGACGACGACGAGATCCACGTCCCGAAGGATGGAGCGGGGTTCGAGCGGAGACGGTCCTTCAGAGAATTCTTCACGGAAAGGTCGGCGGCGGTAAGGCCGGAGTGCGGGGATAAACGTTGCACGTCGCCCTTCGGCCGTCCACGAGGAAAAGCGTCCGGAGCACGCGGGGGCCCGGAAGCGGGGTCGCGGGCCTCGGCGCCCTACGTTCCGCGCTTGCGCTTGATGTAGCGGACGGTGTAGCCGGCGATTCGGTTGGCGAGCTTCTTGTACGTCGCATGGTACTCGCCGCCTTCGACCGCCACGCCGAGGTCCGTCAGCTCGAGGACCTTGCGCTTGTTGTTCGCGAAGTCCCCGTTGAAATCGTTCGGGTAGTGGCGGATGAGATCGATCGCGACCCGCTTGATGTACGTCTGGCGAATGTTGCCCATGTGGGCGGCTCCGACCCAGGTACGGGTTATAACTATTCGCCCACCGCCAGCTTCGCGGCGGTCCTCTCGCCCGGACGGCCGTAGATCGCGTTCGAGCCCCCCACGCCCCGGAAGCCACGCGACGGTGGGAACCCGGCCGAAGCGCGGGGCCCGAAGCGCCCACAACGCTAAGCCCCCCAGCGAACTTTGAGGCGGCGATGGCGCTCGGCATCGACCACCGGCACTGCAAGGTATGTGGGAAGACGTGCGCCCCCGGCTCCGAAACCTGCAGTGCGGCCTGCCAGGAAAAGCGGGATGCGACGATCCGGACCCGGCGCTTCTACACGAACGTGATGTACATCGTCATTGCCTTCCTCGTGATCGTGCTCGCCATCAGCTTCATCCGGTAGAGAGGCGACGGTGGCACGTTTTCCGGTCGTGGTGCTGGGAGGCACGTTCGACCGCCTCCACGTCGGTCACGAAGCCCTCCTGAACACCGCCTTCCGTGTGGGGCGGGACGTGGGCATCGGCCTGACCACGGCCCACTTTCTGCGCGGGCATTCCAAGCCGTTCGCAGGGCTCATCGCGCCGTACGTCGCGCGACGCCGCTCGCTCGCCGCCTGGCTGCGGCGGCACCATTCCGATCGAACCTGGTGGATCGCACCGCTCGACGATGACTTCGGCCGGTCCGTCGAACCCGGGATGTCCGCGCTCGTCGTCTCGGCCGACACGATGGTGGGCGCTCGTGCGGTGAACCGAGAGCGGAGACGACGCGGTCTCCCGCCGGTGACGATCGTAGCGGTCCCGCTCGTGCTCGCGGACGATCTCCGACCGGTGAGCTCGCGCCGGGTCCGGGCCGGGATCATCGATCGTCGGGGTCGGCGGCTCTCGCGCGTTCCGATCCGCGTCCGCACGCCCCGGGAGGTTCGCCCCTCGGTGCGCACGGCCCTCGAGGCGGTGTACGCCACGCCCTCGATCCGCTGGTCGATCCCCGAAGAACCCCTGTCGGCCTCCGAGCGAGAACGTGAGCGCCGAAACCCGTCCGAGATCGACCTCGAAGTTCGGCCGATCTCGCGCCGGGACCGCACCTGGAGCGTAGCGGTCTCGGCGAATCGGATCCGTCTACCCACGATCCGGGCCCGGGTCCGTTCTCCGGAGGAGCTCGGGGCGCTCGTCGCCGGATGGCTTCATCCTCGTCCGACCCGCGCACGGCCCGCGCGTCGACGGGCCTAGCTCCCCGGTGCGTACAACCGTTAAGCCGACCGGCGACCATTGCGGAACCGATGGAAACGTACCTCCGCGTGACGTTCGACAGCGAGGGGGGAAAGCCCTCGGACGTGGCCGGCCAGCTACGCGCGATCGGTTTCGAGCCGACCCAAGGAAACTACGACTTCGTCTACGATTGGCAGGGCGGCGCCCGATTGGAGCAGCTGCTGGATCTCACCGATGAACTCACGCGCAGTCTCCGTGGGTACCGCGTCCGATTTGAGATCGAGACGGTCTAGGCGTCTCGCCACCGACCGGGAGTCCGGCTAAGCGTTTATAGAATGGTCCGCTTCGAGAGGGCGCCGTGCAGAGGTATCCCGTCCGGACGAGCCATCGTTCGCAGGTGACTCCCGAGATCCTTCAGAGCAAGTTGACCGCAGAATTCGGACCGGCCCAGATCGTCGACGGCGTCGCGACGGTACGCTATGGGGCCCTGGAGCGAATCGCGGTCCATGCCGAAGGGCGAGAGCTCGAAGTGAATGTCACGATGAACCCGAAGGTGCCCGAGGACGTCGCCCGCGAAACCATCAATCGGTACAACCGCTTCTTGGAAGCGGCGACCGGCTACTCGTCGAAGGAACGCGCCAAGCGGCTGCGAAAGGCGGCCGGCGCGTTGGACTAGCGAGGTCGGAAATCGATGGGTGGCCCCGGGGCCGGGCCCCTCCCTTCTTCCGGGCTGCCGAGCGAGCTCGAACGCCTGCGCGCGGCGGTAGCGCTGTACTTCCCCATCTACGAGACCCAGATCGCACCCACCTCCCTCGTCCTCTCCGTCCACGTCGACCCCGCGACGCTCGAGGAGAAGTTCGATCGCCTCTGCAAGGATCTCTGGCCCCTGTTCTACGTTCCGATCCTCCACTACCAGACCGGAGAGTACTCGATCGAGGTGATCCGCCGGCCGCCACCCCGATACAAGGGGATCTGGATCAACCTCGTCCTCCTGGGGGCGACGATCGCCTCGGTCGACTTCGCCGGAGCGCTCATCTGGCTCTCGTACGAGGGTCAATCGACGATCACTTCCGACGCGTTCCTGTGGGGAGGTCTCACCTTCGCGCTCCCGCTGATGCTGATCCTCGGCCTCCACGAGCTCGCGCATTACTGGATGTCCCGGCGCTATCGGCTCGAGGCGTCGCTCCCGTTCTTCATCCCGGTCCCGCCCCCGCTCCTCCTCGGGACGTTCGGTGCGTTCATCTCCATCCGCCAGCCGTTCACCGACCGCAAGGCGCTCTTCGATATCGGAGCCGCGGGACCGATCGCCGGCTTCATCGTCGCCATCCCCGTGACGATCCTCGGACTCTACCTCTCGGCGCACTCCGTAGCGCCGTCGCTCGCCGCGTGCGGACCGACGGTCCTGGGGACGAGCTACAGCAACCTCGTCCTCAACAGCCCGCCCTTGTGGTACGGGCTTTCGCTGTTCTTCCCGATCTCGGGCAATGTCCACCCCCTCGAGTTCGCCGGGTGGGTCGGCATCCTCGTCACCTCGCTGAACCTATTGCCCGCCGGGCAGCTCGACGGAGGTCACGTCTGGCGCGCGCTCCTGGGCGACCGTGCCCGGTTCATGAGCATCGCCGCGGTCTTCTTCCTCTTCGCGATTGGGGTGTTCTTCTACTTCGGATGGCTGATCATCGGGTTCCTCGTCCTGTTGATGGGGGTGCGCCATCCTCCGCCGCTCAACGACATCACGCCGATCGGGCTCGGTCGGACGCTGGTCGGGGTCGGCGTCGCGGTGATCCTCGTATCGGGTTTCGTCCTCGTCCCGATTTCTTCCCCCACCGGTGCCATCGGCTTCTCGGGCCAGACGATCACGATCCCGACGCAGCCTCCGCCGGGGTCCCTCGTTGCGGCGAATCTATCCGTCATGATCCAGAACTCCGACGAGATCGCCCACGGATTTTTCTTCTCGACGACCGTCCTGAACGTCTCGGTGCCAACGCAGAACGGTAGTTGGGAGTACCTCACCGGGACGGCCCTCACCGACTATGCCGAGAATTCCACGTGGATCTTCTACTTCCCGAACGGAACAAGCACCGTGCTCCACGGCGCGTCGGTGATGACCTCGTCCGTCGCCTACGTCACCATCTCGTCGTACGATTCGGCTCCGCTGGTCGTCGCGTACACGAACCCCTCGGCCGCCCACTCGATCTTGATCCAACTCGGCGCGATGGAGGTCTGTCCTCCCGTCGGCGCCGGTTCGGCGAGCACGCCCTTCACGATCTATCCGCTGTAGCGGTCCGCTCGTAGACGCGGAACTCCCGGGTCAGGCTGCGGTGGACACGTAGCGGGATGGAGAGCACCCGGCCCCACGGCGGAGGAAGCGGATCCGGGCCCCCCGGCACGATGACAACCACTCGACCCCCTTCGCGGACCCGACTCGCCCACACCGGCAGCACGCGCGCCATGAGGGCCGCTCCACCCTCCTCTCCCGTCGCCGACGCCCGCCCGTACGGCGGGTCCGTCAGGAGCGCGTCGAACGGCTCGACACCGGCCTCGGTTCCGAGCCTCCCGGCGTCGCCCACCGTCAACTCCTCAGCGTGGATCCCAAGATGGGCGAGGTTCTGAAGCGCGCCCCGGATCATCGTCGGGTCGATATCGATGCCGTAGAGCCGGGCTCCCAGCAAGCCGGCCTCGGCCAGCAGTGCCGCCGTTCCCACGAACGGATCGATCACGCGGTCCCCCGGGCGGATGCGCGCGAGGTTCGCCGCGGCTCGCGCGAGCCGGGGGTCGAGACCGACAGGGCGTTGGAAGGGGAGTCGGGAGATGCGCCGGGTCTCGAACCGGGCGCGATCTACGCTCGCCAGCTCCTCGAGGTAGCGGTCGGGGCCTTCCGGACCCTCCGCAATCCAGATGCGCAGGTCGGGGTGGGCGAGCGATATGTGGCCTCCCCCGCGTCGGAACGCTTGCGCGCCGCGCGCGATCGCGGGGTCCGAGCCGCCCGAGCTCGCGTGGCCCAGTCGGCGCAGCGCCGCGCTGCGCCCTCCCGCGCCTTCCGCTTCCAGCCCTACGAGCCCATCGGCCGGCCCCGTCCCCACCGGCCGAAGCACTCGGCGGGCCAACGCGAGCCGCTGCGCGAGGCGTGCTGGGTTCACCGAGATCGGGAGCTCGACGGCCAGGAGACCCGGAGCGAGCGGAGGGATGGATGAGTCCGCGTGTCCGCCCAGCGCCTCGGCGGCCCCCGCCGCCTCCGCGCGCGCCAGCGGCTCGCTCAACCCCGATAGCTCGATCCAGAGTCGCACGACTAAACCTCCGAGGCCGCGGTCGCCCGTGCGATGCGGCTGCGGACATGCTCCGAGTGGGACCCTTCCCAGTAGACGTGACCGCAGTCCGAGCACCGGTAGAGAGCGAGGCCCTGTTCGACAAGCTCCCGCGGGGCGCCCCGGGGGAGGGGCCCTCCCGGAGAGGGGGTCCAGCGCCCGAGAGGGCCATTGCACAGCGTGCACCGTTCGAACCGGATCTCCCATCGGATCGTGGGGAACGCCCGGCGAAGTTCGGCCAACTGCCCGTCGATGTCGGTCGCAAGGAGCCCTACGGCACCGGGCGTGTGGTGGGCCAGCGCGTGATCCCGGGTGAGGAGAACCCTTCCCTCGAGCTCGGCCCGGGCCCGGACCTCGTCGTCGGGCAACCCGCGCGCGTAGGCGGTGTCGAAGCCCATGAACCGAAGATAGCGCGCAAGGCGGCCGAGCATCTCATCGGCCATCCACCGCGGCTCCATGGCGGCGGAGACGGTGGAGCGGGGAAATCCGTTTCGCGCGGGGGGTCATATACACCGGACGCGTCGCGGGACCCGAAACTCGATGCGCTTGTTCGGGACGAACGGGATCCGCGAGGTGGTGGGGCCGACGCTCTCGCCGGAGTTCACGACCCGCCTCGCGAACGCGATCGCCGGCATCGTACCCGTTGGAAAGCCCGTGGTGGTCGGCTGGGACGGCCGGACCTCCAGCCGCGCCCTTTCCTCGATCGTATCGGGGACGCTCGCACTCGCGGGTCACCACGTCATCGAGGTGGGGCTCCTGCCGACGCCCGCCATCCAGTACATGGTGGTACGGCTCGGCGCCCAGCTCGGAATCGTCATCACCGCTTCCCACAATCCCCCCGAGTTCAACGGGTTCAAGTGCATCCACGCGGATGGCCTGGAGATCCCCCGTGCGATCGAGGAGGAGATCGAGCGCCGGTTCGCCGGAGCTCCGAGCGCCGCGGTTCCCTTCACGTCGGTCGGGGAAATCGGCTTCCACGGAAGCGGAGCGCGCGAGTACGTCCATGGGGTGCTGGCCCAGGTGGACGTCACTCGCATCTCCGCGCACGCGTACACGGTCGTCCTCGACGTCGGGAACGGCACGGCCGCGGTGACGAGCCCGGATCTATTGCGGCGCCTCGGCTGCCGGGTCGTCACGCTCAACGGCCACGTGGATGGGACGTTCCCGGGCCGGCCCTCGGAGCCGACCGAGGCCAACGTCGCCGATCTGCGCCGAGCGGTGCCGAGTGTCGGGGCCGACCTCGGGATCGCCCACGATGGCGACGCCGACCGGGCCGTGTTCGTCGAGCGCTCGGGGCGCTACGTCCCCGGCGAAGAGATCCTTGCCCTTCTCGCGCGGGAGGCGGTCCGCCGGCACGGAGGCGGGATCGTCGTGACCCCCGTCACTGCGCCGGACTCCGTAGAGGAGACCGTCCAGCCGCTGGGGGGAGAGGTCGTCTACACGCGCGTCGGCAGCCCGAACGTGACGCGCGAGATGCTCGCCCGCCACGCCGTGCTGGGCGGAGAGGAGAACGGGGGCCTTATCTTCCCAGAGTTTCAGCTCGCCCGCGACGGCGCGATGACCGTGGCGGTCGTGCTCGACCTGATGGCTCGAGAGGAGCAGCCCCTCGACGTCCTGCTTGCTGGGCTCCCGCACCACACCTTGCTCAAGGAGAAGGTCCCCTGCCCGCTCGATCGCCGCGAGGCGACGCTCCGGGAATTCACCGCGCGCTTCGGTCCCGGCGCGGAGCGGGTTGTCACGATCGACGGAGTGAAGATCTATCACCAGGGAGGCTGGGTGCTCCTGCGGCCGAGCGGAACGGAGCCCCTCCTGAGGATCTTCACCGACGCGAAGAGCCCGAAGCGAGCGCGCGAGCTCGCCGACGAAGCGCTCGCCGCGGTGCGCGCCTCGATCGGAGCGTAGTCGCGAGCCTACCGGATCAGCGGCCCAACCAGCAAGAGCCCGAGGACGAGCAGCACGAAGACGGCGAAGATGATCCGAGCGACGACGATCTCCCCGTTCCGGTGGAAAAAGTAGAACCCGGCGAGGACCCGGGCGATCGGTACGACCAGAAGCGCGAGGATGCCGAGGGTAAGATACGCCTCGGGCGTCCCGGCTCCCAGGCCCGAGGCGAGGCCGCCCAGGGACAGGTAGTTCCCGATCGGATTGGTTGCGATCACGCTCGAGGAATCGGCCGAAGGGTTCTCGATTCCGAAGGCGATGAGCGCCCCGAACAGTATCGACAGCGCGATCGCGAGCCCGATCCGCAACAGCCGGGTCATCGCGACAGCCGCCGCGGCAGGCAGCGGGTGCAGGTACACCGGGCCACGAACGGTCGAGACGGTCTCGTTCACGGACCCCCCAGCGCCTGGACGATCAATTCGATCGCGAGTCCGCAGACGACTACGAAGAACAGGATCCGGAGCCACAGCGTGCGGGCCCCGGGGAGGATGCGGCTGCCGACGATGGCCCCGAGCGTCGCACCGATGCCGATCGGGGCGGCGAGGACCGGGTTCACGTAGCCCGCGGCGAGGAGGACCCCGGCGCCCGCGCACGCGGTCACACCGATCATGAAGTTGCTCGTCGCCGTGGCGATCTTGAACGGCAGGCGGAGCTCTCCGTCGAGGGCGAAGACCTTCAGGACACCGCTGCCGATGCCGAACATTCCTGAAACGATCCCCGCCCCGAACATGACGCCGAAGGCGCCGCTCGTGTTGGCCCCCTGATAGACGACCGTAGTGCCGGTCCGCGCGTCTCGGTACGCCCCCGTCAGCCCGAGCCTCTGGGAGGTCGGGTCGGGCACCACGTTCTGGGGGACGTCCTCGTGGCGACGCAGGAGGGCCGAGATCGATCCGAGGATCAGGATGATCGCGAGGGCGATCAAGAGGCCCGCCGTGAGATCGTAGCGGGTCAGCAGGATGGTGAGGCTCGCCCCGAGGAGCGCCCCGGGGACGGTGGCGATCTCGAGCACCATCCCGATCCTCAGGTCGGTGAGGCCCTCGTGGATGTACGCGGCTCCGGTAGTGACCGAGCTCGCCAGAATCGTGATGAGGCCGGCACCGACCGCCTCGATGAACGGCACCTGAAAGAAGATCACTAGCACCGGGATCACGATGATGCCGCCACCGATCCCGGTGAGCGAGCCGATGAACCCGGCGGCGATCGCGATCAGGAAGAGCAGCACGAGGAACAGGACGAGTTCCACGTACGTCGTCACGGACCGGACGGGAAAAGGGCGTTGGACCGGCCGAAACGGACCCGGTCCCGAACGAAACGGCCATGAAGGACCCCCGGCTGGAGGGGACACCGATGGAACCACGTGGGGACCGACTCGCCTTCGGCCACCCGGGGACTCCCCTCTTCGGCGCTCCGAGCCGCAAGGACGGATTCGGGACGGCCTACTCGGCGGACTCCCAGCTCTGGTACACGATGTGGCGAGGCATCGTCACCGAGGTCTACTACCCCACGATCGACCGACCGAAGCTCCGCGGCATCGAGTTCGTGGTCACGGACGGGGAGACGTTCCTGCACGACGAGGGGGTGCACATGGAGAGTACCATCGAGCGCCCCCACGAGCACGCGCTGGGTTACCGCGTCCAGTCGCGCGATCCGGAGGGACGGTACACGATCGACAAGGAGGTGCTCTCGGCCCCGCACCTCCCGTGCCTGCTCATGCGCACGCGCATGCACGCGCGGACCCCGACGCTGCGCGAACGGTTGAAGCTCTATGTGCTCGTCGCTCCTCGCCTCGATCCCAACGACGTCGGGGACGACGGGGACGTCTTCGATCTGGTCGGACAGCCGATCCTCTCGGCGTCGCGACCGGGGGTGGCGCTCGCGGTCGGCGGGACCGTCCCGTTCTCCCGTGCGTCGGTGGGCTACGTCGGCCGGAGCGACGCACGCACCGACCTCATGGATCATTTCCGGATGTCCTGGGAGTTCGATCATGCGCCGGCCGGCCACATCCTGCTCGCGGGCGAGATCCCGGTGCCCGAGGACGGGGAGTTCACTCTCGCCTTTGCCTTCGGTGGATCGCCGGAAGCCGCCTCGACCACCTTGCTCCAGGCGCTGGGCACTCCGTTCGCTTGGCAGCGCGACCGGTTCATCGAACAGTGGGACCGCACGGCCCGCCACGAACGGCCCCTCGGGTCCCACTCCGGCGATGACGGACGCCTGTACCGGGCGAGCCATTCCGTCCTCCTCGCGCACGAGGACAAGGCATTCCCCGGCGCGTTCATCGCCTCGCCTTCGACGCCGTGGGGCTTCGTCCACGGCAGCGAAGGCGGAGGCTACCATCTCGTATGGACCCGGGATCTCGTCCACACCGCGACCGGGCTGCTCGCCGCCGGCAACCGGGAGGCGCCGCTGCGGGCGCTCATCTACCTGGCCTCCCGGCAGCAGGGCGACGGAGGATTCCCCCAGAACTTCTGGGTCGACGGGGGAGCCTACTGGAAGGGCATCCAGCTCGACGAAGTCGCCCAGCCGATCCTGCTCGCGGCACGGCTCGATCGCGCGCGCGCCCTCCAACAGTTCGACCCGTACCCCCTCGTCCTACGCGCGGCGAGATACCTCATCGAGCGGGGCCCAGCGACGCAGGAGGATCGCTGGGAGGAGGTGAGCGGTTACTCCCCCTCGACCCTCGCCGCGCAGATCGCGGCGCTCACGTGCGCGGCGGGATTCGCCCGCGCCCGGGGCCACGCGGGCACCTCGCGCTTCATCCAGGAGTACGCCGATTTCCTCGAATGCCACGTCGATCCGTGGACGATCACCGCGCACGGCACCCTCGACCCGGAGATCCCGCGCCACTACGTCCGCATCCGGCCCGTCGACCCCAACGATCCGACCCCGAACGAGTCCACCGACTTCGGCTCGCTGCGCCTACCGAACCTACCTCCCGGCACGAACTCGACGTACCCGGCCGTGGAGATCGTCTCGGGAGATTTCCTCGAGCTGGTGCGCCAAGGGATCCGGGCGGCGGACGATCCGGCCGTGGTCGACTCGCTCCGGCTGATCGATCGGGTGCTCAAGGTCGACACCCCGGAGGGGCCGGTCTGGAGACGCTACACGCACGACGGCTACGGAGAGGGCGCGGATGGGTCTCCGTTCCTCGGCTCGGGCGTCGGCCGGGCCTGGCCGCTCCTTACGGGGGAGCGCGGGCTCTACGAGCTCGCCGTGGGCCACGACCCGACCCCGTACCTTCGCGCGCTCGAGCATTTCGCCACGGGAACCGGCCTCCTGCCGGAGCAGGTCTGGGATGCCCCTCCGATACCCGACCGCGAGCTCGCGCCCGGCCATCCCACCGGCTCGGCGACCCCGCTCGCGTGGGCCCACGCCGAGTACGTGACGCTGCTACGCTCGGTCGCCGACGGGGCGATCTTCGATCGGATCCCGACGGTCGCAGACCGCTACCTCCATCGCCGGCGCTCGACAAAATCGGTCGAGATCTGGAAGTTCAATCGCCAGCCTTCGACGATCGGGACCGGTCGGCTCTTCCGCGTCCAGATCGCTGCGCCGTTCCGTCTGCACTGGTCGGACGACGACTGGACGACCGCGCACGACACCGACTCGATCGAGACGTCGCTCGGGATCCGGTACGTCGATCTGCCGCCGCTCGAACGCGCCGGAGCCTCCTATCGGTTCACGTTCTACTGGCCGCAAAGCGACCGATGGGAAGGTCGGGACTTCCGGATCGACTCGGTGCCGGCGCTGCCGCTGCCGGACGCGACGCCGTAGACGAGCGCCCGGCCCGAAGGCGCTACGACGCCGGGAGCCCGGGTGGGTGCGGCACGATCGCCGGGTTCGGTCCCCTCCAGGTGCGGGCCACCCGAGCGAACGTGTTCGACAGGATCCGGTCCCGGATCATGCCGACGTTGGACCAGGAGAAGATCGACGGTTCGAGGTAGCAGGCGAGCGCGCACTTGTTGCACGTCTCGTACTTCGACCAGTCGTAGGAGTTCCACAGCGTTGCCACGTCCGTCTCCCAGACGGGGGTCTGCCCGGCGTACTCATGCAGCGTATAGCACGGCAGCACGATCCGTCCCTGCGGATCGATGTTCATGGTCATCCACGGTTTGCAGTGCCAGCTCTCCTGGCGGTACCACGAGTTGATGATCGCATCGAAGTAGTCGGGGGATTCGAGGATCGGCGCTCCGTTGACGCGTCGCTGGCGCAGTTCTTGGAGCACCTCGAGGAGATCGGGGCCCATCGGGCTCATCGCGTCCGCGGTGGAGTAATCGTAGGCGACCTGGAAGGTGATCGAGACCCCCAGCGACTCGGCGAGATCGACGAGCGGCACGGCATGGTAGATGTTGTCCTTCGTGATCGTGCTCGAGATCGCTACGGGAATGCGCTCCCGGGCCGCCTTGATGCCGTCAATCGCGCGCTCGTACGACCGCGGGATCCCTCGGAGGAAGTCGTGCATGGGGCCGATGCCGTCGAGGCTGACGAACAGAAGCTCGAGCGAACGCGCGATCTCGGGTAGACGCTGCTTGAGGAGCCAGCCGTTGGTCACGAGCGAAGTGTGGAACCGGTCGTGGGCCTCGTGCAGGATCTCGGGAAGATCGCGGCGCAGCATCGGTTCGCCGCCCTCGAACCCGAGGAAGGAGACGCCCGTGCGCACGAGGGCCCCCATCATGCGGATCTCCTGCGAGAGCGACAGGAGTTCTTCGTCTTCCCGTCGCCAGAACGGGCACATCTTGCACTCGAGATTGCAGCGGTAGAGCAGCTTGTGCCCCGCGATGATGGGGAGCTTCTGACCGCGGCGTTCGCGGGTCGCTCGCTTCAGGCTCCGCACCACCACCGGCTCGAAGAATGCCATGGACCTCGACGGGCCCAACCCAGTGGTGGCTTTATCCTCGAGGGGAGGGCATTCGCGGGAATCCGCGAACCTTCTTCTACCGCGCCCGGCCGCCGGGAACGCGGACCGAGCCGGCGAGCGCGAGGCATATAGGAGCGGGGATTCTGGCGAGCGCATGCACAAGGTCTGGATCGGGATCGGTCTGTTGATCCTGATCGCCGGGCTGATCGTGGGCGTTCTCGGGAACGTCCAGACCAACGTCGCAACCCTCTCTTCCACTCAGCGCACTTCCTCGCACACGGCGACCGAATTCCTGCTCGGGACCGGGAGCGTTTCGGTCACGTGGAGCCAGGCGCCGGCCAACACGACGTTCGCACTGCTGGCCTGCTCCGACTCGAGCTGTTCCTCGGGGCGTACCGTCGCGACCGGCAACGGCTCAAGCGGCACGTTCTCTTCCGGCGCATCGAACGCGCAAACGTTCCAGATCCAGATCACGGGACCCTTCCTCCTCGGAAGCAACGCCAGCGCCACGATCGCGTGGACCGAATCCGGTTTCACCTACGTCGCGCTCGGCGGCCTCGCGCTCTCGGTCGGCGGGGTCGCGCTCGTGTACCTTGCCATCGAGCGGTCGGTGAAATCGGACGTGGTGGCGAACGCGAAGACCGAAACCTGAGCGCCCGGACCCCGGGAGACGCGAACTCTGGGGCGGCGCGGAACCGGGCCCGGGTCTTTCCGCGCGCGCGGGCGCCGTTCAGGACGGGCGCGGGGGGATTTGAACCCCCGACCCCCGGGTTAGGAACCCGGTGCTATATCCAGGCTAAGCTACGCGCCCTCCTCTCCCCACCGAGAGGCGGTGATATCACGATTCCGGCTCGAACGGAACGCGCGGCGCGATGGATCCTACTGGTTCGGGACGAGCAGGTCGTACCGGTGGTCGATGGCCATCGAGAAATTCTCCGACGCATCTTGAACGATCTCGATGTCTTCCATCGCCTCCCGCAGCGCTCCCAGGACCGGGCGGCGGTGCGGGGCCGCCGGACTCGGACCGCTCTCCGGCGAGGACCCGCCCAGAGCTCCGAACAACCAGCGCTCTTCCCCGACAACGTACAGGAACGGGAAGACCCGGCACTTCGCGGTTAGGGTCTCGAACAGACGCTCCGGCCGGGCTCCCGCGCGCGGAGTCCCCGAGATGAAGTGGATACGATCGGCCGCCCGGCCCATGTAGGGAGGGAGGCGCGAAGGCTCGAGGAAGACCCGGTGCGTGACCCAACCGTTCGAGAAAAGGCGACGCTCGGAGTAGGGAAGTCCGAACGCGCCGAGCAGGTGGCCGTCCTCGCCTCGTTCGGCGGCGACGATGGGGCGTTCTAGAAGGTGCGCGAACGCCCAGCGCGTATGAGAGGTGAGCGGGGGACCGGACAGCGCGTCCCCGACACCGTCCGGCCGCGACCCGCCGAGACCGTGGGGGTACGCGCTCGTGCCCTCGAGACCGGCCAGGTGGTCCCAGAGCCCCTCGAAGTCGAAATAGACGGGAACCGACGGGGCGGCGAGGGGAACCGTGACGCGCGTGGCCGACGCGAGGAGCCGCTCGTGCTCCCAGCGGGTCACCTCCTGGGCACCGGCCGCGCGGACCTGGTGGAAGAGCACCGCGAGGGAGACCTGCGGACTCGCCCACAGCACGACCTCGGTGACCGCGCCCGCGGGTCGGGCGTTGACGAAATCAGCGTATCGGTCCAGGAACGGCCGGGCGACGAGGAACGTGGCGTACGGGTACCCAACGCGAGACGGATCTGGGACGTACCGGTCGTGGAGCCAGCCCTCGGCGTACGCCCGTCGGCGCACCGTGTAGTACGTGGACCGGGGGATGCCCGCCTGACGGAGCCGTTCCCGTTCACGGTCCGGCCGCGCGGCGAGCAACGTCGCGATCACGCGGGCCTCCGCCTCGGTCAGCGGCCGCATGGCCCCGTCTCCCCCGCGCTCGGGAAGGACCTCCCGTCGCCGACGCGATAGTCTAGCATGGTGTACATTCCCGGCGGCGCTCGACCATACTGGTGCTTATCTCGAAGGGCAGGGATTCCAGTTCGTAGATGCGAGGAGCGCTGCGACCGAAGGTCCGTAGAGGCGAGCGCGCCGGAGCGATTATCGTTACGGCCACCGTGTTGGTAGCTACGCTCGCGATATGGGCCTTTCCGCTGGGTGGCCTCGCCGCCGCCCAGCCTGCCGCGGGAACGGCGCCTTCGGGCACTTCCACCTTGTGGGCGTACGGCGGGATCAACACGGAGAATGTTTCGTGGCAGGGTGCGCACGGCGTGTACGTTGGCACGGTTACGTACGGTTTTTCCGTAGTCCTCTCCCAGACCAACACATCGTCCACCACCTACACTCTTTCCGAGAACCAGACGGTCGGGGCCGTGATCAACCTCACGTACTGCCGTCCGAACTGCCGGACCCCGACCGTGACCGAACAGTACTCCTATCGGGCGTTGGAGGCCTGGAACGACCTCACGAACTTCACCACCACGGCGAGCGTGATCCTGAAGAATGGGACATCGGTCGATGCGGTCGGCATCGTCAGCTCCAACGCGTCGATCGCGGCCAACATCACCGAAGAGTTGACGGCCGTTCGCAACGGGACCACCCACGTCCTAAACGAGCTGTTCGCTTCCGCCTCGGCACGCTTCTCCCTGAACTTCACCCCCGCCCTCGGACTCTTCCCGCTGAGTCTCACGCCGAACGCGATCTGGACCGGCTCGGCGGCATTCACGGCGGCCGGCTCGTGGGAGTCGGAGTTCCTGGCGGTCAACTCCGTTGGCTCGGTCGGTCCGGTTCAAACGGCGGGTGACCTCGCCGGCAGCGGAACCGCCACGATCCACGGCACGGATCGGGGTTCGGTCGTCCTATCGCACCGCAGTCTGACGCAAGTCGCGACGCGGCTCAATGTGCTCCCGATCGTGGGCAGCGTTGCGTTCATGGCCGGATTCGATCTGATGGACGGCTTCGCGATCCTCCCGCACGTGGCCAACCTCGTCCAATCCTCCTCCACGGCGAGCTGGGACTCGCGCGCGGTCGGCAACATCACCGCCACGACCGCGCTCACGGACCTCGGCGCGCGCTCCGGCAGCGCCCCGGAGAGCTTCGCGGCTTCCGCGTGGACCTACTCGACGGCGATCTCCAACCCCGATCCGAGCAGCTCGGGCGCTTCCAATACGGTCCAGGGAGCCCCGATTACGCCGGCGCAGGCGAGCTTGGCCTCCAACTGCCTCGAAGGAACGGCCTCTTGCGGCATCTTCGCCACCAGTCCCTCCTCGGCCAGCGTCGCTGGAGGTGGACTGTTGCCAGTCGCCTTCCTCAGCATCGGAACGATCGCCGTTGTCGTCATCGTCGGAGGTCTGTTGATCTCCCAGCGGCGGCGCATCCCGCCCCCGTCCTATCCGAACGCCGCGCTCTACCCGCCCGGCGGGTCGAGGAGCGGCGCGGGCGGGGCCGCTGAGCCCACCGGTACCGAGCCGCCCTCCGACGAGGACGACCCTCTCCAGGACCTCTGGTAGGGGCTGCGCTACGCCGAGCGTCGGCCGGGGCCCGTGGTCCGGGGCAAGGGGTAGCGCAGGATCGCCGCGACGCCGCCGAAGGCCTTCGTGAGCATCTGGCCTTCCTCGCTCTCCGTCGAGATCAGACGGACCTGTCCCCCCATCGCCTGGACCTGCTGGAAAAGGCCCTCGACGTAGTCCTCGGAGGCCGTCTCGGTCAGCATGCTCTGGCCGCAGGTGGGGCACAGCCCCGCGAGGAGCGCATCGACCTCGGAGTCCGGCAGGGTGCGGGTGAAGGTCGTCGAGCAGGCCGAGCAGCGGAACGAGACCTTGCGCTTGCGCAAGCCCTCCGAAACGAGGAGGATGTCGACCGCGCGCGCCTCGAGCGCGCGCGTGACCTCGGCTTCGCCGTACGCTGCGAGCCCCGCGTCGGTCTTGCGGATCTCGGCGAGGAGGCGCCGGACGATCGCCTTCTCCTCGGTGATCTCCATCCCGTGCAACGTCTGGGTGCCCTTCTCGACGAGCTCCTTCAGACCGAAGTCGTCCGTGTAGCCGGTGTCGAACAGCGGCTGGACGATCTTCTGCTGGAGCTCGTAGTGGAGGTAGTTCTCCTTGTAGAAGTACTCCTTCGTCGCGCCCGGCCCGCCGAGCAGGATGCCCTTGAGCATGTCCTTCTTCGGAAGGAAGATGTCGTTCGCCATCTCCCCGATCTTCACGAAGAACTCGTGCGCGGCGTGCTCGATCATACGCTCGAACCGGTGTGCCGACTGTCCACCGCGGCCGTGCTTGCTCGGAACGAGGGATTGGCGGTTCCGCACTACCTCGACGCGCTTGCCGCGCAGAAAGCCGATGGTCACCTCGGCTCGATCCATCACGATGAGCCCCCAGAGGTCGGGCTCGTGGGCCATCGCGAGCAGCGGATCGAGGAGGAACGTCGAATCGCAGCGGTACATGTACGTGTTGAGGGGCTCCGGAGGCTCGACGATGAACGTCACCGGCTCGTAGCGGTCGGCGCCGACGGCCTTACTGCCCACGAAGAAGGCAACGCCGTGCGGAGGCGGCTCCTTGAACTGGCGGACCCGCCCCATGAGCGATTCGATCGCCCACATCACGTTCTTGCGCGTGACCCGGCTCTTGATGTTCGAGCTTTGCGCGTACTCATTCCGCAGGTAGCCCATCACCTCGGAGATCTGCTTGCCCGGAGGCACGTAGAGCGTGACGAGCTCGGTCGCGCGCCCGCGCGCCGCCCCGATCTCGTCGAGCTTGCGCTGGAAGGAGTAGCGTGCGAGCTGAGTCTCGGTGGAGTCGACCGTCATGCGGCCGAACCCCCGAGGCGCCCGGCCGGCCTATCGACGGGATCTTGGATCACGTACGCCGCGCGCGCGCGGCGCCCGTGCCTCGGGCGGGAGAGTCAGAGCAGTCGGCGAATGTGCTCGTCGATGACGTCCTCGGGGTACGCCCCGACGATGCGGTCGACGAGCTTGCCCTGCTTGTAGAATAGGATCGTCGGAATGCTCATGATCCCGAGGGCCCCGGCCTTCTCGCCGTTGTCGTCGGAGTTCATCTTCCCGAAGGCGACCTTGCCGTGGTACTTCTCGCTGAGGTGATCGACGATCGGGGAGACCATCCGGCACGGACCGCACCAGGGCGCCCAGACGTCGATGACCGCCGCGGTGTTCTTCCCCGTGAATGTCTCGTACTGGCTTCCGCTGATCTCCTGAACAGCCATCGTGCTCTACCTCTACCCTTTGGAGAAACGCGGCGTATTAAATGATACTGGAACCCGGACGGCACCGCCCACCCCTCGGGACCAGATATTTTTACTCCCGTACCTTTCGGTGGGACATGAGGGAGTCGGCGTCGCTGCGTGCCGCGGCGCGACCTCCTCGACCGAGCGGCCTACTGTCGCCCGCCGCCCACAAGGCGATCCGACATCGGATGCTCTTCTACCGCCCCGCGTCGCTCGCCCGGGTCGCGCAGCTCGCGGGGGTCACCGTACCCGAGCTGCACCGCTATCGCCAGGAGCTCGCCCGGGGAGCGCTCGCGGATCTCCTCCTCGCTCGGGGAGCGAACTTCGCCTTCGTACGCGAGTTTCCGCAGGGCCCGCTCCTGTACCTTCTGGTCCGGGCCCTGCGGCCGATGCACCTCGTGGAAACCGGGGTGCGCCCGGGATACTCTACGGCCTGGATCCTCGCGGCGCTCGACGCGAACGGGGCCGGACAACTGACGTCCCTCGGCCCCGGGGCGACCGCGGGCCGCTCGGCCGGCGTCGAGAACGTCACGGTGGGGCAGTTCGTTCCCCCGGCACTGAGAGCTCGATGGACCCTCGAGCTCGGCAACAACGAGGACCGCCTTCGCACGATCCTCGCCGGCGTGCGGCAGCTCGATCTCTTCTTCTACGACAACGGTCCCGAGGTCGTGCGCGCGCGCTTCGAGTTGAAGAGCGCTTGGGCGGCCCTCGGGAGCCGCGGGATCCTCCTCGCGCACCACGCCGACGCGAACAGCGCGTGGAGCGATTTTTGCGAAGCGCAGGGCTTGCCGCCCCAGATCCTCGACAGCGGCCCACCGCCGCTGGGCGCGCTCTCGATGCGCTCGACGCCGGTGGCGGCCTAGCGCTCGAGTTCCTCGACCAGGTGCTGGACCGACGGCAGGATCAGTTTCTCGACCCCGGTGCGCACCGCGCGTTCCGAGCCCGGGAGCGCGAACACCGGTTTCTGCTGGATGAGGTAGAGCCCCGCTCGGCTCAGGACCGCGAGCGGACCGACCTCCTGGAAGCTCAGCGAGCGGTAGAGCTCTCCGAAGCCGTCCAGGCGCTTCGCGCCCATCCCCTCGATGGCCGCGATCGTCAGGTCGCGCGAGCTCACGCCCGTGCCCCCGACCGTGATCACGCACTCGACCTTGGCCTCCGCGATCCACGGATCGAGCGCGTCCCGCACGTCCGCGATCGAGTTCGCGACGAGGTGATAGTGCACGAGCGTGTGGCCGCCCTTCTGGACGAGGTCGCGCGCGAGGTGCCCCGATGGATCGTCCTCCTCCGTGTGGGTATCCGTCACCGACAGGATGCCGAATCCGATGGCCCGCTCGCCTCCCAGGTGATGGCGAGGCGCATGCGCGCCCGCTTTCTCTTCCGTCGTCATCGACTTCGCCGTGCTCCCTTTTCCTTGATGCGCACCCGGACCGGACCGAGCGCGGTCTCGGGGTAGAGGCCGCGGCCATCCTTCTCCAAGTACTTGACCATGTCCCAGACCGTGAGCAGTGCAATGCTCGCCCCAACGAGGGCTTCCATCTCCACTCCCGTGCGGCCGATCGTCTCGGCCTCCGCGAGGACTCCGACCCGATCGCGACCCACGGAGATCTCGACCCGGCTCGCCGTCAGCGGAACGATGTGGCAGAAGGGGATCAGCTCCGCGGTCCGCTTCATCGCGAGCAGCCCGGCGAGCTCGCCCGCGGCCACCGGGTCGCCTTTGGCGACGCGCCCGGCGCGGATGCGCGCAAGGGTCGCCCGGCGAACTCTCAGCTCGCCCTCGGCGACCGCGCGTCGGGCCACCGCCGGCTTACCGCTGACGCGGCGCTGACGCGCCAAGGCTCCTCACCTCCCCGCGAGAGCGCCCGCGCAGATCCGCGCGAGAACGGCCTCGAGTTGGATCCGGTCGGAGGCCCCTTGGGCGATGCGAAAATCGACCTCTCCGAGCTGGTCGATCAGGTCGAGTTGGGCTTTGACGGGTATCGAGAGCGACTTGCGATCGTCGGCGAGGTAGCTGTGGAGCGCGCGTAGGATGTCCTCGCCCGAGACGCCCCGGTCCGTGAACAGGGCGTAGAGCTGGGAGCGCGCGGAGAGGAAGTCGCCCTTTACCGCCGCGCCGAGCATCCCCTCGACTTCGCTGCGCAGTGGTACCGTCGTGTACGCCTGCAGCGTCTGACGGGTCACATGGCCGGCGTAGGTGGCCGCGAGCTGGAGCAGATTGGTCGCGCGACGCATGTCGCCTGCGGCCGCCGCGATGATCGCATCGTACGCATCGTCGTCGACGCGCTTCCCCTCGGCCTTCGTGATCCGCTCGAGCTGGGCGCGGATCGCCTCGGGCGAGTAGGCGCGGAAGCGGAACACCGCGCATCGAGATTGGATCGGTTCGATCAGTCGGGAGGAGTAGTTGCACGAGAGGACGAACCGGCACGAGAGCGAGTAGCGCTCCATGAGGCGCCGCAAGGACGCCTGGGCCTCGGCCGTGAGGTTGTCGGCCTCGTCGAGGAACAAGAGCTTGAACCCGACCCCGCCGATCGGGGCCGTCCGGGCGTACTCCTTGATCTTCGTGCGGACGGTGTCGATGCCCCGTTCGTCGGAGGCATTGAGCTCGAGGAAGCTCGCGCGCCAGTTCTCGCCGTAGAGGTCCTGCGCGAGGGCGAGCGCCGCCGTCGTCTTCCCGGTGCCGGGCGGCCCGGCGAACAAGAGGTGGGGCATCGACCGCTTCTCGGCGTAGGAACGCAGCAGCGGGATGATCGTCTCCTGGCCCGTCATCTGGGCAAGGGAGTGGGGACGATACTTCTCGACCCACACCGCCTCGTACGGACGCGCCGCCATGGAGAGCCTGGACTCGTGGGAGAAGGGCAGGGTATTAGTGCTTCGTGGGCGCCGGGCCCACCGAAGCGAGGAGTCGCTCGTCGGCGAGGTGCCGGCGGACCGCCTCGGCCACGAGGCGACCGTACTGGCCGAGGGCCTGGCGGTTGCCTCCGTGACCGTTCTCCTCGGCGATCCGCAGGAACCAATCGAGCTGCTCGAAGGAGGTCTTGAACCAGCGGTGATCGGCCCGGAGGAGTTCGGTGAGCGATCGCCCGAGCGCGTCGGCCCGGACCGCCGCGTGGGCGAGAGGGACCTCCGCGCGCTCCGAGTGAAGGCGGACTTCGTGATGGAATCGCCCCATGGCCCTGCGGACGTCAGCGAGGAGGTAGGGCTCCAGGAGGACCAGTCCGTAGCTCAGCGCTTCGAACCAGTCGACGAGCTCCGCCAAGGCCGCGGGTGGACGAGCGGGGTCGACCGAGGGGCGGGGAGGCTCCACGGTTCTCCGGGAGGGGGAGCCTTGACATGAGGTTACGTGCACGCCCCTCGGTAGCCGCAACGGCCGGGGCTAGGTCGGGATTATAACACGCGACGGTCTTCGAAGGCGGCGAAGGGAGGCGACGGTGCGCGAGCGATTGGCCCATGTGCAGTTCCGCGGCACGATCCGCGAACGGTCGGTCGAACCGTTCACGCGGATGCTCAAGACGATCCGGGAGCGAGGACGCTTCCGCGGGGTCCTCCTCGATATCTCGAGCGGGGGCGGCGAGGCGGTCGCCTCGATGGATCTCTATCTCGCCATCAAGCGCCTCGATCAGGTCAAGCCGGTCGTGGCGTCGATCGGCTCGATGGGGGCCTCCGGAGCGTACATGGCGGCGCTCGGCGCGCGCCGGATCTTCGCCTACCCCGAGTCGAACGTCGGTTCGATCGGAGTCGTGTTCCCCCACATCGCGGTCCAAGAGCTGCTGCGACGCGTCGGGATCTCGGTCGAGCTCCTGCACGCAGGCCGCCACAAAGACGCCTACCAGGGCCTGCGGCCCCTCTCCGAGGAGGAGCGCGTCAAGCTGACCGCGGTCGTCCGCCAGGATTACGACGCCTTCGTCCAGATGGTGGCGCGCGAACGCCACCAGCCCGTCGAGAAAATCGAAGAGCTCGCGACCGGAGAATTCTGGACCGGGGCGCGGGCGAAGGAGCTCGGGCTCGTGGACGAGCTCGGGGACCGGGAGATGGCCCTGGAGGCCCTTTCCCAGATGACGGGTATCCCGGCGCGCAAGACGATCGATGTCGCCCCGCCCCGGCCGTTCTTGGAACGGTTCTTTTCCAGCGGGTTCTCCTTGATGGGGGAACGACTCAGCGGGAGCGTGCGCAACTCGCTCGAGGACCTCGTCTTCGAGTCGGGAATCTACCGACGCTGAGGTCTCGGGCGGCCTTTCGCGCCGCTCGGGAATCGCCCCGTGGGTCCGCGACCTCGGGAGGACGGGCCCGGTTGGTGGGGTCCTGTTACGGTTCGGGGGATCGGCGGTGATCGCCTTCTCTGATGGCCGGCCTTGATGCCCCGCTAACGTAACAGTGCCGTTCAACGCAAAGCGCAGTAGGGGTAACGGCTTCCGCTCGCATCACTCCACGGGAAGGGGACACTGCAGGGGATGGGCGCAGGTCAAGGGAGGCGTGTCTGATGCCCAATGTGGGGTTAATTGGGGCGACGTGTCCTACGCCCGTCGTGGCCGTGCCTGACGGGGGCCGCAGCCATCCTCCCTATCGCCTGGCTTAACGCTGTACCGAGATTCCCCGGCAAAACAGCCCAGGATGAGCAGAATGGACGCCGTTGTCCGTGCAAGCCTCAAGCAGACCGGTAGCGTCTTCCTATCCATCGCCCCCCTCTTTGCGTTTTGGTTCATCGCGATGGGAAACTCGCTGACGCTGCTCGCGATTGGACTGCTCGTTGGAACGGCCTTCATGGTCATTCTGGCGATACTGCGGCTCGCGCGCGGAACGCTCTTGTGGGCCACGGCGATCTTCTTCGGGTTTGCGCTGGTTGCAGTGTTCGGGCTTCAGAACCTGTGGATCATCGAGCATCTCGGGGTGTTCCCCTCCTCCATCTTCTTTGTCGCGATCATGATCTCGATGATCCTGGATCGGCCATTCATCCAGGAGCATGCCCGGGAAGGGCTGACCCCGGAACAACAGGCATCGGTCTCGTTCGCGCGTAGCTGTTTCGTCCTGAGCAGCTTCTGGGCGGCCGTTCTCTTGATCATGGCGCTGGCCAGCGTGGCCGAGTTGTTCTACCCGGGTCCGGGTACGTTGACCTACGTCTTCCTCCAGCTCGGAATCGTGGGAGCCGCCTTGGGGTTCCAAGCGGACTACGTCGTGCACATCAAACGTAGACGCGTCGCCGAGGAGCATGCCCCAGCGGATCTGACTCGCTCAGGAACCGGACACTGACGCCCCTTGGGTCGATCGCGCCGCGTTCTCCCCTATCCAGGTCCGGTCCTGTTACGGTTCGGGGCATCGGCGGTGATGGCTCTATCGGATGGCCGGCCTTGATGCCCCGCGAACGTGGCCCTGTCGGTCGGTGGTAGCGATTATATATCTCACCTCGCGTCGGCTAGTCGATCATGCCCGAGAGCAAGAACCGCGGCTTCTCCAGCGCCGCCGGTCTCATCCAATACTACGACATGGAGGAGACCAAAGCGGTCAAGATCCCTCCGTTCGTCATCATCGGGATGGGGATCACGGTCTCCATCCTGGTCGAGATCCTCAGCTGGCGGCTCGGCTAGCCGCATTCCCATCGGTTCGGGCGCGCTCCCTCACGATCCCTTCCGCCGAAGGATGTCCTTGACCTCTCCCGGCCCTCGATCGTCGTCGCGCGTCGAATGGCCGAAGGTCGTGCTCTTCGACCTCGACGACACCCTGTTCGATCACGATCGGTCCTGCCGGATGGGCATCGCTTACCTCCGCCGGAGGGACGCGCGCTGGGCCGCGCGCTCGACCGAGGAGCTGCACGCGGAGTACTCGCGCGAGCTCGGAGCCATCCACCCGCACGTCGTCGCGGGCACTCTCTCTCTGGACGAGGCCCGCCTCCTCCGATTCCATCGCCTCGCACGCTTCTGCGGCTTCGAGATCGACGAAGCAGAAGCCGCGAGATCCTCCGAGGAGTACCGGTGGCGGTATCTCCAGGCCCGGCGCACCGTGCCCGGAGCCCGGGCCGTCCTCGATCGCCTTCAGGGTCAGAGCGCGATCGGGGTCGTGACGAACAATCAGGTCGCCGAGCAGCACGCTAAGATACGCGCCATCGGCCTCGAGGACCGCCTGGACTTCCTCGTGATCTCCGAGCGCGTCGGCGTTTCCAAGCCCGATCCCCGGATCTTCCAGATCGCCCTCGCTCGAGCAAAAGCTCGCCCAGAAGAGGCCGTGATGATCGGAGACTCCTGGGCGAGCGATGTGCGCGGAGCCCTCGGCGCCGGCATCCGCCCGATTTGGTTCAACCGGTTCCACCGGACCGCACCGGAGCGCGCCGACGTGCCGGTGATCGATTCGTTCGTGCCGGTGGGGACCCTGACCGGCCTTTTGGCCCGGTCGCGCTAAGCGGCCATCGGGAGCTCACCGCTGGGGCCGAGCCCCGGCAGGTAGCGACCTTCGGCCTTCTCCCCGAGCAGGTAGACCTTGGAGTCGGGAGATTCATCGAGCACCTGGTAGCCGGTCCGGCGCGCGAGCTGCCGCGCGAACAGGCCGATCTCCTCGTGCGTCGGGACGTGGCTCTTGCCGAGCCGCTGACGGGACTTTCCCATGTAGACGTACCCCTTCGGCTCGATGAAGTCCGGCCGCGCGGTGAGGTCCATCTCGGCATAGGAGTCGACCCAGCCGAGATTCCATCCCTTGACGAGCGTATGCCGTACGACCCGCCGCGTGTCGAGGTCGCGAACGATCTCGAGCGACTCCTGCAGGCGCTCCCACGCGTCCTCCTGCGCGGGCAAGGTCAGTCGGCGGAACACTTCGGCGTTTGGGGCGGTGACCGAGACGTAGAGCTGCGTCGGGAGCGGATCGAGGTGGCGTAGGGCGTCGGGGTTCGTTCCATTGGTGACGAGGAACGTGGTGATGCCTCGGGAGTGGCAGAGCTCGAGGAAGCGGTTCATCTTCGGATAGAGCGTCGGCTCGCCGGTCAGTGAGATCGCGACGTGACGCGGGGCCTGGGACTCCTTCCATCGCTCCCGATCGATCGCATCGTCCCCCTTGAACCCCGAGAGGATTCGCCGCTGCGCCTCGATCGACCGATCGATCAGGGTCTCGGGGTCATCGTACTCGGGCATCGTCTCGTCGTTCTCCCAGCCCTGGTTGCGCCAACAGAAGCGGCAGTGCAGGTTGCACGAGTCGATCGCGGGGGACATTTGCAAGCAGCGGTGGCTCTGGATCCCGTAGAACCGGCCCTTGTAGCAGTCGCGCTTGTTCACGAGGGACTCGCGGGTCCAGTAGCAGAGCTTCACCGCGCTGTGGCGGCCAACGAGCTGGTAGCCCTGACCTTGGAGCTCGCTCGAGAGGTCTTGGTCCCCCATCGGTGCCGGGCGACCTGCCTGCGACCCATAAGGCTTTCCGAAAAATCGAGGGCTGCACCCAAGCCGGGGGCGACCCCACGCGGCCCTAGGGACTCGTAGCGAGCGCTCGAGCGTGCGTGCGGGCTTCTTCGCGGCGCGAATGCAGGGGCCGATCCGGGAGAGCGTTCCGGACCGGACCCGTTCGTGGTGGGGGCTCCACCGGCCCCCGCGAAGCAGGACCATGCGGCTTAACCCGAGCCGTAGCCTCCCCCCGGACCATGTCGGTCGTCCCTCCCCGCAAGCCCCTGCAGATCCTGGTCCTGGATGTGGGCGGAAGCCATGTCCGGGCCGCGTTCTCCGGGCGGGCCCTTCGAACCCGCATCGTCTCCGGCCCGAAGATGACCCCCGGGCAGATGGTGCGACAGCTCCGGGCGCGCCTGCGCGGGCACGACTACGACCTGGTGGCGATCGGCTACCCAGGCGTGGTGACGAAAGGCCGGATCGTGCGGGACCCTCAGAACCTCGGATCCGGCTGGGTGGGCTTCGATTTCGTCCATGCCTTCCGCCGCCCGGTGCACATCGTCAACGACGCGGCGATGCAGGCCCTCGGGAGCTACCGGAAGGGTCGGATGCTTTTTCTGGGACTCGGGACCGGTCTCGGATCGGCGATGGTGATCGAGGGCAAGCTCCAACCGATGGAGCTCGCGCATCTCCCGTACAAGAAGGACCGAACGTTCGAGGAGTACGTCGGAGAGACCGCGCTCGAACGGTACGGCCGCAAGAAGTGGTCCAAGGAGGTCCGCAAGGTCGTTGGCGTCCTCTCCGCTGCGCTCGAGCCGGACGAGGTCGTCCTCGGAGGAGGCAACGCGCGCCTCATCCGGAAACTCCCCCCGCGCACTCGCGCGGGGAACAACGAGCACGCCATCCTCGGAGGCATCCGGTTGTGGCAGGACCCTACGGAGTGGGTCGACCTGATCGAACGCAAAGCTCGACCGAAGCGTGCGCGGTCCCGCTCCCGGACCGCCCGGCGCTAGGCGAGCGCCCGCCGCCGCCCCTCCTCCGCCGATCCGCCGGGGTCGAGCGCGGCACGCGGTAGGCGCGCGGCGGCAGCGCGATCGAGGAGCCAGACGACCGGACCCGCCGAGCGCACGAGGCTGGCGGGTAGCCTCGAGTCGCCGCGAGCGCCGGCGCGCCATACCTTCGCTACGATGGCCGCCTTTTCGGCCCCCTCGACCAAGAACAGCACCTCTCGGGACGACGCGAGCGCAGGGAACGTGAGGCTCAGCCGCGGGACCCAGGGCGGGTGGCCGGCGCGAGGTACGGCAACCACGAGGCGCTTCCGCTGCCGGAGCGCGGGCGCGCCGGGGAAGAGCGAGGCGGTGTGACCGTCCGGGCCCAGCCCGAGGAGCACGACGTCGAAGCGCGGTGCATCGCCGCCCGGAGCGGTCGACTCGATACGGCGCGCGTACCTCTCGGCCGCCAACGACGCGGGCCGAAGCTCCCCTCGAAGGCGGTGCACCCGCCGGGGCGGGATCGGTACGTGGGCGAGCAGCGCCTCGCGCGCCATGGCGTAGTTGCTCTCGGGGTTTCGGGGGCCGACGCAGCGCTCGTCTCCGAAGAAGACCTCTGTCCGCGCCCACGGGAAGCGAGAGCGGTAGCGCCGCGCGAGGAGCCGGTAGAGCGCCTCCGGCGTGCGGCCGCCGGCGAGCACCCAGGAGAACCGGCCCCGCGCTCGGACGGCCGCGCGGGCGAGCTCCGTGAGATGGCGCGCCGCGGCGTCGGCCTCGCGGACCGGATCCGAGAAGACCCGAACCTGTCGGTCTAGCCGGGGTCCCACCGGTGCCCCCACTCCTCGACGAGCGCCTGCGCCTCGACCGGGCCCTCGGATCCTGCCGGATAGAAGACGACCGCCGGGGGGTGCTCCAGGATCGGCGCGTAGAGCCGCCAGGACTCCTCGATCTCGTCGTCGCGGACGAAGAGGCTCGCGTCTCCGCGCATCACGTCCACCAGCAGCGCCTCGTAGCCGTCGGGAAGCTCGCCGAAGACATCGGCGTAATGGAACTTCATGCGGTGGGTCTGCACCCGCATCTCGCGGCCCGGGATCTTGATCTCGAAGGCGAGCTCGAATCCTTCCTGGGGTTGCAGGAGGATGGTGATCCGATCCGGGTTGACCTGGTACTCCTGCTCCGTCTGGAAGAAGGCGACCGGGGGAGCCTTGAAGGAGACCACGACCCGGCTCGACTTGGCCGGGAGGCGCTTTCCGGTTCGCAGGAAGAACGGTACGTTCTGCCAGCGCCAGTTGGCGATCTTCAACCGCAGCGCGATGTACGTCTCCGTGTCGGAGTTCGGAGGGACTCCTGCCTCTTGGCGGTATCCGACCATAGGCTGATCGTGGAGCTTTCCCGGGCCGTACTGGCCGCGCACGACGTCCCCCGGGACGAGCCGTACGGCGCTGTGGAGGACCTTGACCTTCTCGCTTCGGATCGCGTCCTCATCCTTCGTTGCGGGGGGCTCCATCGCGACGAGGGTGAGGAGCTGGGTGACGTGGTTCTGGACCATGTCCCTCAGCGCGCCGGATTCTTCGTAGTAGCCGGCCCGCCCTTCCACGCCGAGGCTCTCGGCGACGGTGATCTCGACGTGGTCGACGCGGTCCCGGTTCCACAGCGACTCGAAGAACACGTTGGCGAACCGGAACACGAGTAGGTTCTGGACCGTCTCCTTGCCGAGGTAGTGATCGATCCGGTAGATGTGCTTCTCCTTGAAGTACTGGTGGGCGAGGGCGTTGAGCGCTACGGCCGAAGCCAGATCGCGCCCGAACGGTTTCTCGATGACAACCCGGGTCCACCCGGGGCTCTGGTTCAACCCCGCCTGGCCGAGCCCTTGGAGCGTCGGACCGAACGCGTCGAGGGGAAGCGCAAGGTAGAAGATCCGGTTCCCGGGGAGCGCGTGCTCTTTCTCCACCTGCTCGATGCGGCCGCGAAGCGTTTGGTAGCCCGTGCCGGCCCGGTTGTCCAGGGATTGATAGAAGAGCGTGCGCTCGCAGAACGCGCGCACGTCGGCCGCCGTACCGACCTTTTCTTCGTGCAGCGAGGCGGCGGCCTGCGCGCGGAACGCGGCGTCGTCGAGCGGGTGACGGGCGACGCCGAGGACGACGGTCCCGCCGGGAAGCTTGGCTTGGCGGGCGAGGCGGTACAACACCGGGAGCATCTTGCGTTGCATGAGGTCGCCCGTGGCCCCGAACACGACGAAGACGTGCGGCTCGCCGGCGGGGGAGGCCATGGTCAGGCGTCCTTCTTGACTTCGTGGCCGCCGAACTTGTTGCGCATCATCGCGAGCAGCCGTTCCGTGAACGGATCGGATTCGCGCGAGCGCAGCCGCTGTTGGAGGGCGAGCGTGATGACGGGGGCCGGGATGTTGAGGTCCATCGCCTCGGTCACGGTCCAGCGCCCCTCGCCCGAATCGACGACCCAGGGCAGGATCCCCTCGAGCGTGGGGTTCTCCGCCAGCGCCGCCTCCGTCAGCTCGAGGAGCCAAGAACGGATCACGCTACCGTACCGCCAGACCTCCGAGATCTGGTGCAGATCGAGCGCGAAGTCCGTCTTCGCCTGGAGGACCGCGAACCCTTCGGCGTACGCCTGCATCATGCCGTACTCGATCCCGTTGTGGACCATCTTCACGAAGTGACCGGAGCCGATCGCTCCCATGCGTCCCCAGCCCTTCGTCGGGCCCGGAGCGAGCGTCTCCAGGATCGGCCGGATCTGATCGACGTCGGCCGGGTCGCCGCCGACCATCATCGAGTACCCCTCCGTGAGCCCCCAGATCCCGCCGCTCGTCCCGACATCCACGAACCGGAACCCCCAGCTCTTCACCAACTCCGAGCGGCGCAGCGTGTCCCGGTAGTACGAGTTCCCGCCGTCGACGATGAGGTCGCCGCGCGCGAGGAGGGCACGGAGCTGTTCGAGCTCCTGATCGACGGGAGCTCCGGACGGGATCATCAGCCAGACGATCCTCGGCGTAGGGAGCTGGCGGACCAGGTCGGCGAGCGAACTCGCCCCCGTCACGCCCCGCGCCACCACGCCATCGACGACCGATTTCGTGCGTGCGAACCCGACCACGGTGTGTCCACCGCGCACGAGCCGCACGGCCATGTTGGCGCCCATCTTTCCGAGTCCGACCATTCCCAGCTTCATCGATCTCCTCCTCACCCCGCGACGATGCCGGCGGAGGCGAGCTCCTCGCGGATCCGGTCCGGGTCCCGCACCCACAGGGTGCGCAGGCCGAGCCGGGCGGCCGAGTCGACGTTCTCACGCCGGTCGTCCAGGAAGAGCGCCTCGTCGAGGTCGCGCTGAGTGATCTCCAGAGCATACCGATAGGCTTCGGGATCCGGCTTGCGCCGGCCCGTGTAGCAGGAGCTGAGGAAGAGATGGAAGATCTCGCGGAGGTGGAACGTCCGGATACGGTACTCGTTCAGGTCCCTCGACTCGTTGTTCAGTGCGGCCATCACGTACCTTCCCGCGCGGCGGAGCTCGCGGGCGTACGCGAGCGCCTCCGGGTGCGGGGTCGAACGAGCGTGCATGAAGCGTCGGAACTCGTCGCGACCGAACGTCCTCGGAAGGTAGAACGCGGTCGCCGACAGGTAGGCCTCCAGATCGATCCGGCCCGTCTCGAAGTCCGTCTCGACCTGCCCGTGCCGACGTTCGAACTCGACCGGGTCGAGAGCGAACGCCTCGGCGGCCGCGTCGCGCGCCGGGCGGTCCCAACCGTTCGACAGCAGCACGCCTCCGACGTCCCACAGTAGGAGGGAGACCTCAGCCATCGAGCGCCTCCCGCAGACGCCCCAGTCCTCCCGCGACGTCGTCGCCTCCGAGATCGACGCGCAGGACCCGGCGGCCCTTGTGGCGCAGCGCCTGGTAGTCCCCCAGCGACTGCGCCCGGATCAGTTGCCCGAAGGTGTAGCCGGCTCCGGGGACCTCGAGATCCTTCGATGGAGTGTCGACGAGTTGGAGGAAGAGGCCGGTATTCGGACCTCCCTTGTGCAACTGGCCGGTGGAGTGCAGGAAGCGCGGCCCGTATCCGAGCGTGGTCGCGACGCGCATCCGTTCCAGCGTTCGCCGGCGGATCGCCTCGAGCGCGGTCCACGTCTCGGCGCTCGGAGCGAGGTACGCTTGGATGCCCACGTAATCTCCGGGCCGGCAGGAGCCGAGCCAGCTCTTCACGGCCTTCGAGAGTGCCGAGCGATCCCCTCCCGGAACCGTCACCACCTCCGGCTTCGGTGCCCCGGGCGCGGACGGAGCCATCGCGCGTCGTGCGAGCTCCTTCGCGAGCTCGACGTCCGGCTGATCAAATGGGTCGATCCCGAGGATGATCCCCGCGCTCGCCACCGCGAGCTCCCACCGGAAGAACTCCTGTCCCAGGTCGGTGAGCTCGCGCGCGCGCAGACGTACGACCGGGTGTCCGGCGGCCTCGAGCCGGGCGGTGTGCGCGGCGAGAGGGGCGCTCACTCCCCCGCCTTCCTCGATCTCAATGAACACGCGATCGGGTCCGTACACCTCCGGTGCGAGCATCGGTTCGTCCACGATCGGAACGATCCCCTTGCCGATCTTCCCTGTGCTCTCGGCGACGAGCTGTTCGACCCAATCGGGGAACGGAGCGAAGCTCGGCGAGGCGTAGAACGTGAGCTTGTCGCGGCCGTGCGTCGCGAGCTCTCCGAGCGTCGCCCCCAATCGCAGAGCGGGGTTCTCGACCACGGGAACGGAAGGAGCACACGCCTCGGCCATCGTCCCCGCACGGTCGAGGAGCGCCGGGACATCGACGCCGCCGAGCGCGGCGGGCACGAGCCCGAACATCGTGAGCGCGGAGTACCGGCCTCCCACGGTCGGGAGCGCGCGGAATGTGGTCCGGAACTTCTGATCGTGCGCGAGCTTTTCGAGCGGCGTGCCGGGATCGGTGACCGCGATGAAGTGCCGCTCGGGCGCGTCGCCCGCTGCCCGCACCACCTCCCAGAAATACCGGTAGAAGGAGATCGGTTCGGTCGTCGTCCCAGATTTGCTCGAGACAACGAACAAGGTGTGCCGTGGATCGATGCGCCCTTGCACCTCTCGGATCGCGTCGGGATGGGTGCTGTCGAGCACGAGAAGTTCCGGGAAGCCCTCGCGATGACCGAAGATCCTTCGGAACACGTCCGGGGCGAGGGAGGAGCCACCCATCCCGAGGATGACGACGTGCCGGGTCCCTTCCGCTCGGACCTCCTCCGCGAACCGGAGCAGTTCCGGGAGCGCGTCCCGCATCATCTCGGGCAGACGGAGCCAGCCGAGGCGGTCGGCGACGTCCTGGGGAGTGGCCGCGGGCCAGAGCGTCGGATCGCATCGCCACAGTCGGTCCCCCACATGCGCGTCCTGCCAGGCTTGGATCCGAAGGTCGACGCCCTTCGAGGCCGGACCGAGGCTCCACGCCTGCGGGTCGACCGCGCCGGAGAGGATCGCCTTCCTGCGGGTATCGAGAGAAGAGAGGAGCTGCGCGTAGGAGGCGGCGAAGGCCGCGACGCCCTCGACCTGAAGAGCCTCGGTGGTCCGGAGGAGGTCGATCCCGACCTCCTGAGCCCCCTTCAGCACGTTCCGGGCCCCGGGCACCCCTTCGGCGATGGTGTTGCCCCGGACCACCCCGTGGTCCTCGAACGCCGCGAGCGTAGCGGGGGGGATCGTGTCGACGGTCTCCGGTCCGATGAGCTCCTCCACGTACAGCGTGTCGCGCAGCGTCGGGTCCTTGGTGCTGGTGCTGGCCCAGAGGAGCCGCTGGGGTCGGGCGCCCTTCTTCGCCCACGCGGAGAACGCCGCTCCCTCGAACAGTTCTTGGAACCGCGCGTAGATCACGCGGCTGTTGGCGATCGCGACCTTGCCCTGAAGCGCCTTCGCCCGCGGGTCGGCCGACGCCTGGAGGACCTTGTCCACGGCGGTGTCGATGCGGCTGACGAAGATCGACGCGACCGAGGCGAGGTGGGACGGATCGGAGGAGCGGGCCAGTGCGGCGAGGTACGCTTGGGCGACCGCCTCGTAGTGCGCGATCGAGAACATCAGCGTGATGTTGACGTTGATGTTCTCCGAGAGCAGCTGCTGGATCGCGGGGATCCCCTCGGGCGTCGCGGGGACCTTGATGAGGAGGTTCGGCCGATGGACCGCGGCCCAGAGCCGGCGCGCCTCGGCGACCGTTCCCCGGGTGTCGTGCGCGAGCCCCGGCGCGACCTCGAGGCTGACGAAACCGTCGGCTCCTTTCCTCCGATCGTAGACCGGGCGCAGGATGTCGGCCGCCATCGTGACGTCCTCGATCGCGAGGCGCTCGTAGAGCTCGGCGGGGGAGAGGTGGGGCTCCCGCGCGAGGAGCGCTTTCAGCGCTTCGTCGTAGTCCGTGCTCCCGGCGATCGCCTTCTCGAAGATCGTAGGATTGATCGTGACGCCCGTGATGCCATCCGTGTTCACCATCCGGGCGAGATCGCCGTGGGTCAATAGGCTCCGTCGGATGTAGTCCAACCAGGGTGACTGTCCCTGCGCGAGCAGAGCGGCGAGGGGCTTCATGGTCGAGCTCCCTTCGACGACGCGGGAAGGAGGCGCACGGCGACCTCGACCACGTGCTCGACCGTGAGGCCGAGCTCCTTCTGCACGACGGGCCCGGGGGCGGAGGCGCCGAATCGATCCACTCCGATCGACGCTCCGTCAGCGCCGACGTATCGGGTCCAGCCGAGGGTCACCCCGGCTTCGATCGAGATCTTGGGAACTCCCGAAGGCAGGACCGTCTCGCGGTAGGAGGGAGGCTGCTCGTCGAAGAGGCGCCAGGACGGCAGGGAGACCACCCGCACGGCCACTCCGGTGGCGGTCATCCGCTTCTGCGCCTCCAGCGCGATCGCGACCTCCGACCCCGTCGCGATCAGCACGAGCATCGGTGGGACGGACGCCGCCTCCGAAAGGACGTATCCGCCGCGGGGCACGCCTTGGGCGATGGGATACTTGCCGGCATCGAGGATCGGGAGCTTCTGACGGCTGAACACGAGGACCGTCGGACCCGGCCGCTCGATGGCGATCCGCCAGGCGGCGGTCGTCTCGTTCGCGTCGGCCGACCGGATCACGTTGAGCCCGGGGATCGCGCGCAGGCCCAGCAGCTGTTCGACCGGCTGGTGCGTGGGGCCATCCTCCCCCATGCCGATGCTGTCGTGCGTGAACACGAGGATCACGTGCGTCTGTTGGAGCGCGGCGAGCCGGATCGCGCCCCGCGCATAGTCGGAGAAGATGAGGAACGTGCCGCCGTACGGGAGGAGTCCTCCGTGCAAGGCCATGCCATTGAGCACCGCGACCATCGCATGCTCTCGGACCCCGAAGTGGAAGTTGCGCCCCTTCGCGTCGAGGGCGGAGTAGTCCGGCGAGGCCGGCAGGAGCGTCTTCGTCGAGGGAGAAAGGTCCGCGGCTCCGCCCACGAGTGCCGGGAGGGTCGGTGCGAGGGCGTCCAGGGCCTTCTGGGACGCGTCCCGAGTCGCCATCGGCCCATCGGCGGGAGCGAAGGTCGAGAGGGCCGAGCTCCACAGGGGAGGAAGAGCTCCGGCGATCTGCCCATCGAACGCGGCCGCCTTCGCGGGGTAGGCGCTTCGAAACCTCTCGCGGAGAGTCTCCCATTCCTTCTGCCACGTCGCTCCGCGGGCCACGGCCTCGCCAAAGTGCGTGCGGGCCATGTCCGGAACTAGGAACGTAGGTTCGAGCGGCCAGTCGAGCTTCTCCTTCGTTGCCCGGAGGTTGGCGGGCCCGAGCGGTTCTCCGTGCGCCTCGCGAGTGTCCTGAACCGGGCTGCCGTAGCCAATGTGCGTGCGCACGCAGATGAGAGAGGGGCGCGTCGTCTCACCCTGCGCGGCGCGGATCGCGGCCTCGATCGCGGGGAGGTCGTTGCCGTTGGGGACCCTCTGGACGTGCCAGCCGTAGGCGGCGAACCGAGCGGCGACGTCCTCGGTGAACGCCCACTCGGTCGGTCCCTCGAGAGAGATGTGGTTGTCGTCGTAGAGGTAGATCAGCTTGCCGAGACCGAGCGTTCCGGCGAGCGAAGCGGCCTCGGAGGCGATCCCCTCCATCAGGTCCCCGTCGGAGACGATCGCGTAGGTGTAGTGGTCGACGAGCGGGAAGCCCTCCTCGTTGAAGGCGGCCGCGAGATGCCGCTCCGCGATCGCCATCCCCACGCCCATCGCGAACCCCTGCCCCAAGGGGCCGGTCGTGGCCTCTACCCCCGGGGTGTGCCCGTACTCGGGGTGTCCGGGCGTCCGACTACCCCACTGCCGGAACCGCTCCAGTTCCTCGATGGGCAGGTCGTATCCCGTCACGTGGAGAAGGGAGTACAGCAGCGCGGATCCGTGCCCCGCCGACAGCACGAAGCGATCCCGGTTGAACCAGTGTGGGTCTCGAGGGTTGTGGCGGAGGAACCGATCCCAGAGCACGTAGGCCATCGGCGCTGCGCCGAGGGGCAGTCCGGGGTGACCGGACTTCGCCTTCTCGACGGCGTCGACAGAGAGGAATCGGAGGGTGTTGATGCACGTCGTATCCATATCGGTCATGCGGTTCGCCTGGGATCGACGGAGAGGGCTCTCGAGCCGGATCGAGGGGGTGGGGGAGCCTGCGCTCCGTTGCTCGCTCGATGCTCGACTCGCGGTCGCAACCCGTGTCCGAGGGTCCCAAAGCTCGCCAGTCTAAAAGCGGACGGTGTCGCGGCCCGTCGAGCCCGGCTTCCGCCCAGCGGCCGGCAGGAGGAGTACCCGCTCGAGGCACTCGGAGCGCGACTACGAACCTAGCGCCGCACTCTCGCCGGGGCGCGCGCGGGCCGGGCTCGTGCCCGATCCACCGTCGAGTGGGATACGTCGAAGCGAGAGCGAGTTGAGCACGACGGTGGTGGAGGAGAGCCCCATGGCGACCGCGCCGAGCATCGGCAGAATCGAATAGACGTTGAAGCCCCAGATCGGGACGAGCGCCCCGGCCGCGATGGGCAGCAAGACGAGGTTGTACCCGATCGCCCACCACAGATTGGCACGCACGCGGCCGACGGTGCGCCGGGCGACCTCGAGCGCGAGGGGGACGCCGCGAAAGTCCGGCCGCACGAGCAGGACCTGGCCCGCCTCGCGCGCCACATCCGTTCCCGTACCGATGGCGATCCCGACATCGGCCGCCGCGAGCGCCGCGGCGTCGTTGATCCCATCGCCGACGAAGGCAACCGCGTGGCCGTCGGCCTGCAACTGCCGGACCCGGCCCACCTTGCTCGCGGGGGTGGCTCCCGCGGTGAACCGTGGGATCCCGACGGCTTCCGCGACGTGGCGTACGGCCGGCTCGTTGTCCCCGCTCACGATCTCGGTCGGGATCCCAGCGCGCCGCAGCGCGGAGAGCGCGTCCGCCACGCCCGCCGCGAGCGGCGACGAGAACGCAAGGAAGCCGACCGCGCGTCCGTCCTCGAGGACGACCGTCCAGCTCGATCCGGCCCGCTCGGAGTCTGCGATCCGATCGTCCCACTCGGTCAGCGAGATCCCCTCCGAGCGGGCGCTCTCCCCACGAAGCACCGCCACCGGCCGCCCACGGATGCGTCCCCGGACTCCGCTTCCGGGATCGGTCTGGACCTCGGCCACTTCCGGGAGCCGGATCCCGCGAGCTTCCGCGGCGCGGACCACTGCGCGTGCGAGCGTGTGTTCCGAGGAACGCTCGAGCCCGGCTGCGATCGCGAGCATCTCTTCGAGCGGGATTCCGGGAGCGGCCACACACTCCACGAGCGCCGGTGAGTTCGAGGTGAGGGTCCCGGTCTTATCGGTCAGGACGTAGTCGATCCGGGCCGCCCGCTCGATGGCGTCCGCGCCCCGATACAGGACGCCGGCCTCGGCCGCCCGCTCGGTCCCGACGAGGATCGCCGCCGGGGTCGCGAGCCCGAACGCGCAGGGACACGCGGAGATGGCGACCGTGACGAAGATGAGCAGCGCGATCTGGCCCGGGGCCCCGCCAAGGAAGAACCACGCGAGGGCGGCCGCGACGCCCAGGGTCAGAACGGTCGGGACGAACACGGCTGCGATGCGATCCGCCGTCCGTTGCATCGGTACGCGGCCTCCTTCGGCCTCGGCGAGGAGCCGCCCGACCTGCGAGAGGAAGGTGTCGGTCCCGACGGCCGTCGCATCGATCTCGATTGCGCCGTCGCCGTTCAGCGAACCGGCGAGCACCGCATCTCCCGGCTCTTTCGTCACCGGCAGCGATTCCCCGGTCAGCAACGATTCGTCGAGGGTGCTCCGACCGGTGCGCACACGGCCGTCGGTGGGGACCTTCTCTCCCGGGAGTACGCGCAACCGATCTCCGATCCGTACCTCTGCGACCGGCGTCGCTCGCTCGATCCCTTCCCGGAGCACTCGGGCCGTCGAGGGAAGGACCTCCGCCAGCCGCCGGACGGCGGAGGAGGAGCGCTCGCGGGTCCAACGCTCGAGGTAGTTTCCCGTGAGGATCAGCGCGATGATCACGGTCGAGGCGTCGAAGTAGTAGTCGGCGGGCACGGCCGCCGGGAGGGCGAGGGCGGCGACGCTGTAGAAGTAGGCCGCGCTCGTGGCCACGGCGATGAGGACGTCCATGTTCCCCGTGCGGCTGCGCAACGCGTCGAACGTGCCGACGTAGAACACGCGCCCGGGATAGAACTGGACGATCGTGGCGAGGCCGGCGGCCGCGAAGAGGGCTGCGTGGGGAAGGGGAGCATACGTCAACCCGACGACGATGACCGCGAGGGGCCATGCAATCGCGAGATCGATCCCGGCCCGGCGGCGCTGAACCTCCGGGTTCGAGAACTCCTCGACGCAACCCTGGGAGCAGAAGTAGTACGTCCGGTTGTCACGCACCCGTCTCAGGGGATTCCCCCCTTCGTCGACGTACATGCCGCAGATCGGATCGGTCGCCATCGCCCACGCGTCCTTCGAGTCGCTCGGGATCCCGCCCTCGGTTTACGGGTGGGGGTGGGTACGCTCGTAGGTCTTCCAGCAGCTCTCGCTACAGAAGTAGACGGTCTCTCCACCATACGTGCCCTTCGTCGCCGCGCGGGCCGGATCGACCATCATTCCGCAGACGGGGTTGCGGACTTGCATGCCCTCCATCAGTCCGGACCGGCATATACCCCCTTTCGAGCAGTGCGGGGAATATGCTCGGAAAGCGCATCGCACGATAGTTCCAGTCATGCGTGGAACCCTCCCGAGAAGCGAGGGGCACCCCATCGACCAAAACGCCCTGTGCGGGAACGGGTTCAACCACATCGGAAGAGCCGAGACTCGCTCCCGACCGGTGACAACGAGCCGGATTGGGAACGGCTACGAGCCCGCGGAGGCGGGACCCACGAACCAGAGGCACCCGTCCAGAGGGGCTGCAGAGAGACCGCAGACCGGAGGAGCGACGCAACTCATGCGAAACTGAAAAGAACGTAGGGACCCTGGCCCGGCATGCCGGATCCTCCACGAGACGCTCCGAGCCCTTCCACCGGCCGGGTGATGGTGTTCGACCTCTACGGAACGCTCCTCGATACCGATTCCGTGACCGCGGCGTGCGACCGGCGGTTCCCGGGGCGGGGGACGGAACTGACCCGTCTTTGGCGACAACGCCAGTTAGAGCACAGCTGGCTGAGGACGGCGATGGGACGATACGTCAACTTTGACGCCGTGACCCGGGAAGCCCTGGTCTACGCCTGCCAGGCTCTCGGGCTCGGATCCATCGATGCGGTGACGACCGAAGCGTTGGCCGAAGAATACGCGCATCTCCAACCCTTCCCAGAGGTTCCCTCCACGCTCGAGCGCCTGACCCACGCGCACCGGTTGGCCGTTCTTTCCAACGGTTCCGAGCGGGGCATTCGCGCCGCCCTCGAGGCCGCCCACCTCATCGACCGGTTTGAGGCGCTCCTTTCGGTCGACCGGGTCCGGAAGTTTAAGCCGAGCCCCGAAGTGTATGCCTTGGCGCCCGCTTGGTCCCGCGTTGCACCGGGCCAGTGCGTGTTCGTTTCCGCCAACTGGTGGGACGTTGCCGGTGCGAAGGCGTTCGGGCTGGTGGGAGTCTGGGTGAACCGACGCGGCGATGCTCCCGACGAACTATCGGGACCCGCCGATGGCGAGATCCACGGCCTCGATGGATTGGAACGGCTTGAGCTTCCGTGAGGTTGGCACGCGGGCCGGGGGAAGGGCGGCGGACCTCCCGGTGAGTTGGTTCCAGGGGCTGCTGCCCGAGCTCGAGCCGTGCCCGTTGAGCCGAATTCCACACGATTTTGACCGGCCCGAAAAGGTCCGGAGTAGGGGTTTCGGTCGGCCCTTAACCCTGTGCGGGTCAACCTGCGGATTGAGGCCGATCGGTATACCCCGCAGAAACCCCAAAGGTTCGAGGGGTCGGATGCGACGGGCGACAGAGTCCGCGAAGACGCCGACCTCTCGGGTGACGGCCTCGTACGACCGTCCCACCTTGGTCTGCAAGCAACGATTCGTTGCGTCGGCGATTAGGCCGCGGAGGATCCCGACCTCCCGCCGGTCGCGCACCGACCCTCGCTGTTCAATGACGGACCGCCGATATGAACGTGTTTACATTGCCACAAGTTAGTAGGCACCATTTCTTATGCTAGGGCCGCCCTATCGGCGTGCAAGCTAGGGGCTGGGGGGGACCAGGATCAATAGCGCGAACCCCGATCGGGATCCGCCGTTAGCATGCTCGTCATCGAAGGGCTTACGAAGACGTTCCCGGGCAAACCTACCCCAGCGCTCGACGCGGTCAGCTTGGAAGTACGGGACGGGGAGATTCTCGGGCTGGTCGGTCTGAACGGGGCCGGGAAGACCTCGACGATTCGGATCGCCGCCGGCATCGCACTCCCCTCGAGCGGGCGCGTCGCCGTCAATGGGTTCGACATCGTACGGGACAAGGCCGAGGCCTCACGACACCTAGGCTGGGTCCCGGAGTTCCCCAACTTCCAACCCAACGCCCGGGCGACCCAGCAACTGCGCTACTATGCCGGGTTCCACGGGCTGACCGGAGCGAGCGCCGAGAAGCGGTCCGAGGAACTCCTCTCGATGCTCGGTTTGGCGGAAGCGAAGGACCGAAAACTGCGAACGTACTCTCAGGGGATGAAGAAACGGTTCTCCCTGGCCGCCGCGCTCCTCTCCGACCCCGAGGTCTTCCTGTTCGACGAGATTCTGAACGGGCTGGACCCCCAGGGGGTCCTACAGGTCCGCAACCTGATGCTCGAGCTCCGAAAGCAGAATCGGGCGGTTCTCCTGTCATCCCACATCCTCGCTGAGGTGGAGCACGTGGCGGACCGAGTCGCCTTCGTCCACGAAGGGAAGCTCCTTCGCACCCTGTCGATGGAGGAGATCAGGAGCGTCGCCGGAACCTACCTCAAGGTCACTGTTCCCGACATCGATGCTGCCGGGGTCGAGTACCTCCAAGGGCTCGGGAAGCTAGACCGGGACGGCGATACTTTCCGCATCCATGATCCCCGCGGGGACCCGGCCGACATCAACCAGGAACTCGTGCGAAAAGGCTACCGCGTGCGAGCCATCGCGCTCGAGTCCCGCGGGCTCGAGTCGCTCTTCTTCGAATTGGTTGGCACGGGCAAGGTCGCGGGATGATGCCCTCTTCCCCCCCACCGCGACGTTTTTCCGCGACGTTTCGCTACGAGGTCCGCGCCACCCTCACCAGCATTCCGCTCGTCGTGGCGATGGTCGTGATCATCCTCCTCTCGTTCGCGGTCATCCAGGGATTGGCCCCCTCGCCCTCGACCAACACGGTCACCGACCAGTACTCGGGTCTCTCCTATACGGAAGGCTCCCAGGCTCACTTCGCGATTTACGCATACACGTCCCTCGGGGATCCCCTCCCTGGAGTCTCCTTCGTCGTGAGTTTCTTCGACCAGGACCAGTATGGCAATCCCAATGGCTCGGCCGTAGCGAACCTCTCCATGTCGACGGACGCGAGTGGTGTCGCGGGGGGTGCGGCCTCCCCCTCTGATTGGAACCGCACCGGGTCGTGGGCCGTCGTGGGAAACTTCAGCGACCCGCACAGGTCCGATCTCGGGGGGAGTGGCGGCCACACCGAACCAATCCAGTTCGGCTTTAATCACATGCCCCCCGGCGAGGTCCAACCCCTCGGGCAGCTGGGAGACCTCAACTTCAATCCCTTTGGCGCGGTCGTCGCCCGGTCGCCGTCCACGGCCCCGAACGACCTATCGGCGTTCTACCTCGGTCCGAACGGGACCAACCCCTCCGGGGACGCATTGCGGTTCTTCGTTTGGAATTCGACCAGCCGGAATCCGACCCCCATGCCAGAGAACGAGACTGCGCTAGTCGGTAACTTCACCGCGCCGGTGGGCCGCTTTGCGTTCGTCATCCCTTCGTCGCTCCTGGCAGGGTCGTCCCCGCAGCTATTCTTCGAGATCTTCACTCCCGCCGGACACGTGCTGGGCATGTTCAATGCCGGCCTCTCGCCCTCCCAGTTCGAGCCAGCGACGGCCCCCACGGCCGCGAACGTCGTCGTTATCGAATTCGTCGGCGCGATCTTGGCAATCTTCGTGCCCTTGATGGCCATCCTCGCGGCCTACTCGGGCTATGGGTCGGACCGGGTGAGCGGTACGATTGAGTCTGTCCTCGCCCAGCCGGTCAGCCGGTGGGGGCTGGTCCTCTCCAGATACCTGGCCGTCTTGGTCGCTCTCGCCGTTGCACTCGCAATCGCGGCGGGGGTTGTCGACGGGTTGGTCCATTTCTATACGGGGTCGTTTCTTCCAGGGGTCGAGATCTCCGCCCTCTTCATCTCGCTCTTCCTTATCGGCGCCGCCTTCGCGAGCCTCGTCTTCCTCCTCTCCTACGTGGCGCGCTCCGCTGGGGCGGCGCTCGGAGCGTCGGTGGGGATCTTCATGCTCTTCGCGTTCTTCTGGACCCAGATCGTGATCCCCCTCGTGGCGCAGTACACCGGGAATCCGGGAGGATCCCCCGGGTACTACACCTGGGCCTTCAGGCTCGAGTATGCGAGCCCGGCGGGGGCGGTCTCCCTGGCTCAAGCCTTACTCATCAACTCGTTCGTCCAGTTGGGGATGGTCGGCTCGGTCGACCCCGGCGCCTACGGAGTTTCCTGGCTCACCGTCGGAGCCGTCGCGATCGCCTGGATCGTGGTCCCACTCGTGCTACTCTTCTATCTGGTGAAGACCCGAGACTGAGCGCGGATAGAGTGAGTGGCAGATCACCAGTTGTTGATGGGAGTCGGGGCCCGGAGACGGAAAAGCACACGATGAGCGCCGGTCCAAAAGGATCCAGTCGCCAGGTTTCGAGCACCTTGCTGCCCCTGCGAGAATA